>JAKSQP010000012.1 GCA_024404025.1 Clostridia bacterium | reverse complement strand
TCAGTCTTCTCTTCTGTTTCTGCCGCCTCTTTCGCCTCTGAAATCTCTTCTGGGAGCGGGCTTTCTGGGGGCATCGGAGATGGTGTTTTCGGGAACAAGACCCTTAACCTCAATAAGAGCTTCTCTGCGGGAGAAATTGAGTCTGCCCTGGTCATCCTTGGGAAGAACCTTAACGATGACCTCATCGCCAACATTTACAACATCTTCAACCTTTTCTGTTCTCTTAACATCGAGATGGCTGATATGAACCATTCCCTCAACGCCGGGAGCAATTTCAACGAATGCGCCAAAGCTCATAAGGCGGGTAACAACGCCGGTATAAACAGAGCCGACCTCGGGGCCGTTTGCAATTGTGTCAACAATGAAGAGCGCTCTCTTTGCATCGTCAATGCTTGTTGACGAAACAAAGATGCTGCCGTCCTCCTGAACATCGATCTTGCAGTTGCATTCTGCGCAGATCTTCTGAATAACCTTACCCTGTTTACCGATAACATCGCCGATCTTTTCGGGATCGATCTTTGTTGTGAGCATCTTGGGAGCCCACTTTGAAAGCTCCTTGCGGGGCTCGGCAATAACGGGAGTCATAATTTCATCAATGATATAGCAGCGTGCTTTATAAGTCTTTTCAAGAGCTTCTTTGATGATAGCGGGAGTAAGTCCGTGCACCTTAAGGTCCATCTGAATTGAGGTTATGCCCTTCTTTGTGCCGGCAACCTTGAAGTCCATATCGCCGAAGAAATCTTCAAGGCCCTGAATATCAACCATAGTCATGAAGCGGTCACCCTCGGTGATAAGTCCGCAGGAGATACCTGCAACGGGAGCCTTGATGGGAACGCCTGCTGCCATAAGAGAAAGGGTTGAGCCGCAGACTGATCCCTGCGAGGTTGAGCCGTTTGATGAAAGGACCTCGGAAACAACACGGATCGTGTAGGGGAATTCTTCAACTGAAGGAAGAACGGGAACGAGCGAACGCTCTGCAAGAGCGCCGTGGCCGATTTCTCTTCTGCCGGGGCCTCTGCTGGGCTTTGTTTCGCCGACTGAATATGAGGGGAAATTATAGTGGTGCATATAGCGCTTGCTTTCTTCCTCATCAAGTCCGTCAAGAAGCTGTGCATCGCTCATGGGGCCGAGCGTTGTAACCGAAAGGACCTGTGTCTGTCCTCTGGTGAACATACCGGAGCCGTGAACTCTGTCAAGAAGGTCAACTTCAGCATTAAGAGGTCTGATTTCGTTGATTCCTCTGCCGTCAACACGCTTGCCGTCATCAAGAAGCCAGCGGCGGACAACATACTTCTGAACTTTATAGAGACATTCTTCAATCTTAACTTCCATCTCGGGATAGATTTCGTCGAATTTCTCGTGAACCTTATCATAAACGGGTTTAAGGCGGTCATCACGGATTCTCTTATCATCTGTATCAAGAGCAAATCTGATATCTTCGATTGCAAAATCCTTGATTGCTTCATACATTTCGGGATCGGGATCGTTTGAGGGGAAATCAACCTTTTCCTTGCCGCATTCAGCCTTGATCTGATTGATGAATTCAACGATTCTCTGATTTTCCTTATGTGCGAACATGATGCCTTCATACATATCCTCGTTGGATATTTCGTTTGCACCGGCTTCGATCATCGCAACAAGATCGCTTGTTGATGCAACCGTTACATACATTTCGCTCTTTTCTCTCTGCTCGAGAGTGGGGTTGATAACATACTGACCGTCAACAAGGCCTACAACAACGCCGGAAATGGGGCCGTCCCAGGGAATTTCGGAAATTGAAATAGCAACCGAAACGCCGAGCATAGCCGTAATGCCGGGCTCGCAGTCGGGGTCGACGGACATAACCGTTGCAACAACGCCGACATCGTTTCTCATATCCTTGGGGAAAAGAGGACGGATGGGTCTGTCAATAACTCTTGAAGCAAGGGTAGCCTTTTCGGTTGCCTTGCCTTCACGGCGCTGGAATGAGCCGGGAATTCTGCCTACTGAATAAAGCTTCTCTTCGTAATCAACCGAAAGAGGGAAGAAATCAACGCCTTCACGGGGCTTGGGAGCCATTGTAGCCGTGCAGAGAACGTTGGTTTCGCCATAGCGAACAAGGCAGGAGCCGCCTGCAAGCTGAGCCATTTTGCCGACTTCAACAACCAAAGGTCTGCCGGCAATTTCTGTTTCGTACTTTTTGAAAGCTTCAAAAAACATAATTTTACCTCTCTGAAATTTTATTTCTGCAGGCGTTCCGGTTTAGCAATAAATCCAATCTCCGAAGCCGGGTCCGGAGGCTCGATTCACTGCTAAAACCGATTTTACGCCTGAAAGATCGTGATTAAAAAACGCAACAAAGCAGGCGGGAATGAATCCTGCCTGCTCGCTCCGGCATAATTATTTACGAAGACCGAGTCTTGCAACGATTGAACGGTAACGCTCAATATCGTTCTTCTGAAGATATGCAAGAAGGTTTCTTCTGCGACCAACCATCATAAGAAGTCCTCTTCTTGAGTGATGGTCCTTCTTGTGGATCTTAAGATGCTCGTTAAGGTCGTTGATTCTCTTTGTAAGAACAGCGATCTGAACTTCGGGTGAACCCGTGTCGCCCTCGTGAGTAGCATATTCTGCCATAATTGCGGTTTTTTCTGCCTGTGTCATAATTTTCACCTCATTTTAATATTTGCCTCGCTCCCAGAAGCCGGCAGGTGAATTCCTCTTTGAGGATTGCTCCGGAATCCGAGTAAACGGGCACGTGCAAAAGGATTATATCACAAAGTATTTTCTTTGTAAAGAGTTTTTTTATTTTTTATTTTATCCTTGTATATAATCTCTGCATAAACTGATTAAAGGCAAGAAACAGTTGAACCGTATCGGTTCGGCTTCTGCTCAAAACAAGGAAAAGTTCTCTGCGGTGGCATCCGCCCTTGAACAGCCGCAGAAAACGGCTTTTCCATCAGATACCCGGCACGGAAATCCGTGCCGGGACAGTGAAAAATTATGCCTTGACTGTTTCTTTGACCTCTGTTTTCTTATCCTCGAAAACATTTGTAAAGTTGATGAGGAAAAGCACAACATAAGCTGCCCACATCGGAAGATTTTCGATCATTGCGCTCTTGCCGACTGTTACGAGAAGCACGAGCATGGCGGCAAGAATGGCGGCAAAGATAACGAATGTGACCGCATATTTCTTATTCTTCTCTCTTGTCTTTTTGAAAAGGAAAAGAACGAGCGGAGCTGCGCAGAGAACAGCAAACAGAAGAGCGCCGCCCCAGTGGCCGAGGCATCTTGCGCTGTTGAGATAAAGGCCTTCGCCCATTGAGGGAAGATTTATCGTCATAAAGATTGCAGCGCTTCCGAGAGAACCGAGCACAATATTAACGGGATTATAATAATTATTTTTTCTGAAAACATAGAGGGTATTCACAAAAACGGATTCCGAAGCGAAAATTCCCCACATTTTGAAATGCCACGGATACTGAAGGCCGATCATACTTGCGGTTATGTATTTTACCTTATCCATAAAGGTTGCCGGAATAAATTCGCCGTCAACTCTTTTGTCAACATCGAAAATTCCGTACCATGTGATGAAAACGAATCCGAGAATAAGGCTGACGAGGCAGAAGATTTTCATGCCCTTATCAGGCTCTTTTCCGAAAAGCATTTTTTTGATATAAACACCGAAAAGAGCAAGAAGAATGACCGAAATAACGACCCAGACGGAATAGAGCCATTCTTTGCCCGCCATTCCGGTAATATCCGACGGATAGGTATAAGCCTGATCTCCAAGGCCGATATACGGATTTTTGAGATAGATTCCGAGGGTGATGTCCTTCATAAAGAAAGTCATCCAAATCGCATAGGCTGCGGTAATAACTGTCCATAAGGCGATGAAGCCTTTCGGCATCTTTCCGCCGAGCTTTGTTTTCATATCTTTCTCTTCCTTTCAGTTGTTAAGAAACTCTTTCATAAGACCCGGTCCGAAATCAACATAGTCTCCGGTCAGCTTTGCGCTGTTTTCGTTGATAGATTCAACGCCGCTGTCAGCCTCTGCGCTCTTATGATAAATCATAAACGGAACAGGATCACCTGCGTGGGTCTTTGTAACAATGGGTGTGGGGTGGTCGGGAAGAATCATAACCTTGTAATCTTCGCCGCAGCTGTCAAGATAGCCGAGAATAACGGGGAGAACCTTTTCATCAATAAGCTCAATCGCTCTGACTTTGTTTTCCGGCTCGTTTCTGTGGCCGCATTCATCGGGAGCCTCAAAATGGAGATAAACCATATCAACGCCGTTTTTCCATTCTTCAACGGCGGCGTTTGCCTTGCCTTCGAAATTCGTGTCAAGATAACCGGTTGCGCCCTCAACTTCGGGAGTGTTCATTCCGGCGCATATTCCGATACCTTTAAGAAGATCAACTGCCGAAATGATGCTTCCCGAAACGCCGTAAACGGATTTGAAATCATCAAGAGCCGGCTTGCTTCCCTCGCCCCAGAGCCAAATCGAGTTGGCGGGTCTTTTGCCCTCTGCGATTCGCTTCTTGTTTACGGGATGATCCTTGAGAAGCTCATAGCTTTCTTTCATCATAGCAATAAGCTTTGCAGCATTCGGAGAATCGGAAAGATAGCTTCCGACTACCCTGCCAGAAATATCGTGGGGAGGAGTCATTTTGCCGAGATTCGTTGTGCCCTTGTGGCAGATAAGACAGTGGCGGTAGCTTACGCCGCTGTAAAAAGTGAATTCTTCATTGCCGAAATGCTCCTGAACGGTCTTTATGATTGCGGCCGCTTCCTCCGTTGAAATATCGCCGGCGGAATAATCGACCATGGTTTTGTCTTCATAATTTGCTTCGTCGCTGAGGGTAACAACATTGCAGCGAAGAGCAACATCGTCATCCGCCATTTTAACGCCGATGCTGACCGCCTCAAGCGGTGATCTGCCGGTATAGCATTTTTTCGGGTCATAGCCGAGAACGCTTAAATTTGCAACATCGCTTCCGGGCTTAAGTCCCTCGGCAACCGTTCTGACTATTCCTACCCTGCCTTTTTTTGCGAGGCCGTCAAAAAGGGGCTTTTTTGCAAGCTCCATCGGAGTTTTTCCTCCGAGCGCCGGAACGGGATAATCCGCCATTCCGTCATAAAGTATAACCGCATATTTCATAGTATCTTACCTCTTTTGAATTAGTAACCGTTTATTTCCTTTCTCTGCATTGCACCGAGAATTTTGCTTCTGACATCGCCGTATTTCTTCTCCATTGAAGAAAGGAATTCCTTGACTTCCTGCCTTTCTGTTGTGCCGTCCGCAGGGCATCTGCTCTCCGTTACGGGCAGGTTTTCTTTTCTTGCGACCCTTGCACAGTCGCTCTCTCTGGCGAATATCATCGGCCTTATCATATATAAATCTTTTCTCGAAAGGTATGTGACCGGCATAAAGCAGTCCAGCGTACCGCCGTTAAAAAGATTCATTATAAATGTTTCCGCAACATCATCAAGATGATGGCCGAGCGCAATTTTGTTGCAGCCCGCTTCCTTTGCGGCATCATGAAGAGCGCCTCTGCGCATCCTTGCGCATAAGCTGCACGGGTTGCTTTCTTTCCTTATGTCGAAAATAAGCTCTGCAAGCTGCGTTCGCTTGATGATATATTCAATTCCGTATCCTCTGCAAAGCTCTTCAATTGCCGAATAATCGCCGTCAACATTTCCGAATCTCGGGTCGATGGTGATTGCAACAAGTTCAAAGCTTGCAGGATAAAATTTTCTGAGGTCTGCCATTGCAGCAAGAAGGCTCAAAGAATCCTTCCCTCCCGAAACGCCGACGGCAATTCTATCGCCATCCTGAATCATATCATATTGCTGACAAGCCGCCCTCATGTGGCTGAGAAGTTTCTGCATATATTCAATACCTTATTCTATATTAACGGTTTCAACGCTTAACGCCTTACCCGTTTTATTGTCGATTTCAAAAATACATCCGTTCATCATACAGGCTCCCTCTGCGGGATCAAATCTCGCAGGCATACCCGTTTTGAGCCACTCGATTGATATTTCGGGCTTAACTCCGAGGCACGAATTCTTAACGCCGGTCATACCTATATCGGTAATATACGCCGTGCCCTTCGGCAGAAGACACGCATCTGCGGTAAGCACATGGGTATGCGTGCCGTAAACCGCCGAAACTCTGCCGTCAAGATAAAATCCCATTGCTCTTTTTTCCGCCGTTGCCTCTGCGTGAAAATCCACAAGGGTGATTTTGCAATCGGAAAGCTCCGGCAGGATCTCATCAATGACCGTGAACGGATTTTCGCATCTGTCCATATAAACTGCACCGGAAAGATTGATTATTCCCGCCTTGATGAAGCCGAGGTCGATGACCGAATATCCCCTGCCCGGATTTTCTTTATAAAAGTTTGCCGGACGGATAATATCCTCTCTTTCATCAAGCATTTCATAGAATTCTCTGCGGCGGTAAACATGATTTCCCGTTGTGATGAAATCAACTCCGCTGTCAAAAAGATAATTTGCCGAAGCAGGGGTGATTCCGTTGCCTACGGCTGAATTTTCGCCGTTTGCGATGCACAAATCAATGCTCTTGACCTTTTTGAAAGCCGGAAGCACGCTGCGCAGGAATTCGCACCCGGCAGCCGAAACAACATCGCCTATAACGAGTATATTCATAAATTAACCTCAAATCCGTTAGCCGCTTGAATACGGCTCTTTTTCCGCCTGACTGCGTCATCGTCACTGCAAGGCACCGAAAAGGGCTGCCACACATCAGTGCAGCAGCCCTATTAATCACTTGGCATAATCTACCGTGCGGCTCTCTCTGATGAGATTTACCTTTATCTGACCGGGATATTCCATGCTCTCTTCGATCTTCTTTGCAATGTCTCTTGCAAGAAGGACCATCTGATCGTCATTGACCGATTCGGGCTTAACCATAATTCTGACTTCACGGCCCGCCTGAATTGCAAATGAACGCTCAACGCCGTCAAAACCGGTTGCAATTTCTTCAAGCTTTTCAAGACGCTTGATATAGCTCTGAACATCCTCTCTTCTTGCTCCGGGTCTTGCAGCCGAAATGGCATCAGCCGCCTGAACAAGAATTGCGGTTATGGTCTTCGCTTCGATTTCACCGTGGTGAGCCTTTATCGCATGAAGAACGTTGTCGTTTTCCTTGTATCTCTTGGCGAATTCAACGCCGAGATCAACATGGGAACCTTCCATCTCGTGGTCAAGAGCCTTGCCTATATCGTGAAGAAGGCCCGCTCTCTTTGCGAGCTTAACATCGCAGCCCAGCTCCGATGCCATAAGTCCCGCAATATAGGAAACCTCAAGTGAATGCTTAAGAACATTCTGACCGTAGCTTGTGCGGTAACGAAGCTTGCCGAGAAGTTTGACGATTTCGGGATGAACGCCGTTAACGCCTGCCTCTATCATGGATCTTTCGCCGGTCTGTTTGATTGTTGCTTCAACCTCTTTTTTGGCCTTTTCGTATGTTTCTTCAATCTTTGCAGGATGAATTCTGCCGTCTGCAATGAGCTTTTCAAGGGTGAGCCTTGCGATCTCTCTGCGAACGGGATCAAAGCTTGAAACCGTAATAGCCTCGGGAGTGTCGTCAATAATAAGATCAACACCCGTTGTCATTTCGATGGCACGGACATTTCTGCCCTCTCTGCCGATGATTCTTCCCTTCATTTCATCGTTGGGAAGAGCAACAACGGAAACCGTTGATTCCGCTGCATGGTCTGCGGCGCAGCGCTGAATGGCTGTTGTGATTATCTGCCTTGCAAGCTGATCTGCTTCATCCTTTGTTCTCTGCTCAACCTCCTGGATCCTGACCGCTTTTTCGTGGTCAAGTTCATCATCAAGAAGACTGATGATATAATCCTTTGCCTGCTCCTTTGAAAATCCCGAAATCCTTTCAAGCATTTCGAACTGGCTCTTTTTGATGCTCTCAACTTCTTCAAGTCTTTCGTCAACGACCTTGATTTTTCCGTTGAGAACCTCTTCCTTCTTTTCAAGGTTTTCGCTCTTCTTATCGAGATTTTCCTCTTTTTGAGTGAGACGCCTTTCGAGCTTCTGAACTTCGCTTCTTCTTTCCCGAAGCTCTTTTTCTGTTTCCGTGCGCTGCCTGTGGATTTCGTCTTTTCCTTCAAGAACGATTTCTTTCTTTTTGGCTTCTGCTCCGGCAATGGCATCGCTCATAATTCTGTTGGCTTCTTTTTCTGCCGAGCCGATAGCCTTTTCTGCAATTTTCTTTCTATTCAAACCGCCGAGGATGAATGCGACAACAACCGCAACAACCGCAGCAACGATTATAGAAATAAATGCCCAGATGGGTAACTGCATAGTTTTTGATTTTCCTCCTTCTTTAAATTTTTGATTGCAGACCTGTTTGAACGGTTCAACGCTCCGCACCCGCAGTCTGCGATGAATAATGTAATTAAAAATTCAATATATGGTGTTTGAAAAGTTGGCACAATAAACACCATTATAGATATAGTATACTTTTAAGTGAGCGATGTCAAGTTTTTTATCCATATTTATAATATTTTCTATTGACAATATGTATTTATAGTGCTAATATTAACAAGAATCCGGATAAAAAAAATCGTTGAAGCAGAAGATATTTTGCATAAAGCTTTCCAGAGAGCCTCTCCGAAGTGCTGAAAGAGACGGCATTGCCGGCAAAATATCACCACTGCCGAGTGCTTCCGAAACAAGGAAAGCCGTATCAGCTGCGTTATAGCTGCCGAGTGCCGCAGAAATGCGGAATAACGGGTGGAACCGTGGAGCTATGCTTCATCCTGTTTTTGCGGGATGGAGCTTTTTTATTTTGTAATACCAAGAAAGGATTTGATTATATGATTAACGTAACCCTCAAGGGCGGCGCCGTTAAGGAATTTGAAAACGGCATAACCGCTATGGAAATCGCAAAGGATCTCGGCATGGGACTTTATAAAGCTGCCTGCGTATGCAGAATCAACGGCGAAGTCAAGGACCTGCGCACGGCTCTTGATTCGGACTGCGAGCTTGAAATTCTCACATTCGACGATGAAGACGGCAAACGCACCTATCGTCACACCGCTTCCCATGTTCTCGCTCAGGCAGTTAAAAGACTTTTCCCCGAAGCAAAACTTGCAATCGGTCCCTCAATTGAAAACGGCTTCTATTATGACTTTGATGTTCCCTCTCCGTTCACTCCCGAAGACCTCGAAAAAATCGAGGCAGAGATGAAGAAAATCATTAAAGAAGACCTTTATCTTGAGCGCTTTGAGATGACTCCCGACGAAGCAATCAAATATTATGAAGATCTCGGTGAAATTTACAAGGTTGAGCTTGTTAAGGAACACGCAGACAACGGCGAAAACATCAGTTTCTACAAGCAGGGCGATTTCACGGAGCTCTGCGCAGGACCTCACATCCCTTCAACCGGCAGAATCAAGGCTTTCAAGCTCACATCCTGCACCGGTGCTTACTGGAGAGGCAGCGAGAAGAACAAGATGCTCCAGAGAATCTATGCAACCGCTTTTTCAAGGAAAGAAGATCTCGATGCTTATCTCGAAGCCATTGAAGAGGCAAAGAAGAGAGACCACAGAAAGCTCGGCAGAGAGCTCGGCCTTTTTGCTCTTCGTGACGAAGCTCCCGGAATGCCGTTCTTCCTTCCCAAGGGAATGGTTCTTCGCAACACTCTTATTGATTATTGGCATCAGGTACACAAAAAATGGAATTATCTTGAAATCTCAACTCCGCAGATCATGAGGCGTTCTCTCTGGGAAACTTCAGGTCACTGGGAGCATTATCACGATGATATGTTCACAACGGTTATCGAAGATGAGGATTTCGCAATCAAACCGATGAACTGCCCCGGCAGCATCCTCGTTTATGACCTTGAGCCTCATTCATATAAGGAGCTTCCTCTGCGTTACGGCGAACTCGGCAGAGTTCACAGAAACGAGCTTTCCGGCGCACTTCACGGCCTTTTCCGTGTAAGATGCTTTACCCAGGACGATGCTCATATTCTTCTTGCTCCCGAGCAGATCACCGGCGAGGTCGTCAGGATCGCACAGCTCTTTGATGAGGTTTATAACCTTTTTGGTCTTCCCTATGAAATCGAACTTTCAACAATGCCCGAAGATCACATCGGTTCCGAAGAAGACTGGGCAATCGCAACGAACGCTCTTGCAGACGCAATCACCGGCGTAGGCAAAACCTATATCATCAACGAAGGCGACGGCGCATTCTACGGCCCGAAGCTTGATTTCCACATCAAAGACAGCCTCGGAAGAACCTGGCAGTGCGGAACGATCCAGCTCGACTATCAGCTCCCCGGCAGATTCAATCTCGAATATACCGGCGCAGACGGCGAGAAACATACTCCCGTTATGATCCACAGAGTTGTTTTCGGCTCCGTTGAGCGTTTCCTCGGCGTTATTACCGAGCATTTTGCAGGCGCATTCCCGCTTTGGCTCTCACCCGAACAGGTCAGAATCCTTCCCATTGCAGACCGCCATCAGGAATATGCAAAGAAAGTTGCCGACAAGCTCGATTCACTCGGGCTCCGTGTTTCGGTTGACGAAAGAAGCGAAAAAATCGGCTACAAGATCAGAGAAGCCCAGCTTCAGAAAACTCCTTATATGCTCCTTGTCGGCGATAAGGAAATCGAAGACGGCACCGTTTCGGTCCGTAAGAGAGGCGAAGGCGACATCGGAGCACAGAGCGTTGATGATTTTGCGGCAGCGGCACTTGCAGATGTTGAAAGCAAAAAAATCTGGTAAATCATTAAGCAATGCCCGTGCTTTATGTACGGGCATTTTTTTCTTTACAAATTCCGAAAAAAAGAGTAAAATATATTTTCAATCACTCTTGAATGGAGGAAAAGCGAATGTTTGACGCTCTCAAAATAAAAAACGACTGCGTTGAGTGGATAAAAAATTTTTTTGAAGAAAACGGAAAGGGCTGCAATGCCGTTGTGGGAATCTCCGGCGGAAAAGACAGCTCCATCGTTGCCGCTCTCTGCGTTGAAGCTCTCGGCAAAGAAAGAGTCATCGGCGTGCTTATGCCCTGCGGCGAGCAGCATGACATCGACATGGCGGAGCTTCTTGTGAAAACTCTCGGCATAAAGCATTATGTTATCAACATCAAGGATGCCGTTGACGGAATAAAGAATGCCATGCCGTTTGAGCTTTCGTCACAGAGCGTTACGAATATTCCTCCGAGGATCCGCATGGCTACCCTCTATGCTGTTTCGCAGAGCCACAACGGAAGAGTTGCAAACACCTGCAACCTTTCGGAAGACTGGGTGGGATATTCAACAAGATATGGCGACGCAGCGGGGGATTTCAGCCCCTGCTCACATCTGACGGTTGACGAAATGAAGCAGATAGGCAGAGTTCTCGGGCTGCCCGATGTGCTTGTTGACAAGGTACCCATTGACGGTCTCTGCGGAAAAACCGATGAAGAAAATCTCGGCTTCACCTATGCGGAGCTTGATAAATATATACGCACCGGCGAAATTGAAGACAAAGAAAAGAAAGAAATAATTGACCGGAAACACAGAAACAATCTTTTTAAGCTTCAGCTTATGCCGTCGTTTGTTCCTGAAATTTAAGGCGAGAAAGGTGTTTTGATATGAAACTGGAACCTATTATCATTTCTCTGCTTGATACCGATCTCTATAAATTCAATATGGATCAGGTCATTTTTCACAAGCACACCGACCTTTGCGGTGAATATTATTTCAAATGCCGCAATGAGGGCGTTGTTTTTACCCGTGAAATGTTTGATGAAATCAATTCGCAGATAGATCATCTCTGTTCTCTTCGTTTCACAAAGAACGAGCTTGATTATCTGCGCTCGATCAGATTCATTAAGAATGACTATGTTGAATTTCTGCGCCTCTGGCATCCAATACGTGAATATGTAAAAACCGAGCTTGATGAAAAAACGGGCGAATTATCCGTTATAGTCAGCGGCCCGCTTTTCTCTGCAATGCAGTTTGAAATTTATCTTCTCGAAATCATCAACGAGGTCTATTTCAGGCTCAACTATGATTACCAGGTCCTTCTGCGCTCCGCCGAAGAAAGACTGGACCGCAAAATCAGGGATTTCAACAACGGCACTTACACCTTCAAATTTGCGGAATTCGGATGCAGAAGAAGGCTTTCACGAAAGTGGGAGGATGTTGTTGTTAAAAGACTTGCCGCCGAAACAAAAAACTGCGTAGGCACCTCAAATGTCTATTTCGCAATGAAGCATAATCTGACCCCCATCGGAACTTACGCCCACGAATTCGTTCAGATGTATCAGGGAATCGATTCGATTCCTCTTGCATATACAAATCACTATGCAATGCGTGACTGGTATAATGAATATGACGGCGATAACGGCACAGCGCTGACCGACACCATCACAACCGACCTTTTCCTGCTTGATTTCAACCGTTCAATGGTCAACAATTACAGCGGCGTCCGCCACGACAGCGGCGATCCGTTTGAATGGGGCGAAAAAATAATCAGACATTACGAAAAATACGGCGTTGACCCGAAAACGAAGCTTCTTCTTTTCAGCGACAGTCTTGATTTTGACAGAGCCCAGGCTCTCTATGATCATTTCAAAGACAGAGCAAAGGTTTCGTTCGGAATCGGCACATTCTGCTCAAACGATACCTGCGAAAATGCGCTCAACATCGTTATCAAGCTTCAGTATATCAACGGCAGACCCGTTGCCAAGCTTTCCGATACGCAGGGCAAGGAAATGTGCAGAAATGAGGAATATCTCGAATATCTGCGCCGTTCGGTTGCGTTCAGGATCGACAGAGAAAGCATAAACAAATAAATTTTGAACCGTGAATGAAAAAATTCACGGTTCTTTTGTATTAAAATATTGCAAAACCACAATATATAGGGTATAATAATTTTAATTATACGAACAGCGAGGATATTGAATTGAAAACTCAGATTGTTGATATAAAAAATGCCGCCGAAATCGATTCTTTCAATCAGAATCATCCGAACGGCCATTTTCTCCAGACCACCTTCTGGGGCAGAGTTAAAAGCGACTGGAAATGGTTCGGCATAATATGCAGAAATGACGGCGGCGAAATCTGCGGCACGATGTCCGTGCTTCTGCGAAAAATTTCGGGTCTGCCCTATCACATGATGTATGCTCCGAGAGGCCCCGTCTGCGATTTTGACGATAAAGAAACCTTCCATGCGCTCATCGGCGCCGCAAAGGAAGAGGGAAAAAAATATAACGCTTATGAACTGAAAATCGACAAGGATGTTCCCGTTGACAACGAAGTATACCGCAGCATCGCATCCGGCGAAGGCTTCGCAATCAAGCCCGCCGAAACAGGCTTCCACGATTTTATGGCTCGCTGGGTCATCCGCATTGACATAAACGGAAGAAGCGAAGAAGAGCTTTTCAACGATTTTCATCCGAAATGGCGATATAACATCCGCCTTGCCGGAAGAAAAGGCGTTGAGGTCAAAATATGCGAAAGCTCAATGGCAGAGGAATTCTATGAAATAATGAAAGTGACCTGCGAAAGAGACGGCTTTGCTCTTCGCAATGCGGATTATTTCAAAAAGATTCTTGATGTTTTCAAAGAAAACGCAAGGCTCTATCTCGCATTCTTTGAGGGAAAACCGATCGCCGGCGCTCTCGCAGTTTATTGGGGCGACAAGCTCTGGTATTTCTACGGAGCAAGCTCCAATGAACACAGAAATGTTATGCCGAATTATCTTGTCCAATGGGAAATGATAAAATGGGCGATCGAAAAAGGCTGCCGCATCTATGATTTCAGAGGATATTCGGGCGTTAATGATGACAGCGACGGACTTTACAGATTCAAAACCGGCTTCGACGGCAAGCCCGTTGAATTTATGGGCGAAATGGATCTGACCATAAAGCCTCTTGCCGCAAAGCTCGTTTCGGCTTCACAGGATATTATAAAAAAAATCAAATAAAGGAGAAAGCAAAATGATAAGAGTAACCGTATGGAACGAAAACGTTCATGAAAAAGTCAGCAAAGAAGTTGCGGGAATTTATCCGGCAGGCATCCACGGCTGCATAAAGAATTTCCTTTCAACCCAGGACGATCTCGAAATCCGCACCGCCACCCTCACCCAGCGCCATTGCGGACTTTCGGACGAAGTGCTTGAAAACACGGATGTTCTCATCTGGTGGGGTCACATGGCTCACGACAGAGTGCCCGATAAGCTCGTTGAAAAGATTTATAACCGTGTTCTCGGCGGAATGGGACTTGTTGTTCTTCATTCGGGACATCATTCAAAGATATTCAAAAAACTTATGGGCACCACCTGCAATCTCCGTTGGAGAGACGGTGACCGTGAACGCATCTGGACCGTTAACCCCGCTCACCCCATTGCGCAGGGAATTCCCGAATATTTCAACATTCCCGTTGAAGAAATGTACGGCGAGCGCTTCGATATTCCCGAGCCGGACGAGCTTGTTTTCCTCGGCTGGTTCAGCGGCGGAGAGGTTTTCCGCTCCGGATGCTGCTGGCAGAAGGGTCTCGGCAGAATTTTCTATTTCCAGCCGGGTCACGAAGCAAACCCGACCTTCCATATCGAATACGTTCAGAAAATCATCATAAATGCCGTTCGCTGGGCTGCCCCCCTCATTCCCGTAACGGAGCCCTCCGGATGCCCTCATGTTAAAGTTACTCCCGAAGAAAAATATAAAGAGAGTCTGATGAAATGATGAATCTTAACATAAAAAAGCTGCGTGAAAACGCCAAAATCCCGTTCCGTGCGACCCCCGGAAGCGCCGGAATGGATCTCTATGCCTGCATTGATGCTCCGATAACTCTTGAAAGCGGAGAACACAAGGTAGTGCCTACGGGAATTTCAATTGAGCTTCCCTCAAATGAATATGTTGCGCTGATTTATGCAAGAAGCGGTCTCGCCGTCAAACACGGAATCGGCCTTTCAAACAGTGTCGGCGTTATTGACAGCGATTACAGAGGCGAGCTTTGCGTAAGCCTTATAAACCAATATGCCGAAAGCTACACGATCAATCCCGATGAGCGCATTGCTCAGCTTGTTATAACGCCCGTTATTCCGGTTAACCCGGTTGAGGTTGAAGAACTTGGAGACACCTCCAGGGGCGATGGCGGATTCGGCTCAACAGGAAAGAAATAAGCTATGAAAAAAATAATATCTTTATTAGCTGCGGCGGCAATTGCGTTTTCTTCGCTTGCCTTTGCCGTTTCGGCCTCATCAGATTTCAAGCCCTATGAAGACAGCCGTTATTTTACATACGGCGATTATGAAATTCATTACCGTGTTATTCCCGCAAAGGGCGAAATGAAAGGCAGAATAATGATGCTTCACGGCTTCCTCTGCTCAACCTACGCCTGGCGGAATCTTTCCTCTGCCCTTGCAGAGCAGGGATATGAATGCACTCTGGCGGATATTCCGTCATTCGGCTTCAGCACCCGTGAAAGCGAAAATGTTGAATTCACCGAGCGTGAAAAGCTCATAACGGAGCTGATGAAAAGCATCGCTCCCGTTGAAGAATGGATAATCGCAGGCCACTCAATGGGCGGCGGAGTTGCAATAAACATAGCGGAGGAACAGCCGGTCAAAGCGCTGCTTCTCTATTGTCCCTGCCCGCAGAATACTTTTCCCGAAGCGGCAAAGGGCATCATTCTTTCAAAGCCGATGAAAGCGCTGATGAACGGATTTTTCAACATCGGCACAAGATTCAGCCCGATAGTCAAGCTTGTGATTTACGCCGCAACAAACGATTGGAATTTCTCAATGAAATATGATGTTTCGGGCGTTACGGATGCCGTTCAATATGACGGCTTCGGAGCCGGACTTTGCGAAATGATGTATAAGGTAAGACCAACAGACCTCGAAGGCATTGACAAAATCACCTGCCCTGTGCTCCTCTGCCAGGCAACAAATGATATTATTCTCAATGATTCGATGAAGAAATCGGTCAATTCCGCTTTCCCCGATGCCGAATTTTATGAGGTTCAGGGCGGAGGACACCAGTGCATTGAAAACCGCTATGAGGAGCTTTGCAAGGTCACAACCGAATTTCTCAAATAATAGCAAAAGCTATCGCATTCAACTGAAATGCGATAGCTTTCTTTTTCATTATATTACTGTATTACTGCTGCTTTGCAGGGTCTCCGCAGCATTTCTTATATTTCTTTCCGCTTCCGCAGGGGCAGGGATCATTCGGGCCTACCTTATCCTTTGCATTGCGAACCGTTCTGCCCTTTTCACTTCCGTCGGAGGCGCCGCTTGTTGAGGTTATCTTTGCAGTCTGGGTGCGCTTGGTGTCCTCTTCCGTCTTGACCTCGCAGGTGAGCATGATCCTTGCAGTATTTTCACGGATATCTTCGTTCATATTGTCAAACATATCCGAGCCGACCTCTCTGTAAGCAACAACGGGGTCTGTCTGACCGTAAGCACGAAGGCCGATTCCTCTGCGAAGCTGATCCATTGCGTCAATATGATCCATCCATTTGCTGTCAACATTCTGAAGAAGGATTCTCTTTTCGAGTTCTCTCATAATCGTTGTGCCGTCGGGAAGCTCACCGAGCTTTGCTTCTTTTGCTTCATAAGCATTATGCGCTCTGTCAAGAAGAAGCTCACGGATGTCTTCCTTATCAAGCGATTCATCAAAATCGCCGTCCTCAATAAGTCCCCAGCTTCTGTATTTTTCCTTGATGGATTCAAGATTCCAGTCCGTTCTCTTTGCGTGGTCGGAGCAGGCAAAGTCAACTGCATCGTTGATGCTGCCGTCGATCATTCTCATAATAACGGGCTTGAGTTCTTCGCCGTCAAGCACCTGATTTCTCTGCTTATAGATAAGCTCTCTCTGGCGGTTCATAACATCGTCATACTGAAGAACGCTCTTTCTGATGCCGAAGTTTCTGCCCTCTATCTTCTTCTGGGCGCTTTCGATGGAATTTGAAACGATCTTTGCTTCAATGGGAATATTTTCATCCGCATTGAGGGTATTCATAACGGCAGTCAGTCTGTCGCCGCCGAAAAGACGCATAAGGTCATCCTCAAGAGCGATATAGAAACGGCTTGCGCCCGGATCGCCCTGACGGCCTGCACGGCCTCGGAGCTGGTTGTCGATTCGTCTTGATTCATGGCGCTCCGTGCCGATGATGAAAAGACCGCCTGCGGCTCTGACTCTGTCCGCCTCTTCCCTGATGCTTTCATCATATTTCTTTTCAAGAGCCTGATATTCTTTTCTTGCGTTTATGATTTCTTCATCGGAGGTTTCGGCAAATCCGGTTGCCTCTGCGATAAGCTCTTCCGTATAGCCCATTCTTCGAAGCTCCGATTTTGCAAGATATTCGGAGTTGCCGCCGAGCTTGATATCCGTGCCGCGGCCTGCCATATTCGTTGCAATCGTTACGGCATATTCCTTGCCCGCCTGAGCAACGATTTCAGCTTCCTTATCGTGATGCTTTGCGTTGAGGACCTCGTGCTTGATGCCCTTGTTTTTGAGAAGTCTGCTCAGAACTTCGGATTTTTCAATTGAAACGGTACCGACAAGAACGGGCTGTCCCTTTTCGTGGCATTCGAGAATATTTTCGATAACCGCATTATATTTAGCCGATTCCGTTTTATAAATAACGTCGGGATAATCCTTTCTTATCATCGGCTTATTTGTGGGGATTTCGATAACATCAAGGCCGTAAATCTGATTGAATTCATCGGATTCGGTCATGGCAGTACCGGTCATACCGGAGAGCTTTTTATAAAGTCTGAAATAATTCTGGAAAGTTATCGTTGCGAGAGTTTTGCTTTCATGCTCAACATTAACATTTTCTTTTGCTTCGATAGCCTGATGAAGACCCTCGTTATATCTTCTGCCGAGCATGATTCTGCCGGTGAATTCATCAACGATAAGCACCTGGTTATCCTTAACAACATAGTCAACATCACGGCGCATAACGCCGATGGCTTTGATAGCCTGGTTGATATGATGCTGAATCGTCATATTTTCGGGATCCATAAGGTTTTCAAGGTTGAAGAACTTTTCCGCCTTCATAATGCCGCTCTTTGTGAGAGTTGCGGTCCTTGCCTTTTCATCAACAACATAATCGCAGTTTTCATCAACGAGATCTTCAACATTCTCTTTTGATTCAACCTCTTTGATCCTTGTGCAGCGAAGAGTCTTAGCGAATGAATCCGCCATCTTATAGAGATCAGTCGATTTTTCGCCTCTGCCGGAAATAATAAGCGGAGTTCTCGCTTCATCAATAAGGATCGAGTCAACCTCATCGACAACGGCGAAATTATGGCCTCTCTGAACTTTCTGTTCTTTATAAACGACCATATTATCACGAAGATAATCGAAGCCCATCTCGTTGTTTGTGCCGTATGTTATGTCTGCAGCGTATGCTTCCTGGCGCTCGCTGCCTTCTTTTTCGTGGATGATAAGTCCGACGGAAAGGCCCATAAATCTGTAAATTTTGCCCATCCATTCGCTGTCACGGCGGGCAAGATAATCGTTGACCGTAACGATATGAACGCCGTCGCCCGAAAGAGCATTCAGATATGCGGGAAGAGTTGCAACAAGAGTTTTGCCTTCGCCGGTCTTCATTTCGGCTATTCTTCCCTGGTGAAGAATAATTCCGCCGATAATCTGAACGGGGAAATGCTTCAGCCCGATAACACGCCACGATGCTTCACGGCAAGCGGCAAATGCTTCGGGAAGAATATCATCAAGGGTTTCGCCGTTTGCAAGTCTTTCCTTGAATTCGGGAGTTTTCGCCTGAAGCTGTTCATCGGTCAGAGCGGCAAACTGCGGCTCAAGAGCAAGCACCTTGTCGCAGAGAGGGCGAACTCTCTTGACCTCTTTTGTTGAATAATCGCCGAAGATTTTACTTAATAATCCCATTTTTACACCTCGTGGAGAATTAATTTTGAAAGAAAAATATTGTAATTCAATTTATTTTGTGTTACCATTTAACGAAAAGGAGCGTGTTTAATATGCCGAAAAGAGAAGACTATATTTCCTGGGACGAATATTTCATGGGCATAGCCATTCTTTCAGCCCGCCGCAGCAAAGACCCCAACACACAGGTAGGCGCCTGCATAGTTAACAATAATAATAAGATTATGTCTGTCGGCTATAACGGACTTCCGAGAGGCTGCTGCGATGATGAATTCCCCTGGGAAAGAACAGGTGATGAATTCAACACCAAATATCCTTATGTCTGCCACGCCGAGCTGAACGCAATCCTCAACAGCGGCGGAGCAAGTCTTGAGGGCTGCAAGGTTTATGTTGCTCTTTTCCCCTGCAACGAATGCGCAAAGGCGATCATTCAATGCGGAATAAAAGAGGTCGTTTATCTTTCCGATAAATATGCCGATTCGGTCAGCGTCCGTGCATCAAAGCGTATGTTTGACAGCGCAGGCGTTAAATATCATCAGATTTCACTAGTTCACGAAGAACTTACCATTGATTTCAGAGCCGACAGAGTTTAAAACTTATAAACAACACTTCCGGCTTTGCTTCCGGATGCGTCAAGCGGTCTGACGCTCATTACAGATGAATTGTCAAGCCAGAAAAAATCGCAGCTTTCGGCATAAAGCAGAGGCTCGCTGAAAATCGCCGGCTCTGTGGTATCATCGGCAAAGTTATAATAGATAACCGTCTGGATCATTGCGCCGCTTTCGTTGGCTTTGCCTGCAAATGCGATAACGGCTTTATTTCCGTCCGGGCTGACCGAAAATACGGCAGCATCCGAAACATCGATATCTTTAAGAGTCTTTGTTGAACCGACAAGAAGATCGGTTATGACAAGGCTCTTTTTGTTTAACAGATAATTTCCGCTTCTCATATAATCCGAGAAATAATCTCCCTCAAACTCTGCAAGCACGCTTTCATTGCTGCCTGATTTGAGAACATTAGAGAAGCCGTTTGCGCTTTTTTTGATATAGTGCATTCCGTGCTCATCCTTAACGAACCATGAGCCGAGAATATTTTTAACGGCAATGTCAGGCTTAACGGCATTTGAAAGCACCATAACATCCATTGTGACATCATCGGAATAATTTCTGTTTGAGAAGAAATATTTGGAATCGCGCATACCTCTGATGAATTCATCGGTCAGCATTGACCAATCCTGGCGGAAGGTACCGTTTTCATCAACAAGGCGGGTATTGTTTGAAACATAAAGGTTTGCCGTGCCTTCTGCAAGGTTGAAATTATAGAAATCGGAATAAATTTTATTGATTTTATAAAAATCGTTCTTGTTGAAATCCGCAAGAAGCAGCAGACCGTCGCCGAAGCCTGCGGGCTTGTTTATAAGCTCAACGAACGCAAACGCATATACGCCGACGGAAGAATCCATATCGGAGGTAAAAACTCCGCAGCCGAAGGTTTTGCCGTCCTTTACGATGTAACTGACGGTTACGGGAATCTTCTCATAGGTTGCGGGGATTTTTGTTTTGACCGTTTTGGTTTCTCCGCCGAAAGGAACAAGCTCTCCGTTCGCATATTCATAAAATTTTATTTCATTTTTGAGGGTTGCGGTGTAATATATGCCGTCAAGCGTTGAAGGCATAAATATTTCGCCGTCTGCGCCCTTAACGCTTATTGCGGCGCTCTGAGTATAAGCGCTCGCTTCGTAGGAATAAATTTCAGGCTCCGATGACGGAATGATTTCAACCGGCTCCCCCTCTGGCTTTGTTATGAAAAACACGGCAGCGGATGCCGCCATAACAACCGCAAGAATAATTGCAATGATTTTTGCTGCTTTCATTTTTCTCTCATTCTCCCCTAAATTTCTATATCAAGCTCAACCGGACAATGATCCGATCCCATAATTTCATTATGTATTTTTGCATCACGCAGATTTGAATCAAGCTTCTTTGACGAAACAAAATAATCGATTCTCCATCCGACATTCTTTGATCTTGCCGAAAAGCGATATGACCACCAACTGTATATATCGGCTTTATCGGGATAAAAGAATCTGAATGTATCCGTGAATCCGCTTGCGAGAAGCTCGCTGAATTTTCCTCTCTCTTCGTCCGTAAACCCGGGATTCGTGTGGTTTGTTTTCGGATTTTTGAGGTCGATTTCCTCATGAGCAACATTGAGATCGCCGCAGAAAATAACCGGCTTCTTTTTATCAAGCTCAACGATATAGCTCCTGAAGGCATCCTCCCATTCCATTCTGTAATCGAGCCGCACAAGGCCGTCACGGGAATTCGGAACATAAACGGTAATGAAATAAAACTTTTCAAATTCAAGAGTAATTACTCTGCCCTCCGTGTCGTGCTCGGGAATGCCTATGCCGTAATTGACACATATCGGCTCTTCTTTTGTGAAAACCGCCGTTCCGGAATAGCCTTTTTTCTCGGCATAATTCCAATATTGAAAATATCCGGGCAGATCAAGCTCGACCTGACCTTCCTGGAGCTTCGTTTCCTGAAGACAGAATATATCGGCATCAAGCTTTGCAAAGCTGCCGGAAAAATCTTTGCCCATACAGGCTCTGATCCCGTTAACATTCCATGAAACAAGCTTTTTGAGCGGCATGAACATAATCCTCCGATTTTGTATAATGATGGTATTATAACATATAAAAAAGGTTATGTCACTAAAAATTTCATTAATATTGTGTGAACATTTAACAAAAAATCTGTTCGTCTAAATTTTTACCGCATTTTTCTTGACAAAACTTCGATTATGTTGTATTTTTAGAATAAGTTAATTGCGGTGAGCATAAGTATTCTGTGCAAACTGCCAATAAAACGAACATAACTTTCTTAGGAGGAAGAAACATGAAAAAAATTCTCGCTGTTCTTCTCGCACTCACAATGATATTTGCATTCGCAGCTTGCGGCGGCAAAACAGAAGAACCCACAGAAGCTGATTCAACTGCCCCCGCAGTAGAAGAATCATCAGCAGCAGAAGAATCATCAGTTCCCGAAGAATCATCAGTTGATGCATCAGAAGCAGAATCAACAGAAGCTGCATCAGAAGCAGAATCAACAGAAGCTGCAACCGAAGCAACCAAAGGTCTCAATTCAGAAGACGCAGCTGCAGTTGTTGCTTATTACAACGAAGCTGTTAAGGCTTCCAAGGACAACGCTCCCAAAGGTAAGCAGACAATGAAGCTCATCGACGGTTCTCTCGGCGGTGACGGCGCTGTCGGCGCTATCCTTAAGATTCTTGAGCCCGCAGCAGTTAAGGCTCTCGAAAAGAACTCAACTTCAACAGACTATATCCCCGGCAATGAAACCGATGTTCTTGTTTCGGACGTCAGCTCCGCAACAGCAGTTTCAAAGAACGGTGTTACAACAATCAATCTCAAGCTCAAGACCCAGACCGACGGCTCTGACGGCGACGCTCACAACGGCGGCCCCGTTGCCCGTGGTGTAGGAACTCTCGGCAGCATTGACGGCGCTCTCAAGGAACTCGGCGCAGAGCTCGTTTCAGGCCGTGACACAGTTAAGCTTACATACAACAATGCTTATGTTACCGTTAAGGTTGACGAAGAAACCGGCAAAATCATCGGCGGCACATGGCATTATCTTGTAAACATCTTCATCGGCGAAGCAAAAGCAAAGCTCGGTATTTCCCTTACTCTCAAGAACTTCAAGGGACAGATCGACTACACAGTTGCTATCTGATCAGAAGATCGCATAATTTCAGCCCCCGGCTTATGCCGGGGGCTTTTTTCTGCCTTATTCATTTTTCTTTATCTCCGCTCCGCTGTAATAATGCGTTATTATTTCCTGCCATGTGCTGCCCTGCCTTGCCATATAATCGGCTCCGTATTGGCTCATTCCGGCTCCGTGGCCGTTTCCGGTGCAGGTAATTATATATTCTTTTCCGGAATATTCAATCTCAAAGCAGGTGCTTTCAAGGCCGAAAAGATTTCTGAATTCGTAGCCCGGAATGCTTATGCCGTTTATTTCGACCCCGGAAACATATCCATCGGTATTCATCGTTGTTTTTCCGACATTTTCTTTCGGATCATCGCTCTTAGGAATGCCGTTTTTTTCAAGAATATCAACATATTCGGCAGATGAGAATATGTGCTTTGAAACTCTTTCCGGTGAAAGAACATCTCCCGGACTGTTAACGCTCCGCAGATAAGGATAATCCTCTCCCCATGCGTTTTTTGCGCTCTGTGTTCTGCCTGCGCTGACGGAATGATAAACCGTCATAGCGGTTTTTCCGTTAAAGGTAATTTCGTATCCGTCCACGGCATCAACGGCATCCCCGATTTTCTTCTCATATTTTTCATAATTCTCTTTCCATTTTTCTTTTCGTTCCTTTTCGGAAATATATCCCTGATGGAGACCGGGATCATCGGAAATTTCTTTTTCGCCGTTTTCGGTAACATACATCGCATAGGAACGGCTTGCGGCAGCCTGCGCTTTCAGCGCTTCCGAATGGCATAAGGGCGACATTTCAGCCGCAACACAACCGATCAGATATTCTCTCATTTCCGTCTTTTTTATTTCCTTTTTTTCCGAAAGCATAACCGAAATGCTTTTTTCGTCATCTGCCGGTTTTCCGGCACTTTCCGCTTTATCTCCGCCGCCCGGAAACACGGCGAACGGACACAGAACAAGCGAAGCGGAAATCAACAGGATCATAATCCGGCCGCTCTTCATTTTGCCTCTTTTCTCCCGCATTACATTATATACGGGTATTGACTTTTATATATTTACAGGTGTATAATATAATGAATATTATGGGGATTTGTTTTTAATAATAAGGGGGAAACCGTATGAATATAGATATTATTGAATCCCGCGTTCCGGAGCATGAAATTGCAAGGCTCTGCGAACAGATACGCACAAACAGCTACATAAATCCCGAGGATTTCAATCGCTTTGATGTCAAAAGAGGCCTTCGTAATTTTGACGGCACCGGCGTTATGGCAGGCGTTACCAAGGTCTGCTCCGTGGTCGGCTATCACATTGACGACGGCGACAAGGTCCCCGTTGAGGGCGTTTTGCGTTACAGAGGCATCAGCATGGCGGACATCGTCAGCAGCTGCGATGCCGAAAACAGATTCGGCTTTGAGGAGGTCGTGTGGCTTCTGCTCTTCGGCTCGCTTCCCTCAAAGGAAGAGCTTGATTTCTTCTGCGATATGCTTGCCGAATGCCGTGAGCTTCCCGAAAGCTTCATTGAAGATATGATCATGAAAGCTCCGTCACCCAACATCATGAATAAGCTTGAGCGATCTGTTCTTTCGCTCTATTCCTATGACAGCAATCCCGATGATAATTCGCTCGAAAATGTTCTGCGCCAGTGCATTCATCTTATTGCGCAGGTTCCTTCTATCATGGCATACGCCTACCAGGTCAAGCGCAGACATTACTATAAAAAGAGTATGTATATCCACCCCATCAAACCCGAATACAGAACCGCCCAGACCGTTCTGCGTTCGATCAGGGCAGACAAGACTTTCACCGATGAAGAGGCGAAGCTGCTTGACACCTGCCTTATGGTCCATGCCGACCACGGCGGAGGCAACAACTCGACCTTCGCAACGAGAGTTCTTACCTCAACGGGCACGGACACTTATTCGGCAATAGCAGCCGGAATAGGATCTCTCAAAGGTCCGAAGCACGGCGGCGCAAACGCAAAGGTTGCCGAAATGGTCGATTATTTCAAAGAAAATGTTTCGGACATAACCGATGCAGGCCAGGTTGCCGATTATCTTCAGAAGATAGCTGCAAAAGAAGCCGGCGACAAATCGGGCCTTGTTTACGGAATGGGTCACGCAATTTATACACTTTCGGACCCCAGAGCAAAAATTCTTAAGGAAAAAGCGGAAAATTTCGCAAAGGGAACGGAATTTGAGGATGAATTCAGACTTCTGAGCAACATCGAAGCCATTACACCCGAAATCATCGGAAAGAACAAAGGAAACACTAAAATGATATGTGCAAATGTTGACCTTTATTCCGGACTTGTCTATAAGATGCTCCGCATTCCGACAGATCTCTTTACTCCGCTCTTTACCATTGCAAGAGTTGCCGGCTGGTCGGCTCACAGAATCGAAGAGCTGCTCACAGGCGGCAGAATCATCAGACCTGCTTATAAAAACACATCATCGAAGAACCTGTATATCCCGATGAACGAAAGATAAGGTGTTATTCAGATGCAGAAAAAAAACTTTTTTAAAGGAATAAATCTTCCGGCAGCGGTTTTTGCAGCTGCCGCAGTTATTGCGCTTCCGTTAAGAACAGTTCAGTATTTCACCAATATCGAAGCTTCAACCGGATTCTATGCGGAAAAAAATATCGGCGTTTGGGCATTATATGCCGTTATGGCTGCCGTCTGCCTTTTCTGCGTTGCTTTCGGCTTTATCATCCGCAAATCCGCCGCTCTTGATTTCAGCAGCCGGAAACGACCGGGCTGCGGAATCGTTTCCGCTCTTTTTGCGGCACTTACAGTCGGAGATGCGCTGCGCTGCTTCAACCGTATTTTTGAGCTTCGCCTTGATTTTATTCTTTCCCCGAGTTATCCTGATTCTTTTGAGCCTGCAAGGGCGAAAATAGTTGAAAGCGTTATCACTCTTGAGGGAGCAGCAGCAATCCTTGCCGCAATATTCTTTGCCGCAAGCGCATTTTCGTTCCTTTCGGGAAAATCATCCGGAGAGAATTTCCGTCTGCTTTCGCTTGCACCCGTTCTTTGGAGCGTTGCGAGAATCGTTTACCGCTTCTCGATCACGATAAGCTATCTGCGTGTTTCCCAGCTCACTATAGAGATGTTTATGCTCATATTTTTTATCTTGTTTTTTATGACATACGCCCAGGTTAATTCAAAAGTCAATGCCTCGGGTCTTGACTGGAAGCTCATTGCATACGGCTTCCCCGCCGCATTTTTTGCGCTTTTAAGCTTCGTTCCGCAGTTTGTTATCCTTCTTGCGGGCAAAGAAGAGCTTCTTTATATGTATTCCGTGCCGTATTACTGCGATTTCGGCGCCGCTCTCTTTATTCTTTCGATCCTCCTGACGAGATTAGGAATCAGGGACGCTGCCGGAAAAACGGAAGTTGAAGAAACATCTGAAGCAAAAACAGAAGAATAAAAAAGGAAGCCGATAAATGATCAGCAATATTCTGATTGCCGCCGAACAGGTCGCAATTCTATATGTCATCGTTGCCGTCGGTGCAATCTCCGATAAAATCGGGTGGTTTCCCGAAAAGGTCGGAAAAAGCTGCACGGATCTCTTATTTTATATCGTCACTCCCGCAAAGATAATCGAAAGCTTTTTCACTCTTGAATACAGCAAAGAAACCGCACTCGGTCTTTTCAAGGCTCTCGGCTGCGGCGCTCTGCTTCATATAGTTTCGATTTCGCTCGGAATGCTTGTTTTTATGCGCACCCCGAAGGATAAGGGCGCAATCTTCAAGTTTGCCGCCGCATTCGGAAACTGCGGATATATGGGGCTTCCGCTTGCAAATGCCGTTCTCGGCGCAGAGGGAGTTTTCTATTGTTCCGCCGTTATCATCACCTTCCAGGTGTTCAACTTCACTTACGGCGTTTACGTTATGACTGCGGACAAAGGCGGCTTTAAATTTGATGCAAAAAAGCTCATTCTGAATCCCGGCGTTATTTCAGTTATCATCGGTATGCCGATATTTATGCTTTCGCTGAAGCTGCCGAATATGGTTTCAACTCCCATAACACAGATAGCCAATCTCAACACTCCTCTTGCGATGCTCGTTTTCGGAACATTCATTGCAAACACGGATTTTAAAACGATTTTCAGAGAAAAGGGAATTTATCTGACGGCTCTCGTTAAGCTTATTCTGGTTCCCGTTATCGTTATTTCGGTTCTCCGCCTTGCCGGAATCAGAGGCACTCTGCTTACGGCTCTTGCCATTGCATCCTCTGCTCCGCCGGCGAATAACACCGTTATGTTTTCGGCAAAATATGACCGTGACACCGGCCTCGCATCGCAGACTGTTGCTTCGGTCAGCCTTATTTCGATATTCACCATGCCCGTTATCATTGCGCTTTCGCAGGTTGTGGGGTGATGCAATATGTTCAGAAGCATCCTTGACGGGATTTTCAGCATGTGGGGAGTTTGCCCATTTGAAGCCGTTTCGGCTCACCTTATAAAGTGCAGAGCCGAATCACGTCTTCCGTCTTCTCCCCGCTCGGTCATTGTTGTATGCTTTCCTTATCTGCTGAATGAAGAAAGCTACGCAGGGCTGAATGTTTCAAGATATGCAGCCGTTCCGGATTATCACGGCGTCGCCGCAGCGCTTCTTGAAAAAGCCGTTGGAAAACTGAAAAATGCCTATCCCGAAAATGAATTTTCCGCCTTTGCGGATAATTCACCGATACCCGAGGTCGAAGCGGCCTGCAGAGCCGGAATCGGCGTTCGGGGCATGAATTCTCTTTTCATTTCCGAAAAATTCGGCTCGTTTGTTTTTCTCGGAGAAATCGTTACCGACCTTAAAATTCCCTGCGAAGATAAAGGAATTCAGCCGTGCCTGAAATGCGGAAAATGCGTTTCCTCCTGCCCGAACGGCGCAATAACTCCGGGCGGAATCAACCGCTCACTCTGCCTTTCTGATATTACGCAGAAGAAAGGCGAATTAACCGAAAAAGAAACAAAGCTCATTGCAGACAGCGGATGTCTGTGGGGCTGTGATATATGCCAGACGGTCTGCCCGATGAATAAGAATGCTTCGGCAACCGATATTGAGGATTTCATCACTGGAGCAATCGCCCGTGTTGATGAAAGCACGGATATCGAGGGCAGAGCCTTTGCCTGGAGAGGCAAAAAAACAATTGACAGAAACATCGGAATATTTTCTTCACGAAAAGGAGAATGACAATGAAGCTCGTTATTGCGGTTATAAACGGAGATGACAGTTCTGCGGTTATCAGCGGTCTTACATCAAACGGATACTACGCCACAAAGCTTTCAACCTCGGGCGGATTTCTCAAATCGGGAAATGTTACTCTGATGACAGGCGTTGAAGACGAAAAGGTTGATGACGTTATCGCCGTTATCGGTGAATTTTCAAAGAAGCGCACGCAGATGATTCCTCCGTCGGCAGGATATGCAATGGAGGGCATCATTTCAAAGCCCATTGAAATAACCGTCGGCGGCGCAACCGTTTTCGTTATTGATGTTGACAGATTTATCAAATTATGAAAATAACCGGATTCAATATTGAAAACAATTGCGAAAGCATAATATACAAAGAAATTTCTCTCGGAAGATTCCCGCATGCTGCCATAATTGAGGGCGGCACTCCGGAGGAAAGAATGGCTCTTGCCGGGAAAATTTCCGCTGCCCTTGTCTGCACCGGCGGCGAACCCCGCCCCTGCGGAATATGCCCGAACTGCATCAAGGCAGCCGCAGATTCTCATCCCGATATTCCCGTTTATTCTGCGGAAGATAAAGCAAAGGCGTTCAAGGTCGATATGGTGCGTGACATCCGTGCAGAAGCCTATATTCTTCCAAATGAAGCGGACAGAAAGGTTTTCATTCTTGAAAACGCTCATTCAATGGGTCTTGAGGGTCAGAATGCGATTCTCAAGGTGCTTGAGGAGCCGCCCGCTTATGTGAATTTTCTCCTGCTCTGTTCATCAAAATCCGGATTTCTGCCGACTGTTCTTTCAAGAGCGGCAGTTTACAGCCTCGGTCAGGCGAAACTTTCGGATGAAAATGCAATTCCCCGAGAAAAGCTCGTTTCAGCAGCGTCGGATATAGCCGCTTCGCTGGCAGGTTCCGATGATTTTGAAACTGTCAAAGCAGCAGGCCAGTTTGAAAAGGATGCCGCTCTGCTAAAAGCATCTCTCCCCGTTATGCAGGAGATCTTTGCGGCGGCATTGAGAATAAAATTCGATGCAGGCGATGTTGAGGAGGATATTTCGGAAATTTCCGTAAAACTTTCTTCAAGGCTCACGAGGCGTTCATTGCTCGAAGCATCGGAGGTCATTGACGGTCTGATCGAATCGGTCCGTCAGAACGCAAACCACAATCTAACGGTAACAAGGCTCTGCACCCTTTTGCGCAGAGCAATTTCCAATTAACGGAGGTATATATGGCAGAAGTAATCGGCGTGCGTTTCAAGGAAGTCGGCAAGGTCTATTATTTTGATCCCGACGGACTGAAGCTGAAAAAAGGCGAATATGTTATAGTTGAAACCGTCAGAGGAATTGAATGCGGTATGGTTGCGATGGAAAACAGCGATGTTGATGACGGCGAAATAGTCAAGCCTCTCAAAAAGCTCATCCGCAAGGCAACCGAAGCAGACATCGCCAGAGCAAACGAAAACCGCAGAAAAGAAAAAGAAGCTTTTTCTATATGCGAAGAAAAAATCGAGCGCCACGCTCTTGATATGAAGCTCGTTGATGTTGAATATACTTTTGACGGTTCAAAAATTCTTTTCTATTTTACATCGGACGGCAGAGTTGATTTCAGAGAGCTTGTCAAGGATCTTGCAAGCGTTTTCAGAACAAGGATCGAGCTTCGCCAGATAGGCGTCAGAGATGAAGCAAAAATGCTCGGCGGCCTCGGAATGTGTGGCAGGCCGTTCTGCTGCAGCAGCTTCCTCGGCGATTTTCAGCCCGTTTCAATCAAAATGGCCAAAGAGCAGGGACTCTCGCTCAACCCCACAAAGATAAGCGGCGTATGCGGCAGGCTTATGTGCTGCCTTAAATATGAGCAGGATGCCTATGAGCATCTTCTGAAAATCACTCCCAAGCCGGGCGCAATCGTTGAAACCGAAGACGGCGCAGGCACGGTTGTTGATTTCAGCCTGCTTACCGGAAAGCTCAAGGTTCAGCTCCATAATAATCCCGATGCCCAGCCGAGAACATTTCACCGCCGTGATGTCAGGCTCGTTAAGGATGCAAAAATCAGAATAGACAAATCCGAGCTTGAAGCTCTCAAAGGCATTGAAGACAAATAAATCTCAAAATGCTCTTGCTTTTTTGCAATATTATGTTACAATAATATCAAATATCAAACAAGGAGGACAAAACACTATGGCATACGTAATCGGTGATGAGTGCATCTCCTGCGGCGCTTGCGCAGCAGAATGCCCCGTTGAAGCTATCTCCGAAGGCGACGGCAAGTACGTTATCGACGCTGACACCTGCATCGAATGCGGCGCTTGCGCAGGCACCTGCCCCGTAGAGGCTCCCCAGGCTGAATAATTTTATTAAACAGCAGACGGTCTGCCATTTCGGCAGACCGTTTTTCCTTATTTATAACAAATATTAAATATTTTTGAAAAATTTTTACATTTTTCAAATAAATTGCTGTTTACAAACATTATGAAAAGTGCTATGATAAGCTGTGGTATTTTGATATCCCAACAAAATAATCAGGAGGAAATAAACTATGGCAAGAAAAATGAAAACCATGGACGGCAACAACGCTGCGGCTCACGTATCCTATGCGTTCACCGAGGTTGCGGGCATTTACCCCATCACTCCGTCAAGCCCCATGGCAGACTATGTTGACCAGTGGTCGGCACAGGGTCAGAAAAATATCTTCGGCACAACCGTTAAGGTTGCCGAAATGCAGTCCGAAGCAGGCGCAGCGGGAACCGTTCACGGTTCACTCGCAGCAGGCGCTCTCACAACTACTTACACTGCTTCCCAGGGACTTCTTCTTATGATTCCCAATATGTATAAGATCGCCGGCGAGCTTCTTCCCTGCGTATTCCACGTATCAGCCCGCTGCGTTGCATCTCATGCTCTTAACATTTTCGGCGACCATTCAGACGTTTATGCCTGCCGTCAGACAGGTTTTGCAATGCTCGCAGAAACAAATCCCCAGGAAGTTATGGACCTCGGCGCTGTTGCTCACCTTGCAGCAATCAAGGGCAGAGTTCCCTTCATCAACTTCTTCGACGGCTTCCGCACTTCTCACGAAATCCAGAAGATCGAAGTATGGGATTATGAAGACCTTAAAGAAATGTGCGATATGGACGCTGTTGAAGCTTTCCGCAAGAGAGCTCTCAACCCCGAAAGACCCGTCATGCGCGGTTCGCACGAAAACGGCGACATTTTCTTCCAGCACAGAGAAGCCTGCAATTCTTATTACGATGCTCTTCCCGCTATCGTTGAAGAATACATGGGCAAGGTCAATGCAAAGCTCGGCACAAATTATCAGCTCTTCAACTACTACGGCGCTCCCGATGCTGACCGTGTTATCATAGCAATGGGCTCCATCTGCGACGTTGCGGAAGAAGTTATTGATTATCTTACCGCTAAAGGCGAGAAGGTCGGACTTGTTAAGGTTCGCCTTTACAGACCGTTCTCGGCAGAAAAGCTTGCTGCTGCTATCCCCGCATCAGCAAAGAAGATCGCAGTTCTTGACAGAACAAAAGAACCCGGCTCACTCGGCGAGCCTCTCTTCCTTGACGTTGTTGCAGCTCTTGCCGCAGCAGGCAAATCAGGCATCAAGGTTATCGGCGGCAGATACGGCCTCGGCTCAAAGGATACTCCTCCCGCCAGCGTATTTGCAGTTTATGAGGAGCTTGCAAAGGATGCTCCCAAGGCTCAGTTCACTCTCGGCATCAACGATGATGTTACCTGCCTTTCACTTGCTGAAAAAGAAGCTCCCAACACCGCAGCAGAAGGCACTATCGAATGCAAATTCTGGGGTCTCGGCGGCGACGGAACAGTCGGCGCAAACAAAGACTCGATCAAGATCATCGGTGACCATACCAACAAGTTCGTTCAGGCATACTTCCAGTATGACTCAAAGAAGACCGGCGGTATCACCATTTCTCACCTTCGTTTCGGCGACAAGGCAATCAAAAGCCCCTATTACATCAACAAGGCTGACTTCGTAGCCTGCCACAACCCCTCATACGTTGAAAAGGGCTACAAGATGGTCAATGATGTTAAACCCGGCGGCGTTTACCTTATCAACTGCCAGTGGGATTTCGATGAACTCAACGCAAAGATGCCCGCAGAGGCAAAGCGTTACATCGCAAAGAACAACATCCAGCTTTACACAATCAACGCTATCGACATCGCCGCAAGCATCGGCCTCGGCAAGCGTACAAATACCGTTCTTCAGTCCGCTTTCTTCTCACTTGCAAAGGTTCTTCCCGCTGAGGAAGCAATCGGCTACATGAAGGAAAAAGCTCAGAAGTTCATGAAGAAGGGCAAAGAAATCGTTGAAATGAATGAAAAGGCAATCGACGCAGGCGCAGACGCACTTGTTAAGATTGACGTTCCTGCAGACTGGGCAACAGCAGCAGATGCAGAAGCAGCTCCCGCTTCCAAGGGCGCAGCTAAACTCGTTAAGCAGGTTGACAGCATCATGAAGCCCGTTGGCCTTATGAACGGCGATTCACTTCCCGTTTCAGCATTCGTTGACTGCGCTGACGGCACATTCCAGCAGGGCGCTGCCGCTTACGAAAAGAGAGGCGTTGCAGTTATGGTTCCCGCATGGAACGGCGCATCCTGCGCACAGTGCAACAAGTGCGCTTATGTTTGCCCGCATGCAACAATCAGACCTTATGCTCTTACAGCTGAAGAAGCTGCCAATGCTCCCGAAAACGCTATCATCGTTGACAAGAAGGGCAAGGGCAAGGATGCTTATAAATATACTCTCGCAGTTTCGCCTCTCGATTGTATGGGATGCGGCGTCTGCGTAGGCGTATGCCCCACGAATTCACTCACCATGGTTTCAAGAGAGAGCCAGGATGCTATGCAGCCCGTATTCGACTACATGGTTGAAAACGTTTCAGTTAAGGAAGACCTTGCAGACAACACCGTTATCGGCAGCCAGTTTAAGACTCCTCTTCTTGAGTTCTCGGGTTCATGCGCAGGCTGTGCAGAAACATCTTATGCACGCCTTATCACCCAGCTCTTCGGCGACAGAATGTATATTTCAAACGCAACAGGCTGTTCATCGATCTGGGGCGGCCCCGCAGCAACATCACCTTACACCGTAAACAAAGAAGGCCACGGTCCTGCATGGGCTAACTCCCTCTTTGAAGATAACGCAGAGCACGGCTTCGGTATGTATCTCGGCCAGAACGCTATCAGAAATAACCTCATTGCAAAGGTTAAGGAAGTAGCTGTTGCCGAATGCGCATCAGAAGAAATCAAGGCTGCCGCAAATGCTTACCTTGATACAGTTGATGACGGCAAGGCAAACGCAGACGCTGCAAAGGCTCTTGTTGCTGCTCTTGAAGGCGTTGACTGCGACACCTGCAAATCCATCGTTGCAAATAAGGAATATCTTGCAAAGAAATCCATTTGGATCTTCGGCGGCGACGGTTGGGCATACGACATCGGATTCGGCGGCGTTGACCATGTTCTCGCTTCCGGCGAAGATGTTAACATCATGGTATTCGATACCGAAGTTTACTCCAACACCGGCGGACAGGCTTCAAAGGCTTCCAATATCGGTCAGGTTGCTCAGTTTGCAGCTGCCGGTAAGGCTATTGCCAAGAAGAGCCTTGCTGAAATCGCAATGAGCTACGGCTATGTTTATGTTGCTCAGATCGCTATGGGCGCTGATCAGAATCAGACAATCAAGGCTCTCACAGAAGCTGAAGCATATCACGGTCCTTCAATCGTTATCGCTTATGCTCCCTGCGAAATGCACTCAATCAAGGGCGGCATGATCAACTGCCAGGCTGAAATGAAGAAGGCTGTTGACTGCGGTTACTGGAATATGTTCCGCTACAACCCCGCTCTCAAGGCAGAAGGCAAGAATCCGTTCACAATCGACAGCAAGCCCGCAACAACAAGCTACAGAGACTTCATCATGAACGAGGCTCGTTATTCATCACTTACACGCTCCTTCCCCGAAAGAGCAGAAGAGCTCTTCACAAAGGCAGAAGCAACATCAGTTGACAGATACGAACACCTCCTCAAGCTCAAGGATCTCTATGCTCCCAAGGCTGACTGATCAAAATGATTAAAACGAAATCCCCGAGGCTTCACGTCTCGGGGATTTTCAATATAAAAAATTTTTAATCCTTTGAATACATGGAATACATGTGGCTGTAAACGCCGTCATTCTTCATAAGCTCCGAATGAGTTCCCTGCTCTGCAATGCCGTCTCTTGTAAGAACAATAATTTCATCGGCATTCTTGATCGTTGTAAGGCGATGGGCAATGGTGAGCGTTGTTCTGCCCTTTGCAAGCCTTTCAAGCGATTCCTGAACAAGCCTTTCGCTCTCATTATCAAGAGCCGAGGTCGCCTCGTCAAGCAGAAGAATCGGAGGATTCTTGAGGAATACTCTCGCAATTGAAAGTCTTTGCTTCTGGCCGCCGGAAAGCTTAACTCCTCTCTCACCGATATATGTATCATATCCGTCGGGAAGTTCATTGATGAATTCATCGGCTCCCGCTTTCTTTGCGGCTTCTTTGATTTCTTCCATTGATGCGCCCGGTCTGCCGAAAACAATATTATCATAAACCGTGCCGGAGAAGAGGTAAACATCCTGCGCAACAACGCCGATATTTCTGCGCAGCGAATGAAGAGTAATATCCTTGATATTCTTTCCGTCAAGCAGAATTTCTCCGCTTTCCGGTTCATAAAATCTCGGAATCAGATTACAGAGAGTGGTTTTTCCACCGCCGCTCGGGCCGACAATGGCGAGATTTTCGCCTTTTTCAAGCGTCATATTCAGGTTGTCGATTATCGTTCTGCCCTCGTCTGAATATCTGAATGTGACATCCTTGAACTCAATTTTTCCTTCTGCTTCGCCGATTTCGGCTGCATTTTCTCTGTCTGTGATTTCGGGAACCTCGTCCATAATTTCGGCAAAACGTTCAATTCCGGTTATGCCTCTGCTGAACTGCTCGCTGAAATCAACTATCGAACGAACGGAGCCGAGAAGGGTTGAAACGAGAAGAAGGCTTGCGGCAAAATCGCCCGGAGTTGTTATCTTTTTGCTCATAAAATATGCGCCGATCGCAACAATGGCAATATACATCGTGCCGTCAATCAGATTGACCGTTGAATGGAACGAGGACATATATTTATAGCTTCTGCGCTTGATCGCAACATATTCACGGCAGCCGTCAATAAATTTCTTTCTCTCTGTTTCTTCATTCGTGAATGAACGCACAACCTTAACGCCGAGCAGAGAATCTTCAAGCTTTGCGTTGATTTCGCCTACCTGATGGCGGCTCTCACGGAATGTGTCCCTCATCTTCGTGCGTGTCTTCTTCGTGAGGATGACCATAAACGGCATCATAACAAGCACGGCAACGGCAATGCGCCAATCCATCGTTGTGAAAATATAAAAGCTCGCAATGAATTTTATTACCGTGCTGAATATCATTTCTGGAAAATGATGCGCCCATTCGGCAACATCGAAAAGATCCGAGGTCATTCTGCTCATAAGCTGACCGACCTTTGTATTATCAAAGAAAGAAAACGAAAGAGTCTGGAGATGATTAAACATATCTTCTCTCATTTTGTTTTCAATTTTAACGCCCATTGCGTGGCCGTAAAAAGAACGGCAATATTCGGAAATGCTTCCGATAATGCGCAGTCCGATATAAAACAGGCATATCGAAATGATTTTCTTCACCGTCAGCGCCGCAACATCAACCGTTGCGGTGTCGGTTATCTCTCTGACTATCAGCGGAAGAGCAATATCAATTGCCGCCGATGCCGCCGTGCAGAGAAGCACGCAGAGCAAAGTCGGAATATGTTTTTTGAGATACGGGAGAAAACGCTTGATAAGCGAAGTGCTTTTTTTCAGGGAAAAAGCCTTCTTTGTTTCGGCTTCCGGAGCGGGTCCGGAGCCTCTTTCACCTCTCGGAGGCATACTGTCACCCCTCATATATAATGTAATACATATTATGCAATAATTTTCAGGTTTTGTAAAGCCGAAAAAGAGAAAAAGCGGCAACATTATACAATGCTGCCGCTTTTTGTTTTGTTATCTGTGCCGGATCATTTGCTTGCTTTAACTTCTTCAAATGTTGCAATAATTTCGTCATCGGGCTTTTTACTGATGAGCGAAACAACAACCATAACAACAAGGCCGAGAATGAATGCAGGAAGAAGCTCATAGAAATCAAGAACCGTGCCTGCAAACCACTCTCTGATTCCGAACTTCCAGAAGAAGACCATTGCAGCACCTGAAATCATACCTGCAAGAGCACCTGTTTTTGTTGATTTTTTCCAGAAAAGTCCGAGAAGAACAACGGGACCGAATGCGGCGCCGAAGCCTGCCCATGCGAACGAAACGATTCTGAATACCGAGGCGTTGGGATCAAGAGCAAGGAAAACGGCAATTATTGAAATGATGATAACCGAAATTCTTGCAATGATCATAAGCTTCTTATCAGAAACCTTTGCCTTGAAGAAATTGGCGATAATATCCTTTGTAACCGATGATGAAGCGGCAATAAGCTGGGAATCAGCGGTTGACATTGTTGAAGCGAGAATACCCGAAAGGAAGATGCCTGCCATAAATGCGGGAAGATAACCGGTCTTTGAAATAACTCTGCTTATGTCAACGATGATCGTTTCGGCAGCCGAAGCATTTTCATAAGGACCTACGATGCCTTTTGTCATAAGGCTGTAACCTACAAGACCGATAAGAACTGCAATCGCCATTGAGATAACAACCCAGATGGAAGCAACTCTTCTTGAAATTTTGATCTTTTCGGGGCTTTCAATAGCCATGAAACGAAGAAGAACATGGGGCATTCCGAAATATCCGAGACCCCACGCAAGCGTTGATGCAACGGGAAGAGCGCCGTAAGAAGAGGTCGCCCCTGCGGCAACATCAAAGCCCTTGAAAAGATTGAGGAATCCGTCGAGCTTCGCAACATTGTCAAACGCAATGTCAAATCCGCCGATGAAGCCCTCGCTGATTCCGAGAACCGCAAGAAGCGAGATTGTCATAACGATTGACTGAATGAAGTCGGTTGTTGAAGCGGCAAGGAATCCGCCGAGAGTGCAGTAAACAACAATAACCGCTGCCGAAATGACCATAGCCGTAACATAATTAAGGCCGGGGAAAATTGAGGAGAAAAGCTTTCCGCAGGCGGCAAATCCGGAAGCTGTGTAAGGAACAAAGAAGATGATGATAATGAGCGCGGCAATAAGGGAAAGACCATTTTTCTTATCGCCGAATCTCTTTGAGAAAAATTCGGGAATTGTAACCGCACCGATTTTTTCCGAATAAATGCGGAGCTTCTTTGCAACGATAAGCCAGTTGATATATGTGCCTATTGCAAGACCGATAGCTGTCCATGAAGCTTCGGCAAGTCCGCCCATAAGGCAGACACCGGGAAGGCCCATAAGGAGCCATCCGCTCATATCGGAGGCTTCTGCGCTCATTGCCGTAACAAGGGGTCCGAGCTTTCTGCCGCCGAGATAAAAATCATCCGTTGTTTTGCTCTTTTTCGATGAAGCAAATCCGATGAAAAGCATCATGCCCAGATAAAGCACGATTGTAAGAATGAGAGATACTGTCATTTCAATTCCTCCGATCAATAAATTACCCGGTAATTATATCATATTATATACAAGAATGAAATACAGAACGGAGTATAGACCAAAATCCATACTCCGCCGATATATTTTGAGTTATCCCCTTGATAAATATAGAAATTTATATGAAATAATAACAAGAATGATTTTTTGACATAATTATTTTTTTAGGAAGCCGCCGAACAATCTCGGCAGAAGCGTTTCGGAAAATTTATAAAGAGAATATTCTCCGTTGCACAAGCACCAGTCGCTGATTATCGCTCTTTCGCAAAGCGCATAGGCTTTAACGATTTCATTGACAGAAACATCCTCGCTGAATTCGCCGTTGTTCTGCCCCTCAATTGCAAGCTTTCGCAGAAGCTTGTAATAAGTTCTGTTATGGTCGAGCAAATTTCTGTCACCCTTCAAAGACATCTGAGAAGAATAGAGCAGAGAGAGCAGATCCATCGGGATGCGGTTTTCAACCATTTTGAAAAGCTCACGGTTTAAAAACATAAGCTTTTCAAAAGCGGTCATATCGTCCGAAAGCTCTCGCTCAAGCTCCTCATATTTGCCGTCAAAAATATATGAGAGCGAATTCAGCAACTCCGATTTGCCCTCAAAATAATGATAAAATGAGCCTTTCGACGTTTCGGAGCGCTCAACAATATCCTCAATGGTCGTGCTTTCATAGCCGTTTTCATAGAAAAGTTCCCACGAGGCGTTGATTATTTTCATTTTGGTATTTTTGGAATCTTTTCTTGGCATGGAATTTCACCTACCCTGTTATTCCGAGATGCTCAAGCAGAATTTTCAGACCGATGCCGATAAGAATAACACCGCCTGCGATCTCTGCTTTTGATTTAAATTTTGTTCCGAAAACATTGCCGATTTTGATCCCGGCGGCTGAAAAAGCGAAAGTTATGACGCCGATAAAAATCACGGCGGCAATAATATTGACATCCGGAAGAAGCGCAAACGAAATGCCGACCGCAAGCGCATCAATGCTTGTTGCAACCGCCATAAGGAACATTTCCTTTGCGTTCATTGCGGATTTTTTATCCGGATTTTCTTCGCTTTCCTCTTCCTTTGAAAATGCTTCTCTTATCATATTTGCGCCGATGAATGCAAGAAGCACAAAGGCGACCCAATGATCAAAATTCGTTATGTATTTTCTGAATGAAGAGCCTAAAAGATAACCGATTGCCGGCATCAGAGCCTGAAATCCGCCAAACCACGCTCCTGCGCAGCACATTTCCCTTACTCCGGCTTTCCTGACGGAAAGTCCCTTGCAAACCGAAACCGCAAAGGCATCCATTGAAAGACCGACTGCAAGCACAAACAACTCAAATATGCTCATTATTTTTCCTTTTTCTGATACATTCTTACATAGTCAACAATGAAATCCGTAACCGGCTCTTCGTTGCTGTTGATACTCGGTCCCGACCAGTCGTCTGCCGGAACGCCGTTGTTGCCGCCGATTTCAACCGAGAGGATCAGCCATTCGGGAACCTGCGAAACGCCGAACTTCGTTCTGCCCGTTTCAATTCCGTTGACATAAAAAATATATTCTTCGGGCGTCCAGAGCACGCCGTAGGTGTTGAATTCTTCATAAGGATCATTCGGAAGATGAACCTTGCAGACATTTTCGCTCTTGTGGAATTCGCCGTAGCCGTCAATATGGATATTCGACGAAACGGAGTTTCTGCTGAACTTATCTTCTCTGAAATAAAACGGAGATTCAAAAACATCTATCTCGGAGCCGAATTTTCCGTTCGTTCCGTAATGCTCCGTGTCGCCGACTCCGCTCGAAAACATCCAGAATGCCGACCAGAGACCCGTGCCTTTAGGCAGAACACATCTGCATTCAAAATAGCCGTATCTCTGCATAACGCAGCGGCTTGTGTCGATTCCGCAGGTGTACCATCCGGGCTTTCCGTTGCCGTTGAGACCATCGGGATAATATTTTGTTTCAATATGAAGCTTGCCGTCCTTAACAACCGCAAGATCGGTATTCCAATAGCTTCCTCTGCGGATTATTGTCTGACCGTGTTCAAAAAAGTGACCGTCCCATTTTGAAAAATCAAGGGAATCGCCGTCAAATTCATCCTGCCAGGTGATTTCATATTCGGAAATGTCAATTTCTTTTCCGTGAGGAATCAAAGGACCGCCCCCTATTGTTGAAGTGAAGAATGAAATTATTGCAAGAATGATCGAGATGACCGGTCTGATAATTGCGGGATAAGACAGAATATCCATAATCTTTTCTCCAATCAGTTTTTAAGGCTCTGCATCGGTGCCGGAATTCTGCCGCCTCTCGAGATGAATTTAAGAGGCGAATATGTTGAGACGGGCATAACGGGTCCGCTTCCGAGAAGTCCGCCGAAGCTGAGCTCATCTCCGACCTTCTTTCCGATTGCGGGAATGACTCTGACTGCAGTTGTTTTTGAATTGACCATACCGATAGCCGCTTCATCCGCTATAATGGCTGAAATGACTTCTGCAGGCGTATCGCCGGGAATGTTTATCATATCAAGGCCGACGGAACAGACTGCCGTCATCGCCTCAAGCTTTGTAATCGAAAGCGCTCCGCACCTTGCGGCATCGATCATTCCGGCGTCCTCGGTTACCGGGATGAATGCGCCGGAAAGTCCGCCCACATGGGATGATGCCATCACTCCGCCTTTCTTGACTGCATCGTTGAGAAGCGCAAGAGCGGCGGTTGTGCCGTGGCAGCCACAGCATTCAAGGCCCATTTCTTCAAGAATATGGGCAACCGAATCGCCTACTGCGGGAGTGGGCGCAAGAGAAAGGTCAACAATGCCGAACGGCACATTGAGCCTTCTTGAAGCTTCGTTTGCAACGAGTTGGCCCATTCTGGTGATTTTGAAAGCCGTCTTCTTTATGAGATCGGCAACAGCTGTGAGGTCGCAGTCACCTGCTTTTGCAAGAGCCGCACGAACAACACCGGGTCCGGAAACGCCGACATTGATAACCGAATCCGGCTCGCCTGCGCCGTGGAATGCGCCTGCCATAAACGGGTTATCTTCGGGAGCATTGCAGAAAACAACAAGCTTTGCAGGTCCGATGCAGTCTCTGTCTGCCGTAAGCTCCGCACTTCTGCGAACAGCTTTTCCCATAAGAGCAACAGCATCCATATTGATGCCTGTTTTCGTTGAGCCGATGTTTACCGAGGAGCAGATATGGTCTGTTTCCGCAAGAGCCTCGGGAATCGCTTCAATAAGTTCTCTGTCGCCGGGGCCGAAGCCTTTCTGAACAAGAGCCGAAAATCCGCCGAGAAAATTGACTCCGCAGGCAAATGCCGCTTTTTCAAGCGTCTTCGCAAGCTTGACCGCATCTCTGTTTTCGCAGGAGGCGAGAATCATTGCGGCGGGAGTGATCGAAATTCTCTTGTTGATGATGGGAATTCCGAATTCCTTTTCGATCTGTTCGCCGGTTGAAACGAGATCCTTTGCGTATCTTGTGATTTTATCATAAACCTTGTCACACATTATGTTTATATCACTGTGACAGCAATCGAGCAGAGATATGCCCATCGTAATGGTGCGCACATCAAGATGCTCATCCTGAATCATTGTTATGGTTTCGAGAATATCCTTTGAATTAAGCATCAGTTGTCACCCCGTCAGATGGTATGCATTGCGTTGAAAATATCTTCGTGCATTGCGTGGATTGAAAGATTCATTTCGCTGCCCATCTTTGAAAGCGAATCGGCAAACTCCGTAAACGGAATATCCGATTTTGAAATATCAACGAGCATTATCATTGCAAACATATCCTGAAGAATGGACTGCGTAACTTCAAGAACATTGATGTTATGGTCGGAGCATTCAGTTGAAACTTTTGCGAGAATGCCTACCATATCCTTGCCGATAACCGTAATAACCGCTTTCATACTTATATCTCCTCTGTTTCGATTATATCATGGATAATAAAATCCGCTTTGCTTTCAACATTTTCTTTTTTTGTAAAAAGGCATCCGGAAACGCCTGCGTTCTTGCCGGAAAGAACATCAATTTCTCTGTCGCCTATCATAACCGTTTCGGATTTATCCAACCCGTAGGTTTCGCATATCCAGTTGACGGCGTCCGGGCTGGGCTTCTGGGCAAAATTCATTGAAGAATCAACAAAGCACTCAAAATAAATATCTATTCCGAATTTATTCAGATAATACTGCGAAGATTCATGCCCTCTGTGAGTATAAAGAAAGTGCTTTGCTCCTCTCTCATAAAGAGTTCTGATGGTTTCAACAGTATTCGGAAACGGGACTGCCTTCGGCTCAAGCTCATAATCATGCTCATATTTCTGATGAATGAGCTTTTCCTCCCTGCCTACGCCATAATGCTCATAGGCATGGCTGTAACTGATTTCAAAAAGAGGCTGTGCTTCTGCCGGATCGACCTCAATTCCTTTTTCTTCCATCATTTTACAGAATGCCGCAGTGATGTGGGGATAACTGTCAAACAGCATTCCGTCAAAATCCCAGATATAATTTTTCATATCAATAACCGTTCGGATTCTGCGACTGCCAGCGCCAGCTGTCTTCGCACATTTCTTCAATTCCTCTTACAGCTTCCCATCCGAGCTCCGCTTTTGCCTTTGACGGATCGGAATAGCAGGTCGCTATGTCGCCGGGTCTTCTCGGCGCAATAACATATTTAACCTCTCTGCCGCTCGCCTTTTCAAATGCCTTAACAACATCCAGAACGCTGTAACCCTTGCCTGTTCCGAGATTATATGTGCTGCATCCGCTCTCCTTAAGGACCTTTTCAACCGCCTTGATGTGGCCGAGGGCAAGGTCAACAACATGGATATAGTCACGCACGCCCGTGCCGTCCGGAGTTGGATAATCGTTTCCGCAGACATTGAGATGATCAAGCTTACCGACTGCAACCTGCGAAACATACGGAACAAGGTTGTTGGGGATTCCCTTGGGATCTTCGCCTATTTTTCCGCTCTTGTGGGCGCCGATTGGGTTGAAATAGCGCAGCAGGCAAACACTCCAGCTGTTGTCGGAAGCATAAAGATCTTTAAGGACCTTTTCAATATAGAGCTTTGTTGTGCCATAAGGATTGGTGGTTTTTCCCTCCGGCATATCCTCACGCAGAGGTGAGGGATTCTCGCTGCCGTAAACCGTTGCGGAGGAACTGAAAACAATTTTTTTGCAGCCTGCCGCTTTCATCGCTTCGCAGAGGGTAACTGTTCCGCCGATATTATTATCATAATATTTAAGCGGTTCACTTATGCTTTCGGGAACGCACTTAAGGCCTGCAAAATGAATGACCGCTTCAATGCAGTTTTCCGCAAACACCCTGTCAAGACCCGCACGGTCACGGATATCGCATTCGTAAAATTTTATTCTCTTTCCTGTAATTTCTTCAATGCGTTTTATACTTTCGCTCTTGCTGTTGCAGAGATTATCGATTATAATAGGCTCATAACCGGAATTGATAAGCTCAACGCAGGTGTGAGAACCGATAAATCCGGCGCCGCCGGTAACAAGTATTGACATGGCAATTCCTCCGATGAAGTTTATGGTTGCTTTACAATATTATTATAAGGATATTTCGACAAAAATCAACGGATGTATTGACAATATTTCGATAATCATATACTTTATTTTTGTACAGCTGATAAAAAGAGGTAATATAATGTATAATCTCACGGATATTTCAACAGTTGAAAAAATTCTTTCAAAGCACGGCTTTAAGTTTTCAAAGGCACTCGGCCAGAATTTCATAATCAACCCAGGAATCTGCCCGAAAATGGCAGATGAAAGCGGAATTGACGAAAACAGCGGAGTTATCGAAATCGGAGCCGGCATAGGCGTTTTGACCGCCGAGCTTGCGAAAAGAGCGAAAAAAGTTGTCTGCGTTGAGCTTGACACAAAACTCCTGCCGATCCTTGACGAAACTCTTGCCGATTTCGACAACATAGAAATAATCAATCAGGATATTCTCAAAACGGATCTTCACGCCCTCATCGAAGAAAAATTTCAGGGTATGCCCGTTTATGTCTGCGCCAACCTGCCTTATTATATCACTTCCCCCGTGATAATGACTCTTCTTGAAAGTGATCTCCCCCTTAAAGCGATAACCGTTATGGTTCAGAAAGAGGCTGGTCAGCGGCTCTGCGCCGAGGTCGGAAGCCGCCTTGCGGGAGCAGTTACCGCCGCAGTTAATTATTATTCGCAGGCGAGAAAGCTTTTTGATGTTTCGGCAGGCTCGTTTATGCCCTCTCCGAAGGTTGACAGCTGCGTTATCAGAATGGATATCAGAAAGGATCCTCCCGTTGAGGTCAAAGACGAAAAACTCTTTTTCAGAATAATCAATGCCGCTTTCGGCCAAAGAAGAAAAACCGCCTCCAACTCAATCAGCGCAGGAACGGGGATCCCGAAAGAAAAAGTCATTGCCGCTCTCAGGGAATGCGGCTATTCCGAATCCGTCAGAGCCGAAAGCTTCGGCATGGAGGATTTTGAAAAGCTTGCAAATAAGATTTATGAAATGACAGCGAAATAAAATTTATTATTTTAATTAAAACACTTTTCAAAAAAGAATCAATGGTGTATAATATTTTAAATACTGATTTCAGGAGTGGTAATTATGCTCAAAAACATATCTCCCGTCATTTCCCCCGAACTTCTCAAAATCCTTATGGAAATGGGTCACGGCGATGAAATCGTTATCGGCGACGGCAATTTTCCCGCAGCTTCAATAGCGCAGAGACTTGTTCGCCTTGACGGCCACGGAGTTAACGAAATTCTTGATGCCGTTCTCAAGCTTATGCCTCTTGATACTTATGTTGAGGCTCCCGTTGCTCTTATGGATAACGGCGATGCTTCAAACCGTCCTCCCATCTGGGCAGATTATGAAAAAACCGTTAATGATAACGAAGGCAATAAAAAATTCGAGCTTGTTGAACGCTTTGCATTCTATGAAAGAGCAAAGAAAGCTTATTGCGTTGTTGCAACCGGCGAAACTGCAATTTATGCAAACATTATTCTTAAAAAGGGTGTAGTTATTCAATGACAAAGCGAATTCTTGCCATAGATTTCGGCGCCTCAAGCGGCAGAGCGATTCTCGGCACATTCGACGGCGAAAAGCTCTCCCTCAAAGAAGTTCACCGCTTTTCCAACGATCCCGTAACAGTCAACGGAACCGTTTACTGGGATGTTCTGCGCCTTTATCACGAAATCAAACAAGGTATCATCAAAGCAAAAGCAGAAGGCGGCTTCGACAGCCTCGGAATCGACACCTGGGGCGTTGATTTCGGGCTTATCGACAGCGAAGGCAGGCTCCTTGAAAACCCGATCCATTACCGTGATTTAAGAACAAAAGGTCTTGTTGAAGATTCTTTCAATTTAATCCCAAAAGATAAGTTCTACGATCTGACCGGCATTCAGTTTATGGAACTGAACACGGTTTTTCAGCTTTATTCACTCAAAAAATACAGGCCGCACCTGCTTGAAAGAGCCGAAAGTCTTCTCTTTATGCCCGATCTTTTTGCATATATGCTCACGGGCGAAAAGGCAACCGAATATTCAATCGCAACAACCTCTCAGCTCGTTGACATCAGCACTCATGACTGGTGCGGAGAAATATTTGATAAGCTCGGCATTCCCCAAAGACTTATGGGTAAGATTTCAAAACCCGGCGAAGTAATCAGAAACCTCAGCAGAGAAGTATGCGAAGAATGCGGAGTTAAAAATGTCAAGGTCATCAGCGTTTGCGGCCACGATACACAGTCTGCAATAACTGCTGTTCCGAGCGAAGAAAAGAATTTTGCTTTTTTAAGCAGCGGAACATGGTCGCTCTTCGGAACAGAGCTTGATGAGCCTATTGTCAACGAAACTTCTCTTGCAATGAATATCACGAACGAGGGCGGATGCGAGGGCAAAACGGGCTTCCTCAAAAATATTATCGGCCTTTGGCTCATCCAGGAAAGCCGCCGTCATTGGAACAGAAACGGCAGCAGCTATTCCTACGCCGATCTTGAAAAGCTTGCTCTTGAATGCGAGCCGTTCAGATGCTTCATAGATCCCGATGCGCCCGAATTCGTCGCAATGGGCAATATTCCCGAAAGAGTTCGTGATTTCTGCCGCAGAACGGGTCAGTATGTTCCCGAAACAGTCGGCGAAATCGTTCGCTGCATCTATGAAAGCCTTGCTATGAAATACAGAATGACCTTTGATAAAATCAAGGACTGCACAAAGACCGATTACCCCTGCATCCATATTATCGGCGGCGGGGTCAAGGACGGCCTTCTCTGCCAAATGACCGCCTCCTCATGCGGAGTTGCCGTTAAGGCAGGTCCGATCGAAGCAACCGTTCTCGGAAATCTTGCAGTTCAGCTTCTTGCCCACGGCTGCGTTAAGGACGTTGCCGAAGCGAGAAAGATAATCGCAAACAGCGAAACCGTCAAAGAATATGCTCCCGACAATGCAGACGCATGGTCAGAGGCATTCAGGCGCTTTGAAAAAGCGATAAATAATCAATAATTTTCATTATGAAAGGAAGATAACAATGGCTGAAAACAGACTTCTCGGCGAATATCCCGTCATCGGTATCCGCCCCATCATCGACGCAAGACGCGGTCCCCTCAAGGTAAGAGAATCCCTTGAAGAGCAGACCATGAATATGGCAAAAGCCGCCGCAAAGCTCTTCACGGAGAACCTTTGCTATTCAAACGGCGAACCCGTTAAGGTTGTTATCTCAGACACCTCAATCGGCAGAGTTGCCGAATCCGCAGCCTGCGCAGCGCAGTTCAAAAAAGAAGGTGTTGACATCACTCTTTCGGTTACTCCCTGCTGGTGCTACGGCTCCGAAACAATGGATATGGATCCCAACACGATCAAGGGCGTTTGGGGCTTCAACGCAACCGAAAGACCCGGCGCAGTTTATCTTGCATCCGTTCTTGCCGCTCACGCTCAGAAGGGTCTGCCCGCATTCGGCATTTACGGCAAAGATGTTCAGGATGCCGACGACACAACAATGCCCGATGATGTTCGTGAAAAACTTCTCCGCTTCGCAAAAGCAGCCGTTGCAGCTGCAACAATGAGAGGCAAGTCCTATCTTCAGATAGGCTCAATCTGCATGGGCATCGCAGGCTCCTCCATCAGCCCCGAATTCATCGAAGAATATCTCGGTATGAGAGTTGAATCCGTTGACGAGGTTGAAATCATCCGCCGAATGACCGAGGGTATCTATGACGAAGAAGAATTCCGTAAGGCTCTCAAATGGACAAAAGAAAAGTGCCCCGAAGGCTTCGACAAGAATCCGGATTTCGTAAGAAAATCAGACGAACAGAAAGAAAAAGACTGGGAATTCACGGTTAAGATGATGTGCATCATCAAGGACCTTATGAACGGCAACAAAAATCTTCCCGAAGGAAGAGAAGAAGAGATGGCCGGCCACAATGCTATCGTTGCAGGTTTCCAGGGCCAGAGACAATGGACAGACTTCTATCCCAACGCTGACTTTGCAGAAGCTCTTCTCAACACAAGCTTCGATTGGAACGGCGCAAGAGAGCCCTATGTTCTCGCAACCGAAAACGATACCCTCAACGGCATCGGAATGCTCTTTATGAAGCTGCTCACAAACAGACCTCAGATGTTTGCAGATGTTCGCACATACTGGAGCGCAGATTCAGTTAAGAGAGTTACCGGCTATGATATTGAAGGCGTTGCAAAGGATGCCGGCGGATTCATCCACCTCATCAACTCCGGCGCCTGCTGCCTTGACGCCTGCGGCGAAGTTAAGGATGCTGACGGCAACGGCGTTATCAAGCCCTGGTATGATGTAAACGATGCCGATATTGAAAAGATGCTCAAGGCTACAACCTGGTGCGCAGCAGATAACGGCTATTTCCGCGGCGGCGGATTCTCTTCAAGATTCCTCACCAGAGCGCAGATGCCCGCAACAATGATCCGTCTTAACATAGTTAAGGGTCTCGGCCCCGTTCTTCAGATCGCAGAAGGCTGGACCGTTGCTCTTCCCGACGAAGTTTCAGATACACTCTGGAAGAGAACAGACTACACATGGCCCTGCACATGGTTCGCACCCAGATGCGGCGGAGCAGGCGGCGACGCATTCAAGAGCGCTTATGACCTCATGAACAACTGGGGCGCAAACCACGGCGCTATCTCTTATGGCCATATCGGCGCAGATATCATCACAATGGCTTCAATGCTTCGCATTCCCGTTGCTCTTCACAATGTTCCCGATGAAAAGATTTTCCGCCCTGCCTGCTGGGGTGCATTCGGAACAAAAGACCGTGAGGGCGCAGACTTCAGAGCCTGTGCTGCATACGGCCCGATGTACAAATAATAATAAAACAAAGAAAGAAAACCCGTACTGCTTGAATAAGCTGTACGGGTTGATTTTTTATCCGTCGATCAGACTTTTGACCTGCTGCGGTTATTTTCTCTTCTCGCTTTTGCTCTTGCACACATGATCCAGCAAAGAACAACGATGAACTGCATTATTCCTGCGGAAATCAGAAGCAGTTTAAGGCTCTCCATCGGAAGAGAAACGATTATGCACGCAAACACCGACCATATCAGAGCGCTGATCGAAATGAATCTCGGGGCAAGCCCGAACCATAAACAGAAAAAAACAATCAGGGGAATGCACGAAACGGGAACAGCATATAAAAATACTAGAGCGGATTTCGACGACTCATATCCGAAAAAACGAAGGGCAAAGAAAACAAACGAGGCAAGAAGAAAAATTCCACCCACTGTAAGCAGAGGAATAATGATTCTGTCCGTAAGATGCGGAAGCTTGCTTTTTGTTTGCGGCTCCGGGATTTTGTCTCCGGTAAGGTCATCGAACGATACTCCGTACAAATCCGCAAGCTTATTTAGAACAAGCAGATCGGGCAAGCCTTCTCCTCTTTCCCATTTGGAAACAGACTTGTCGGAATAAGTCAGTTTTTCGGCGATTTCGGTCTGTGTATAGCCGTTTGCCTTGCGCAGCTCAACCATATTTCTTGCTATATTTTCTTTAAGCTTTTCTTCCGTCATCTTTATCACTTCTCTTTCCGTTTTTTTATTATACAATACTTTTTTCAAAAAATCAAGGCCAGAATCCATTGATATTACTGAATTTCTACTGTGAGTAGAGCGTAATTTTGAGATTCTATCGGGAGCTCTCTTGAGAGTAGAACGGCAAAAAGTAACAGTAGGGTGACATTTGTAACGCAAAAGTTTAAAATTCATTTGTGATTTTTCCAATGCAGATTGTTTCAGAGGTGTGTAAAAAATGTCAAAGGCAAAAATCAAATATTATGATGTTGCAATGGTCGGTTCAATTGCGGAAATGATTGATCTTGCCCTCAAAGAGGCATCAAACAACATTGCATATAAATATAAAATGGATGACGGCATCTTCTGCCTTACCTATTTGGGCTTCATAAACAGAGTTTATGCTCTCGGCGCATATCTTGAAAAGAAGGGCCTTGCCGGCAAGCACATTGCCTGCATCGGCGCTAACAGTATTAATTACATTAATGCATATTTTACCGTTCTGCGCAGCAGCGGAGTTTTCGTCCCGATAGATAAGGAACTGCCTCACAATGACATTCTTAACATAATCGAAAACAGCGAAAGTGAAGTCATTTTTTACGATGCAAGATATGAGGATTTTCTTCGGGAAAACCTTGATAAAATTCCGGATATGAAGCTGTTTATAGGCTTTGACCGAAAAGAAGATGACGGATGCTTTGTTTCATTTTCAAAAGCTCTTGAAGAAGGCAAAAATCTTGATAAAAGTGCCTATCTTGCGCTTCATTCAAACCCGAATGACCTTAAGCTCCTTGTTTATACCTCCGGCACGACCGGAATGAGCAAGGGCGTTATGCTTTCGGAGCATAACATCGTTTCATGCGTCTGTTATGGCCTGATGGTTTCAACGGTTTATGAAACCGGATTTTCCGTTCTTCCCTATAACCATACATACGAGAGCGTTGCGGATATTCTCGTTTCGTTCCACCATCATTCAACGCTCTGCATAAATGACAGCTATGTTTCCATGCTTAAAAATCTGAAGCTTTTTAAGCCGGATTATGTTTATGTTGTGCCGGCAATAGCCGAAATGATTTATTCAAGGCTTAACCGTGAAATGGCAGCAACAGACACAAAAGAAAAATTTGAATCGCTCGTCGCTTTAAGCAACGGTATGCGCAAGGTCGGAATTGATAAGAGAAGAGAGATTTTTGCGTCAATTCTCGAAACATTCGGCGGAAATCTTGTTAAAATAGTCTGCGGCGGCGCACCGATAAGGGCAGAAATTGCAGAATTTTTCGATAACATCGGCATTTCGCTTGTAAATGGCTACGGAATAACGGAATGCTCGCCTCTTGTTTGCGCAAACCCCGATGAAGATAACGATTTTAAAACCGCCGGCGTAAAGCTTCCCTGCCTCAAATGGAAAATAGACAATCCGAATTCCGATGGCATAGGTGAAATTCTCGTTAAGGGCGACAGCGTTATGATCGGCTATTACAAGGATCCCGCACAAACCGCCGAAGCCATCAGGGACGGCTGGTTTTATACGGGCGATTTCGGCATGATAACCGAGGAAGACAAACTCATCATTTCAGGCAGAAAGAAAAACATTATCGTTCTCAACAACGGAAAAAATATATACCCCGAAGAAATTGAAGGCTACATTCAGGGAATCGAATATGTCAACGAAGTTGTTGTAAGCAGTGAAGCCGATGAAAACGGAAACGAAAGCTCCCTTAAGGCAGAGGTGTTCCTTTCAGAGGTCAGGACTCCTGCCGAAGTGCTTCGCTCAATCAGAGATGCCTGCCGTGAGCTTCCCATCTATAAGCAGATTTCCAATGTTAAAATCCGTGATAAGGAGTTTGAAAAAACCACAACAAACAAAATCAAGCGTTTTATAAAGAAAAACGATGATAAATGATAAAAACATCCCCGGCGTTCACAGAGAACGTCGGGGATAATTTATTATAATGTAATATTATTTTTCTGCAAGTGTTGTTGTTTCGGCAGGATTGGTATTATCTATGCCGTAAGAAACGGTGTTGGTATAGCAGAACTTAACGGGAACAGTGCCGATTTCGGCAAGCGAGCCGACACCTGTTACATCAACCGCAACATCGCATACCTTAACATATTTGATTTCCTTGACTGCGTCTGTTTCAACATCGGCAACGATGATGATCTGACAATCTCTGTATGAAACGACAGGAGTGCCGACTGTGAGATATTTTTCAGCCTTTTTGAATTCGCCGATTACCTTATTGACATCGTCAAGATCATAAGCCTTTTCAATTGTTGCGGGAAGAGCCGGGGATTTAAGGTTGACCGTGATAGTTCTGTTCACGCCCTCATCAACGCAGGTTGCACTTTCGATTTCATCCATTGTGAGCTTGCTTACATAGTTCTGACCCTTAACGGGAAGAAACGCTGCAAGATCCTCGCCGTATTCAATGCTTTCCTTTTTGGTGGGGAGCATATAGCTGTCAAGAGCCGTGATTGCGGCGTTGATATATTCGTTTTCGCTCATTTTGATGCTGTCGCCGTTTTCATCAACGCTTTTTGAGATTTTCTTCTCGCTCTTCATTGAAACGGCTGCCTTGCCGTTCTTTGTTTCGTTTATCCGAACATTGAAATATTCAAATATCGTTTTGCTGTTGGCTGCGAGAGCCTCGGGCGAATATGTTGTATCGGTAACTACTCTGCTCTCTTCGTCATAAGAAGTTGTAATATCGGTCGGAAGCGGAGTTTTTGCCTTAATGGTCGTTGTTGTTTCTTCCTCTGCCGTGCTGCTGCAGCCTGCAAATGAGAATATCATTGCTGAAACAAGCAGCATTGCAATTGCGGCAATTATTTTTTTATTCATGGTGAAAGCGCTCCTTTCGCTGTGCATATAAAAAGATTATAGCATAAGATTCGGAAATAAAACAGAAAATTTATCTCAAACCCTTAATTTTGTTAAAGTGCTGAAAAACAGATTACTTCGTTTGTGAAATATGCCCAATCAGACATTAAGACCTTTTTCGTCAAAGAGGAAAACGGTATTGAGAACTATATCAACACCCGCTTCGATTGATTTGAGATCGAGGTTGTCAGCGGTGTCAAGCCTTGTGTGATAATAGCGGGCAGGTGCGGGATCCATTGCCGCAAAGGACGCTCCTTTAAGACCTGCCTGCGAAATTGCGGCGGCATCGGTTGCACCGAGCGAAACGGTTTTAAGCGGAAGATCATATCCGGCAAGAGCACCGCCTGCACGGATAAGTTCCGAAACCTGCGCATCATTTCTGACTGTTCCGGTCATATCCTTGTTATATACTGCCATAAAATCAAAATCTCTGACGGTGTCAAGTCCGAAAAAGACCGTTTCAACATCCTTGTCATTCTTAAGCTCCTCTGCGTGAGCCTTGCAGAATGCCTTTGCTCCTCTTAAGCCCGCTTCCTCCGATCCGGTGCAAACGACCCAGATTTCCGTATTTTCAAAGCGGATATCGTGGTCATTGAGGAATCTCGGAACTGCCATCGAGCAGAAGCAGCCGGTGAGGTCATCGTTTGCGCCCTCAACCGTTCTCTTGGGATCATAGAAGAGAAGGCAGAAAAGGAAAACAGGGGTAAAGCATACCGAAATGATCGAAAAAACGAATATTACCTTGCTTTCGGCAGGATTTGCTCCGCCGAGAACCATAACAAGAGAAATAACATCAAAAACTGCGGTTACAATAAGACCGAGGAAGCCTGCGGCGATAACGGGAACAAGAAGCTTAGGGCCGCCCCAGTATGTAAATCTCCATTCGGGAGCCGAATCGGCGTGGCCGGAGAAAATGATGCGGCGTTTTGTTTCGCCGGATGCTTTTCTGACTGCGATAACATTATGCGATTTGGCTTTCGGAGTAAAAATATCAAGCGTTTCCTTGTAGAAAAGGAACTCTGTGATGACAAAGAAAACCGCTATTGCAATAAGAGCAACGCCGACTGCAAGAAACGGAACCGAAAGAGCCGGAACAAAATGAGTAAGGAAAAGAAGCGCAACCGCAATAACTGCACAGACAACAACGAGCTGAACCCATCCCATAAACGCCTTCGGATGAAGGTCGAATTCTTCGATTTTAACCTCATCGCAGGTTTCTTTAAGATCCTCTGCCATCCTCTGCTGGGCGGCATATTCCTGCTGCGTGCCGGAGCCTCTCGGGCCGATTTCTTTGCACATTTTTTTTATTCCTCTGAGCACATAATTCGCATACATTCTGCGCTCGGATTCGTAATTTTTAACACTTTCGTTTGCTTTCAACGCAAACACTCCTTTCAAAAATTTATTCGGAAATCCGAAACAAACCGGATTTTATTTGACAAATTATCAACTTGGATGTAAAATAGATTAATCCACACAACGGAGGAAATTTAAAAGTGAAAAATAAAATCGGATTATTGATTTTCGTTCTCGCCGCTCTTGCGCTTGTTGCATACGGAGCAACGGTTATTTTAAGTAAAGAAGAACCGACGGTTCCCGAAGCCGAGCCGGACACAGTCATATCCGCCGGAACAACCGCATATATTGAACCGACAACCGAAAATACGGTTACGGAGGTGGTTTCGATAACGGAAAAAACCGTTCCGGAAAACGAATCGGGATATAAATATGCTTATGCAGGCTTCAATCCCTCTTATGCCGACACAGCCGGCACTCAATGGAACCTCATTCTCGTTAACAGAGATTATATTCTGCCGGAAAACTATAAAGTAACTCTTGCTCCTGCGGTTGAGTCGATTCCCGATGGTGCACAGCTTGATTACAGAGTTGCTCCGCATTATAACGAAATGTATCTTGCAGCACTTAATGACGGAATCGAGCTTGAGCCTCTTTCGGGTTACCGCTCACTTGACAGGCAGACGAACAATTTTGAAAACAAAATAGATTACTATATGGATGAGGGCTACGATAAAATCGAAGCAACAAAGCTCGCCGCAACTCATATTCTGCCTCCCGGCACAAGCGAGCATAACGCCGGCCTTGCGATGGATATATGCAGCCTTTATCAGAATTTCGATGAAACCGAAGAATTTGAATGGCTCAACCTGCACGCCGCGGATTACGGCTTCATTCTCCGCTATCCGAAAGATAAAGAGGACAAAACCGATATAATCTATGAGCCGTGGCACTGGAGATATGTCGGCGTTGAAACCGCAAAAGCAATCAAGGCAAGCGGACTTTGCTATGAGGAATATCTCGGACTCGCTTAAGTCTTATGAGAATTTCCCGCTTCCCCGCCTTCGCTGATCCCCTCTCTTTTGAGAACAACAAGAACGGTTTTCAATAAAATTTTAATATCAAGAATCAAGCTCTGTTTTTCGACATACTCTTTGTCAAACAGAGCTTTTTCTTCTGCCGAAAGAGTATCTCTGCCGTTTATCTGTGCAAGCCCCGTCATTCCGGGCCGGACGGAATAAACATTATACTCTTTGCGAAGCTGCCTTATTTCCTTTTCTTCGGGAATAAGCGGCCTGGGACCGACAAAGCTCATTGAGCCGTTTATTATATTGATCAACTGCGGAAGCTCATCAAGGCTTGTTGCCCTTAAGAATTTTCCGCTTGCGGTTATACATTCGTCGGATTCGGCAAGGTCTTCCGTCGCCGTGTTTCTCGTTCCGGTTTTCATAGTGCGGAATTTATACACATAAAACAGCTTGTTGTCCCTTCCGACTCTGTATTGCTTAAATATAACGGGTCTGCCGGAATCAATCATAATGATGATTGCGATTATCAGAAAAAGCGGAGAAAGCAGAATCATCATCAGAAGGCTCACCGTAAAATCGAAAGCACGCTTCATTTCACACCTCTGAAAGTGTTATGATTTCTTTGACCAGAAAATATAGTCCTCTATCAGCACCGCTCTGACGGGAGCCGCCTCCATTCCGTCAAAGGCAGCGGGAGCGGCGCAGAGAAAATATTCTCCGGGTTTGACTGACGAAAGGTCAAGCGATTCAAGAATCGCAACCTCGTTCTGCATAAACGCTTTATGCGGAGCGGCTTCGTTTCCTCTGCCTCCGACTGAAAGCGCATCTGTGCCGATAAGCCTGATTCCTCTGTCGGCAAGCTCCTGCGCAGATGAATCCATAAAATATGCAAGCCCTCCGCTCTTGACGAGAAGGCGTTCGCATTCCTGCGGAAAGAAACGGTCAACATATTCTCCCGTAATAACTCCGGGCGGCACCTGAATCACCGTGCAGGGACCAATATATGCATCAAGCGGCATCTTTTCTATTGATATTCCGTCACTTATGAAGTGGAGCGGAGCATCTGCATGGGTTCCCGTGTGAACACCGGCATTAACGACCGAGCCGTTGAAGCAGTCGCCCCGCTTCATATCGGACACTCTTTCGTATTGCGGCTCCGGATCGCCCGGGTAAACATTGCATGAAAAGAATTTTTTTGAAATGTCAATGATTTTCATTATACATATCGCCTTACTGCTGATTTGCTTTGAGCGACTCCATCTTGAGATAGGCGTTGATGAATCCGTCTATTTCGCCGTCCATAACAGCATTGATATTGCCGTTTTCAAAGCCGGTACGATGGTCCTTGGCGAGAGTATATGGCATAAATACATAGGAACGGATCTGGCTGCCCCATGCAATTTCTCTCTGCTCACCCTTGATATCGTCTATCTTGTCGAGATGCTCTCTCTCTTTGATTTCGATAAGCTTTGATTTAAGCATCTTCATTGCAACTTCTCTGTTCTGATGCTGGCTTCTTTCAACCTGGCAGGCACACACGATATTTGTCGGAATATGAGTAATTCTGACTGCCGATGAGGTCTTATTGACCTTCTGACCGCCGGCACCGCTTGAACGATAGTAATCTATCTTGAGGTCATCGGGATTGATTTCAACTTCAACCGTGTCATCAATTTCGGGCATAACTTCAAGAGAAGCAAAGGAAGTGTGTCTTCTTCCCGAAGAATCAAACGGAGAAATGCGAACAAGTCTGTGAACGCCCATTTCGCCCTTAAGATAACCATAGGCATTTTCACCTTCAACACGGAGAACGGCAGATTTCAAACCTGCTTCATCGCCGTCAAGAAAGTCGATCATGCTGACCTTGAAATCGTGCTTCTCGCCCCAATGCTGATACATACGCACAAGCATCTGAGTCCAGTCCTGTGCCTCTGTTCCGCCTGCTCCTGCGTGGAATGTGAGAAGAGCCGTTTTTGAATCGTATTCGCCCGAAAGCAGGGTGCTGAGCATCATTTCGTCAAGCTTTGCAACGAATGAATCCTGCGCCGATTTGCATTCTTCGAGCATATCAAGGTCTTCCGCTTCGTCCGAAAGTTCAATAAGAACGAGCGCATCGTCAAACTCACCCGAAAGCGCATTATAAGCGGCAACCTTATTCTTGAGCTGGCTGATCCTCTGCTGAACCTTCTGCGAATTTTCGAGGTCATTCCAGAAACCGTCTTTAGCTGTTTCCGCTTCGAGAGCTGCAATTTCTTCGTTCATTGCATCAAGCCCGAGAGCCTCACGAAGCTGCTTGAGCTTATCTTTGTATTCGAGAAGCGAAAGTCTTAATTCTTCAAACTGAATCATAAAATATCTCCTGAATCTGTTTAGATTATTTTGCGCCGAAAAAATTATAATGATACCTGCACATAATAGAACAGCAAATATTATACATAATATTATAAAAAAAGTAAAGAAAAATTTTGCAGACTCCGGAAAAAGAATTTTCAAATAATAATTGAAATTCACGGAACAATCCGCTAATATATATGTTATAGAACTCAAAAAGGAGACAATCCATTGACAGATTATAACAATCAGCCCTGCGCAGGCTGCGGAAAACATTTTCACGAGGGCAACGACATAGTGGTATGCCCCGTATGCGCAACCCCTCAGCACAGGGAATGCTGGCAGGCAGAGGGCCATTGCGTTAACGAATCTCTCCATTCTCCCGATTTCGTATGGAAGCCGAGAGAAAGCGTTCAACTCGATGATACCGCCGAAAGCAATAAAAAATGCCACATCTGCGGGGCGGAAAATCTTCCCGATGCTCTTCATTGCGGAAACTGCGGCGCTCTGCTTTCGGGCGAAAGCGAAGAAAACAGCGCAAAAGAAAAGGAATGCAGATTTTGCGGAGAAATCAATCCCGCCTCAAACCGTCTGTGTTCAAAATGCGGCGCTCCTCTTCTGTTTGAAAACAATTTCTTTCAGGACAACATATATATGAGAGGTGTTGACGCTCCGGAGGACGAAGCTCTCGGCAGCACAACAGTCGGCAATGCGGCATATTTCATTCAAAATTCGGCAAAGAGATATATTCCGAAGTTCCGCAGAATCGCTTCGGGCGGCAAAATCAGCTTCAACTGGGCGGCGTTTCTGTTCGCTCCCTGGTGGTTTTTTTTCAGAAAGCTTTATAAAGCCGGAGCCATCATCCTCGTGCTGATGACCTCGATCACGCTGATGACTTATAACTATCAGTCACAAGTTGCCGAGGTTTCGCAGACGATGGCGGGCAGATTTGCGGAAATTCAGGAACAATATAAGGATGTTACCGACGAAAAGCTCCTCGACGAAGCAACCGAAAAGCTGAACGCCGTCTACACGGAATTCGTTAGTCAGGTAAAGAAGCCTTTGGCAGTTATTGCCGCCGTAACATTCTTTGAACATCTGATCTGCGGATTCATTGCGAATCTTATCTATTATAAAAGAATGAATCAGATAATCGATAAAGTCAAAGAAGCAAACGCTCCGGACGAAATCAAAAAATCTCTCATTATCAGAGCGGGCGGAGTTTCGTTCATTTCCCTTGCGGCAGGTTTCTTCGGCGGAGAGCTGCTGACATCAGTTATATCTTATGCCGCAGATCTGATAATACGTTCAATGTAACCGAGTGAGTAATACTTTGTGTATTGCGAATGAGGGCAACGAAGCAGATAGCTGATTTAAAACGAAAGAAAATGATCATCACTCGGTTGAGTGATAATCACAGCGGCGCCGGAGGCAGAATCTCTGCCCTCAACGCCGCTGTTTTCTGTATTATTTTGTTTTCATTATTTCATTATAATTGAACATTCTGAAATCTCTTTTCTTTGATTTCGGGCCCGAACCTCGGCTTTTGAGAATCAGAATGATAAGGCCGATGATAACCGCAATGGCGAGAATTCTGAAAATCCAGGATGAAAACAAAGTTTTGAGAAGCGTTCCGAAAACCGCAAAAATGCTTCTGTTTACATCGGAAGCCGCAACAAGATCAATTTCTCTTATGACCTCGCCTGCATAAAGCACTCTGCCTCTGCAAACAACATCGCCTTTTTTTATCGGCGCTTTCAGCGCTTCGGGAACGGTATCTTCAATCGGTTCAACAAGAAGACCTCCGGCCTGCGTGCCGACGGGCACAAGGCTGTAAACCGCTTCGGCGGGGGTAAGGTTTACATGGTCGGTTGAAGCGGAATATTTTACCGGGATTTCCCCTACTACCATATCCGGATCCGAAATCGAAACAAGCTTTATGTTGTCAAAAGCCCATTCATACATTTCCTTTGTGTCAAGAAAAGCTCCGTTTTCATCGTAGCCGTCATTATCAACATCGGCAAAAATCGAATTGAGGCAAACGGCAATATAGTTATAGCCGTCTTTTGAGGCGGTTGAAACAAAGCATTTTCCCGCAGTTGAGGTTGAGCCGGTTTTGCCGCCTTTAAGATACTTGCAGTAATAGTCTTTGTAGGCGCTGTTGAGCATAAAATCCGTTGAACGGATGATTCTTTTCTTCTGAAGATTCGTTTCGGGAAGAGTGTAGCTTGACATTGCGATAATTTCTCTGAACGCAGGAAAACCAAGCGCATATTTCATGAATTTTGCCATATCCTCGGCTGAAACATAGTGATCCTCATCATCAAGACCGTGAGGGTTGACAAAGTGGCTATCTTTGCAGCCGAGCCTTGCGGCAAGCTCATTCATCATATCTATGAACTTTGCTCTGTCGCCCTGCGCAACATAATCCGCAAGCGTTGTTGCAGCATCGTTTGCGCTGTGAACAAGCAGACAGCAAAGCATATCATAAAGCGAAATTTCTTCGCCGGGTTTAAGGCCGCTCAATGAGCTTCCCGTGTTGTCAAGCTCTCTGATGCAGCTCTCCGGAACGGAAATCATAACAGATAAATCATCGCAGTTTTCAAGCACTACCGATGCGGTTATTACTTTTGTTAGGCTTGCCGGAGATGTTTGCTTTTTTGAATTCTTCTGAAAAACGATTTCATCATTATCGGCGCTTATGAGCAAAACGCAGTCGGAATAAAGCTTAAGCTCCTCCATTTCTTTATCATAAGATGCGTTTGCCGGAACGCAGAAAAACGCCGATGCAGCCAGGATCAGCGAGAATAATATATAAATTGTTTTTTTCATTTAAACCATATCCTTAACAACGAATTAAGCTTGATTATAACATAAAAATATGAAAAAATAAACACTCATTTATTATTTTTTATCCTTCTTGATTTTTTTTGCAAAATAGTATATCATTATAAACAGTTTGATTTTCTCAAGGAGCGGTTTTATGGTTTATGTTACCGGAGATATGCACGGCGATTTTTCCCGTTTCGATTCTTCTGTTCTCAGGCACATGAAAAAGGATGATACCCTTATCGTATGCGGAGATTTCGGCTTCGTATGGGATAACAGCAAAATTGAACAGAAGATTCTCAAAAAAATCGGAAACAAAAAATATAATGTCTGCTTCATTGACGGCACTCACGAGAATTTTGAGCTTCTAAATTCTTACCCCGTAACCCAATGGAACGGCGGCAAGGTGCATAATATATGCGGAAATCTTTATCACCTTATGAGGGGTCAGATTTTCAAAATCGACAATATGACTTTCTTCACGATGGGCGGCGGAGAAAGCCCCGACATTGACATCCGTTTTGAAGAAAATGCCTGGTCAAAGGATGAGTTTCCGTCCCGTGAAGAGCTGCTTGAAGGCGCCGCAAATCTTGAGGCCAACAACTGCCGTGTTGATTTCGTCATAACCCACGAGCCTCCGATGAAAATCAAGAGCTTCCTTAAGCTGAAAGACAGCGAAACGGCAAGCGTGACCGGACTCAACACATATCTCGAAGAGCTTTCCGAAGCCTGCAGATTCAGAAGATGGTTCTTCGGCTCAATGCATCTCGATAAATATATTTCCGGCTCGCATGTTGCGGTTTTTCAGAATATAATAAATGCGATCACGGGCGAGGTTTCCAGATAAATCAATTGATATGCCTCTTGACAAAGCGGTTGAGAGGCATTAAAATCATACATATTGTTAACCGATTAACTGTTAATCGGCTGATTAATACGAAAGGAGCTGAATTATGAGAGAAAGTTTATGCCATGCGGTGCATAAAATGTGCAGAGTGACCCTGCTCCACCGCTATCATATTTCAAATGCTCTGCGCCATATTGAAATTTACAGAGGTCAGCCGGAAATTCTCGAATATCTCGTTCACCACGGCGACTGCCCGCAGGTTGAAATTGCAAAGGAATTCGGCGTTTCCCCCGCTTCTGTTGCAACGAGCATAAAGCGAATGTCCAAATCGGGACTTATAGAGCGCACGATCGACGAAGCCGACCGCAGGGCCAACAAAATCAGCATAACGGAAAAAGGCAGACTCGTTCTTGCAAGGGGAAAAGAGGAATGCAGAAGAATTGACGAAAAGATGTTCACCGGCTTCAGCGACGGAGAAATCGAGCTGTTTTCGTCAATGCTTTCAAGGCTTGCCGATAACCTTTCTCCTGATAATATGACTGATAAAGAGATAATAAAAATGTTTATTGATGAAGAAAATAAGGAGGAAAAAGAATGAAAACATTTTTCAGACAGACCAAAGGCTATCGCCTGGTTTCTTTGCTTTCGCCGCTTCTCATCCTCGTTGAGGTCATTCTTGAGGTCCGGATTCCTTTTGTTATGTCGGACCTCGTAACATACGGCGTTCAGGGAAACGCAGGTTTTGATTATGTGCTTCGTGAAGGCCTCAAAATGATTCTGATGGCGTTCGTTTCGCTCGTTGCCGGCGCACTTGCCGCAAGATTCGCCGCCGTTGCCGGAATGGGCTTCGGATCAAACTTAAGAAGCGCAGTATTTGAAAAAATTCAGAATTTCTCATTTGCAAATATAGACCGTTTCAGCACACCCTCTCTCATAACGAGAATGACAACGGATGTCAACACGATTCAGATGGCTTACACCATGGCGGTCAGAGTTGTTGTCCGCTCTCCGTTTATGTTTGCAATGGCATTCTATTATGCTCATAAAATCAATGCGGACCTTGCAAACATCTTTATTTTTGCCGCTCCCGCTCTTCTTCTGCTTCTCGGCGGAATGGCTCTGATCGCTCTGCCGAGATTCAAAAAACTGATGAAGAAATATGACGGGCTCAACTCTTCGATTCAGGAAACGCTCATAAACATAAGAGTTATCAAAGCATTCGTCAGAGCAAGGCACGAAAAAGATAAATTTCAGCTTTCAAACGATGAACTGCGTGATGCTTCCATCTCTGCCGAAAAGCTTCTGATTCTTGCAAACCCGTTTATGCAGCTCACAATTTATGTCTGCATCGTGCTTGTTTTCTGGTTCGGCGGAAAGCTCGTTATCGGCGGCACCATGGAAATTGCAAAGCTCACCGCTTTCATCAACTATATCACCCAGATCCTTATGTCGCTTATGATGATCTCAATGATATTCGTTATGGCTATCATGTCAAGAGCCTCGCTCACAAGAGTTATTGAAGTCATCAACGAAAAGCCGGAAATTGATGACAGCGGCGCCGATCCTTCTCTCAAAGTTGCAGACGGCTCGATAGATATGGAAAATGTCTGCTTCAAATATCAGAAAAACGGACAAAAAAATGTTATCGACAACATCAATCTCCACATAAAATCGGGCGAAACGATCGGCATCATCGGAGCAACCGGTTCGGCAAAAACGACTCTCGTTTCAATGATCCCGAGACTTTATGACGCCACCGAAGGCGTTGTTAAAGTCGGCGGCAGACCCGTTTCGGATTATACGCTTCAGAATCTTCGCAATGAAGTTGCAATGGTGCTTCAGGTGAATCTGCTGTTCACCGGAACAATTGAAGATAACCTGCGCTGGGGCAATGAAAACGCAACGCAGGATGAAATTGAAAATGCCTGCCGCATCGCCCAGGCTCACGATTTCATCCTATCCTTACCTGACGGCTACAAAACAGAGCTCGGCCAGGGCGGCGTTAATGTTTCCGGCGGCCAGAAGCAGCGTCTCTGCATCGCAAGAGCGCTTCTCAAATCCCCCAAGATCCTTATCCTTGATGACAGCACCAGCGCCGTTGACACGGCAACTGATGCCAAAATCAGAGAAGGATTCAAAGAAAATCACGGCGATGTAACAACTCTCATCGTTGCGCAGAGAATAAGCTCCGTTGAGCACGCAGACAGGATCATCGTTCTCGATGACGGAAAAATTGACGCCATCGGCTCCCACGAAGAGCTTCTCGGCACGAACAAAATTTATACCGAAGTATACACATCCCAGCAGGAAGGAAGTGAGAAATAATGGCAAAGGGTAATAAATATCAGAAACCGAAAAACACAAAAGCCACTTTTCTCCGCCTGCTCGCCTATCTCGGCAAATCGAAGTTCCTGCTTCTGCTCGTTTTCGCAATGGTCGCAGTCAGCTCCGTTTCGGTCATTATAGGCACATCATATATTAAAACAATAACAGACGATATTCTTCTGCCCATCATCGGTCAGAAAATCACAAAAGAGCTTATGCGTCCCCTGCTTCTTACGCTCATAAAGCTTGTTGCGATTTACGGAATCGGTCTCCTCGGCTCCTATGCCTATTCAAGAATCATGCTTCAGGTTTCGCAGAACACTCTTCATACCATCCGCAGAGATCTGTTCAATCACATGCAGGATCTGCCCATCAGATTTTTTGACACTCATACTCACGGCGAGCTGATGAGCCGATACACAAACGATGTTGATACTCTGCGTGAATGTATCAGCAACAGCTTCGTTCAGCTTGTTTCATCGGTTATTTCGGTTGCGGGCACATTCATTATGATGGTGAGCTTAAGCCCTGCTCTTACGGGATTTGTTATGATAATGCTTGCTGTTTCCTTTGTTGCCGTCGGATTCCTCGGCAAAAGGAGCGCAAAGAATTTCCGTGAACAGCAGAAATGCGTCGGCAAGGTAAACGGATATATTGAAGAATTCATTGAGGGACAGAAGGTTGTCAAGGTCTTCTGCCATGAGGGAATCGCCACAAACGATTTCAACACCATCAATCAGAATCTCCGCCGTGCATCGACCAACGCACATACCTATGCGAGCATTCTTATGCCGATCATGGGCAATATTTCATATATTTCTTATGCCGCCGTTGCGATGTTCGGCTCAATGCTCATTATTGCGATCCCCGAAACATCGTTCTTTGCTATCACCGTCGGCACTCTCTTCGCATTCTTAAGCTACACAAAGCAGTTCTTCCAGCCGATCACCCAGATTTCCCAGCAGTTCAACAGCATCATTGCCGCTCTCGCAGGCGCCGAAAGAATCTTTGAAATCATCGACGCCCCCGTTGAAGAGGATGAAGGCTATGTAACACTCGTCAACGCAAAGATAAATGCTGACGGAGAAATCGGGGAAAGCAGCGAAAGAACGGGCGTATGGGCGTGGAAGCATCCCCACCGTGACGGCACAACAACCTACACGGAATGGAGAGGCGAGGTCAGATTTGAAAATGTAACATTCGGATATACCGAAAAGAAAACGATTCTCAAAAATATCACCCTTTATGCAAATCCCGGTCAGAAAATCGCATTCGTCGGCTCAACCGGCGCAGGCAAAACGACCATCACTAACCTTATCAACAGATTTTACGATATTTCCGAAGGCAAAATCACTTATGACGGAATCAATATCAAAAAAATCAAAAAGTCAGAGCTTCGCCGTTCAATGGCAATGGTTCTTCAGGACACCCACCTCTTCACGGGAACTGTGCGTGACAACATTGCCTACGGCAGACTTGACGCAACCGACGAAGAAATCATTGCCGCCGCAAAGCTTGCGAATGCCGATTCATTCATAACCCGCCTTCCCGACGGATATGACACGGTCATCACCGGCGACGGTTCAAATCTTTCGCAGGGTCAGCGTCAGCTTCTTTCGATTGCAAGAGCCGCCGTTGCAGATCCGCCGGTCCTCATTCTCGATGAGGCAACATCTTCGATAGATACAAGAACGGAACATCTCATTGAGCTCGGTATGGATAAGCTGATGGAGGGCAGAACGGTATTCGTTATAGCCCACAGACTTTCAACCGTTCGCAATTCGAATGCCATTATGGTGCTTGAGCGCGGCGAAATCATTGAGCGCGGCGACCATGATGACCTTATTGCACAGAAAGGCAAATATTATCAGCTCTATACGGGTCAGTTTGAACTCGATTAAAAAACACCGCAAAGGAAAAATCCTTTGCGGTATTTTTTATGACTTTCCGAACTCTGTCAGCGCTTTGAATTCATAGCCGTTTTCTCTTGCATAATCAATTATCCTGCCGAGCGCATCTCTGTTATCAGGCGAAACGGAATGCAGCAGAATAACTGCGCCGGGATGAAGCCTTGAAGTCACTTTTTCAAACGCATAATCGGCTCCCATAACCGAATCGGGATCCCAGTCCTCGTATGCGAGCGACCAAAAAACGCTCGTGAATCCGATTGAGCCCGCAAGTTCAAGGGCGCATTCGTTATATGCCCCCTCGGGGAAGCGAAAAAACGGTGAGGTATAATTATGATTCTTTCTTAAATAATTGTCGCATATCATAATTTCGTTTGCCATCTGCTCTCTTGTGAGCTTTGAAAAATCGGGATGCCTTGCCGAATGATTGCCGATTATATGCCCCTCATTTATCATTCTGTTTGTAATCTCCGGATTTTCTCTGATTTGCTGAAGAGTGCAGAAAAATGCGGCAGGAACATTCTTTTCTTTAAGGGTGTCGAGAATCGCCGCCGTGCATCCGTTTTCATAGCCGCAGTCGAAGGTAAGATAAAGCACCTTGCTCTTTGAAACGGTATCAAGGCAGAACGCCTTATATCCTTTTTCTTCAAAAAATTTCTGCGCATTGACGGAAATTTCGTGAGGCTTTCCGTTTTTTGCGATCCCGTAGCTGTGCTCCGTTCTTTCCTCCGGAAGATTTTTGAGATTATCGGGATCCGGAACGGTCAGCTTCAATTCCGGAAGCGTTGACATTTTCGCTTCTTCGCCGCCTCGTGCGCCGAGATTGCCGCCTTTTATCAGGCTGTCCGTGCATCCCGGAAAAAGAATCATAATGCACACCAAAATTACTGCTGAAATCTTCTTCATTCAAAATCACCTTGCATTGTATATCATAATCGTGTTATATTATTTGCGCAAAGAGCAGAAAAATTTCAGAAAAATTTTTGAAACAATGCAACAATATCCCTTTTTCAGCGCACTTATGTAATGTAAGGAGGGTCGGTTTCTTGAGCGCTCAAACCAAAAAACTTATCACTCTTGCCAAAAACGGCGATGCGGACGCATTCGGCGAACTTTATGAATTATACTATAAAGAAATGTATTGCTATGCGTGCTGTGTAACGGGCAGCGAAGCTCTTGCGCAGGATGCAGTTCAGGATGCCGCTCTTTCCGCATTCCGCCAGATAGGCTCTATCAAAAACGAATCATCATTCAAAGGTTGGCTCTTCACGATTCTGCGTGCCTGCTGCAACAAACAGTATACAAAAAACGAGGCCGCAAAATCATTGATTTACATAGATGACGAAAACAGCTCAGTTAATGAGCTGGCAAGCGATTCAAACCTTGAGCTTTCAGCCGAGGTCCGCCGGGCTCTCGAAGCGGTTTCCGCAGAGGAAAAAGAAATCGTGCTTTTAAGCACCCTCGGAAATTACCGCAGCCACGAAATTGCCGGCATTCTCGGCATAAACGCATCAACGGTGCGTTCAAAGCTGAAGCGTGCTCTTAAAAAAATGAGAGAATATCTCAACGACGATAACTGACAGAAAGGAGGGAAACGAGATGAAAATGAACGACAGGCAGACATTGAAGCTGATAAAAAAAGAATTGAATAACGCCGCAGCAAAGGCGGATGTGCCCGAAAGACTTCAAAAAGAATTCATTGTTGATATGCTTAAAAACGGGGTTAAGCAGGAAAAGGATTTTTCCGATAAAACGGGGACGAACAAGATTATATATTTAAGGCGCATCGCCGCAGCCGCAGCGGTATTCGTTATAGTTGCGGTTTCAACGATATTTGTTTTCAGAGATAAGCCTTTTATCTCCAACACGGATCCGACCGCAAAATCAGGCTTCGATATGGATTCACCCATCAGAAAAATAAAGAGCATTGACGAAATTGAAAAAGCGGTCAAAAATATTTTCGGCGGCAAAAATTCAGCCGATGACAAATCTTCCGCTGCGGATGGCAGGAAGGAAAATCCCGAATATGTTGCCGCTCCGAAAAACGAAACTGACGAGCTGAACCACGGCATAGTTGACGGAGAGGAAAATTCCTCCTCGCAGGCTGCCGATATAGTCAGAAATGACGGAAAATATCTTTATATCGTCACTTCAAACACAGACCGTGAAAAAGGAATCACCTCCGAGCAGATAAAGATAGTCAGCGCCGTTCCGGCGGAAGAAATGAAAACCGTTTCAACAATTACGCTCTCGGATTCATCAGCTCACAGGGATGAATGCTTTGAAATATATCTCAAGGGCAATTCACTTATTGCTCTTATGAAGAGATACAGCGGCGATCCTTCCGCTTCAAAGGAAGCTTCAACCATTGCCCTTTTCTATGACATCTCCGATCCCACCGCTCCCGTAAAAACAAGAGAGCATATCCAGGACGGCTCGTATGTTTCCTCAAAGATTTACGGCGGCAGGCTCTGTCTTATCACAAATAAAAAGCTCTCCGATATGGGCGAAAAGGAGCTTTCGATTCCGGCATTCAGCGTTGACGGAATCATCAGCAGGCTCGGCGCAGATAACATCCTTATGTCGGTCAATGACCCGGAAGGAAGCTATCTTTTCATTACTCTGACCGATATTGACAATTCCTCGGAGGAGGTCGGAAAGCTCGCTATCCTCGGAAGCGGAAGCAACATTTATTGCTCATCGGGCTCTGTTTATATTTCAAGAGCATTCGTTTCGGTTGAAGCAGACGAACAGGGAAACAGAAAGAATCTGACCGAAATTTACAAATTCAACTGCTCTGTTTCGGGAATCGGCCTTTCCGGCTCCTGCGTGCTTGAAGGCAATGTTCCGTCATCCTCATTTATGGATGAATTCGGCGGAAATCTCCGGGTTGCATCCCTTGATTCAAATTCCGGCAGCATCTATATCCTCAACGATAAAATGGAAATAATCGGAAAGCTTGAAAAAGCATTCAATATTTCGTTTATTCCCAACATCAAATTCATTGCAAACAAGGCTTATATCATCGGCTCCGGCTCTTTCACGGTTATTGATCTCTCCGATCCGGCTGCTCCCGCAAGCTCCGTTTCGGATAAATCCGGCTCATTTGCGCTTGATTTATTTAAGCTTTCCACATCGAAATACATCGGCGTTTCTCATGACTCATCAAGCGGAAGCACGGTTCTGACTCTTTATGACATCAGCGATTCGGATTCGCCCGAAGCGGTTTCGACCTATTCGCTTGATTCATCATTTTCGCTGCCCGCTGCCGACGACGAAAAAAGTCTTATGGTCATAAACGGAAAGAATATTTTCGGAATTCCGGTTATAAAGAATAACACCTCCACCGGCTCTGAAATTTCCGAATACATTCTTTTTAACACTTCCGACGGAATCATTTCTCCTCTCGGCACCTTTGACCACGACGGGAACTACATCAGCGATGCCGCCGTCAGAGCCGAGGTTATAGGAAATATTCTTTATACGATTTCAGGCAAAAGAGTTGTTGCATTCTCAATGACGGATGCTTTAAAAATTTCGACCGCAGAAATAAGATAAAAATAACAGCCGTTTTCTGACGGATGGCAGACGGCTTGATTATTTGCGGCACGGTTTGGGGAAACTGCGCCGAACAATGACACAGGCGGAGCATAAGGCACAATATGCTCCGCCGTCTCATTTTTTATAAATCGTCAGGATCCTGAACGGGTGTATCGTCTTCATCTTCCGGCACTCCCGTATAGCTTCCGAGAATGTCGGTCTGAATAGGCATTTCGTCCGCTTCGGCATGGCTTCTGAATCTGTTTTCGGGAAAACTTCTGCATTTCTCCTTTTTTGCACTCAATCTGATGTTTTTTCCATACAGCATTTTGCACACCTCTCTTTGTCTTTAGTCTGCCGCAATTCGTTAAAGTTATTAAAATTCTTTAAACTTATTTTAATAAACTTGACAAAACAGTGTGTTGTGTGTAATATAATAGTGTATTTATAGTGCCAAAAGGCGCAAAAAAACAATAAGGATGGTAGTTAAAATGAAAAAAGTAACTTCTATGCTGCTTGCTCTTCTCATTGCAGCTCTTGCAATCTGTGCAATGTCATTAACCGTTTTTGCAGCAGAGCCCAACGATGACGTTGCGGATCCGTACGCAAAAACAACAGCTCCCGCAACAACAGCAGCTCCCGCAACAACAGCGGCTCCCGCAACAACAGCAGCTCCCGCAACAACAGCAGCTCCCACAACAACAAAGGCTCCTGCTTCGCAGACCGCTGCTATCAACAACAACATCGTAACAAACGCTCCCGGCCAGACCGCTATTGATGACGGCCCCGAAACAACAGCAAAAAAGGCAGCTCCAGTTGTTAACAACAACCCCTCAACCGGCAGCAGCATCATTGCTCCCGCAATTGCTTTCCTTGCTCTCACGGCAGGCGTTGCAGCAGTAGTTAAGACCAAGAAAGACGAAGATTAATTGAATCAATAAAAAATCAGGTGTTTCAGATTTGAAACACCTGATTTTTTCTTTTAAAACCTGAAATCAATTTTCTTCGCTCAATGAAAGAAATTCGCTCGGCTTGACAAAATAGTTGAAAACCTTTTCGTGAGGAAGAGTGCAGATATAATACCCGCTCATGGAGCTGTCGATTGCGGCTTTCGGGAAATAAAAATAAACATTCTCTTCGTCAATATAGTAATTCCAGAAATCAATGAGCGACGAAACCTTTTCCGCCTGCTCTGCCGAAAGCTTTTCGCTGCTGCCGTAAAATTTTCCGTTAAGGTCATTAAGAACGAACCGTGTCATATCCTCACGGAGCGGCTCTTCCGATTCAACCGAAAAATCAACGGCGCTCAATCCTCTGCCGTCTTTCAGCTCAAAGCAGAATGTTTTATATGAAACGGATGGATTGCCTCCGTCCAGAGTCATTCCGTTTTCGAGAAGCAGGCATACGATGTTTGAATCCGCATAGGTAACTTCATAATCAAAGGTTCTCGTCCAGGGATTTTCAGAATTATTCATCTTCATAAAATCCCTTGCGTTTTCAATGTTGCTCTCTGCGAAAGCTTTGAATTCGTCAACATATTCCCCTATGATCCTGTTTATCAGCGAAGCGATGAATTCATCGCAGCCTTTTCCTATTTCGGGAACTCTGCCTTTAATCATAAAAGAAACCGTTCCGTCCTTGCTCTTATATTTTTCGTTCAACTTCATATCGCTGATCTTCGGTGCATCTTTTTTTATGTTCTGACGGCCGCTGTCTGAGCATCCCGCAAACGAGGAAATAAATAGAAGCGCCATAAATACGCATAGAAATTTTTTCATGATGTCAATCCTCCTGTCTGATAGTATTGTATCAGTTATTGCTCCGCCAATCAATAGCGCCGATAAATTTTTATAAATTATTGCATTTTCCGAATCAATATTATAAAATGAAATCACACCCGAAAAGGAGGAGAAAATTTTGAAAAACATTAAAAGCGCAAAATGGATAAAAAAGCCATCTCCGAAGGTTAACAAAGAAATAGTCTTTTCAAAAAATTTCAATATTCCCGGCAAGGTCAGCAAAGCAACTCTCGAAATCACCGCTCTCGGCGTTTATGAAGCAAAGCTCAACGGCGAAAGAATCGGCGATTATATTTTTGCTCCCGGATGGACCTCATATAAAAATCGCATCCAAGTGCAGACCTATGATGTGACCGATATGCTCAAAAGCGAAAACGAGCTTTCCGTCGGCGTTGCTCCGGGTTGGAAAGGAAACGATTATTTCAATTCAAACTGGTCATCCCTCCCCTATCTCGGCGGCTGTGAGCTTGCAATGATATGCGCTCTTACCGTTGAATTCGCAGACGGCTCGGAAATGACCGTTTACAGCGACAAAACATGGAGCGCCGCAGAAGGCAGAAACAGATATTCTCACATGTATAACGGCTATGTTTTTGATCCTGCATATATTGACACTTCTCCCGAAAAGGCAGTTGAATTTGAAAACGATTTCAAATCACTCATCGACCAGCAGGGCGAAAAAATCATTGAGCAGGAGCGACTGCCCGTTAAGGAAATCATCATCACTCCGAAGGGCGAAACAGTTCTCGATTTCGGCCAGAATATGACCGGATATGTTGAATTCAGAATCAAAGGCGTCAAGGGCGAAAAGGTTACGATCAAGCACGGCGAGGTGCTTGATGCGGACGGCAATTTTTACAGGGATAATCTCCGTGCCGCTGCCGCAGAAGCCTCTTTCGTATGCGACGGCGAAGAGCATATCCGCAAGCCCGAATACAATTTCTTCGGCTTCCGCTATGTTAAGCTCGAAAACTGGAGCGACGAAGTCAAAAAAGAGAATTTCACCGCCATCGTCGTTCATTCCGACATAAAACGCACCGGATATTTTGAATGCTCCGATGAAAGGCTCAACCGGTTTTTCAGCAATGTTATATGGGGCCAGAAGGGCAATTTCCTCGATGTGCCCACAGACTGTCCGCAGCGTGACGAGCGCCTCGGCTGGACGGGCGATGCGCAGGTATTTGCCAAAACCGCTTCATATAACTATGATGTTGAAAAATTCTTCACCAAATGGCTTGCCGATTTAAGAGCAGATCAGACCGGCTGGGGCAGCATTCCTCATGTTATCCCGAATGTTTTCAACCCCGATGACGAATGCTCCGCTGCGTGGGCAGACAGCGTGACCGTTATCCCCTGGCAGATGTATCTCACTTACGGCAACAAAGAACTTCTTGAAGAATCGCTCAACTCGATGAAAAAATATCTTGAATATATCCGTGATCACATGTGGGACGGAATATGGGCGCACGGCCATCATTTCGGCGACTGGCTCAACCTTGACGGCAGCAGCCCCGAGGACTGCTCCAGCGGCACGGATAAAGACCTCATCGCCCAGGCATTCTACATTTATTCTTGCAGAATTTATGTCAAGGCTCTCGAAGTCTGCGGCAAAGATCCGGATGAATACAAAAAGTATCTTGAAGACGGTATAAATGCTTTCAGAAACAAATATATGACCTTCGGCAGAATCAAGCCCGAATATGCAACGCAGACCGCCTGCGCCCTTACGGCATATTTTGACATCAGCGACAACATCAAAGAGGTTGCCCGCCAGCTCAACGATCTTGTTAAAGAATGCGGTCACCTTAAAACCGGCTTTGTCGGCACCCCGTATCTTCTTCATGCGCTCAGCGACAACGGCCATATCAAAACCGCCTACGACCTGATTCTCCGTGAAGAATATCCCTCCTGGCTCTTCTCGGTCAAAATGGGCGCAACAACAGTTTGGGAGCATTGGGACAGCATGAGAGAAGACGGCTCGATGTGGAGCACATCAATGAACTCATTCAACCACTATGCCTACGGCTGCTCCGCAGACTGGCTTTACGGCGACGCCGCCGGAATAAAGATTGATGAAAAAGATCCGGCATTCCGCCATATCATCTTTGCTCCGCTTACCGACGAAAGACTTTCCTATGTTAAGGCTTCAATTGAAAGCAGATTCGGCACGGTTGCCTCTTATTGGAAAACCGAAAACGGAAAGACCGAATATGAGTTTACCGTTCCCGCAGGCTGCACCGCAACTGTGATCCTGAACAGAAACAAGACAGAAATAGGCGAAGGAACTCATAAGTTCTGATAAAAATGCACCGCTTCCTTTCGGGAGGCGGTGCTGATTTTTTGATTACTCTGCAAATTCATATTCTCTGATAAATGTGTTTATGAAAATCGTTCCCATATCCATCGCAGCGAGATAGGTTTTGCCGTCTTTTTCGATAAAGGTCATTCCCTCGCCCTCGCCGCCGAGCAGGTTGCGGTCAAGATATTTTTCAAACTCGCCCGTATGAACATCAACTTTATATATAGCCTGTGTTTCGTCATTTGTTGCGGCATACATAAAACCGCCTTTGAATTCACAGCCCTGAATTGACGGGATAATATCCGCAAGCAAAACCCTCGAAACCTCTTTCATTCCGTCCGCTGTGTCATAAGCAAGAATCATCGTCGGTTTCTTTGAATGATCCATACAGTAAAGATAACCCGTTTCGGGGTCAACGGTCACCCACGGCATACCTCTTGTAATAAGCTCTGCGTCCATTACATAATAATCAACCAGCTCAAGAGTTTCCGAATCAAAAACGCCTATTATAGGGTAATCCCAGACCTTGCTGTCCTCCATTCCGGCATAGAGCTTTCCGTTATAATAGCTCATTCCGCCGATATGCTTGATCCCGAGCTTTGAAAGCTCTTCGGGGATCGCCGAAAGATTGGCATTGATCGTTGAAATTCCGTCAAGCTCCGTGCGGATAAGAGTTGTTTTAGATGAAAAGAAATAAGACTCTCCGTCCGTTGCGATTCCCTGCGAGCGGAAATATGCGCCTATTCCGGTAACATTCGTTTTCGATTTTTCGATTCTGTTTCCGGAGCCGATAAGCTCGATTCCGGAGGTCAGAACATAAAACGGCAGCATAAGAGTTATCATGATCCACGAAAGAACTTTATACATTTTCATTCATCCCCTTTTCTGATATTATATCAAAGCATTTACGCACCGTCAACTGCTCTTTTGCTTTAAAAAAATAAGGCTAATATAACTGCAATTATTGACAAAGATAATAAAAAGATATAAAATAATTCAATAAAAATGAAAAGAGGAATTGTTATGAACAATATAAAAAGCCTCTATGAGCTTTGGCTTGAAAAAACAAAAGACAACAAGGAAATTCAGGATGAACTTCTCGCCGTTAAGGGCAGCGATGATGAAATCCTTGACCGTTTCTATACCAATCTCGAATTCGGCACCGCAGGTCTTCGTGGTGTGCTCGGCGCAGGCACAAACAGAATGAACACCTACACCGTCTGCCAGGCAACCCAGGGCCTCGCTGATTATCTCAACGGAAAATATGCTTCCGCAAGCGTTGCGATAGGATATGACTCAAGAATCAAATCAGATATTTTTTCAAAAGAATGTGCAGAGGTTCTTGCCGCAAACGGAATCAAAGCATATATTTATCCGCAGCTTATGCCCACTCCGTTCGTTTCATTTGCGGTCATGCGCCTGAAATGCCAAAGCGGTATCGTTATCACCGCAAGCCATAATCCCTCAAAATATAACGGCTACAAATGCTATGACCCGGCAGGCTATCAGATGACCGAAGAAGCCGCAGACGCAGTTTATGAATGCATCCGCAAAGTTGATATGTTTGACGGGATCAAACGCATTTCCTTTGACGAGGGTGTTGAAAAAGGTCTTATTGAATTCATCGGCAATGATATTGTTGAAGAATTCTATGCTCATGTTATGGCAAGGCCGATCAACCCCGAGCTTATAAAGAACACCGACCTTAAGGTTATTTATACTCCGCTCAACGGCACCGGCAGAGTTCCCGTTACAACCGTTCTTGAGCGTGCCGGCTTCAAAAATATAAAAATGGTCAAGGAACAGGAAATGCCGGATGGCAGCTTCCCGACCTGCCCCTATCCCAACCCCGAAATCAAGCAGGTTTTTGAGTGCGGTCTTAAAATGACAGAAAACTTCAAAGCTGACCTTATGCTCGCAACAGACCCGGACTGCGACAGAGTCGGCATTGCCGTTCTCAACAAAGACGAATATGTTCTTCTCAACGGCAACGATGTCGGCGTTCTTCTGACCGATTATCTTCTTCGTGCAAAGAAAGAAAAAGGAATTCTTCCCGAAAAGCCCGTTATGACAAAATCCTTTGTTTCGACCCGCCTTGTTGACAAGGTTGCCGCCAAATACGGCTGCGAATGCCACGATGTGCTCACCGGCTTCAAATATGTCGGCGAATTCATTGCCGGCCTTGAAAAAGAGGGCAGAGATTCCGATTTCATCATGGGATTTGAAGAAAGCTACGGCTATCTTATCGGCACTCACGCTAAAGATAAGGACGGCGTTGCCGCTTCGCTTATGATCTGCGAAATGGCTGCATATTTCAAAGAAAAGGGCAAAACGCTTGTTGATGCTCTTGAAGATATTTATAAAGAATTCGGCTATTACCGCAACAAGCTCTATAACTTCGTTTTCGAGGGTGCAAGCGGAATGGTCAAAATGAAAGAAATTATGGACACAACAAGGGACAATCCCCCCTCGGAGCTTGCCGGAATGAAAGTGCTTAAGGTTCAGGATTTCAAGGCGGGAACTGAAACGGACACGGAAACTCTTGCCTCTTCGGCTCTTCCCTTCCCGAGCTCAAATGTGCTTGCTTACGGCCTGCCCGGCGGCAATTTTGCAATAGTCAGACCTTCGGGCACGGAGCCTAAAATCAAGGTTTATATTACAGGATGCGGAAAAAATTCCGCAGATGCGGAAAAAATTGCCGATGCGATCGGCGAATCAATGAAATTGCTTCTTAAGGTAAACTGATATGAATAAAAGAAATGTTTTTGTCAGAGGAATGGCAATTTTCCTCGTAGTTATTCTCATTATCGGCGTTGTTGCAGTCGGCATCAGCGCTCTCGCAGCCGAAGATGTTCTTCTTATGGCAGCTCCGTCACCTGACACAGGCAGCAGAAACAATGTTCTTGTTTTTGTTGCGATCATCGCCGCTCTTATTCTTATGGCAATCTGCATCATTCTTCCGAAAATCAAGAAGAAAGATGAATAATCAAACCGCAAGGTGTCGCATTCAGCGCAGACCGAAAATCAAAACAATATAAAGAAAAAAGGATTTTAAGGCCGGTTTAAACCGTATAAGTCTTAAAATCCTTTTATTTTATATGTTTCTAAACGTTTTTTCGCCCTCTCGCAATATCGCATACAGCTTCGGGCCGAAGAAAACGCTTTCTGCATCTGAATGAGACAGCCCCTTTTTTCTGCCGCAAAAAATTCAACAAATTTCTGCAATTTTATGATTTTTTTACTTTACAAAATTTCTTCTCGGTGGTATAATAACACAAGATAAATTCTTTAAATTCGGTACGGAGATGCCGACAAGATTTGTGTGATAATTCCGGGCGTTAAATCTGCCCTTATTTTATGCGATCTTGCCTCGGCAAGGTCGATTTTTTTAGGTGGTGAGAGCATGGAATTCAAATCATATCTGATGGACAGCGCCGCAGTCAACCGTGCTCTTGCACGAATTTCTCACGAGATCGTTGAGCGGAACAGCGATTGCGATGAAATCTGCATAGTCGGAATTATGCGAAGAGGCGCTCCCCTTGCGGATATTCTCGCAAAAAAGGTTTCTTCCCTCGGAATCGAAACAAAAATCGGCTATCTTGATATTACTCTTTACAGGGATGACCTTTCGGAATCCGCAATCCAGCCGGAGGTCAACGCAACCGAAATTGATTTCAGCATCGCAGGCAAAACAGTTGTTATGGTTGACGATGTTCTTTATACCGGCAGAACCGCCCGTGCCGCTATGGAGGCGCTTATCAAGCTCGGCAGACCGGCAAAGATCCAGTTCGCCGCTCTTGTTGACAGAGGTCACAGAGAATTACCCATTGTTGCCGATTATGTCGGCAAAAATGTTCCGACTTCAAGAAGCGAGGTCATAGTGGTCAAAACTCCCCCGTTTGATAATGAAGTCAGCGTATCTATCTGGCAGAAGTAAATTAACGCTCAGGCGTTGAAAATATGGAGGTATTTTTTATGAAACTTGCTTTTGGCGTAAAAGACAAGCCCAAGTTCCCGCAGCTTATCATCTTCGCATTCCAACAGCTCCTTGCAATCCTTGCGGCAACAATCGTTGTTCCCGTTATCATCAACGGAAACGCAGGCCTTGAAGGCGCAGACGCAATGAGCCAGAGCGCAGCTCTCTTCGGAGCAGGCGTAGGCACAATCGTTTATCTTCTCTTCACAAAATTCAAGAGCCCCGTTTTCCTCGGCTCGTCCTTTGCATTCCTCGGCTCAATGACAGTTGCTTTCACCGGCGCCGTTACAGCTGCAACAGGTTATGCAGGGCTCATCCTCGGCGCTGTTTTCGCAGGCCTTGTTTATGTTGTTCTTGCTATCTGCGTTAAGGTTGCAGGCGTTAAATGGCTCAACAAGCTTATGCCCGCAGTTGTTATCGGACCCACAGTTGCAATCATCGGTCTTTCACTTGCAGGCAACGCAGTAGGCGATGCTCTCAAGTTTGCAAAAGAAGGTCACCTTATGGGCGTTAAGGGCTGGATCGGCCTTGCCTGCGCTCTCATTACTCTCTTCACCATTATGATTTGCTCCGTTTTCGGCAAGAAAATGGCTAAGCTTATCCCCTTTGTTATCGGTATCCTTGCAGGCTATGCAGTTGCAACAGTCTTCACTCTTATTGGAAACGGCACGGGCAACGAAAACCTCGTAGTTGTTGACTGGTCAGCATTCCAGAATATGAGCTGGGTTCCCGATTTCACATTCCTCAAAGCATTTAACGGCGGATTCAGCAATCTTACTCCTGCTTATATCGGCACTATCGCAGTTGCATATATCCCCGTTGCATTCGTTGTTTTTGCAGAGCATATCGCAGACCATAAGAACCTTTCATCAATCATCGGCGAAGAACTTCTTGAGAATCCCGGTCTCCACAGAACTCTTCTCGGCGACGGCATCGGCTCAATGGTTGGTTCGTTCTTCGGCGGCTGCCCCAACACAACATACGGCGAATCAATCGGCTGCGTAGCCATCACCGGCAACGCTTCGGTCATCACCATTCTTGCAACTGCCATCATGGCAATCGTTGCTTCCTTCTGCGCTCCCTTCGTAACATTCCTTTCAACTATCCCCGGATTCGTTATGGGCGGCGTCTGCATCACTCTTTACGGCTTCATCGCTGTTTCGGGTCTTAAGATGATCCAGAAGGTCAACCTTGATGAAAACAAGAATCTCTTTGTTGTTGCCGTTGTTCTTATCACCGGTATCGGCGGCATGAGCCTTCAGATCGGCACAGAATCAACATCAGTAACTCTTACTGCTATTGCAACAGCCCTCATTCTCGGCATCATCACCAACATCGTTCTTTCAAAGAAAAAAGCATAATCATTTATGTAATTCAACAGAATCGTTGCATTTAGATGCAGAAAGTGCTTTTTGCCCCGAAGGCGTATCGGGATACTCCGAAAGGGCAAAAAGTGCTTAAAAACATAATAATGCGATTAATATAGTTTATAAGAAGAATTTTCAGGCTGAATCTTGTTTGATAAAACCTCAAAATTCTTCTTTAATCATTTTATGTTTTTCGATTTGCGCTAAATGCGGCAATTCTTGATTCGGAGGCAAATCAATGTCACAGAAATCAACACTCAAATCAAATCCCGATGCCTGCCCTCTCGCCTCAAAATGCGGAGGCTGTCAGCTCCAGAATATGACCTATGAGCGTCAGCTCAGATGGAAGCAGGCAAGAAGCGAAATTCTGCTCAAAAAGTTCGGCAAAGTGAGCAAAATAGTCGGAATGGATTCGCCGTATCATTATCGCAACAAGGTTCAGGCGGCGTTCGGCAGAACTAAATCCGGCAAAATTATTTCCGGAGTTTATCAATCCGGCTCGCACAGAATAGTCAATGTTGATTCCTGCATGACCGAAGACGAAACAGCCGACAAAATCATTGTTGACATCCGCTCAATGCTCCCCGAATTCAAAATAAAGACCTATGATGAAGATCATAATTTCGGATTTCTCCGCCATGTTCTTGTCAAAAGAGGCTTTTCAAGCGGAGAGGTCATGGTCGTGATCGTCGGCGCAGAACCGAGATTCCCGATGAAAAACAAATTCACCGATGCTCTTCTTAAAAAACATCCCGAAATAACAACCGTTATTTTCAATATCAACCCCGGAAAAACGAATCTTGTTCTCGGCAAGCGTGAAGAAATTCTTTTCGGCAGCGGCTATATTGAAGACACTCTCTGCGGCTGCACATTCAGAATTTCATCCCGTTCATTTTATCAGATCAACCCCGTTCAAACCGAAAAGCTTTATAACAAGGCCATGGAGCTTGCTCAACTCAACGAAAACACTTCTGTTATAGACGCTTACTGCGGAATCGGCACAATCGGACTCGTTGCCGCAAAAACAGCAGGCAATGTTATCGGCGTTGAGCTGAACCCCGATGCAGTCAAAGATGCAATTTCAAACGCAAAGGCAAATAATGCGGAAAATGCACATTTTTATTGCGCCGATGCAGGCGATTTTATGGAAGAGCTGGCAATGCAGGGAGAAAAAACCGATGTTGTTTTTATGGATCCTCCCCGTGCCGGAAGCACAAAAAAATTCATTGATTCAGTTGTAAAAATGTCACCCGAAAGGGTTGTTTATATATCCTGCAATCCCGAAACTCTCGCACGAGATCTTGAATATTTCATCAGAAAGAATTATCAGGTGAAACGCATCTGCCCCTATGATATGTTTCCTCAAACCAATCATATAGAATGTATCTCGCTTTTGATCAAAAAGCACGAATAACAGGAATCCGCATTTCCTTTACGCTTTCCCGATAACACAAGTTTTATCTTTACGCTTTCAATTATTATCTTATATATAACCCGAAACAAATAAAAGAACGGAGAGATAAAATGAAAAATTATGAATCATTCGCATCGCTCATATAAAATATTTATGGATCATATTGAAACAAATTGCCCCGGATATGAACTGAAAAATCATATCCGGGGCTTTATCAGTTTAAACTATTTGTCTTTCAAATCAAGAATATAGTCGGTCGATACTCCGTAGAACAAAGCAAGACGAATCAGAACATCGGTCGGAATATCCCTTTGCCCTAATTCATAGTTACTGTAAACCTGCTGCGAACAATTCAGCATTTTCGCAACCTGCTTCTGAGTTAAATCGTGATCTTCTCTTAAATCTCTGATTCTTTTAAACATATAATAACATCCTTTTGTTTGTTGATGTTATTATATGATACTGCAAAATGCAGTATTGACTAATACCGCATTTTGCAGTAGAATGATCTTGGATTTTTATTCCGAAATAAGAGCGGTGAACAAAATGAACGATTATATAAAAAGTGATTTATACAGATATTACGGCAGCTGCGATGCAAAAACATTTATCAAAGCATTAATAAAAAACAACACATTCAGGTTTCAATGCGCTTTCAGATTATGCAATGATAACGGAATCCGAAAAATAATCGGTATGATGATGTGGAAATTAAGCAAAACCAAGCAAAGTATTCAGATCCCGAAGGAAACAAAGGTGGGCTACGGATTATATATCGGTCATGGCGGTCCGGTTATCGTCAACCCTACCGCAATTATCGGGAACAATGTCAATCTGTCTCAATTCACAACTATCGGCTCCAATCATAACCATGCGGCGGTAATCGGCAATAACACATATATAGGTCCGAATGTATGCGTAGTTGAAAATGTAACCATCGGAAGCAATGTAACAATCGGTGCTGGAAGCATTGTTACTAAGGATATTCCCGATAATGCAACTGCTGCCGGAAACTATGCCAAAGTAATCAATTATAACAATCCCGGAAGATATGTCAGAAACAGATGGAGCTGCGATTCGGAATGATCAGAAAATAACCGAGCGATGACAAATCCGAACCCACCTTGAATACGGTTCTTTTTCCGCCTGACAGCGTCATCGTCATTGCAAGGCACAAAGCCTTGCTGCTTCCTCTTTCTTGTCATACGAAAAAATATCTC
>JAKSQP010000011.1 GCA_024404025.1 Clostridia bacterium | reverse complement strand
CAACGGAGTATGTATTCCTCGATACCGAAGGAAATGAAATAGATTAACAAATCCCTGTTTGTCGGGATGAAAAACAACCCGCCGAAAAATTTTTCGTCGGGTATTTTTGCGCTATTGATTTTTTATAAAATAACTGTTATAATTTTCTCAAATCTATAAAGTCAGGAGAATTCAGATGAAAAAAGGAATTTTTGCAAAATTAATTGCGGTTCTGATGTGCCTCGCAATTGTTTTCACTCCGCTTTTGAGTGTTTATGCGCAGGATTCGCAGACAAAGTATGAACAGGACTGCCCCTATATCTATGTTCACGGATTTATGGCGTCAACTATTTACTGCGATGCGAGCGACCCCGATTCGGATTGCGCATGGCCGCCTGCAACGGATAAGATTCTCGATGCCGTTAAGGAAGCGCTTCCCTCAATCGCAAAGCTTCTTATTGACGGAAATTATGATAAATTCTGCGACAGTTTTCTGCCGCTTGCAAATGATGTCCTTTCCGATGTTATGCTCGGCCCCGACGGCGAGATCAACAATAAATCGGGCATCAGATGGGAATATCCCGAAAAGGAAAGCATAACCGCTCAATCATCGGTCAGCTTCAGATACGACTGGAGACTTGACCCCTGCGAAATTGCGGAGCAGCTTGATGAATTTATTGATTATGTGCTTGAAGCTTCGGGATGCGACAAGGTTGTGCTTGAAGCTCACAGCCTCGGCGGCGTTGTTATAAACACTTATTCAAAGCTTTACGGCAATGATAAAGTGAAGACTTATATTTTCAACACAACTGCCGTTTACGGTGAAACCTACACCGGCGAGCTTCTTACGGGTCAGCTCAGACTTGATCCGGATGCGCTTCTTCATTATCTTGACAGCGTTATGGATTATAACGAAAAGGAAAAACTGCTTGACGGCTTATTCAAGCTCCTTAAGGATTTCGGAATTATGGATCTTGCCTGCAAGCTCGGAAACAGTCTGCTTGAAAATCTTTTTGAAAGAGTAGCAACTGACACGGCTGTGCCTCTTTTCGGCGGCTGGCTTACGATTTGGGCGATGATCCCCGATGATAAGATAGATGCGGCAGAGGATTATGTTTTCAATCATGTTTATAAGAACGATCCGACAGACCGTTCCGGCCTTAAGGAAAAGATTGATAATTACAACGAAAAAGTCAGAAAACACAAGACCGAAACTCTTGAAAAAATCAACGAAGAATGCAGCCTTTATATTCTGACAAGGCACGGCTATTCTTCCCTTTTCCTCACTCCGTCATGGAGACTGCTCAGCGACACCGTTATTGATACAAAATATTCGTCATTCGGTGCCACATGCGCTGATTTCGATTCCGTTCTTTCGCAGGATTATCTTGCAGGCAAAAATGAAAAATATATTTCTCCTGACAAAAAGGTTGATGCTTCAACCTGCCTCTTCCCGGACCAGACATGGTTTGTAAGGGATCTTCTTCACGCAGAAGAGGGCGTTGATGATATTGAAGAAATGTATAAGGTGCTTGCATATTATGACGGCCAGGCGACTGTTGACACCTTTGAGGAATATCCGCAGTTCCTTCATTATGTGGAGGAAACGGATTCAATAGAAAAGGATTCGTATGTTGAGCCGGTTAAAACATTCTTTGACAAAATCAAGGATTTCATCAATAAGATATTTGCTTTTATTACGGGGATTTTTTCAAAATAATTGACAAACTGTTAATTTTTGATATAATAAACAAGGTTATGCAAAATTAATTTCAGGAGTGATAAAAATGGCATTGGTAACCACAAAGAAAATGTTTGAGGATGCTTACAATGGCGGCTACGCAGTTGGCGCATTCAATGTTAACAACATGGAAATCATTCAGGGTATCGTCGGCGCAGCAAAGAAGCTCAACGCTCCCGTTATCCTTCAGTGTTCAAAGGGCGCAAGAGACTATGCAGGTCTTACATATCTTGTTAAGCTTGTTGAAGCAGCAACAGCTGAAACGGATGTTCCCATCGCTCTTCATCTTGACCACGGTCCCGATTTTGAAACCTGCAAGCAGTGCATTGACGGCGGCTTCACATCGGTTATGATCGACGGCTCATCTCTTCCTTATGAAGAAAACATTGCTCTTACCAAGAAGGTTGTTGAGTATGCTCACGCACACGGCTGCGTTGTTGAAGGCGAACTCGGAACTCTTGCGGGCGTTGAAGATGATGTTGTTGTTGAATCAGGCAACGAGAGCTACACAAAGCCCGAGCAGGTTGAAGATTTTGTTAAGAGAACAGGCGTTGATTCTCTCGCAATCGCTATCGGCACAAGCCACGGCGCATTCAAATTCAAGCCCGGTCAGAAGCCTCAGCTTCGTTTTGACATTCTTGAAGAAGTCAGCAAGCGTCTTCCCGGCTTCCCCATTGTTCTTCACGGCGCATCATCGGTTATGCCCGAATATGTTGAGATGATCAACGAATTCGGCGGAAATATGCCCGATGCTATCGGCATTCCCGAGGATATGCTCAGACAGGCGGCTTCAATGGCAGTTTGCAAGATCAATGTTGATTCAGACCTTCGTCTTGCTCTTACTGCTTCTATTCGCAAGCATCTTGCAGAGAATCCCGGCCACTTTGATCCCAGACAGTATCTCAAGCCCGCTCGTCAGGCTATTCAGGATGTTGTTGAGCATAAGATGGTTGAAGTTCTCGGCTGCAACGGCAAAGCATAAAATTCGGTTAAAAACAAATTTGCACGGATTTCCGAAAGGAAATCCGTGCTTTTTTTTTAATAAACGCAGTTGATCGGTTTGCCATCAAAGAATGCGGCAACATTGCTTTTGCATATATCCATAAGCCTTGTGCGTGTTTCATAGCCTGCCCAGGCGATATGCGGAGTAATTGAGCATTGAGGAATGGAAAGCAGTGGATTTGAAGCTTTCGGAGGCTCTTCCGATAAAACATCAAGTCCTGCGCCTGCAATAACTCCGTTTTTCAGCGCTTGTGCAAGTGCGTCTTCGTCAATGACCTGCCCTCTTGAGGTGTTTATAAGAATTGCGGAGGGCTTCATTTTTGAAAGGAAATCCGAATTGACCATTTTTTCCGTTTCGTCGGTCAGAGGGCAATGGAGGGTCACATAATCGCTCCTTGCAAGAAGCTCATCCTTATCGGCAAATTCAACACCTTCAAACGGTGATGGGTGATTGGTTGAAGCGATGACCTTCATTCCGAAAGCAAGAGCAATTCCGGCAACAGCTTTTCCGATTTTTCCGAATCCGATTATTCCGAGTGTTTTGCCCGAAAGCTCCGTAAGAGGGGAAACCCAATAGCAAAAATCCTTGCATGAAGACCACTCGCCGCCGTGGACGGAAGCACTGTGAGCGGCAACGGCGTTTGTATGTTCAAGAATATGTGCAAAGGTGAGCTGCGCAACGGCATCGGTGCTGTAAGACGGGATATTGCACACGGGGATGCCTTTTTCCTTGCAGTATTTCCAGTCAACAACATTGAATCCCGTGCTTAAAAGTCCGATATAGCGAAGCTTCGGAAGCGTTTTAAGAAGTTCCTCACGAAGCGGAGTTTTGTTTGTTATCAGTATTTCGCTGTCAGCGCATCTTTCGGCAATCAGTTCTTTCGGAGTGCGGTCAAAAATCTGCACTTCGCCGTATTTTTTCAGCCAGTCCCAGGAAAGGTCGCCCGGATTTTCCGCATAACCGTCAAGAATGGTGATTTTCATAAATTTATCTCCTCGTTTTCTGTTTTTTAATAATATTATAACATATTTTTAAAAAATAATATATAAATTATAAAATAATATTGACCGAAAGTTTAAATTATTATACAATAATATGAATGCAAAATTTATGAATTGCGGTGAACAGTTTGACTAAAAGAAGAAAACCCAAGTTAATACTTCTGTTTTCGGGATTGATACTGATTGCTCTTTCGTTTGCGATTGCACTTCTTATGCTTTCGCTTCGATATGATGAGCTTTGGTATGCGTATGATGAAGTGCTCAAAACTCTTGACCAAATTGAGGTCAGGATAACGGAGCTTGAATATACATGGGAATTTGTAGGAGCGATTCTGCTTCTGTTTGCAATAAAATCCTTTATCCCGATTTATCCGACCTCAACGGTATGTTTCTTAACCGGTATAGTTTTGCCGATGTATCTTGCTGTTCCGGTCAATGTTCTCGGATTTTCCATCCTTTTGTCCATAAGATATTTTGCCGGAAGAAGATTCGGCGCAGGCAATGCATGGAAGGTCATCAGCAAATGGGGCAGGCTTCGGAACCTGATTCAGAGAGGCGGCAAGGGTAATTCGCCTTTGCTTATTGCTCTGCGGCTTGTGCCGGGAGTGCCCATCAACACGATTTCGGCGGTATATGGCTCGTTTGATTTCGGCTATGCGAAATATCTGCTGTTTTCAATTGTTGGATTTATGCCGAGGCTGCTTTCATTCACCTTTGTCGGCCGGAATGTTTTCGACCCGCTTTCCCCGGGCTTCCTTGTTCCGCTTATGATCATCAGCTTTGTTTCGGGAATTGCGGCGTTGAGCGTTAACGGAGTTTGGATAGGCGTTGAAAAAACCGTCAAATATGCAAAAGGAAAAAAACAAAAGAAAATGGAAGGAATTGAAGAAAATGAAAACATCAATCCTTAAAGAAAAAATAACATCAGATGAATTGAACGGGATTTTTGAGAAAATCTATAAAGCGGAAGACATTGAACTTCAGAAGAAGAGATATATAAGAGTTGCCGAAAGCTATGAAGAGCTTTTCGGAGCGGGCAGAGAAGTCAGCATATTCAGCGCACCCGGCAGAACAGAGGTCGGAGGCAATCATACCGACCATAATCACGGCTGCGTTCTTGCTGCCGGAGTTGACCTTGATGCAATTGCTGTTGCGGGCAAAAACGATGAAAATATCGTCAGAGTCAAATCCGAAGGCTATAAGATGGATGTTATTGACCTTTCGGAGCTCGGAGTTATGCCGGACGAAAGAAATAAATCCGCTTCGCTTGTAAGAGGTGTTTGCGCCGCATTCAAAAACAGAGGATATAAAATCGGCGGATTTGATGCCGCAACAGCATCTGATGTTATTTCAGGTTCGGGCCTTTCGTCATCGGCGGCGTTTGAAGTTCTTCTCGGAACAATGCTCAACCATCTTTATAATGACGGCAAGGTCAGCGCAGTTGAAATAGCACAGATTGCTCAGTTTGCGGAAAATGAATATTTCGGCAAGCCCTGCGGACTTATGGATCAGATGGCTTGCTCCGTAGGCGGATTTGTTGCAATTGATTTCAATGATCCTTCAAAGCCGGTTATAAACAAGGTCGATTTTGAATTTTCCTCCTGCGGCCACGCTCTCTGCATCGTTGACACCGGCGCCGATCATTCGGACCTTACGGATGAATATGCCGCAGTCAGAGGCGAAATGGAATGCGTTGCTTCAAAATTCGGCAAGAAAGTTTTGCGTGAAGTTGACAGAAAAGAATTTGAAAAGAGTATAAATGTTATCCGTGATTCCGCAGGAGACAGAGCTGTGCTTCGTGCAATTCATTTCTTCAATGAAAATGACAGAGTTGCAAAGCAGGCAGAGGCTCTCGGAAGCGGCGATTTCGAGGCGTTCAAGGCTCTTGTTATCGAAAGCGGATATTCTTCATATATGTATAATCAGAATGTTTATACCTGCAAGAATCCGTCAAGCCAGGCGGTCAGCGTTGCTCTTGCTCTCTGCAGCGATATTCTCAAAGGCAAGGGTGCATGGAGAGTTCACGGCGGCGGCTTCGCAGGCACGATTCAGGCATTCGTTCCTTTTGAGCTTCTTGATGAATTCAAGAGCAGAATCTGCGCCGTATTCGGCGAAAAATCATGCTATGTTCTCAATATCCGTCCTTTGGGCGGCATCCGTATAGCATAAGAGGAGAGAATAATGAGCGATTATCAGAATGTTTCATCGCTTCTTAAGGTGCTTTGCTCCGCAAACGGCACTTCGGGCGACGAAACAGATGCGGCAAACGCTGCCGCTGAAATGCTGAAAAAATATATGAATGTTGAAATAAGTCCGCTCGGAAGCGTTATCGGAACGCTTGACGGAAGCGGCGTTCACATTCTTCTTGATGCCCATATTGACCAAATCGGTCTGACTGTGACCTCAATCGACGAAACCGGCTTTCTCAAGGTTGCAAAGTGCGGCGGTGCCGATGTGAGAGTTCTTGCGGCATCGGATGTAACCGTTCACGGAAAAGAAGATATTTTCGGCGTTGTGATTTCAACTCCTCCTCACCTCGCTTCAAAAGAAGATGAGGGAAAGGTAAAGGGCTTTGATGAAATTGCAATTGACATCGGGCTTTCAAAGGAAGAAGCCGAAAAAATCGTTTCGCCCGGCGACAGAATAACCTTCAACGGTTCCTTTGATGAGCTTTTAGGCGGCAGATTTGCTTCTCCGTGCATTGATGACAGAGCCGGAGCTGCCGCAATTCTGCGTGCGCTGGAGCTTCTTGACGGAAAAAAAGGCAATGCAAAAATCACCGTTATGTTTTCAACCCAGGAGGAAACCGGAGGCAGCGGCGCAATGACGGGGGCTTTCTCCGTTCAGGCAGACGAAGCAATTGCGGTTGATGTCAGCTTTGCTTCTGCGCCGAATGTAAGCAGCGAAAAATATGCTTCTCTCGGCAAAGGAACAATGATAGGCTATGCGCCGTCTCTTGATTTTGAGATGAGCAAAAAATTAAAGCTGCTTGCAGAAGAAAACGAAATTCCGTTCCAGACGGAAGTGATGGGCGGCAGAACAGGCACAAATTGCGATGAAATTCAGAATTCCGGCAGAGGATGCAGAACGGCGCTTCTTTCGATCCCTATAAGAAATATGCACACTGCCGTTGAAGTCTGCGACGAAGCGGATATTGAAAACACGGCAAGGCTCATTGCCGCATATATTGCCGAAAGGGGTGGAATGAATGCTTAAGCTTATCAAAGAATTGAGCGCCATTCCCGGAATTTCGGGCAGAGAAAATCAGGTTCGTGATTTCATCATAGAACAGATAAAGGATTATGCCGAATATAAGGTTGACCCTCTCGGAAATCTCATAGTGTTCAGAAAGGGCAGAAAACCGGCAAATCACAAGGTTATGATCGATGCTCACATGGATGAGGTCGGCTTTATTATTACCGATATAACATCCGAGGGATTTCTTCATTTTGCGAAGGTCGGCGGAATCAACACGGCCGTGCTTGCCGGCAGAAGAGTCAAGGTCGGCAGCAAAGGAATCAACGGCGTTTTCGGAATAAAACCGATTCACCTTGTTGATAAGGAAGATGAAACAAACCTCCCGGCTGCGGATGAGCTTTATATTGATATCGGTGCTTCGAATAAAGAGGAAGCGTTCAAATATGTTCAGCCGGGCGATTCCGCATGGTTCAGCTCCGAAACGGTTGAATTCGGAAACGGCTTCATCAAGTCAAAGGCACTTGATGACAGAGCCGGATGCGCAATTCTCATAAAGATGATTCAGAATGAACCCGAATACGATATGTGGTTTTCATTCAGCGTTCAGGAGGAAATCGGCTTAAGGGGAGCGGCGGCATCGGCATTTACAATTGCTCCTGAATATGCAATAGCAGTTGAAACAACAACGGCTGCCGATATTCCGGGCGTTAAGGATGACAAAAGAGTCTGCATTCTCGGCAGCGGCGGAACGGTTTCGTTTATGGATAGAAGCACTCTTTACGGCAAAGAGCTTTTTGACCGTGCGCTTGAACTTGCCAAGGGAAAGAATATTCCGTGCCAGGTAAAAATGCTGGTTGCGGGCGGAAATAACGCGGGAGCGATCCATAAGAGCAGAGGCGGTGTAAAAACACTTTCCGTTTCAATTCCGTGCAGATATCTTCATTCCCCTGCGTGCGTTATAAAATATGAGGATGCTGAAAGCAGCCTTGCGCTAGTGAGTGCTCTTGCAGAGGATTTTGCAAAATGATAACTCTTGTTTCAGACGGAAAAGCTTTGGATGTTTTGCCCGCAGATCCTTTTTGCGCAAGAATAACCGCACTTTTTGATACCTACGGTGCAGATTGTGATTTTGCATTGTTCTGGATTCAGGATGAAGGCAGAGCGGCAATAAGCAGGATTGACGGGGCTGCAACGGTTTATGCCGATGAAAATGCGGATTATGAAGAGCTTTCGGAATTTTTGAAGGCAATCGGATATTCGGATATGATCTGCAATAAAACCGCCGCCGAAAATCTGAAGCTTGAAATTGACGATTCATCGTTCATAGTTAAATATAATGATTCCCGAAGCGTTGACGAAAGCGGGATCCTGAAAGATTATGATAAAAAAGAAATATATGCCCTGTTATGCTCCTGCGGATTTTCAATGGGCAGTTACGGCGCATTTCTTGCGGATTTCTGCTCAAGGCTGAATAAGAAAACAGCTTTTCTTTCGGCAATCGCAGATGATGACGGACTTTGTGCCTGCGCATCTGCGCTTTTTAGCGGCAGAAAAAGTACTCTTCTCGGAGCGGTTGCCACAAAGAAAGAGAAGCGGGGCAGAGGATACGCCGAAAAGCTTGTACGCTGCCTTGCCAAAAACGGCAGAGGTGAGATTTATCTCTTTTGCAGAAATGATTCTCTTGCAGGTTTTTATGAAAAATGCGGATTTGAGATCTGCGGCTGTTGGGCGGCAGTAAAAAAATAAAAAAGGAGAAAGAACTATGCTGACTGTTATGTTTATTCTTGCGGCGATGACTCTTGTTGCAGCCGCAATGTGTATTCTTTTCAGAAGAAGCGGAAAATCATTTGAGGGAATGATATGCAAATTTATGGCAAGCTTCGGGTTTGTTTCAACAGCGATTCTCGGCTATTGCTACAATCCCGTTAATGTTATGTATTTCTGCCTTGTATGTTTTGCGCTGATGTTCGGCTGGTGCGGCGATGTTATTCTCGGCATAAAGGAAATTGCGCCGAAATTCAGAGGAAAGCTTATTCCGCTCGGAACCGTGTTCTTTCTGATAGGTCATATCTTTTTCCTGGCAGCTTTTATGATAAAGAGCGGCTTCAGCATCATTCCTCTTGCGGCGGGAATCGCAGTCGGTATTATCGGATTGATTCTTATAAATCTTCTTATGACGGAGATCAATGCAAAGCTGAAAGCTCTTCTGGCGATTTATTATACTCTGCTTGCATATAAAGCGGCAACGGCAGTTTATCTGCTTGCAACAACCGGAGAAACGGCATACATATTTGCATCAATCGGCTCAATTCTTTTTGTTTTCAGCGACACCTGCCTCGGTCTTCTCTATTTTACACCGACCAAGAGAAAGAATCTGCTTGTTACTCTTGAGCTTTCAAGCTATTATCCTGCGCAGGTATTCCTTGCCCTTTCAATGGCTTTTATGGCATAAAACCATAACCAAAACGACAAAAACAGGCTCACCGCTAAAAACGGTGAGCCTTTAAAATTATCCGGATCAGTCTGCTATCTTTTTGCCGATTTTCTTTTCTATAGCTTTGATTATCGCTTTTCCTGCGAAATATCCGCCGACTGCACAAAGAATTCCGACAACCGCTCCGACGAGAACATCGGTGCAGTAGTGAACATGAAGATAAATTCTTGTGTAGCCGATAAGAGCTGCAACGAGAACTGCAATAATTCCGAATACTTTCTGCTTCTTTGTTGTTGCCGCAAACATACCGCAGGCAGCAGCAAAGCTCGATGAGGTGTGGCCGGAGGGGAAGGAATAACCGTGAGCATAAGGATAGCCGATATGCTCGGGATAATGGAAGGTTGAAAGCCATTTGCTGATGAATTCCTGCGAATAGGTTTTAAGCTCATCGGCAACCTGGGTAAGATAGCCTTCATTCATCCAGCCCTCAATGAATTTGCCTTTGTGAGTATAACCGTTGACGCATTTTTCTGCAACAGCCGGGTTGAAGAGGGCAAAAGGTCTTGTTCTTGAAAAAATCGACTTGAGCACAACGTTGTTTGCTATGAGCATAATGCCCTGGGCAAGAAGCATCACGATGCCGATTTTGCGTGTTTTTTTGGGAATGCAGAGAGCAACGGCAACAAGAATCCAAAAAAGGCCGTCGCCGAGCCAGGTGACATAGGGGACTATTTTGTCAAACCAGTCTGTCCATAAAAAATCTTCAATGAATTTGAAAACGGAAAGATCAAAATTGAGAATTGATTCCATAATCATGAACCTCTCTTTCAGTTGTTTTCTTCAAGTGTGTTTAAATTTACCTTGTTAAGAATCTTTTGCTTGTAATCGCCGTAAATTTTATATTTTTTCGAGAAAACGATGAATGAAACGGCAATCATCACGGGAGGTACAATAAACATCAGAAACGAAATTGCGCTCTTTGCGCTTTCGGTCTGAACTGCCGCATTGCCGTCATAATGAGTTATGCTGAACGCAGAATACATTATAACGGACTGCATTGTGTATGCCATTTTCTGCAGGAAGCCTTTCATTGAAAATGTAAGGCTCTGGTTGCGTTTTCCGAGCTTGAATTCGCCGTAGTCAACAATATCGGCAAGCATAACTGTCTGATTAACAAACATACTTCCGATTCCGAGCGAAACGAGAGTATAGCAAATACCCATAGCAACAAGATTTGCGTGGAAGCAATAGCCGACTATTGCCATTCCGGTGTAACCGGCAATTGCCATTCCGAGAGAAAGGCGATAGGTTGAACGGTTGCTCATTTTCTTTGAGCAAACGGGAATAACGAGAAGCGAAAGCACCGAGCCGACCGTGCCGAAAAGGTTGAATTTCGACTGAATGGTAAGGTCACCCGCAACCGCCGAGAAATAATAACTGCTTATTCCGGAGGTCATATAATAGCCTGCGTTCGAAATCATTGCAAAGAGCATAAAAATGAGGAGCTGATCGTTGCTTTTTATGATTTTTATTGCATCTTTGAATGAGAATTTCTCGTTGTTGACAATCACTCTGCGCTCTTTGGTTGAAAATACGCATACGCAGGCGAAGAAAACAAGCGCAGCGGCGGCAACCATTGCCCATTTGCCGAAGCCGGTTTTCAGGGAATCGCTCGTCATCTCATTGAATTTAGTTGTGTCGGCTCTGCCGAAGAATTTGACCATATAAGAGGTCAGTATCATAATGATGCCCTGGCCGAGGCCGGAAAACGCTCTTGCAATGGTAGAAACAAGGTTTCTGTCTTTTTCTTCGGTTGCAAAAGAGGGAACCATCGACCAAAACGGAATATCCGCAAGGGTGTTTGACATTCCCCAGAAAACATAAAGAATTCCGACATAGATATAAAGCGAAAGCTCGCTTAATCCGAACGGGTTGTTGAAAAGCAGGCAAAGCACGATTCCGTTTAAAATTGCGCCGGTGAGAATCCACGGGCGGTATTTGCCCATTTTTGTGCGGGTTTTGTCAACGATCATACCCATCATCGGGTCGTTGATTCCGTCCCATATCCTTGCCAGCGGAGCAAGGATCAGCAGGAAAACGGAGCTGATTCCGAGCCCGTCGGTGAGGTAATATGAAAGATATGAATAGAAAAGTCCGTAGCTTAAATCAAGCCCTACGGCGCCGACGCCGTAGCCGAGTTTTTCTTTCAATGAAGTTTTTTCCATATTGATTATTTGAGGTCGCCGCCGACTGAACCGTCCCAGGTGTCAACCGACTTTGCTTTCATTTCTTCTTCGTCAAACCAACGGGTCGTAACGGCCTTTGTTTCGGTGTAGAAGCGGAAACCGTCTTTGCCGAGGCAATGAAGGTCGCCGAAGAAGGACTGCTTGTGGCCGGTGAAGGGGAATACTCCGACAGGAACGGGGATGCCGACATTAACGCCGACCATGCCGCCGTCTGTTCTCTTGGCGAATTCTCTTGCATAGTATCCGCTCTGGGTGAAGATAACAGAGCCGTTTGCAAACGGATTTCTGTTCATAAGCGCAAGACCCTCTTCAAAGTTCTTAACTCTCTTGATGCAGAGAACGGGTCCGAAAATTTCTCTTGTGCCGACCGTCATTTCTTCCGTAACATTATCAAGAATTGTGGGGCCGACATAAAAACCGTTTTCATAGCCGGGAACAACGGGATTTCTGCCGTCGAGAATGAGGTCTGCGCCCTCGTCAATGCCCTTCTGGATCCAGTTGAGGATGGATTGTCTGTGCTCTGCGGAAACAACGGGACCGAGGGTCGATTCTTTATCGTATGCGGGGCCGAGCTTAAGCTCTTTTGCAAATTTAACAAGATATTCAACGAGCTTATCTGCAATGCTTTCCTGGGCAACAACAACGGGAAGAGCCATGCAGCGTTCGCCTGCGCAGCCGAAGGATGAATTGATGATACCTCTTGCGGTTCTTTCAAGAGCTGCGTCTTCAAGAACAAGGCCGTGATTCTTTGCTTCGCAGAGGCACTGAACTCTCTTTCCGTGAGCGGCAGCCTGCGAATAAATGTGAAGGCCTACGCTTGTTGAGCCGACGAAAGTGATTCCCTTAACATCGGGATGCTCAAGGAAGATTTCGGCTTCGTTTCTTGAACAGGTAACGATATTGATAACGCCGTCGGGAAGACCTGCTTCCTGCCAGAGCTCTGCCATTCTCATGCAGGTCATCGGAGTCATTGATGCAGCCTTGAGAACGATGGTGTTGCCGCAGGCGATGCAGATGGGCGACATCCAGCCCATGGGAATCATACCGGGGAAATTAAAGGGAACGATGCCTGCGAAAACGCCGACGGGCTCTCTGTAAAGAGTTGTGTCATAACCGGAGGATGTGTCACGCATACTCTCGCCCATTGTAAGCGAGGGGGCGGAGAGGGCAAGCTCAACGGGCTCTTTGACCTTGAGAATATCTCCCTTTGCTTCGTTCCAGACCTTGCCGTGTTCTCTTGCGCAGATTTCTGTAAGCTCATCCATGTGCTCGTTGAGAAGCTCACGGAATTTGTAGATGACCTGAACTCTTTTCATAACGGGAACGTTTGACCAGCTTTTGAACGCTTCTTTAGCGCATGCAACAGCATAGTCAACCTCATCCTTTGTGCAGCAGGGAGTCTGAGCAATAACCTCGCCGGTGCTGGGATTATAAACATCCATATATTTTTCGCATTTGGATTCTATCCATTTGCCGCCGGCGAAGAATTTAAGTTTTTTAACAGCCATTCTGAACACTCCATTCAAAAAATATTATACAAGAATATTTTATTACTTTTATATTGCCGTGTCAATAACGGAAGTTAAAATTTATATTATAATCGACTTGACGAAATGCGGAGTAATAAAGTATAATAGAATAAAATGCAGAGGAGGACTTATTATGGAACAGAAGCTTTCAAAGAAAGATAATATTATTCAGGCTATCAAATTCGCTCTTTTTTCGGCATCGGCAGGCTTGATTCAGATTGTTTCATTTACTATTCTGACCGAGCTTCCCGAAAAATTAGGCAAAGAGCCGCTTCCTTATTGGCTCTGCTATCTTCCTTCGCTCATCCTTTCTGTTTTATGGAATTTCACTCTGAACAGAAAATTCACATTCAAATCGGCAAATAATGTTCCGATCGCAATGCTCAAGGTTGCCGCTTATTATGCGGTTTTTACCCCGCTTTCAACTTATCTCGGTCAGCTTGCCGCAGAAGCGGGAGTTAACAGCTATGTTGTTGAAATCGTTACGATGCTTGCAAATTTCGTTACGGAATTCCTTTTCGACCGTTTTGTGGTTTTCAGAAATTCAATCAACACAAATGAGCTTGCGAAGAAAGATAAAAAAGAAGAATAAAAGCGAAAGCGCCCTGCATCGTCCGGGGCGCTTTTGATATAAAAAATGCGGATTTGCGGCATATTTGCCTGATAACAGCGCTAAACCCGGATAGTCATACATCGGGGTATTGACTATCCGGGTTTTTCTTTTTATCAGTCTTTATTTATTTCGATCTTTCCGTAAAGAACTCCTTCGGAATCGGAGCGAGGAGCTCTTGCGGGGGCATCGGATTTGGGAGCATCATTATAGTGCTTGCCGCCGTTTCCTCTGCCTCTGTTATATCCGCCTCTGCCTCTGCCGTTATCCCTATAAGGAGCGGTGGGCTTAACGCCTTCTTCAAGAGTGATAACGACCTTGCGGTCATCATCGTTGCCTACGGAATGAGAGGTAACGCCTTCGATTTCCTGAACTGTTGTGTGGATGATGCGGCGTTCATAGGGATTCATCGGGTCAAGAACAACATTTCTGCCGTATTTTCTGACCTTTGCGGCGTTCTTGCGGGCGAGAGCACGAAGAGTATTTTCTCTCTTCTCTCTGTAATCGCCGACATTGATTGAAACACGCTTGTAATCTTCGGAACCTCTGTTGATAACAAGCCTTGTGAGATACTGGATAGCATCGAGAGTTTCGCCTCTTCTGCCGATAACAGAGCCGTAATCGTCACCGCAGGTGATTGAAATGCGGACTTCTTCGTTATCTGCTTCAAAGGTCATTTCAGCGTCGTTAACGCCGAGGTTTTTAAGAATATTTCCGAGATAGGATTTTGCATTCTCGAAAGGATCATCTTCAACTTCAATATATACTCTTACTTTTGCGGGAGAACCACCGAAAAGACCAAGTACCTTTGCTTTGGGCTGAGCGAGAACTTCAAACTTGATTTCTGCATCCTCGTCAGCTGAAAGAGCTTTGAGCGCTTCGTTTTTTGCTTCTTCAATTGTTGCGCCTGTTCCGAAAGCTTCTTTAATCAAAAAAGTCACCACCAATAAATGTGTTAGTTGTTTTTCTCCGCTCTTTTTTCTGCAACGAGCTTAACATTATTTTCTCTTGAACGGCGTTCAACTGTTTCATCGACCATAACTCTTGCAAGAGTTTTGCCGGGAGTATAGATCTGGCCGATAATAACGGTTGTTAAAAATCCGAAAACGCTGGAAGCAATCCAGTAAACGCCGATACCGATAGGATACTGAATAACAAATACAAGAGAAAGGAGCGGCATACCGAGCATCATACATCCCATTGAGCTGTTGTTGCCCATTGTGGGATTTGTTTTTTTCTGTTTGATAAATGAATAAATGCCTGTTGCAAGCGATGAAATGAATGAGAGCACGGGAACTATCCAGATAAGGCTCGGGAACGGACTTCCCTTGGGAATGTCACCGAGAGTAAGACCGCCGAAAAGCTTGAAGTTGATGTTTGCAATTGAATCAAGAGTAGCCTGGGAAACGCCCTTGAGAATGGACGGATCTGCGGCGTTGAGCTTGAGAATTTCATCAAGCTTTGCAACAACATAAAGCTCATTCTGAATTGATTTTTCGTTGAAATTGAAATCCGGAATTTTTGCAAGAGCATTTTTGAGGATTTCGATTTCGCCGGCACCAATTCCGAGGAAGTTCTTAAGGGGATAATAAATGGCTCCGATAAGACCGAAAAGAAGAACGAACTGGAAGATAAGCGGACCGCAGCCCATATTCATCGGGTTGTAGCCTTCACGCTGATAAAGAGCGTTGGTTTCTTCCTGGATCTTCTGCTGATTGCCTGCATACTTTGCCTGAATCTTGCGGATTTTGCTCTGCATACGCTGAGTTTTAGCGGTGCTTTTCTGCTGACTTATTGTTGAAGGAACAAGAAGAATTCTTGTGATGAGAGTAAGCAGAACGATTGCTGCGGCATAGTTGGGCACTATCTGATAAATCAGCTTAAGAAGAAAGCCGAAAGGAACGCCTAAAACTTCATAAAGTCCTGTCATTTCTTTTCCTCCGAATGAGAATGTTTCTTTGGCGGAACAGGATCATAGCCTCCCGAAGAAAAAGGATTGCATCTTAATACCCTGTAAAATGCCAATAAGCTCCCTTTGAGAGCCCCGTGAATCTTTATTGCCTCAACGGCATACTGCGAGCAGGTCGGAATATACCTGCATGACGGCGGGAATAAAGGCGAAATAAACCTTTGATAGAATCGGATAATGGAAATCAGTATCTTTTTCAGCGGGGATCAGCTCCCGTCGTTTTTCTGATCACTCCGAGCTCCGTGAGCTGCTGCTTCATAACCGGAGCAATATCACCCGTTTTGAGTGATTTGGTTTTGTGCCTTGCAACAAAAACAATATCCCAGTTGCCCGAACATTCGGGGGAGATTGAGGAGAATGCCGCCCTGATGATACGGCGGCATCTGTTTCTCTCAACCGCATTACCGATCTTTTTTGATGTGGTAATGCCTATGCGTGGCCCGAAACCTCTGTTCCTGACTGCATAGGTGATAACAGCCGGAGCAGCCTTGAACTTGCCCCTGCCGTACGCCCTGTGGAAATCCGTGTTTTGTTTCAAGGTGATTGCTTTGGACATTTTCAATCAGTCCTCACGAGAATTAGTAAGTGAGCTGCTTTCTGCCCTTTGCTCTGCGGCGAGCAAGTACCTTGCGGCCGTTTCTGTCAGCCATTCTCTTGCGGAAACCGTGCTCCATCTTGCGATGACGCTTTTTGGGCTGATAAGTTCTTTTCATGCTTCTTACCTCCGTTCAAATAAAATGTTTTTTGACCGGCACCCGGTCAGTAACAACCGATCATGCTTTATCCGGAGAGGAATCCGCATTTACGGTTATTTGCATAGTTAAACAAGGGTCAATTTGCCCCTCGGAGTTCCTATTATATAACAGCTTGACCGTCTATGTCAACATTTTTTTTGATTTAAAGATAAAATATATTAAAGAGAAGACAGAAATATACTTATTTTCAGCTATTTTTATCTTGAAAACCGAAAGACATTGTGCTATACTCTAAAGTGTATTGTTATCTGTAAAATGCGGAATTGTATGAAAAATTGAGAGGAAGATGTTTTGATGAATTCAATGGAAGAAATGTGGACTCTCGTCTGTGAAAAAATCAACGAAAATGTCGGCCAGGTCATATACGATATATGGTTCAAGCCTTTAAAGCTTATGAGCTTCGACGGAACAAGAGCCGAAATCGAAGCAAGCGAATTTATGAAAAAGGTTATTGAACAGCAGTTTTTTTCAACCCTTAAGGATGCCTTCAAAGCGGTTATCGGTTTTGATGTTGAGGTCGTTCTCATAGCAGAAAATTCCGTTCCCAGGGAAGAGGAAACTCCGAAGCCCGTCAGGAAGGCAGAGGTCGGCATGGATTCCGTAAGCCTTGAAGAAAATACCTTTGACACATTCGTTGTCGGCAATTCAAACAAATTTGCTTATGCTGCGGCTCATTCTGTTGCGGTCAAGCCCGATCCGAACGCCGAAAAACCTGCCGAAAGGTATAATCCTTTGTTTATTTACGGCGATTCCGGCCTCGGAAAAACTCATCTTCTCTGTGCAATCTGCAACGAAATAAGGAGCTGGAATCCGGATGTTAAAATCATCTTCACCCGTGGTGAGGATTTTGTAAATACGATCATTACCGGCATCAATTCCAACAATATGAATGCGATCCACGAGAAATACAGAAATTGTGATATCCTTCTTGTTGACGATATTCAGTTTATTGCCGGAAAGCCTTCAACGCAGGAGGAATTCTTCCATACCTTCGATGCCCTTGCAAGCGAGGGTAAGCAGATCGTTTTGACTTCTGACCGTGCCGCAAAGGATATTGAAGTTCTTGATGAAAGGCTCCGCACGAGATTTGAATGGGGACTTATTGCCGATATTCAGGCTCCGGATCTTGAAACGAGAATGGCTATCATTCAGCGAAAGGCGAAGGTGCTCGGAATCGCTCTGCCCGACGATGTTGTGCAGTTCGTTGCCGAAAATGTCAAAACAAATATCCGTCAGCTTGAGGGCGCAGTCAAAAAAATCAATGCGCTTGTTACTCTTGAAGGCTCGGCGATCAATGTTGCCATGGCGCAGAGAGCAATTAAAGATATTATAAATGATTCAAGACCGGTTTCTGTTGTTGTTGACAAGATCATCAACGAAACTTCAAGAACATTCGGCGTTACTCAAAGCGATATAATTTCAAAGAAAAAGGATGCAAAAACCGCAAAGGCAAGGCAGGTCGCAATTTACATAGTCAGAGAAATAACCGACCTTACCCAGAAGCAGATAAGTGAATTCTTCGGCGGCAGAGACAGAACGACCATCCTTTATTCGGTCGATTCGATTGCCGAAGACATCAAGAGAGATTCTTCCCTCAAAAAGACGATCGATAACATTATCAAAAATGCCCGTGAGCAGTAAATAATTACATTAATATTTAGGGGATTCAAATGGGACTTTTCAAAAAACTCAATCTCGGTCTTAAAAAGACCAGAGATAATATGTCGGGAGCCATCAATGCGGCTCTTTACGGAAAAAATGAAATAGACGATGAATTTTATGAAGATCTTGAAGAAATTCTCGTTATGGCGGATGTGGGCGTAAACACCGCCGAAGAAATCGTTTCAAAGCTCAAGGATATTGTTTTCAAGAAGAACCTTCACAGAGCAAACGATGTTAAAAAAGAAATCAAAGCCATCGTTGCCGAAATTTTAAGCGGCGGCGAAGAAATTGATATGATAACCATCCCGTCGGTGATTCTTGTTATCGGCGTAAACGGAGTCGGCAAAACGACCTCAATAGGCAAGATGGCTGCAATGTTCAAAGAAGAGGGCAAAAAGGTCATCCTCGGCGCTGCAGACACATTCAGAGCCGCTGCTATTGATCAGCTTGAAATATGGGCAGACCGTGCAGGCGTTGATATTGTTAAGCATAAGGAGGGCGCAGACCCTGCCGCAGTTGTGTTTGACACCATCAGCGCAGGCAAGGCGAGAAATGCCGATATAATTATCTGCGACACTGCCGGAAGGCTCCACAACAAAAAGAATCTTATGGAAGAACTTGCGAAGATTTATCGTGTTATTGATCGCCAGCTCCCTTATGCGGACCGTGAAATTCTTCTTGTTCTTGATGCAACGACCGGTCAGAATGCAGTTAACCAGGCGAAAGAATTCAAGGAAATTGCCGAAATCACCGGCATCATTCTCACAAAGCTTGACGGAACGGCAAAGGGCGGCGTTGTGCTTGCAATCAAAAATGACCTTAAGGTTCCCGTTAAGTTTATCGGCGTAGGCGAGGGTATTGATGACCTTCGTCCGTTCAATGCCGCAGATTTTGCGGAAGCTTTGTTTGAAGAAGAAAAAGACGGAGAATAATAAATTATGGATTATATAATCGCAACTCACAATATGAAAAAAAGAGATGAGCTTCAGAGGATCCTTGAGCCGATAGGCGTCAGAGTTCTTCTTGCCGAAGAAGCGGGAATTGAACTCACCGATGTTGAAGAGACCGGCACAACCTTTGAAGAAAACGCTCTTCTTAAAGCCGAAAGCGGATGCAAAGAAAGCGGTATGCCCTGCATAGCGGACGATTCCGGGCTTGCGGTTGATTTTCTTGACGGCGCTCCCGGCGTATATTCCGCCAGATATTCGGGTGTTCACGGCGATGATGAGGCGAATAACGATAAACTTCTCGCAGCTCTTGAAGGCGTTGAGCCCGAAAAGAGAGGCGCTGCCTATGTCAGCGTTGTCTGCTGCGTTTATCCGGACGGAAAAAAACTTATGGCAAGAGGTGAATGCAGAGGCATCATCGGCCATGAACGCATCGGAACCGGCGGCTTCGGATATGACCCTCTGTTTTTCCCTGTTGAATATAATATGGAAAAGACAATGGCGCAGCTTACCGCAGACGAAAAGGATGCCATCAGCCACAGAGGAAAGGCTGTTCGTGAGATAGCGAAACAGATTGGAGAGATAAAATAAATGACAAGCAAGGAAAGAGCATCCTTCAGAGCGATGGCAAACACCCTTGAGCCTCTGTTTCAGATAGGCAAGGGCGGTATGTCCGACGGACTCGTTTCGCAGACTCTCGATGCTTTCAAAACAAAGGAGCTTATAAAGCTCAAGGTGCTTCTTGACAGCGCCCCCGAAACTCCGAGAGAGTTTGCGGATAAGCTTTCTGCGGCAACCGGAAGCGAAGTTATTCAGGTCGTCGGAGGAAGTATAGTTCTCTATAAAGAAAATCCGGACCTCGGCAAAGAGGAAAAAAAGAAAAAGCCTGCCAAAAAAGGCAAGCCTCTTTCAAAGGTCAAGGCAAAGAAAGCCGCCGCTGCAAAGCGTGAGGCGGAAGAAAAGCTTGAAAAGAGAAATTTTTATGCGAAGAAGAGATTTTCTTCCGAGCGGGGAGCAGACAGAAAGACCTCAAAGCCTTTCAGAAAAACTTCTTCAAAATAAATTTCCTTTTTTATGCAACAAAATCAGCAAATTTCAACACATATAGAGTGTAAGGTGCATCCGTATGAGAAAGGAACACTATGAACAAAGATTCCGGAATAAAGTTTGTTGCACAGAATAAAAAAGCATATCACGATTATTTCGTTATCGAAAAAATCGAAGCAGGTATTGAACTTTTCGGCACGGAAGTCAAATCCATCAGGCAGGGTAAGGTGAATCTTAAGGATTCATGGTGCCAAATAAAAGACGGAGAGATTTTCGCAAACGGAATGCATATCAGTCCTTATGAACAGGGCAACATTTTCAACCGTGACCCGTTGAGAGAAAAAAGACTCCTTATGCACAAGAGAGAAATCAGAAGACTTTTTTCTCTTGTCAAGCAGGACGGACTTTCGCTCGTTCCGCTGAGCATTTATTTTTCAAAGGGCAGAGCAAAGGTTGAGGTCGGACTCTGTAAAGGCAAAAAGCTTTACGATAAGCGTGAGGTTGCCGCAAAGAAGGACGCACAAAGAGATATCGAGCGCAATCTGCGCAGATAATATACGGGGATGAAAGGATTTCGACGGGGAATCCGAGCCCGGATAAGCGAGTAGCGGCGGGGATACCGCTTTAAAAGCCCCACATTTAAAATTAAACGACAATAACGTTAAAGCACTCGCTGCTTAAATAGCAGCCGTCTCTGTGCGGAGTACTGCGGCCGCATAAGAGGCGTCGATCAGCAGTGAACGTGAACAGATAACGGCTGATAGTCTGTCATGAATAATCGGTCTACCAAACACCTGAGCCTGTCTGCCGGCGCCCGTGCAAGGGAATGTTAAAAGACAGAATACACTCGTAGAAAGTCCCTGCAGAGATTTTTCGGACGCGGTTTCGATTACCGCCATCTCCACCAGAGGCGGCGCATCTTGAATGATGCGCCGGAATGCCTCAAAAAGAGAGGAATAAAATGAATAAAGAGAAAAAAACGAATCTGATCGTTGTGGTGTGTGCAGTTGCGGCAATCGCAATAATTGCAGTTGCAACCGTTTTTGCAATTAAAACGAAAAATGCGAAAAATGCTTCTGTTGAAGCAGAAGCTACGGGATATACCTATGAAGAGCCGAGCTCAATGCTCGATGATCTTTTCAGCACAACAGCCGAAATGATAACCGAAACATTAAGCGATTTGCCGGAACCGCCGCAGACAACCCGAAAGGCAGTTAAGCAGACGAAGCCCGCTTCGGTCGAGGTGTCCGAAATGCAAGAGCAGGCAACAGTGCCTACTCTTGAAGAAGAGGATCTCGAAAAGGGCAAAACGAAGTCAGTTGCGGTTGCAAATACGGATCTTCCGGACGATATGTCGCTTGCAGGCCTCAGCCGCAGCGGATATAATGTTGTCGGCCTTAAGGAATACATATATAATAATGATATGGATCCCAACTGTTCCCAGAGAAAGTTCGGTTATAATAAGCTTTATGACTGGGGCGCACAGCTGATAGATTTCAGCATCGACACAAAGAGAATGAAATTCAACTATGACGGCAAGGATTATATGATCCAGATATGGAAGGGTCAGTATATTTCGGGAGAAATAGGAACTGTTGGCGGCGAGGTCGGAATTTATACAAGGCCGGAGGGCAAATCCGCCGCAAACAGCCATTATAACTGCGCCGGAACGGATGACGAGCTTTATATGGAGCTTACGATATTCTGGGATGAAGCCGGCGACGGAAACTTTCTTCCGCAGTTAACAAGAAACTACGGCCGCCATTGGTGGGAAACCGGTTATGTTGACGGTCAGCTCGCAAATATCAAGGATTCAACTCCGCTCCGTCTTTTAAGCCATATCACATTTAAAGATGAAGAACAGGCAATCGGATTTGAAAATGCCCTCATCGAAAACGGATTTGCAAAATCGGAAAAATTCAATCCGCTTGCGCCGAATACCTTCAGGCGTGACGGCAAGGATGTAATATACATTTGGCAGTAAATTTGGTCAAAACTTTCCCAAAAGGTAGTTGACAATATAAATAAACAAGAGTATAATAATTCAGTAAAAATCCTGTTAGGAGGAGACAAAATGACAAAAAAGAATATTGCAATCATTGCTGTAAGCGCAGTTGTTGTTGCTGGCGCTGCCATTGCCGCAGTTCCCATTGCAAAGCATTTCACGGCAAAGAAAGAAAACGGCCCCGCTGAAGAAACAACATCACCCGCATTCGTTTATGAAATTCCTACGGATGTTGATGAAAATGCCGGCGGCGGTGAAGATGTTTCAGTTGCTGATGCTTCAAATGTTATCGGTTCTGTTGCAGATATAGCAAATGTAACAAAAAAGGCTGCAAACAGCAAGGTTACAACAACCAAGAGCGTTTCCGCTTCAACAACAAGAGATCCCAGCAAGAAGGTTGAAATCGGCAACAGCATGGTTGACGAGCTTATCGGCGAGGGCGGAGAGCAGTTCCTCGGTTACAGAAAGTCCGGCGAAGGCTATTACTACACAGACGATAAAGACTGCTGGCAGAAGGGCGCAGGCTACAACGAGGTTTATGATAATATGGCAGGTGCTGCCGGTATGTATATCGACCAGATCCGTATCCGCTTCACTTACGGCGATAAGGACTGGATGGTTCAGTTCTGGAAAGGCCAGTACGGTTTCCTTCTTGTAGGCGCTGAAATCGGTCTTTACACAGCTCCCAAGGGTACATACAAAGGCGAAATCGGCAATGTTAACCATTATAACTGCGCTGATCAGTCAGATTGGCTTTATATGCAGCTTGACTGCTATTTCGATCAGAACGGCGACGGTCACTATGTAAAGATCTTTACAAGACCTTATGCAAAATATTGGTGGCCCACCGGCTTTGTTAAAGGCCAGGTCACAAAATATACAAGACCCAGAACCGAGCTTAAGGTCAAGGGCAGAATCACATTCAAGAGCACAGAAATGGCTAACCTCTTCGTTAACGGTCTCGGAATCTGCGGATTCGGAAGAGCCGGCGGCGCAACATCACTTGCCGATGATACATATTATCAGGATGGCGCAGATGTATGGGTACTCTGGTCAACGATTTATCATGAGTGCTTCGTAGGCTACGAAGGATAAAAAAATACGGAGCTGTGAGAAATCACAGCTCCTTTTTCATATCATATCAAATTAATTCTGCCGTGCAGAAATCATTTTCAAATCCGGTGATTTTTGCTTTGACAGGTTCTTTCGGAATCTCCGGGCAATTGATTATTCTGACGGGCGTATAATTCGCCGTGTATCCCTGAATGCATCCGCCGTGATGCTCTTCGGGAAGAACTTCAACGATTTTACCGCTTTGCTTTTCAAAAAAGGCAAGGCGGATTTTTTCTGCCTCTTCGATCATTATTGCCGCCCGTCTGTTCTTTTCGCTGCTTTCAACCTGCTCCGGCATTCTGTCGGCAGGAGTGCCGGGTCTGCGTGAATAGGGGAAGACGTGAACTTTTTCAAATCCGATTTTTTTCATAAATTCAAGCGAAATCCCGAAATCCTCTTCCGTTTCGCCGGGGAAGCCAACCATAAGGTCGGTTGTCAGCGAGCAGTCGGCAAAGGTGCTGCGCAACTTTTGGCAAAGTTCGGAATATTCGGCGCTGTCATAATGTCTGTTCATCCTTTTCAGGGTTTTGTCGCATCCGCTTTGAAGCGAAATATGAAACTGCGGGCAGAATTCTTTGATGGCGGCAAGTCCGCTGATGACCTCGTCCGTGATATGGTCGGGCTCAAGTGAGCCGAGACGAACACGCTTTATCCCGCTGACCGAAGCGGCTTCTCTGACTGCATCAACTATCGTGCAGCCGCAGTCCGTTCCGTAAGCGGAAAGGTTGATGCCGACAAGCACTATTTCGCAGAAGCCCTTTTCAGCAAGCAATTTGACTTCCTCTTTGAATTCCTCAAGGGGCTTTGAACGGACTCTTCCTCTTGCGTAGGGGATAATGCAGTAAGAGCAGAAACGGTTGCAGCCGTCTTCAATTTTAATGCTTGCCCTTGTTCTTTCATAAAAATCCGTTATTCTGTCGCCTCTGAACGGTTCATTGCTTTTATGCTCTTCAACGGCAAAAATTCTGCCGGAGCCGTTAAGATAAGAACTGATATGTTCAAAAAGAAGGTCGTTTGTTTTGTTGCCGATAACAATATCCGCCTCTTCAAGCGTATTTCCGGTTTCGGGCGAAGCCTGGGTCATGCAGCCCGTGAGAACAACTATGCTTTGCGGATGAAGTTTTTTGAAACGCCTGACCGTCTGCCTTGTTTTTCTGTCGCTTTCGGCTGTAACGGTGCAGGAATTTATAACATAAATATCGGCTTCTTCGCTGCTGTCAACAATTGAAAATCCATGCCTTTCAAGGCTTTGCGCCATAGCCTGCGATTCATATTGGTTGACCTTGCAGCCGAGAGTAAAGAATGCCGCTTTCATAAAATCCCCCTTCCGGCGGTGCTATGTAAACCGTTTTATGCCTTAAAGTGTGCTTTTTACGCACATTTTTTCGAAGTGTTTCGGAGAAGCCTTGATAATTATAGCATAAAAAACTGTGATAATCAATGAGCATAACAACATATATTCTTTTTGAAAGGAGATAAGGATATGAATAAACTGAACAAAAGAATAATTGCTCTGGTTATGTCGGCTGCTGTGATATTTTTGAATTTTACGGCGGCTTATGCCGAAAAATCGGAAGCCCTGCCCGTTGATATAAAGGCAAAGGCGGCAGTTCTTGTTGATGTTTCAACAGGAAAGGTGCTGATGAAGTATAATGAAAATGAAAGGCTCTATCCGGCATCGGTAACGAAAATAATGTCGCTTCTGCTTGTTATTGAGGCGATTGACGGCGGCAAAATAAAGCTGACGGATACCGTTACGGTCAGCTCAACCGCAGCAGGGAAAGGCGGCTCGCAGATATGGCTCAAAGAAGGGGAGCAGATGACCGTTGAAGAGCTGCTCAAGGCAACGGCGGTATATTCCGCAAACGATGCCTGCACGGCGCTCGGAGAGCTTGTTGCGGGCAGCGATGAGGCGTTCGTCGATATGATGAATGCGAGAGCAAAAGAACTTGGAATGACAAACACCCATTTTGAAAATTGCACGGGTCTTGACGATACCGTAACGAATCATCTCACAACAGCCGCAGATATAGCAAAAATGTCCGTTGAGCTTCTTCATCACGAAATGATAACGAAATATACAACGATATGGATGGATTCCCTGCGAAACGGCGCAACAGAGCTTGTCAATACCAATAAACTCATCCGTTTCTATGAGGGTGCAACCGGGCTCAAAACCGGAACGACCTCCAAGGCGGGCTGCTGCATTTCCGCAAGCGCAATGCGAAACGGCACTCATCTTGTTGCCGTTGTGTTAGGCAGTTCAAACAGCAATGACCGCTTTGAAACTGCAAAGGCTCTGCTTAACTGGGGTTTTGCCAATTACTGCGTTTATACTCCGTCTGTTTCCCGTGAGCTTGTTCCTGATGTTAAGGTCACGGGCGGCGTTGAAGAAAAAATAACGCCCGTAATTCCGGAAATCAGACCGGTTCTCATAAAGAAGGGCGCGGAAAACGAAATCAACTGTGTTATCGACCTTGCCGCCGATGTCTGCGCTCCGGTTGAAAAAGGTCAGGTGTTGGGAACGGCAAAATTTATGATAGGGAATGAAACGGTCGGTGAATATAAATTCACCTCGCAGGATGCAGTCGACAGGCTCACATTTTCAATAGTCTTTTTCAGAATTCTGAAGCAAACCGCAATTCTTAAAAAATAATTGCTTTTTTCACAGCGTATGATATAATGGTAATCGGCAAAAAAATCAGATGTTAAAAAAGGAGTGCCGTTATGAAAAAAATTATTTCGGTTTTTCTTGCAGCTGTGCTGCTTATCACTGCTCTTTCGGTTGCAATGACTGCTTCCGCAAAGGATGACAGCCTTAAAATCGCAGTTGCATCGGATCTTCATTTCAATCTTCCCCGTGAGGAACTTGAAGGCCCGATCGATGATGAAATCTATTGGTATGCCAACAGAAGAGCCGCTATGGAGGACGAAAGCGGATTCATCATTGACGAGTTTTTAAGGCAGTGCGCAGAGGATGAAAGCATTGAATATGTTCTCATTTCCGGCGACCTTGTTGATAACGGCAGAACTATAATCGAAGAGCATTATGCGGTTGCGGAAAAGCTTCGCAAATTTGAAGAAGAAAGCGGCAAAGATGTTTTTGTTATCAACGGAAACCATGATTTCGGCAACGGTGTTGACTGCACCGGCGTTGAGGATTTCGTCAGCATTTATGCGGATTTCGGCTACGACAAGGCAATTGAAAAGGTTGACGGAACCTGCTCATATACTGCCGATCTCGGCGCAAAATACAGACTCATCGCTCTTGATTCCTGCAAATATACGGAATCGACCGTAGACGGCCTTACGGCAGACAGAGTCAACTGGGCGCTTGAGCAGGCTGACAAGGCATACGCAGACGGCAGATACCCGATTCTCATGATGCACCACAACTTGCTTGACCACATGCCTCTTCAGAGGATTTTCAGCCACGATTTCATCGTCAGAAATCATTTCACAACTGCGGACAAATTTGCGGATGCAGGCATAAAGGTTGTTTTTACGGGTCATGAGCATTGCAGCGATGCTGCGGTCCATATCAGCCCCGCAGGCAGCAAGATCTACGATTTCGCAACCACCTCGCTTACAATGTACCCTCTTCAGTACAGAGTTTTCAATTTCACGGAAAATGAAATAACATACGAAGCCGCAACCGTTGATTCCATTGACACGGAAGCTCTTACAAAGGCTGTCGGCGGATATTCGGATGCGCAGATAAACCTTATGAATGAGGGCCTCAACGCTTACGGTAAGGGCTTTCTCAAAAAAGGCGTTGAATACAGACTTGCGCTTTCTCTTTCAATGGAAAAAATCGGTATTGCAGAGGGCGAAGCTTTCTATGACCTCGTTTATACCGCAGTGACCGGACTTACCGACCTTCTTGAAATGCCTCTTTACGGCGAAGGCGGAGTTCAGGAATATGCGAAGAAATTCAACATTGATATTCCCGACAGCGAATATAAAAACGGCTGGGACCTTGCAACAGACCTTGTTGCCGCTCACTATGAGGGCGAAGAGCATTTTGATATTTACGGCACGGAGGTAACGATTCTTCTCCGTATGGTCGATCTTATTCTTTTGAGCGACCTTTCCGGAGTCAATGATAAAGTTTTCCTCGGCGCAGCCAACAAGCTTCTTGAAAATCTCGGAACAGACGGAATTTCAACAGAGCTTACTTCTCTCGGCGCAAAGGTATTCGGACCCGTTACCGCAGGCGAATATTTCCTGCTTGCCGTTGCAGCCCCGATTCTTCATGTTTTTGCAAATGACGATGACGGCGTAAACGATAACAGCGGCGCTTTTTCGGGCTACGGTTCGGAAAATGCGAAGCTTGACAATGTTGTTGAGAAGTTGACGAATATTTTTGAAAGGATCTCGCTTTATTTCAGCTTTTTCATTCATTATATCTTGAAACTTTTAAGAATCGCCTGATAATGATCGGCACGGCTTTTGCGGCTGTGCCGATTTTGATTGATATTATGAATAATTTTCGATTTTATGTATATAGTAACTAAAAATTATCGGTAAAATTTTCATAGTTTTTAAAAAAAAAATATAGAATTTTAAGAATCTATCTGTTATAATAGCAGATGGCTAAAATCAATTAAAATTTTACTTTGGAGGTAAAATCATGGCAAACAAATGGGTTTATATGTTCGATGAAGGTAATATGTCAATGCGCAACCTTCTCGGCGGTAAGGGTGCTAACCTTGCAGAGATGACCGAAATCGGTCTTCCCGTTCCCTATGGTTTCACAATTACAACAGAAGCTTGCACACAGTATTACGAAGACGGCAGAAAGATCAACGACGAAATCATGGCTCAGGCTATGGAAGGCGTTGCAAAGATGGAAGCAAAGAACGGCAAAAAGTTCGGCGACCTCAAGAATCCTCTTCTTGTTTCCGTTCGTTCAGGCGCTCGTGCATCAATGCCCGGTATGATGGACACAATCCTCAACCTCGGCCTTAATGACGAAGTTGTTGCAGCTATGATCGCAGGCAACGATGATCCCGCTTTTGAAAGATTCGTTTATGACTCATACAGAAGATTCATTCAGATGTTCTCCGACGTTGTTATGGAAGTCGGTAAGAAATATTTTGAGCAGCTCATCGACAAGATGAAGGAAGAAAAGGGCGTTAAGTTTGATATCGAGCTCAGCGCTGCAGATCTCAAAGAGCTTGCAAATCAGTTTAAGGCTGAATATAAGAACCAGCTCGGCGAAGACTTCCCCTCAGATCCCGTTGTTCAGCTCAAGCTTGCTATTGAAGCTGTTTTCCGTTCATGGGACAACCCCCGTGCAAACGTTTACAGAAGAGACAACGATATTCCCTATTCATGGGGTACCGCAGTTAACGTAATGCCCATGGTATTCGGCAACCTTAACAACGAATCCGGCACAGGTGTTGCATTCACAAGAGATCCCGCAACAGGCGAAAAGAAGCTCATGGGTGAGTTCCTTAAGAACGCACAGGGCGAAGACGTTGTTGCAGGCGTTCGTACTCCGATGCCCATCGCTCAGATGGAACAGGAGTTCCCCGAAGCATACAAGCAGTTCATCGATGTTTGCGAAATCCTTGAGAACCATTATCATGATATGCAGGATATGGAGTTTACAGTTGAAAACAAGAAGCTCTATATGCTCCAGTGCCGTAACGGCAAGAGAACAGCTCCCGCTGCTCTTCAGATCGCTTGCGACCTTATCGACGAAGGCCACAAGACCGAAGAAGAAGCCGTTATGATGATCGACCCCAGAAACCTTGATACTCTTCTTCATCCTCAGTTTGATGCAAAAGCACTCAAGGCTGCAACTCCCATCGGCAAGGGCCTCGGCGCATCACCCGGAGCAGCTTGCGGCAAGATCGTTTTCACAGCTGAAGACGCAGAAGCATGGAACGCAAGAGGCGAAAAGGTTGTTCTTGTTCGTCTTGAAACTTCTCCCGAAGACATCACCGGCATGAAGGCTTCCCAGGGTATCCTCACAGTTCGCGGCGGTATGACCTCTCATGCAGCAGTTGTTGCCCGTGGTATGGGTACTTGCTGCGTATCAGGCTGCGGTGACATCGCTATGGACGAAGAAAACAAGAAGTTCACACTCGCAGGTAAGACCTTCGTTGAAGGTGACTATATCTCAATCGACGGCTCAACCGGCAACATCTATGATGGCATCATTGCTACCGTTGACGCTCAGATCGCAGGCACATTCGGCAGAATCATGGCTCTTGCTGACAAATACAGAAAGCTTAAGGTTCGCACAAATGCCGATACTCCCAGAGATGCTAAAAAAGCTCGTGAGCTCGGCGCAGAAGGCATCGGCCTTTGCCGCACAGAGCACATGTTCTTCGAAGCTGACAGAATCGCAGCATTCCGTGAAATGATCTGCGCTGACACAGTTGAAGAAAGAGAAGTTGCTCTTGAAAAGATTCTTCCTTATCAGCAGAGCGACTTTGAGGCTCTCTATGAAGCTCTTGAAGGCTGCCCCGTTACCATCAGGTTCCTTGATCCTCCTCTTCATGAGTTCGTTCCCACAGAAGAAGCTGACATCGAGCTCCTTGCTAAATCGCAGGGCAAGAGCGTTGATGACATCAAAGCTCTCATCGCTTCTCTCCACGAATTCAACCCCATGATGGGTCACAGAGGATGCCGCCTTGCAGTTACCTATCCCGAAATCGCTGCAATGCAGACAAAGGCTGTTATCCGCGCAGCTATCAACGTTCAGAAGGCTCATCCCGATTGGACTGTTAAGCCCGAAATCATGATTCCGCTTGTTTGCGAAATCAAAGAGCTCAAGTATGTTAAGAATGTTGTTGTTGCTACTGCTGATGCTGAAATCGCAGCTGCAGGCGTTGAGCTTAAGTACGAAGTAGGCACAATGATCGAAATCCCCAGAGCTGCTCTTACAGCTGACGAAATCGCTAAGGAAGCTGATTTCTTCTGCTTCGGCACCAATGACCTTACTCAGATGACATTCGGCTTCAGCCGTGATGACGCAGGTAAGTTCCTCGGCGCTTACTATGACAGCAAGATCTTCGAAAGCGATCCGTTTGCAAAGCTCGATCAGAACGGCGTAGGCAAGCTTATGGAAATGTCACTCAAGCTCGGCAAGCCCGTTAATCCCGCTCTTCATTGCGGCATCTGCGGCGAGCACGGCGGCGATCCCACATCAGTTGAATTCTGCCATAAGATCGGCCTTGATTATGTTTCCTGCTCACCCTTCCGTGTTCCCATCGCTCGTTTGGCAGCAGCGCAGGCGGCCATTGCCGAAAAGAACTAATCGTTCTTTTGCGTAAGGAATCGAGTAAAACCGCATAAATGATTTGCTCCCCGGCTTCGAAAGAGGTCGGGGAGCTTTTTACTATCTATATTGAAACAGTTATATTTATGTAGTATAATACTTATAGAAATATTATTCATATAATTATTTGAAAGGAGTAATTGTTATGCTAAACAGATTGGCTTACAAATCCAAATTCACTTTTTGTTTTCTTGGCTTTATTTGTATTATACTTAGTGTTTATGAAACCGTTCATATGAGCAAAATGACTGGGAACTTTTATTTTAATGTGAAGTTGTTGGCGGCATTTTGCTTTGGAATTGCATCACTGGCATTTGGCGTCTTCCTGACGGCGTATTATTATAAACATAAGGAAGAAATCATAGAATATTATAGTCCAAATAGGATTTACGAGCAAATAAACAAAACAACAGGCGGACTGGAACAAATCAGCAGAAAAAACAGGAAATAAGGACACAAATACTATATAGGATTTGCTAACTTTCGACATAGCGGCGCAGGCGGCCATTGCCGAAAAGAACTAATCGTTCTTTTACGTAAGGAATCGAGTAAAACCGCATAAATGATTTGCTCCCCGGCTTCGAAAGAGGTCGGGGAGCTTTTGCAATAAAAAATCAAACAATTATCCTTGATTTACGATTACACCAGTTTTGCAAAAAAGCTTGCCTTTTTTTCGGCTGTAACGTATAATGATTACAATAATTAAGCGGCGAGGTGCAAAATGGCAGTAAGTAAAAAAATTGAAACAATATATCATAATGGGCAGCCTGATGGTATCCGTTCTATCAGGCGCAATCTCTCAACAATGACGGTTTATGTCATCCCTCGTCCTTTGCTTTCAGAGGCCAAGAACATTTCTGGTATCAATCGGCCAGGTATTTATTATCTCATAAAGGAAAGTGATGATAGCACCATTGCACAGCTTTATATTGGACAAACACGAAACGGCGTTTCAAGGCTTGATGATCACAACCGTTCCAAAAATTTTTGGAATAAAGCAATCATGTTTCTTGCCGACAGCAAAACCTTTACTCTTGATATGATAAGTGGTCTTGAGAAATTTGCTATTCTCAAGGCACAGGAATCAAAGCGTTACAAGGTGGAAAATACCGTTGTCCCTAAATATGAAATCGATGAATACGATATGGCATCCGTTGAAGAAATCTATGATGAAATTCAGTTTGTTATGGGCACGCAAGGCTACAAGATGGACGACGCCAGAGCATCGCTTAATCAAGCTGACATTTTACATACTACACGAAACGGAATAGAAGCGTTTGGCGTATATGATGGTGATAAATTTGAGATACTTGAAGGCTCGTCAATTAGCCATGATACTAAATCCAGTCTACCTGAAAAAATATTAATCCAAAGGAACACCGCTATCTCCAACGGCGATATTGTATTAGAAAACAACGAATATAAATTGAAAAAATCTCTGTCTTTTTCTTCACCAAGTTATGCTGCTGCATTTGTTCTCGGCTCCAGTGCTAATGGCTGGACAGAGTGGAAAAATAAAGATGGTAAAACTCTTGATGAACTGTTCAGAAAATAATTTCAAATGTCGTTTTGCTAATTTTGACCGTAGCAGCACAGGCGGCCATTGCCGAAAAGAACTAATCGTTCTTTTGCGTAAGGAATTGAGTAAAATCGCATAAACAGAAAATGCTCCCGACCACCGTAAAAAGTGGCCCGATTCTTTTCATACCGCCGTGAATGATTTGATTTCAAAGGGCTACTTGCGGAATATCTCCGGAAATACATATGCTTTTATCGAAGGCGGTATATAGGGGAAAACCATTCACCGTCGATGTCATTATAACCGTCATAATCAACATACACACCGCCGCCATATGTAGATGTCGTATCAACATCAAGCGTACTCGTGCCGCCGGTGATCATGCCGTTGTTGTGGCAATCATAAAGATTCAGTGTTGCACTGGAACCAACCTTGATGACGCTGCCGTTCGTGCCGGACATTAAATTGATAATAAAACCGTTCAGGCGGATTTCATCATCAAAGAACTTTCCAAAGAGGATGAAAGCGACCTGGTAATGATTTCGCATCCCTATGATTTTTCCGGCTGCAAGGGCGATTTCCTTATGACGCTTCACGGCCATCATCACACAGAGGGCTATGAAACAAAGGACGGAATAACGGAATTCCTCTTCCAGAGCATGACGCTTGACAATGCCGAAAATACCGAGCCATGCTGTTTCTATTTTGCTTATATCGACAAGAACGCAAAAACATTCAAATGCTGGAAGAATCTTTCCGGATATGATGCCTGGGAAATCAACATAGCGTAAAATATGAGGAAGAAAAAATGGAATTTTCAACAACCCTGCTCGTTGTTCGTGAGAGGCCTGGATTCTTCACGGCGTTAAAACTTATCCCTGGCATCAGAGAGTCATTCGCATTTTTGATTCCGACGGTCACATGATAGAGGTCGGCGAAAGCATGGAAAGCGTTTCCCGCACCTTTTTTGACAAGGGTCTGGCGGTTGAAGAAACCGCAAAGGAAGTTCAGCATCCGGCAGAAATTGTCGGAAAATGGTATGAAAATTACAGGCAGGAAATCAATGAATGAAAAAAGCAGAAAAATCGGATTGACCGTTTTTGAAATATCGGTTTTCAGTATGCTCGGAGCGCTGATGTATGCCTCAAAGGTGTTGATGGATGTTCTGCCGAATGTTCATCTTATCGGCGTTTTCATCGTTTCCGAAACGATAGTTTACAGAAAAAAGGCGCTGTATCCGCTCTATATATTTGTTTTCCTCACGGGGCTTTTCAACGGATTCGGTCTTTGGTGGATACCGTATCTTTATGTGTGGACGGTCCTTTGGGCAATGTCAATGCTGATTCCGAAAGAATGGAGCGGGAAGAAGCTTGTAATCGCAGGCATGATCGTTTGCTCTCTTCACGGTTTCTTATACGGCACAATTTATGCTCCTGCGCAGGCGCTGCTTTTTCATCTGAATTTCAAGGGTATGATTTCATGGATAATAGCAGGTCTGCCGTTTGATGCGCTTCACGGAGCCGGAAATCTTGTTTGCGGAATTCTCATTGCGCCGCTCGTGAGCATTCTGAAAAAGCTGAATAAATATAATTTCGGCAGAAATTAAAATCACCGGAGAACCGATCGGTTCTCCGGTGATCTTTATATATCAAGGTTTGTGAGGTCATCAAGCGTTTCTCTTCTGACGGCGGGATAATCTTTTTTATCGGCAATCATAACTATCGCCGGCCTCGGAATGCGGTTATAGTTTGAAGCCATTGAATAATGATATGCGCCGGTTGTGAAGCAGGCAAGAATGTCGCCTCTTGAAGTGCTTGACGGAAGTTTGATGTTTTCCTGAATAATATCTCCGCTTTCGCAGCATTTGCCGACCACAGAGCAGACCATATCCGGATCTTCGTTGAGCTTTCCGGCAACGGCAAGTGTATATTCTGCGCCGTATAAAGCATACCGGATGTTGTCCGTCATGCCGCCGTCAACCGAAACATAGGTTTTGTAGCCGGGGATTGTTTTGAGCGTGCCGACCGTATAAAGGGTAAGCCCCGAATCGGCAACGATCGCTCTGCCCGGCTCAAAGCCTATTGACGGCATTTCAATGCCGAGCTGAACACAGTAATTCTTTATGAAGCCGCCGATTTCACCTATCGTTTTATCAACATCAAGTGTCGGCTGCGAAGCGATATATCTTACTCCGAAGCCGCCGCCCAGGTCAAGAAGCTCCGGGAAGCATCCGAGCTTATGATACATATCGGCAACGAATTCAAGCATAATTTTCGCTGTGTCAATGAAAACGCCGGCTTCAAAAAGCTCGGAGCCTACATGGCAATGGAAGCCTTCGAAAATGAGGTTTTCCATTTTAAGGGCGTGAGCCGTGATCTCTTCCGCCTGGCCGGTTTCGATTGCCGAACCGAATTTTGAATCAACCTTTCCGGTTGCAACCGCTTCAAAGGTGTGGGGGTCGATCCCCGGAGTAACACGCAGAATGATTTTTTGCTTCATTCCGAATTCTCCGGCGATTCTGTTCAGCGATTCAAGCTCTTCGACATTATCAACAACGAAATGACCGACCTTGTTATCAATTGCGAATTTTATATCGTTATCCGTTTTGTTGTTTGAATGAAAATAGGCATTCTGCATCGGGAAGCCCGCCCGCACGGCGGTGTGGATCTCGCCGGTTGAAACAACGTCAATGTGAAGCTTTTCCGAGGCGATTATTTCATATATTCTCTTGAATGAGCAGGCTTTTGAAGCATAGAGAATTCTGCCTTTTTCGCCGAATTCCCTTGCAATTGCATCACGGAACGATGAACACATTTCTCTGATTCTGTTTTCATCCATAACGTAAAGGGGAGTGCCGTATTTTTCGGCAAGCTCAAGGGTGTTGACCCCTGCAAACATCAGCTCGCCGTTTTCGTTTTCAGATATGTTTTTGCAGATTCTGATTTCGTCCTTCATAATTGCACCGTTAAATGAGATTATTTTCTTTCATCAGAGCGAGAAGCTTTGCTTCGTGTGCCGGCTCCATTGGGGTGAGGGGAAGGCGAAGAATGTTCCTGCCGAAGCCCATTGCTGCGCAGGCTGCCTTTGCGGGAATGGGGTTGACTTCGCAGAAAAGAGCATTGATGAGCGGAAGAAGCGTAAGCTGAAGCTCTCTTGAGCGGGCAATATTGCCGGTGAAAAAGCTTTCGCACATTTCGTGGGTTTCTTTAGGCATAATGTTTGCGAGAACGGAAATGCAGCCCTTGCCGCCGAGCGACATAATGGGAACATTCTGATCATCGTTGCCTGAATAAATGTCGAGATTATCTCCGCAGAGAGCGGCTATCTGAGCAACCTGCGAAAGGTTTCCGCTTGCTTCTTTGATGCCGACGATATTTTCATGCTCCGCAAGCTTTGCAATTGTTTCGGGAGCAAGGTTGCAGCCGGTGCGGCTCGGTACATTATAGAGAATGCAGGGAATGCTGACTGCATCGGCAATGGCGGTGAATGAAGCGATAAGGCCGTTCTGCGTAGCTTTGTTATAATAAGGAGTAACAAGGAGAAGAGCATCTGCGCCTGCTTCTTCTGCATATCTGCTCAATTCGATGGCATAAGCGGTGTCATTGGAGCCGGTGCCGGCGATAACGGGAACTCTGCCGTTGATTCTTTCAACCGCAAATTTTATTGCCGCTCTGTGTTCCTCGTCTGTGAGGGTTGAGCCTTCGCCGGTTGTGCCCGCAACAACAACGGCATCAATGCCGTTTTCGATCTGCCAGTCAATGAGCCTTCCGAAATTTTCAAAATCAATTCCGTTTTCGGTGAGGGGAGTGATAATGGCTGATGCAGCTCCGGTAAATACTGTTTTCTTCATTTTAAATTCCTCCGATAAAAAAGACGGCTGCAAAACAGCCGTCTCTAAAAATACAAAATGATTTTAGGGATAGCTCTCCGCATTTTCTGCGACAGCATAATAAATATTCTTTATTATGCCAGCCTGATATCCGCCACGATATCCGCTTCGGCATCTTCACCTTTCCCGCACCGGCTTCGGCAGCCTTTTCAGATGCGGTACTCATTTAGGATGCGCCTCTATCTACCACGAATAATATCATATCATTCCGAAAAAGTCAACATCATTTTTTCAGCGTGATGAATCCTTTGCCCGCTATTGACTTGATGAGGAAAAAACAATATAATGTTTTCAGAAAAATAACGGAGTGATATTTATGGCAGAAAAAATCAAAGCGGCTGACCTTGAAAGCGGAAATATTCTCGTTTATCTCAAGCTTCAGTTTATGAAAGAGCCTGTGCAGGAAAATCTGCTTCCGCTTTTGTGGTGTCTGCGTGATTCGGTGGTTAAGGTGCCGTTCATAGCGGAAATGAGCGAAGAAGACAAAAAGAGAATTATGGAATGCGCAGAGGGTGAAACCTTCTGCAATAAAGATGAGGTAAAGCTTACCGCAGATATTCTCAAGGCTCAGGATGATAACAGATATTTCCCGATTTTCTCGCAGGATGAGCAGATGCCGGAGGATTACAGAAAGAATTTCACGGTAATTCCGATCACCGCTCTCGATGCGCTGAAAATGGCCCACGGAGATAAAACCGTTTCGGGGCTTGTGCTTGACGGCTTCACATTTCCGTTTGTTGTTCCGTTTGAGCTTGCCGATTATATGGCATCTCTTCCGTCAAGAATAGAGGAGGATTGATTATGCTTGTTATTGCTCACAGAAGCGGACCGACTGTTTATCCGGAACAGACGGTTGATTCCGCTCTTCTTGCCGTGAAAAACGGCGCAGATATGGTCGAAATAGACCTTCGCTTTTCGTCTGACGGCAGAATCATTGTTTGCCATGACGATAACGCCGAAAGAGTTTTCGGCATTGACAGAAGCGTTAACGAAATGACCGCAGAGGAATTTGCTTCGCTGACTCATAAAGACGATCCGCTGCATCACGGCCATCTTTTTGCCGATTATATCGACGCAGGCGTCAAACCGCTTCTTCTTCATATAAAAGAGGGCGGCGAAAACATAAATGCCATCCTTGATTTTATTGTTTCAAAAGGGTATCTTGAAAATATCATTATGGGAGTTACAAGGCCGGATGATGTTGCCCGTGTCAAGAAATATGGCAAAAACATTCCCGTGCTTGCGTTCATCAAAAATGTTCAGATGATTGATGACTGCATTGCCGAAGGAGCCGAATTCATAAGGCTTTGGCAGGGCTGGGTCGCAGAGGAATATGTTGAAAAGATCCATTCCGCAGGCAGAAAGGTATGGGTCATGGCGGGCAGCTCAAGGAACGGAGATGTCGGCTATATTGATGATAATGCAATTGATTATCTCAAAAAAATCGGCATTGACGGCTTGCTGATAAATGACATCGGTGATTTCTTAAAAACTTAAGTTTCAATAAAGATTTATTAAGAATAAATTAAAACTGTTGAGTTTTCGGGCGCAGTAAAATAAAATATTCAATAATATGAATCGGGAGAGTGTGATCATGATAAATATTCTTGCCTGTGATGATGACAGAGATATTGTTAAAGCTCTTAAAATATATCTTTCGGCAGAGGGATTTAATGTTATTGAAGCGAATACCGGCGCACAAGCTGTTGAAGCAATTGAAAAAAACGATATAAAGCTTGTTCTTATGGATGTTATGATGCCCGAAATGAACGGAATCGACGCAACTGTGAAAATCAGAGAAAAATATAATATGCCTATAATTATGCTTACTGCGAAGGATGAATATCCCGACAAGATACTCGGACTTCAGATAGGCGCAGATGATTATATCACAAAGCCTTTTAATCCCATTGAGGTTGTTGCGAGAGTTAAATCGCAGATAAGAAGATTCACACAGCTCGGCAGCGAAATTCAGAAAGACGATGTTTATATAAACGGCGGACTTAAGGTTGATGACAAATCGAAGATGATTTTTGTTGACGGAGAATGCGTCAATGTTACTCCGACTGAATACGCCATAATCAAACTCTTTGTTCAGAATCCCGGAGAGGTCATTTCTCCGAAAGAAATATACAAAAGAGTATGGAACGATGATCCGTTCGGAACAGAGAACACTGTTCTTGTTCATATCAGACATATCAGAGAAAAAATCGAAATAGATCCTTCAAATCCGAGATATATTGTTGCAGTATGGGGTCACGGATATAAGATGGAAAAGAGGTAATCGGGCTGAATTTCAAGCTGAAAACTTTAACGGATAAGATAACGGTTGCGCTCATTTATCTTCTGACGGTTGAAATTGCCGTTGCGCTCGCTCTTGCAATCAACTTTATGTATGATTATCATTTCTATTCGACGGATAACAGTTATTATCCGGTTCAGAATGCAATGAGCATCAAAACCGAAAAGGAATATGAAAAAATCAGAGAATATGCTGTCCTTGCCGAAAAATCTCTGACGGGACTCGATGAAAAGGACCGGAGCGTTTATGAAACGCTTATAGAAAAATATGATCCGGAAAATTCAAATATTGTTTTCCGGGTGAAGGATGCAAAAGGCAGCGTTATTGTTCAGAATGACCCGGATTACGATATAAATGATTCGTGTTTTTTTCGCTCAAAGGATTTTAATGCGGATATAGATGAAAACACTATGATTTCGGGCACGATTTTTCTCTATGTAAGAGAGAATCCGACGGCGAATGACAGTTACAGCCTTGCTCTGAAGATGATTGATTTTGCCAGAAGCATAAAATACGCAATTTTCGTTGTGTTGTTTGTTCTGGTCTGCGCTGCGTGTTTCCTGCTCGGCATTCTGATGTTTTCAATCGGCAAAACGGAAGAAGAAAGAAAATATTTCAATGTGCTTCAGAAAATTCCGTTTGACCTGATGAGCCTTGCCGTTTTTTTGCTTATCGGCGTTGCGGTCATATTGATTCTTCTGACCTCTGCGGCTGACATTAAGGACAAGAGCATCGTTCTCTGGAACACCGTTGTGCTTGTTGTTGAATTCTGCGTCAGCTTCGTGCTTCTGATTTATTGCGTTTCACTTGCAATGAGAATCAAGGAGGGCCATATCTTTGAAAACACTCTCATTGCCAAAGCGCTCAACAAAATAAAGAAAAAGAAAACGCACGGCAAGGAGGCAAAGCTCAGGGTTCCGTATATCGGAAAGGCGCTTATTGCCATCGGAGCGATAATGACCGGCGATCTCGGCACGATTTTTTATTTCGTCTATAAATACAAAACAAGTGAAACCGATGTTCTTTCGGAATTCAATTTTCTGTATTTTGCCTTTATGCAGCTTGCCTGTCTGTTCATTCTCGGAGCGGTGTTTTTCCTCATCGTTTTCAACCTGAACTCAATCAGAGAGAGCGGAAAGAAAATTGCAAGCGGTGATTTTGACAATGTTGTTGATTCTCATATAATGTTCGGCGATTTCAGAGCGATCAACGATGACCTCATTTCGATCAAGGATGAAATGATAAAGGCTCTTGAAGAAAAGGGCAAAAGCCAGGAGTTGAGAAATGAGCTTATAACGAATATTTCTCACGATATAAAAACTCCGCTTACTTCGATAGTCAACTATGCCGACATTATCGGAAGCGGAAAATGCGGAGATGAAGAAATAAGCGCATACAGCGATATAATCAAAAAGCAGTCAGGCCGCCTTAAGGACCTGCTTCGTGGACTTGTTGATGTTTCGAGAATCTCAACGGGCAATGTTGAGGTCAACCTTGAAAAAACGAATCTTTGCCTTTTTGTTATGCAGACGGTGGATGAATTTTCACTTAAATTTGAAGAGAAAAAGCTTGAGGCCGAAACTCTTTTCAGCAGCGATGAGGTCTATATCAATGCAGACGGCTCAAAGCTCTGGAGAATATTTGAAAACATTTTCGGCAATGTCTGCAAATATGCGAAGCCGGAAACAAAGGTCACGATCGAAATCAAAGAGGAAGGTTCCAAAGCGGTGCTTTCCGTCAGAAATATCTGCGAAACTCCGATAACCGTTCCCGCCGAAGAACTTCTTTTGAGATTCAAGCAAAACGATTCTTCAAGGCATTCCGAAGGCCACGGGCTCGGACTTTCCATTTCAAAGAGCTTTACGGAGCTTCAGGGCGGAGAATTCGGAATCGGCGTTGACGGCGATGAATTTGAAACAGAACTTAAGTTTAACATTATTTAACCATGATTCTTATTATTGCGGAAAAGCCGAGCCTTGCAAGAAATATTGTTGCCGGCATAGGCGAAATGAAAAAGAGAAACGGATATTTTGAAGGCTCAGGCTACATCGTTACCTGGGCTTTCGGTCATTTGTTTTCTCTTTGCGATATTGAAGAATATTACGGCAGACCTTCGGGCGAAAAATGGAATATGGAAACAATCCCGTGCTTTCCGGATTCTTTCAGATTCCGTATAAGAAACGGAAACGACAAAAAGCCCGATGCCGGCGTTGAAAGGCAGTTTAATATCATAAAAGAATTGTGCCTGCGTGAGGATGTTTCCGAGATCGTAAACGCAGGTGATGCCGACAGAGAGGGAGAAATCATAGTCCGCCTCTGTGTTATGAATACCGGCGTTAAAGGAAAGAAGCTTTCAAGACTGTGGCTTCCGGATCAGACTCCCGAAACGGTCAGAGAGGCTCTCGGCGCAATGAAGGATGAATCCGAATATGATAATCTGGCCAACGAGGGATTTTCGAGAACATATATTGACTGGCTTTACGGAGTCAATCTGACGAGATATGCAACTCTTCACACGGGAATTCTTCTGCGTGTCGGCAGAGTCATCGTACCGATAGTCAAGGCGATCTATGACAGAGATAAAGGCATTGAAAACTTCGTGCCGGATATATATTATGCTCTTGTGAGCAAAGCCGAAACAAACGGCGAAGAAATCGAGCTCGTTTCAAAATATAAATTTCCGAAAGAAAAAATTTTAACGGCGCAGAGAGCCTGCGACAAGCTGAATGCGCAGGAGGCGTACATAACCGCAAAGAAGACTTCAAAAACAAATCTGAATCCTCCGAAGCTTTTTTCGCTTTCAAAGCTTCAGAATTATCTCGGAAAGAAATATAAAATGTCAATGGATGATTCTCTGCGAATCGTTCAGGATTTGTATGAAAAAGGCTATCTGACTTATCCGAGAACGAATTCCGAATATCTTGCCTCTGCGGAAAAGGACAAGATAAAACAAATCCTCTCAAAGGTAAAGGAACTCGGCTATCCCGTTGAATTCGTTGATAAAAAGACGATTTTTGATGACAGCAAAATAGAATCCCATTCGGCGCTTACTCCGACTTATAAAATGCCGAAACCGGAGGCTCTGACGGAAGAAGAAAAGAAAGTTTATTCAACCGTTCTGCGCAGATTTGTTGCCGTCTTTTGCAGCGAGGCGTGCATTGCGCAGAAAACCGAAATGACGGTTTCCGTCGGCGAATGCGAGGACTATATGCTCAAGGGAACGGTAATTCTCGAAAAAGGCTGGACAAAATATGATTCCGCATCGGTCAGCGCAGGAAAGGTGCTTCCGAATCTTGAAAAAGGCGACAGGGTAAATATTGACTTTAAACCCGTTGAAAAGCAGACTTCTCCGCCGAAGCATTATACAATCGAAACGCTCAACAATTATCTGAAAAATCCGTTCAGAGAAGAAAAGGCAAACGCCGAAGAAAATGCCGATGACAGCGAAGAATATAAAGCAATGTTTGAGGGACTTGAGCTCGGCACCGAGGCAACGAGAACGGGCATTATTGACAATGCGATAAAAAGCAGATATATTGAACTTAAAAAGGATGTTTATCATATCCTGCCGGACGGAGAATTTCTTATTGAATCAATTTCCGGTATGGGCATTTCAATGGATAAATATAAGACCTGCGAGCTGGGCAAGGCACTCAAAAGCGTTTTTCACGGAAATATGACGGTTGAAGAATCCGTTGCGCTTGCCGAAAAGGAGATAAAAGAGGTTTTCGATTCTCCGCAGAATGATCCCGAATCCGCAGGCTATACCGGACTTTTTATGGAGAAAATCGGAGTCTGTCCGCTCTGCGGCAGCGACATTGTGAGGATGAAAAAATCTTACAGCTGCCTCGGCTATAAGGAGAAAGGCTGCGGATTTACGGTATGGCTTAAAATGAGCGGAAGATATATTTCCGTGCCCGAATGCAGGCAGCTCATCGAATGCGGAAAAACGAAAATGCTTGACGGCTTCGTTTCAAAGCAGGGTAAAAATTTTTCCGCCTCTCTTGTGATGGAAGACGGAAGGGCGGCGTTTGATTTTTCGCCGGAAAAAGGTTGATTGAGGGGGCATATTATGTCATTCACGGTTGAGGGAACAGTTGTTTCAAATGTAAATGAGGCGTATTGCTTTGCGGCATGGTGCAATCCGTTTGAAATTTTCAAAGCGGAGCTTTCTTCTTCGGATTCCGAAAAGAAAGCGGTTTATGCAATTGCGATGAGGGGGACGGATTCGTCCTGGGATAAAGAAAATCCGCTCAGTATTCCCGTTTGTCTTCTTGCGGCGTGCGCACGGGATAATTCATATTTAAGGCTTATGAAAAAGATGATTTCCGAATATATTCCCAAAGGCTCGGATCTTGTTTTCATCGGCCACAGCCTCGGAGGAATGATAAGCCAGCAGCTTGGCGCAGATGAAGAAATCAGAAACAGCTACAAAATTCTGAATATTCTTTCCATCGGCTCTCCCTATGTTGTTTTTGCGGGCAAAAAATGTCCGCTGCGCAGAATGGCAACGGTTTCGGATGTTATTCCGAACGCTTTCGGGCTGCTCGGATTTTTTAATTATTTTGCAGGCGATGTGATTCACGAAAATACCGGCTATTTCTTCAATCCTCTCGGTGCTCACTGCGATTCCTATGAAAAAGAGGATGCCTGGAAGAAATATGACTGCTTCGGAATCGAAAACGGAGGTCACAGCCTTGAAATAACGGAAATTATTTATAAAAAATAAAAAATCGGACTGCCGCACTCAACGCAGGCCGAAAAACAAAACAACAGAAAGTTATATTGACTGCGGATCAGGTCCGGCGGCAATTTGACTTAATAAATGCAAAGATAAAAACGCAACGCATAGATTTTATGCCAGAGCCGGTAGGTAGCCCGGCCGTCACAGAAATGTGGTAAGTAACCTGCCCCTCCGGGTTGTCCGTTCTTTGCCGAAAAATTTCAGGGAGGGATTTTATGGCTGAAAGCCGCATAATTCTCACGGTGTTTTTTGAAGAACCTTTCTGGGTCGGCATTTTTGAACGGACAGAAGATGAAAAACTGTCGGTCTGTAAGGTAACTTTCGGAGCCGAACCGAAGGACTTCGAGGTGTATGAGTTCATTCTGAAACACTATTATGATTTGCAGTTCAGCCCCGCAGTTTCAACTGTTGTAAAGGAGATAAAACGAAATCCGAAGAAAATGCAGCGTGATATAAAGAAATCGCTCAACACGGGCGGAATCGGAACAAAATCACAGCAGGCATTGAAATTGCAGCAGGAACAGAATAAGCAGGAGCGCAAGGCAAAAAGGCGAGAGAAAAAATATGCCGATGCTGAACGGATGTTTGAATTGAAGCAGCGGAAAAAGAAAGAAAAGCGCAGGGGCAGATGATGCTCATGCGCTTTTCTTATTGCTGAAAAATGCCGTTCCGAAATCTTTTCGATGGGCATTTTCTGTTTATATAAATTTTTTAATGGCTTTGGAGCAGGGGATGAAAATTGCAAAAGTGATAACGCTGTTTATGGCGGCTTTGAGAGCGTTGAAAGGAAGAATTGCAGGCATGATCATCTGCGCAACCGCCTTTGTGCCGACATTGAGAAAAATTCCCGTGAAGATGAAATTCAGCGGTATCATCAGCGCAATCATAACAACGGAGCCGGCAACAAGGCCGATAACAAGTCCCTTGACGGAGCTTATTTTCTTATAAATGAGCGAAACGATCAGAACAAGGGCGCCGGATGAGATGAAATGCATAAGAAATCCTATCCATCCGCTTGCGGCGCTGACCGTAAACGCCTGAATCAGACTTGCAAGAAAAACAACGGTTATTCCTTCGGCAGGTCCGAGAAGTGCGCCCGCAATGAGCATCGGTATGTCGGCAGGGTCATATTCAAGGAAAGGGGCTGACGGAATCAACGGAATTCTGATCACATAAATCAGAACAACAGAAACGGCCGTCAGCATAGCCATGATCGCCATTCGGATAATTTTTTTCGTTTTAATGTTCATTTCCGCATCTCCCCGAAAATAAAAAATCGCCCTGCTTAAAAAACAGGGCGTTTATGCGTAGAATTTATGCGCATTCTCTCTCATCCGGACTTTGGACTGCATGGCATCACACAGGTTAACCGTCGGTTGCGGAATTTCACCGCATCGGTCGCAAAAGCGATTTGTGGACTTTAGCACCTTGATTCATCTGGAATTTTACATTCTTTGCGGTTCTTTTTGAGCAATGCTTCGTTGTCGGCAATCGGAATACATACAGTATTCATCATTTTTCCGCCTTGCCTTACGCAAAAATAATGCGAAAATAAAAGTAAACTTTCAGATGAAATAAGGTTACACCACCGGTGGGGAATTCCACCCCGCCCCGAGAACAACTTAATTATAGCAGATAATTGATTTCTGTCAAGTGAAAAAGGCTGCAAAATATATATTTTTCACGGCAAAAAATGTTTGTATTTTTATATATATTATGCTATAATATCTATATCTATCCACAGGAGGAAAAATTATGAATTTCAATCCGGTAGGAAACGGCGCTTCGTGTGAAGGCTTCTGCCTTATCAAATCAGTTGAAAAGAAACTCACGGCAAAGGGGATTCCTTATCTTGATATGACTCTTGCCGATAATGACGGCGAAATCAACGGCAAATTCTGGGATTATAAAGAATCACCTGCAAATGAATATCATAACTTCGATTTTGTCAAGGTCAGAGGAAGCTATGTTCAGTTCAACGATACCGTTCAGCTCAGAGTTGAACGCATCAGAAAGGTGCTTCCCGAAGACGGCGTCAAAATAGAAGATTTTGTTCCGTCGGCGTGCCTTTCGGGCGATGTTATGCTTGAAGAAATTTTAAAGACAGTTAACGGCTTTGAAAATAAAGAACTGAAGCTGCTTGTGAGCAAGGTCATTGATGAATATAAAGAAAAGCTTCTTTACTGGCCTGCGGCAAAGAATCTTCACCATGCCGTCAGAGGCGGACTTCTTATGCACACGCTTTCAATTATCCGGCTTGCCGAAGGAGTATGCAGAATTTACGGCTATGTTAATTTTGAACTGCTTTGTGCCGGAGCGATCCTTCACGATATTGCGAAAATTGATGAAATTGATTCGGCTGAAACGGGCGTTCCGGGCGAATACACCGTCAGAGGAAATCTTCTCGGCCACCTCGTTATGGGCGCTGTCAATATAGACAGGATCGGCAGAGAAAACGGAATCTGCGAAGAAACGCTGACTCTTATCGAACACATGCTTATCTCCCATCACGGCACTCCCGAATTCGGCGCTGCAAAGCTTCCGATGTTTATTGAAGCGGAGCTTCTTTCGGAGCTTGACCTTCTGGATGCAAGGCTTTATGAAATGAGCCATGCGATAAATTCCGTTGAAAAAGGTCAGTTTACTCCACGCCAGTGGGCGCTCGAAAACAGGATCCTTTATAATCACGGCAGAGAAAAAGACGGTCAGACAGACCTTCTTTAAGAATAACATTCATACGGAGGAATAATTATGAGAAATCACGAAGTAACAAAGGTTCAGCCTCTCCTTAATCCCAACGGCGCTCTCAAAGAGCCGGGATGGTCAAAAAAACTCGTTCAGGTCTATGACCGCAATGCTATCAAAGCTCCGAAATTCAGAATCAAGGAATGGGATTATTATCTCATTATTTCCGAAAAAAATAATTTCGGCGTTGCTCTTACTATTTCCGATGACGGATATATCGGCCTCCAGTCGGCAACTCTTCTCGATTTCTCAATTCCGTGGGAGCATACCGAAACGGTTCTCAACGCATTCCCGATGGGTAAATTCAAGCTTCCCTCAACAAGCGAAAAGGGCAACACCGTTTATCACGATAAGCGCCTTGATATGGAATTCAGAGTATCCGAGGGCAAACGCCGCCTTATCTGCAATTTCAAGAACTTCCACGAAGGCAAAACCTTCTCCTGCGATATAACCCTTGATCAGCCCGAAATGGACACAATGGTTATTGCAACTCCCTGGAAAGAAAAGGAAACCGCTTTCTATTATAATCAGAAAATCAACTGCATGAGAGCAAGCGGCAAGGCAACCTTTGACGGCAAGGAATACGTGTTTGATCCCGCAACGGATTTCGGCACTCTTGACTGGGGCAGAGGCGTCTGGACTTATGATAACACTTGGTACTGGGGCTCCGGCAATATGGATATTGACGGCCACGCTTTCGGATTCAATATCGGCTACGGCTTCGGCGACACCAAGGCCGCAAGCGAAAACATTCTTTTCTATGACGGCAAGTGCCACAAGCTCGATGATGTAACATTCAATATTCCCGCAAGCGGATATACTGATCCCTGGACCTTCACTTCAAGTGACGGCAGATTTGAAATGGAATTCGTTCCCATTATCGACAGAGCCGCAAAGATTGATGTTAAGGTTATCATAACCGATCAGCATCAGGTGTTCGGCAGGCTGAGCGGCAAGGCGATCCTTGACGACGGAACCGAAGTAATCGTTAAAGATATGCTCTGCTTTGCGGAAGATGTTCATAACAAATATTGATTTTTCACGAGGTGCAAAATGGCAGACTGGACCGAAATAAAAATCACTGTCAATGCCGATGATGTTGACCGTGCAGGCGACATTGCGCAGATGGTGGTCCCTTACGGCATCTATATTGAAGATTACCGCACTCTTGAGCAGGAGGCGTGGGAAATTGCAAGAATTGACCTTATTGACGAGGATCTGCTTGCAAAGGACAGAACAAAAGGCATAGTACATATCTACATTTCTCCCGAAGAAAATCCGGCTGAAGCTGTTTCGTTCCTTTCGGACAGATTCAGAGCTGAAAACATTGCCTTTGAAATTGATGAAAACCTCTGCAAGAATGCCGATTGGGAGAATAACTGGAAAAAGTATTTCAAGCCTATGCCGATAGGCGAAAGGCTTCTCATCCATCCCATCTGGGAGCAGGAATACGAGGCAGGCAACAGAGCCGTGCTTCATCTTGAGCCCGGCCTTGCGTTCGGCTCCGGAACTCACGACACAACGAGGCTCTGCCTTGAAAGCATTGAAAAATATGCCTGCAAAGGCAAAAAGATGCTCGATGTCGGCTGCGGAAGCGGTATTCTTTCGGTTGCGGGTCTTCTTCTCGGAGTTGACAGCGCAACAGGCGTTGATATTGATGCACTTGCCGTTAAAACCGCAAAGGAAAACGGCAAAACAAACGGCTTTGATGAATCGGTTTATACCGTTCTTCAGGGCTCGCTTACGGACAAGGTCAGCGGTCAGTTTGATATAATCGCCGCAAATATCGTTGCGGATATCATAATGATTCTCTGCAAGGATGTTAAAAAATATCTCGCTCCGGGCGGAATATTCATAACTTCCGGAATTATTGAGCCGAGAGAGCAGGACGTGCTGAGTGCGTTTGAAGAAAACGGCATTGAAGTCATTGCACGCCACGAAAGCGGCGGCTGGCTCTGCTTTGAGGCGAAGGCAAAATGAGCATTCAGAGCGAATTAAAAGAATTTCTTCTTGAAAAGGGCGCATCGGATGTCGGCTTTTTTTCGGCGGATGACGGACCTATGGAGTTCGGAGTGAGCATCGTTGTCAGGCTCTCGCAGGCAATAGTTGCCGAAATCTCCGATGCTCCGACACATACATATTTCAATCATTATCGCTCGGTGAACGCATTTACGGATTCTCTTCTTTTGCAGGCAGGATTGTTTCTTCAGAAAAAAGGCTATAAATATATTACCGTTGCGGCTTCGCAGAGCATAAATAAAGACGGCTGGAATTATCAGGGCAGATATTCCCATAAAAAAGCGGCGTGCCTTGCGGGGCTCGGCACGGTCGGCAAAAATTCGCTTTTTATGCACGGCGAATTCGGCAGCGCAGTGCGCCTCGGAACGCTCTTTACGGATTGTCCGCTTGAAAAAGAGGAAAGAGAAATCGTCAATTTTTGTAACGGCTGCAATATCTGCGTTAACGCCTGCCCGTCTCACGCCATCAAGGGCGCAATGTGGAAGCCGGGAATTGACAGAGATGAGATCTTTGATCCGTCATTATGCAGCGAATATATGAAAAACAAATTTCAGAGGATAGGCAGGGGCGCAGTTTGCGGAATATGTATGCGTGTATGCCCGAAAAATAAATTATAATCATCGAAAGGATAAACCTTATGCTTACAGACAAACAAATTGACCGTATGCTCAAAAAGCTTGAAAGATTTGAGTCGATCATCGAGCCTCATATCTTCAGGAAAGTAGGCAGAGCCGAAAACGCAAGAGCATTTGAAACAACAGATAGACTTTACAATATTCCCGAGGAAGCGAAATTCGTTTCAGCTCCCGACGGCTACGCATGGGGCGAAGAAAGCTCATTCTGCTGGTTTAAAGCGGAATATACCGTTCCCGCAGAGCTTGACGGCAAGGATATTTTCGTTATGCCTCATACCCAGGGCTATGAAACTCTTCTCTGGGTTGACGGCAAGCCCTTCGGCACTTTCGCAACAAAGATCGTTTTCACCGGCCACGGCAATCATTACTGCGATCTTCTGCGCAAAAACGCAAAGGCGGGCGAAAAAATCGAAATTGCTCTTGAAACATACGCAGGCCATTCATATAAAGGCTGCTCGCCGCTTTCTGATGAGCCTCTTCTCGATTATGATTTTCATTTTAACGGAATTGACATCTGCGTTAAAGATTATCTTATGCAGGAATTTTATTTTGACCTGCGTGTTGTCAATGAACTGACAAGAAGTCTTCCCGATTCATCGTTCAGAAAGGGCGAGCTTATCAACGCTCTTTATGAGGTGCATAAGAGAGTTCTTTATTCATACGATGATACAGATGAAGAAACCTTCAGGGCGTGCCTTAAGGATGCTCATCCGTTCCTCAAGGAAGCTCTCGCAGTAAAGACCGGCGCCGATGCTCCGTTTACCGCTCTTATCGGCCATTCCCACATGGATACGGCGTGGCTCTGGCCGGTTCCCGAAACCATCAAGAAGTGCGCAAGAACATATTCAAATCAGCTTTCCCTTATGGAGCAGTATGAAGAATATAAATTCGTTCAGAGCTCCGCCTGCCATTCAAATATGCTTCTTGAGCATTATCCGGAGCTTTTTGAAAGAATCAAAGAAAAAGTTGCAGAGGGCAGATATGAGCCCAACGGCGGCGTATGGGTGGAATGCGACTGCAATATCACATCGGGCGAATCAATGGTGCGCCAGTTCCTCTGGGGTCAGAGATTCACGAGAAAGCATTTCAATTTCACTTCAAACTGCTTCTGGCTTCCCGATACTTTTGGTTACAGCGCAGCCATTCCGCAGATAATGAAAGGCTGCTCCGTTGATTATTTCCTCACAACAAAAATCGACTGGAACGATACCAACAAGTTCCCGTACGACACATTCTACTGGCAGGGCATTGACGGCACAAAGGTATTCACCCATTTCAACAAAACTCATTGCTGGCCCTCGCCGAAGGATCTTTGCGAAAATGTTTACGGCGATGTGAAGAACCACAGTTCGATCAGAGAACGCAGCGTTACCAACAGCCGCCTTGTTTCCTTCGGTTACGGTGACGGCGGCGGAGGACCGCAGTTTGAAATGATCGAAACCTCAAGAAGAATAAAGGATCTTAACGGCTGCTGCAAGTCAGAGTATATGCTCGTAGGCGACTATATGAAAAAGCTCGAAAAGGGAGCAAAGAATCCCGCAACTTACACGGGTGAGCTTTATCTCGAGCTTCACAGAGGCACTCTCACAAACCAGCATAACATCAAGCATAACAACAGAAAAGCGGAGCTTGCTCTTCGTGACCTTGAAATCCTTACCGTAAACAATGCCGTTAAAGAAGGTAAGGCGGCAACCGATGAGGCAACTCATCCGCTTTATGAAAAGCTCCTCATAAATCAGTTCCATGATATTCTTCCCGGCACCTGCATTCCTTCGGCTCATAAGCTTTCGCTTGAAGAAACCGGATGGGTTATCGAAACCGCAAAGAAGCTTATCGGCGAAGCCGTGGCAGGCGAAGGAGAGACTGTTTCTCTCACGAATACTCTTTCGTTTGACAGATGTGACCCGATTTTCCTTGAATGCGAAGAGGGCTATATTGCCGATGCAGACTGCAAACAGCAGGCATATAAGAATCTTGACGGCAAAAATATTCTTATTCTCAGCGGCATCAAAGTTCCTGCATTTTCAACGGTAAAAATAAATCTTATTAAAGGCAATGCGGATCCGTCAACCGAAATCAAAGCAGATGCAGCCGGCGTTTCAACTCCGTTTGCCGACATTAAATTCGATTCCAAGGGATATATTTCGTCATTCTTTGATAAGAGAATGAATCGCCAGCTCTGCGGTGAAGGATATGCTCTCGGCTCTCTCATTATTGCCGAAGACCTTCCTGCCGATTGGGATAACTGGGATGTTGATGCCGATATCGAGCCCAAGTTTGCAGACCGTTCCGAGCTTATCGGCTCCGAAATCGTTTCGGTCGGTGCAGCTGCCGCAATTATCAGAAATAAATATAAAGTTTCAAAGAAATCAACGGTTACGCAGGATGTTATCTTCTTTGCCGACACCGCAGAGGTCAGATATGACACTCTTATGGACTGGCAGGATGACCACCGCTTCCTCAAAGCTGCATTCGACACGGACATCAGAAGCAATTTTGCACGCTTTGAAATTCAGTACGGCAATGTTCTCAGACCCACAACACGCAATGATTCGGTAGAAAAGGCAAAGTTTGAGGTCGTTAATCATAAGTATACGGATCTTTCCGAAAACCGCTGCGGCGCTGCGATCCTTAATGACAGCAAGTATGCTATCGGCGTTGAGGGCGGAAAGATGCGTCTTTCGCTCCACAAGGGCGGCACAAGACCCGACTTTACGGGCGATCACGGCCTTCACAGAACGGTTTATTCGTTCCTGCCCCATGCCGGTTCTTTCAATTCCGAAAATGTTATCAGACCCGCTTATGAGCTGAATGTTCCCGTTGTTGCAGGTAAGGGCGAATTCGAAGCAAAGCAGCTTATCGTTCCCGCCGAATCGAACATCATAGTTGAAGTTATCAAACCCTGCGAGGACTGCGAAAAGGCGTTTATTGCAAGGCTTTATGAGGCGGAGGGTACTTTCACCAACTGCGCACTCAAGCTCTTTGACGGAGCAAAGAAGGTTGAAATTACCAATATGCTTGAAGAGGTTCAGGAAGAATTCAAAGCCGATTCACTTTCATTCAGACCGTTTGAAATCAAAACTCTCAAAATCAGTTATTGAGGTGAAAAGGTATGAAAGTTTTTACTCTTGATTTATCCAATGAAGATGTAACTCTGACCGCATATATTCCCGAATATTCATCTGAAATGCCGCATCTTGAAAAAAGACCCGCAATTCTTGTCATTCCCGGCGGAGCATATAAAATGTGCTCCGACCGTGAGGCAGAGCCGGTTGCTCTCGCCTTTATGAACAAAGGCTATGCGGCGTTCATTTTGAGATATTCCGTAGGAAAGGGTAAGGCGGCTTTTCCGAGACCTCTCAACGATGCCGAAGAGGCTCTGGAGCTTATTCACGAAAATGCGGATGAATGGAGGATCGATGCCTCAAAGATTGCCGCAATAGGCTTTTCCGCCGGCGGCCATCTCTGCGCTGCTCTCGGCGCCATGGGCAGAATCCGTCCGGCAGCCTGCATTCTCGGCTATCCCTGCATTCTTGAATCAATGGGCAGGATCCTTGCCGATCCGATTCCGGGAATTGACGAATATGTTGATGAAAAAACTTCGGCAACGTTCATTTTTGCTTCCTGCGAGGATACCTGCGTGCCGATTGAAAATTCGATAAAGTATATGGCGGCTCTCAATAAGTATAAGATTCCGTTTGAGGTCCATATTTATGAAAAGGGCTACCACGGATTTTCAACGAGCGACAATGTTGTTTATTCCCGAAAAGAAGATTTTGAATATAACAAAGATACTGCTTCGTGGGTTGAGCTTTGCATGACCTGGCTCGGAAAACGCTTTGATTTCCGCTAAAAACAACAAATCCGGCGGAATCATTCTTTATTTTTTGAAATATTTTACAATATATAAAAATAAAGCTGAAAAATCTTGACTTTAAATTGATTTGGATTTATAATTAAATTACTAAAAAAGGCAGAGACGCCTCACGGTGTCTTTGCTTTTTTTATAAAAGACGGAAAAAGAGCTGGATTCGGATTTTTTAAGGAGAATTGAGCATGAAAAATGTTCCCGAATATTTCGGATGTATGGTTTTCAATGATAAGGAAATGAAAGCCAGACTTCCCGAGGAAACCTATAATGCAATGGAGAGAACTATCCGTGAGGGTAAGCGTCTTGACATAGCCATAGCCAATGAGGTTGCAAACGCAATGAAGGACTGGGCTGTGGAAAAGGGCGCAACTCATTTTACCCATTGGTTCCAACCGATGACGGGCATTACTGCCGAAAAGCACGACAGCTTCATTACTCCGAAAGACGGAACGGTCATTATGGAATTCTCCGGCAAGGAGCTTGTTAAGGGCGAATCCGATGCTTCGAGCTTTCCTTCTGGCGGCCTGCGTGCAACATTTGAAGCGAGGGGCTATACCGCCTGGGATCCGACTTCTTATGCTTTCATCAAGGAAGGTGTGCTCTGCATTCCCACCGCTTTCTGCTCCTATGGCGGCGAGGCTCTTGATCAGAAAACTCCTCTTCTCCGTTCAATGGAAGCCATCAACAAACAGGCTCTTCGCATTCTTAAGCTCTTCGGTCATGATTATCCGAGCGTAAAAACAACCGTCGGCGCAGAGCAGGAATACTTCCTTGTCGATAAAAATATGTATGATAAGAGAAAAGACCTTATCTACACCGGCAGAACTCTTTTCGGCGCAAAGCCTCCGAAGGGTCAGGAGCTTGACGATCATTATTTCGGAGCGATCAAGCCGAGAGTTGCCGCATATATGAAAGACCTTAACGAAGAGTTATGGAAGCTCGGAGTGCTTGCCAAAACAGAGCATAACGAAGCGGCTCCCGCTCAGCACGAGCTGGCTCCCATATTCTCAACAACAAATATAGCAACCGACCATAATCAGATAACGATGGAAATTATGCAGAAGGTCGCAAAGAAGCACGGAATGATGTGCCTTCTTCACGAAAAGCCGTTTGCAGGCGTTAACGGAAGCGGCAAGCATAATAACTGGTCAATCTCAACCGTTACCGGCGTCAATCTTCTTGAGCCGGGCGAAACGCCTTATGAAAACGCCCAGTTTCTGCTTTTCCTCTGCGCAGTGATCAAAGCGGTTGATGATTATCAGGATCTTCTCCGCATTTCCGTTGCAAGCGCAGGCAATGACCACAGACTCGGCGCAAACGAGGCCCCTCCGGCAATCGTTTCAATGTTCCTCGGCGAAGAACTTGATGAAATTCTTGAAGCTTTTGAAAATGAAACCGCTTACGATGCAAAGGAAAAAGTTCAGTTCAGAGTCGGCGTTCATGTTATGCCGAGATTCGCAAAGGACACAACAGACAGAAACAGAACCTCTCCGTTTGCGTTTACGGGCAACAAGTTTGAATTCAGAATGCTCGGCTCCGCAAATTCGATTGCAAGCGCAAATATAGTTCTTAATACCGCCGTTGCGGAATCGCTCAGATCCTATGCGGACAGGCTCGAAAATGTTGAAAACTTTGAAGAAGCGCTTCATGCTCTCATAGTCAAAACCATCAAGGATCACAGAAGGATCATCTTCAACGGCAACGGCTATGATGATGAATGGGTCAGAGAAGCGGAGAGCAGGGGACTTCTCAATCTGCGCACAACTCCGGATTGCCTTCCTTATCTTCTCAAAGAGAAAAATGTTGCTCTGTTTGAAAATCATAAAGTTTTCAGCAGAACGGAGCTTGAAGCGAGATATGAAATCTATCTTGAAAATTACTGCAAGACCGTTAATATCGAAGCTCTCACAATGATCGATATGGTCAATAAGGATATTCTTCCCGCCGTCAGCGCATATATCAAATCGCTCGGTGAAACCGCAATGCTTAAGAAAAATGCTTTTGCCGGAATTGACTGCACTTATGAAGAGAAAACAGTCGGAAGGCTTGCTTCTCTTTCGGCATCAATGCTTGATAAGGCTGAAAAGCTTTTGGCTTTGGTTGAAGAAACAAAGAAGGCTGCTTCAACAGCCGATGCGGCAAATTTGTTTAAATCCGTTATCATTCCCGAAATGGAAAAGCTTCGTGCGTTTGCAGACGAAGCGGAGTGCATAACCGGAGCAAAATACTGGCCTTATCCGTCATACGGCGATCTTATATACGGCGTTCAGTAATTGAGGAAATAAAAAGCTTACATATCGTTTTTGTAATAATAGTTGCAAAAACGACAATTATAGAGTAAAATATATAAGATAAACAAAAATCAACGGGGTGTTGAAAATGTCATTAAAACTTGAACTGAAATACGCAGGAAAATATGCCTGCGAAGAAAATCTCAAAGCAATGCAGTCAGAGGTTTCTGCCGCTCATAAGATGCTTCACGAGGGCACGGGAGCGGGCAATGATTACCTCGGCTGGATAGATCTTCCCGTCAACTATGACAAGGTGGAATTTGAAGAAATCAAAAAGAGCGCCGAAAAAATCAAGAAGGATTCCGAAGTCCTTGTTGTTCTCGGAATCGGCGGCTCATATCTCGGCGCAAGAGCCGTTATAGAATTCGTTAAATCAAATAACTATAACTTGATGAAAAAGGATACCCCCGATATACTTTTCGGCGGAAACACAATAAGCTCAACCGCAGTTGCGGAGCTTATCAGCCTCATTGACGGCAGAGATTTTTCAATCAATGTCATCTCAAAATCGGGCACAACAACCGAAACCGCAGTCGCTTTCCGTATCTTCAAGAAGCTTGCCGAAGAAAAATACGGCAAAGAAGAAGCTGCAAAGAGAATTTATGTTACGACCGATAAGAGCAGAGGCGCTCTCAAGGCTCTTGCGGATGCAGAGGGATATAAAACGTTCGTTGTTCCCGACGATGTAGGCGGCAGATATTCCGTCCTTACTCCCGTAGGTCTTCTTCCCATCGCAGTTGCGGGAATTGACATTGATGCTCTTATGCAGGGCGCAGCAGCGGCAAGAGAAGCTTATGCAGACGATAACGTTCTCACAAATGATTGCTATAAATATGCCGCAATTAGAAATATGCTTTACCGTGACGGCAAGGCAGTTGAAATGCTCGCAGCTTACGAGCCTTCAATGACACTCTGGTGCGAGTGGTTCAAGCAGCTTTTCGGCGAGAGCGAAGGCAAAGACGGCAAGGGTCTTTATCCTTCATCGGCAATTTTCTCAACAGACCTTCATTCGCTCGGTCAGTATATTCAGCAGGGCGAAAGATGCCTGTTTGAAACGGTTATCTGGGTCAAAGAACCCAAAACAGATGTTACGATCGAATATGACGATGTCAACGGCGACGGCCTCAACTTCGTTGCGGACAAGACAATGCATTTCGTAAACCGCAAGGCTTTCGAGGGCACGGTTCTTGCTCACACAGACGGTCAGGTTCCCAATATCGTCATTGAGATAGATAAGCAGAATGAATTTGATCTCGGCTTTATGATTTATTTCTTCGAGAAAGCCTGCGGAATTTCGGGCTATATTCTCGGCGTAAATCCCTTTGACCAGCCCGGCGTTGAAAGCTATAAGAAGAATATGTTCGCTCTTCTCGGCAAGCCCGGATATGAGGACGCAAAGGCAGCTCTTGAAGCAAGGCTCAAATAATCATTCATAATTTTTTCAGGAGGATACTTTTATGGTATATCTTATTCTCGGCAACAAAGGTTCAGGCAAAACAAAGAAACTCATTGATCGTGTTAATGATGCGGTTGAAAAGTCAAGCGGCAATGTAGTCTGCATTGAAAAAGAAAGACTTCTCACTTATGATATAAACTATCGGGCAAGACTTGTTGAAACAGATCAGTACGGCGTTTCGGGTTATGAAGCATTTTACGGCTTCCTCTGCGGAATTATTGCAGGCGACCACGATATAACCGATATTCTTGTTGATGCAACTCTTAAAATCGGCGGCAGAGATTATGCGGCCCTTGCAGAGTTTCTTAAGAAGGTTGCAAGGCTCAGCACCGACTCTGAGCAGGACATCACTTTCACGGTTTCGGCTGATGAATCCGAGCTTCCCGCAGAGATTTTTGAATATTGCAAAAAAATCTGAATTCAAAAATAAAATTTCAGTTGACAAATCAATTTAATGATTATATAATATTTAATGCTTGATTTTCAGGAGAAAGCTATGATACTCGATTTAGAGTCCGTTTTCAATACGGAAGGTCTTTCAAAAGAATTTGAATATGAGCTTGATTTATCGGAAGAAGAGATAAGCGCTTCAAGGCCGTTCACTTCGCCGGTCAGGGTCAGCGGATGCGTCAGCAACTCAACGGGAATAGTTGAGCTGAAAGCAAAAGCCGATTTTGTTCTTGAACTTGATTGTGACCGCTGCGCAAAGCCGATAAAGCCGGAGCTTTCAACCGAAATCAACCATACACTTGTCACAAGCCTCAATGATGATACCAATGATGAGCTTGTGCTGGTGAACGAGCTTCGCTTTGATCTTGATGAGCTTGTGATTGAGGATATTTTTCTCAGCCTTCCCGTCAAGTTCCTCTGCAAAGAAGATTGCAAAGGAATCTGCCCGAATTGCGGCGGCGATCTTAATCAGGGCGAATGCGGCTGCGAAAAAGAAGTTGATCCGAGATTGGCGGTTCTTAAGCAGCTGTTGGATAAATAAGTCAATAAACCCGAAAGGTTTTATAAAGGCGCAAAATTTTAAGGAGGTGCTAAAAATGGCAGTACCCAAGAGAAGAGTTTCCAAGGCAAGAAGAGACAAGAGACGCTCAAACGTATGGAAGATGACCGCTCCTCAGCTTGAAAAATGCTCAAATTGCGGCGAACTCAAGAGATCTCACAGACTTTGCCCCGAATGCGGTTATTATAACGGCAAGCAGGTAGTAGTCAAGGAAGCATAATCTGCTTCGGACTCTTGAATCCGCGGGAATACCCGCAGGATAAATAAAACGGCAGAGGCTCGACCTCTGCCTTTTATTGTATATTAAAGGTGGGTTGATTTGTGATTACTTTATTAAGAAGAATTATATCCGTTTTAATTGCCCTTATTATGTCATTTTTTGTTGTTGGTGCGCCGGAAGAACCGCATACCGTTCTTGATGAAAAAAACTGTCTTTTGAATGTGTGCGTTATATCCGATGTTCATGTTGAAGGCAACAACACATCCCGCTATAAGGTGTTCCGCAGAATTCTGAAGGATGCGGGCAACAACAGCTTCGGCAACGATGCCGCTGTTTTTCTCGGGGACAATACCATGAACGGCCAGGGAATTGAAAGCATTCTTTTTTACGGCGCTGTTAAAAGCTCTCATATTTCGGATGAATATGTTGTTTGCTGCGGAAACCACGATGTCGGCAACGGAAACGGTGATTACAACAAGCTTTTAAACCGTTTTTTAAGTTACAGCAGCATTCTGACGGGAGTAAAAACCGATAAGCCTTTTTATTATAAAGTTATTAACGGCTATTATTTTATCGTTCTCGGTCCCGAAGATCTCTGCGTTTACGAAATGCCGATAAGCGAGGAGCAGTATAAATTCCTTGAAGACACGATGGCACTTGCTGCGGCAAGCGGAAAGCCGATATTTGTTCTTGCACATCATCCGATTTATGATATCGATGATGACGAAGGAGAGAGAATTTCAGGAATCATAGGAAGATACAACAACGTATTTTATGTCTACGGCCATACGCACATGCCGTTTATTGACGGATGGTCATTCGGAACGGAAGACGGCATAAACACGATGAATTTCCCTCGCTGCACAGAGCTTGCCGGAGAAAAAGATAATGAAATTTACGCCGGAACGGGCGATGCAGGGCAGATTGAAGTCTATGAAGATGAGGTCGTTGTCAGAGCCCGAAACTTCTATTCCGGCGAATGGCATGACGATATGGAATATCATTTTGATCTTAAATAATATTACATTATATATTAAGCCCGAAACGGATTCCGTTTCGGGCTTAATTAACAAAGTGTTTACAATTAAATTATTGACAAAAATGGAAATCGGGTATATATTATTAACTGTGATTAGCACTCTGATGAATTGAGTGCTAAATCTGGCACTCGCAATTTTATTGCGGAAAGGACGGTGCGAAATGGCAGAGCTCAGCGAAAGAAAAAAACAGATTCTTGCCGCTATTGTTGAACAGTATATCAAAACCGGCGAGCCCGTCGGCTCCAAGGGTCTGCTTTCCGCAACCGGTATGCAGATTTCATCCGCAACCGTCCGCAACGAGATGAGTGAGCTTTCCGCAATGGGTTATCTTGAACAGCCTCATACATCGGCAGGCAGAGTTCCCTCACAGCTCGGTTACAGATATTATGTTGACAATCTGATGAAATCAAGAGAAATCGGAGAAATCAACAAAAAGCTTATTGAAGCAGGTGTTGCATCTGCGGCAGGTGATCCGGAAAAGCTTATTGCAAGAGCGGGGGAGGTTTTGGCGGACCTTACCAAATGTGCCTGCATTTCAACAACTCCCGGCGGCGAGGATATGGTTATCAGAAGAATTGATATTGTGCCCGTCGGTGCACATACGGCAATGCTTCTGCTTCTGACATCAAACGGAATCCTCAAAAGCAGACTTTGCAGGCTCGATACGGAGCTGAATGTAAGAATCTGCGAGCAGTTTTATAATATAGTTCAAAGCTCGATTATAGGTTGCTCTGCATCGGATATAAGCGTTGCCTCAATGCAGACTGTTGCTGCTTCTGTTGACAGCGACGCTTTCGCAATGCTTCCGCTTATGGCGGCGGTTTGCGAGCTTGCAAGAAGTACGGCGGATTCAAAAATTATGCTCGGCGGCAGTTCAAATCTCTTCGGATATAAGGATTACGGAAGCGATGCTTCGCAGCTTCTCGAATTCCTGAGCAAGAAAGAACCGCTTACTGCGGTTATGAACGGAATGAAAAATCCCGTTGATATAAGAATCGGTAAAGAAAATATTTACCGCCAGCTTGAAAATTCAAGCGTAATTGTGGCAAAATATTCTGTCGGAGGAAGCGATTCCGGAACTATCGGAATCATAGGACCTACCCGAATGGATTATGAAAATATTATTCCGAGCGTTAAATACCTCACCGACCTTGTAGGCCGTCTTATTACACAGGCACTTGAGGAGTAAGAAAGGAAGCACCAATGAAGAAAGAAAAAAAAGAAACCGAAAAAACGGAAAAGCAGGTTGAAGAAACCGAGGCTGCAGAAGTTAAGGAAGAAATAAAAGAAGAGAGCGCAGAAGAAAAGCTTCAGAAGGCTCTCGATGAGAAGAACGATCAGTTCCTCCGCCTTTATGCGGAATATGATAATTTCAGAAAGCGTTCGCAGAAAGAAAAGCAGGATATTTATTCATCATCAAAAGCTGATGTGATCAAGGAAATTCTTCCCGTTCTCGATAATTTTGAAAGGGCAGCTTCAAATAAGGAGGCAAGTCCGGAAGATTATCAGAAGGGAATTGAAATGATATTCAATCAATTCGTTCAGATCCTCTCAAAGCAGGGCGTTGAAAGCTTCGGCGAAAAAGGCGATGCGTTTGATCCCAACATTCATAATGCGGTAATGACGGTTGAAGACGATTCGCTCGGCGAGAACGTTATCGCAGAAGTGTTCACAAAAGGCTATAAGCTTGGCGACAGAATAATCAGAGACGCTGTTGTCAAGGTTGCTAATTCATAAATAATTTTCTGATATACAGGAGGAAAAAATTATGGCAAAAGTTATAGGTATCGACCTCGGTACAACAAATTCATGCGTATCCGTTATTGAAGGCGGCGAAGCAGTAGTTATCGCAAACGCAGAAGGCGCAAGAACAACTCCTTCGGTTGTTGCATTCAGCAAAACAGGCGAAAGACTTGTCGGTCAGGTCGCAAAGAAGCAGGCTATCACCAATCCCGACAGAACTGTTTCTTCAATCAAAAGACAGATGGGAACGGATTATAAAGTTGCTATCGACGATAAAAAGTATACCCCGCAGGAAATTTCGGCAATGATCCTTCAGAAGCTCAAGACCGATGCCGAAGCATATCTCGGCGATAAGGTTACGGAAGCCGTTATCACAGTTCCCGCCTATTTCACCGATTCGCAGCGCCAGGCAACAAAGGATGCAGGCAAAATCGCAGGCCTTGAAGTTAAAAGAATCATCAACGAGCCCACAGCCGCAGCTCTTGCTTACGGCATCGACAAGGAAACAGATCAGAAGATAATGGTTTATGACCTCGGCGGCGGCACATTCGATGTTTCGATCATCGAAATGGGTGACGGCGTTCAGGAAGTTCTTGCAACAGCCGGCAACAACCGTCTCGGCGGTGACGATTTCGACCAGAAAATCATTGACTGGCTTGCAAGCACATATAAGGCTGAAAACGGCATTGATCTTCGCAGCGACAAGATGGCTATGCAGAGACTTAAGGAAGCCGCTGAAAAGGCAAAAATCGAGCTTTCGGGCGTTACAACTGCCGAAATCAATCTTCCCTTCATTACTGTTGATGCAACAGGCCCCAAGCATCTTGAAATGACTCTCACAAGAGCAAAGTTCAATGAGCTTACCGCAAGCCTTGTTGACGCAACAATGGGTCCCGTTCGTCAGGCTATAAGCGATTCGGGTCTTAATGTTTCCGAAATTGATAAGGTTCTTATGGTCGGCGGTTCATCAAGAATCCCCGCAGTTCAGGATGCTGTAAAGAAGTTCATCGGCAAAGAGCCGTTCAAGGGCATCAACCCCGACGAATGCGTTGCTATGGGCGCTGCTCTTCAGGCAGGCGTTCTCGGCGGCGAAGTTACCGGCCTTCTTCTTCTCGATGTTACTCCGCTTTCACTCGGCATTGAAACCATGGGCGGAATCAACACCAAGATTATTGACAGAAACACAACTATTCCCGTTAAGAAGAGCCAGATTTTCTCAACCGCAGTTGATAATCAGCCTTCAGTTGAAGTTCATGTTCTCCAGGGTGAAAGAGAATTCGCAAAGGATAACAAAACTCTCGGCGTGTTCCATCTTGACGGCATTATGCCCGCACGCAGAGGCGTTCCTCAGATCGAAGTTACTTTTGATATAGATGCAAACGGTATCGTTCACGTTTCCGCAAAAGATCTCGGCACTCAGAAAGAGCAGTCCATTTCGATCACAGCTTCAAGCAATATGTCCAAGGATGATATTGATAAGGCAGTTGCAGATGCTGAAAGATTTGCAGAAGAAGATAAACAGCGCCGTGAAGAGGTTGACACAAGAAACGCAGCCGATCAGATGGTTTATCAGTGTGAAAAGCTTATGAGCGAAAACGGCGACAAGTTCGGCGATGACGAAAAGGCAGAAGTGAATGCAAAGATCGATGCTCTCAAGGAAGCTCTTAAGGGCGAAGATATCAACCTTATCAAGAGCCGCCAGGAAGAGCTTACTCAGAAATTCTATGAGATTTCCGAGAAGGTTTATAAGGCTGCTCAGGAAGCTGCAGGCGCCCAGGGCGCAGGTCCCGATGCAGGCTATCAGGGAGCAGACGGCTACACAGAAGCAAACTATACCGAAGCTGACGATCAGTAATTCAGCTCTGAAAAGGAGTAATCCCCTTGGCAGATAAACGAGATTATTATGAAGTCCTCGGCATTGATAAAAATGCGAGCGAGGATGAAATAAAAAAAGCATACAGAAAAAAAGCCAAACAGTATCACCCGGACCTTAATCCGGGCGATACTGCAGCCGAGGCAAAATTCAAAGAAGCAAACGAAGCTTATGAGGTGCTTTCGGACAGCCAGAAGAAGGCCCGTTATGATCAGTTCGGCCATGCCGGAGTTGATCCCAACTACGGTGCAGGCGGCCCCGGCGGCGGATTCGGAGGCTTCGGAGGCTTCGGAGATGACGGAATCGATCTCGGAGATATATTCGGCTCATTTTTCGGCGGCGGTTTCGGAGGCGGCGGAAGAAGAGCCGATCCCAACGGCCCGAGAAGGGGCGAGGATATTCAGACGAGAGTTACGATTTCGTTTGAAGAAGCTGCAAAGGGTTGCAAGAGAACGGTTGAAGTCAACAGAGTTGATACCTGCCATGAATGCAACGGCACGGGCGCAAAAGCCGGCACATCAGCCAAAACCTGCCCCGAATGCGGCGGCAGAGGTCACGTGAATGTTCAGCAGAGAACGCCATTCGGCGTTATTCAGACTCAAAAGGCGTGCACAAAATGCCAGGGCAAGGGCAAGGTTATTGAAGATCCGTGCCAGAAGTGCCGGGGAGCAGGCAGAAGCTCAAACAAGGTTTCGGTTGAAGTCAATGTTCCTGCAGGTATTGATAACCGCCAGGTGTTCAGCATAAGCGGAGCCGGCAACGCAGGCGTTAACGGCGGACCGAGAGGCGATCTTAAGGTCGTTGTTGTTGTCAGGCCGCATCCGTTCTTTGAGCGTGACGGCTATAATGTATGGCTTGAGCAACATATCAGCTTTACCCAGGCTGCTCTCGGCGATAATCTGCGCATTCCGACCCTTGACGGCGATGTTAAGTTTGACATTCCGGCAGGCACGCAGTCAGAAACTGTGTTTAAGCTTGCAGGCAAGGGAATTCAGGTCATTAACGGCAGAGGCAGAGGAGACCAGCTTGTTAAAATCATTGTTGACACTCCGAAGAATCTTACGCAGAAGCAGAGAGACCTTCTTATGGAGCTTGAAACGGAGCTTGGAATAAAGAGAGGTGCGCCGGCAGGCTCTTCGCAGAAGAAATCAAGCTTTTTTGATAAATTCAAAAATTAAAAATCAGAGGCATACCGCAAAAAGTATGCCTCTTTTTATGAGGGAAAATATGAAATACGAAGCGGTAATTTTTGACCTTGACGGCACACTTATAGATACTCTTGAGGATTTGAAGGACAGTATAAACTTTGCTCTTGAGCAGCATGGAATGCCTGAAAGAAGCCTTGAAGAAGTGCGTACATTTGTCGGCAACGGCGTAAAAAAGCTTGTTTTCAGAAGTGTACCCGAAAACACCTCTGAGGAGCTTCGGGAAAGCTGCCTGAAAGCTTTCAAGGCGCACTATATAACAAATTCGATGAATAAAACAAGGCCGTATAACGGCATTTGCGGGCTTGTTGAGAAGCTGAAGAAAAATGGCGTTAAGCTTGCCGTTGTGACCAACAAAACGCAGGATGCGGCAGACGCAATTATGAATGAGTTTTTCAAAGATGATTTTGAAATAATTATCGGTCAGATTGACGGCGTTGCCCAGAAGCCTCAGCCCGACGGCGTATGGTATGCAATTGAAAAGCTCGGAGCATCAAAGCAGAATTCGGTTTATATCGGCGACTCCGAGGTTGACTGCCTGACGGCAAAGAATTCCGGAATACCCATTATCGGAGTGACCTGGGGATTCAGAGGCAGAAAGGTGCTTGAAGAAAACAACGCCGATTATATTGTTGATTCGCCGGAGGAAATATTAAATATTATCACACGCTGAAAATGAAAACTGCGAAGGAAAAAACTCCTTCGCAGTTTTTTGTATTATGCGATATTTTCAAATCCGGGGCAGTAAACCTGAAAAACGTTTGAAAGCAATTCATCTTTGTGGACGGTTACGGTCAGTTCTTTGGATGTGGCATTGTCCGCAAATCTCATTTTTGTTCTTTCAGTAAGATTTTCGGGAGTTGTTCTTCCGTTGAGAATGTCAAAAGCGGTATAAACTGCACAGTTTGTCATCTCAACGGAAAGGGGATAGTTATAAACAGAAAGCTTTGCATTCTGCTCGCTGTCTGCGGCAACGGCAACTTTAAGGGCATTGACATATTCATCAAAGCTCTGCTCGGTGTCAACGGGATAAGCTTCTCCGATGCCGCTGTAAGCCGAGGGGACGGCAGGTGAAACATAAATCATATTCTTTTTGTTTGCAATTTCGATCAGAGCGGTCTGAACTGCGCTGTCTGTTGAGAAAAGAGCAACATTTGTTTTGGGGATTTTGTTGTTGAGAATCTGCCTGGCAACGGATTCCTTAACATAGAGCTTTGCCTTTTCGATTCCGCCGGCATCATGGGTATCAAATGCGTTGTCATAAACAAACTTGATGCCTTTTGCCTTGCAGGCAATTTCAAAATATTCTCTTTCGGCGGCAAAGAGCGAATTACTGCCGATATGGCGGTTGATCGAGAACATGAGAAAATATTCGGCTCCCTGCTCTTTTGCTCTGTCAATAATTTCGTTTGCGGCTTTTTCCCAGTCAACCGTGACAACTGAATCAACCAGGGGAGAAAGAGCATCAACGGAGCATTCGGGCTCTGTGCAGATAAAATGAAGGGCATTGTTTCTTGCTTTTGCCTCTTCAACAGCGGTTATTATGTTGCCGGTTGCTCTCGGATAAATAATTGCTCCGATGTCGGCGTTCCCGGCAAGCTCAACCGAGATCGAAATTTCATCGGGTACCCCTGCATAAAGCTCTCTGCTGTCTGAAAACTCCCTGATTATTATCTTGTCGGGATATTGCTTTGCAAGATTTTGAGCTGCAAGATATTCTTCCGGATATTCTGATTTCGGAGCAACAAGAATTGCAACTTTTTTTGCGGGAGGATTAACAAATTCTTTGCTTTCCTTTCCGCAGGCTGCAAACGCAAAAACAAAGGTCAGCGCAAGGATGGCTGCCAAAAATTTTTTAAACATTGTGAAGCACTCCTTTTAAATTATATCGTCAAGCGATTTCGGCTCAATAAGTTCGATTTTATCTTTCAGATAGTAAAGGCATCCGAGAAGCCTTGCGTTGAAAACGGTGTTGACTCTTGCGAGGCAGAAGCCATCCCGTTCGTCTTTTTTGTATTCAATGGGAAGCTCAAAAACATGGTCAATATATTCAATATCTTTTGTTTTAAGCCTGAAAACAAGGTGCTTTGATTTGACCGCAAGATCAAACGGAGGCACTTTTCCGAAATAACCGACGGATTTGTTGATATCAAGCTCGGATTTTCTGTTTTGAGCGCAATCAAGCAGTTTAACCGATGAAATACGTCTCAATCTTATATATTCGGGCTTTGAGGGCGTTGATGGGCATGAAAAATACAGCGAAAAGCTGCAATTGCTGATTCCGAGGATATAAGGGTTGACAACGAACGCTTCTTCCGCTTTTGAAGTTGAAAACATATCGCCCGGTTCGAGGCCGGCAACGGTTATCAGAGCCTGCCTGCGTTCGGCAATTGCTTTTCTCAATTTATAAATAACAGCAAGAGGGATGTCATTGTCTTCAACCTTCGGAATCAGATTTATCGTTGTGTTTGTCATTATGTTGAATTCTTCATTGCCGAGAGTTCTTTCTATGGCGCTTCTTACATCTTCTCTTTCCCTTTGAGAAACAAGCGAAGAAGAAAGCATTGCTTTTTGAATGATGTGCATCGTTTCGGCGTTGAAAGGTCTGGCAAGATAGAAGCCTTTTTTGGGAGAGGCAACGCTGACAATATCGAATCCGGATTCCCTGATGGACTTTATATCTTCAATAAGAACTCTTTTATTTATATTATGGCCGTATTTAGCGAGCCTTTCAATCAGTTCATCCGCAGAAATAATATGAAGCTCGTCCGAATAAACATTGAATATTTCAACGAGATTGATGATTCGTATTCTGGGATTTGCCATATAAAAAAGTTTCTCCTTTATCAATAGGTGAGTTTTGAATTGATTGCCTTAAGCATATTTGCATCAAGCTTGAGTATTTCACGGTCATAAGTATAAACTCCGTTGACCTCAAACTCAACATCGCTGACCTGTGTATAAACGGTGGCGCACAGGCCTTTTTTGATGAGCGGAATTATCTGCTCATCGTGAAGCTTTCTGTAAGCTGCCGAAAGGGTATCCTTGCTTTCAAATTTAACATAACCGAAGGATTTTTTGAAATTCCATACATGGTTGAGGATATTCCAGCTGTATCCGCCGTATTCGCTTAAAACATAGGGCCTGCCTGCGGTGCGGAGCTTTGTGGGCGCATGAACGGGAAATATATATTTATGAACGCTTTTGAAATCGGGACCCATCTGGTCGTGCCAACCGCTTGCATGGTCAACAAACCTTGAAGGATCGGCATTCTTGATCGCAATGCCGATTTCCTTTGCGTCAAACTGACCCCAGCCTTCATTGAACGGGACCCAACAGCAGATCGAAACGCAGTTATAAAGGGTGCTGATCATTTCAAACAATTCCGATTTGAATTCTTCTCTCCATTCGGGCTTGTTTCTGTTGAACGCCGAATACATATTATCTTTAACATGAACATTTATATTCGGCAGACCTCCGGCAAGCACGAGATTGAGAGGCTTGCCGCCGCTTATCATATCCTGCCAGACGAGCATTCCGAGCCTGTCGCAATGATAATACCATCTTAAAGGCTCTTTTTTGATATGCTTGCGAAGCATATTATAACCGAGCTCTTTCATCTTTTCTATGTCGAATATCATCGCTTCGTCGGTCGGAGCGGTGAGCTGGCTTTCGGGCCAATAGCCCTGATCAAGAAGACCTTTCTGAAAATAGGGCTTATTATTGAGAGCAAGTCTCGGAATTCCGTTTTCATCGTTCATGATCGAAAACTTTCTCATTCCGAAATAGCTTGAAACTTCGTCCTTTATTCCCGCATAATCGAGAGCGAAAAGAACTGTGTAAAGGAACGGAGATTCCGGACTCCAGAGTTTTTCATCGGGAATTCCGATTTCCGTTTTTTCTGAAATTTCACCGTCAAAAATAACCTTTTCGCCGTCAAAAACCTTTGCATAAAGCTTGCAGGCTTTGCTGCAATTGTGTTTTACTTCGGCTTTGATAACGCTTTTATCAATATCAGGAAGCAGCTTTATGCTTTCGATTCTGTAATTGTTGACCGGCTCAAGCCATACAGTCTGCCATATTCCGGAGGTTGCGGTATACCAAAATCCTTTTGTGTGAAGAATCTGTTTGCCTCTTTGCTGGTGGCCTTCGTCAGTCGGGTCATAAACCCTGATAACAAGCTCATTTTCGCCGTCAGCGAGAGCATCTGTTATATCAAACGAAAACGGATTATAGCCGCCGGTATGCTCGCCTATGAATTTTGAATTGACCCATACGCTGCACTGCCAGTCAACTGCTTCAAAATGAAGAATCGTTCTCTTGCATTCAAATTCATCACCGAGAGTGAAGAAGCGGCGATACCATAGCCTTTCATCGGGCTTGAGAGCTTTTCCGACTCCGCCGAGCTCGGATTCAACCGAAAACGGAACAAGGATAGTGCCGTCGAATTTTTCGGGTTTTTCGGCATTTTCGGCCGTGATTGCATATTCATATTCGCCGTTGAGGCAAAGCCAGTCTTTTCTTTCAAACTGCGGGCGGGGATATTCATTGAGGGGGCAGTTGCGGTCAACCTTATCAAACCATTGTGTTCTTATGCTGCTCATTTCTGTTTCTCCTGTTATGAATTATTTTGTGTAGACTTCCGCAAGCCGCCAGTCGTTATTGTCGAGAATGACTTTGAATTCGGAAGAGGAGGTCTTTTTGCCGTTTTTGCACGGAATGCCGAAAACATATTCTTTTTCACCGGTGGAAACGGTTTTTATCTTTTCAAAATTCCAGACGGGACCTTCGGTTTTCTCAAAGTCGGCGCTTGTGTCAAAATAAAGCGAGCCGTTGATGTCGGCATAAAAATTCTTTTCCTTAAGAAGCTTTTCGGATGCTTCTGCGCTGTAAACGGCTCTGACTGCCGATTCAAGAGCCTGAAAGCTTCCGTATTTATCCGAAATGACCTTTGCATAGGTCTTTCCGTCTTTCTGAACGGTTTCGGAAGCATTGACGGGAAGATGTGAATTGATGAAAACTTCATTGACAAAAAATTCATTTTCGCTGAAAAGAAGTCTGAAATTAGTCATCATTCCTTCCCCGATATAATTGCTTATTTCCTTTTCGGTCGGTTTTTTTGAACAGCCTGCGCAGATAAGAAGAACTGCGATGCAGAGAATTGAAACTGTCTTTTTCAAAAAATCACCTTATTAATCATAATTTTTTTAATATTATATATAATTATTTTAAAATAGTCAATCGAAAAAAAGAAAAGACCGGTGTTATGCGGCACTTCATAAAACATTTTATGAATATTTGCCCTTTTTCACCGGTCTTTAAATTATGCTTTTTCAACTCTGAATGTGTAAGTTTCGCCTTCAACGATTTCAACGGCATCAACTCCGGTTGATGCAAGCTCATCGCCTATATAGAATGCCCAGTAGCAGCCGTCTGTTTCGTATTCCGCCTTGATGCTGTTGACAATGGTGACATACAGCCCGTAAGGACCTTTTGTACCTTTTATCATACCGATTTTTTCAAGAGCGGCGCCGACTGTTGTTTCGTCTGTGTTAATTGCGAATTCATAGAGCTTGCCATCTTTATCAACAACATTGAAAATGAATCTGTTTGCGCCGTTTCCGAGCTGTGTTATCGGATTTGCATTTGCATTCGTAACGACCTGCGGCTTGGTTTCTTTTTCTGCGCTGCCTGTTCCGCAGGAGCAGAAAAGCGAAGCAACGGTTATCAAAACGAGAATAGCGGCAATGATTCTTGATTTTTTCATATTATGCATCCTTTCTTTTTTTCGGAAGATTATATTTCTCTTTATAAAGCTCAAATGTTTCAACAAATTTGCCTGCCTCGGATGATTTATAATTGTTGAGGTAGCCGTGAGTGTCGAAAACGGAGTTGCTTATCTGAATTATGCAAACTGCAATGTTGGAGCAATGGTCGGAAACTCTTTCGTAGTTTGTGATAAGGTCAGAAAGAACGAATCCGAGCTCAATCGTGCAGTTGCCGCCGGTAAGGCGCTGGATGTGTCTGTCTTTGATTTCGGAAAGAAGATTATCTATAACCTGCTCAAGAGGCTCAACCTCAAGGGCGAGAGTTGCGTTTCCGTGGCAGAACGCATCAATTGTGATGTCAAGGATCTCAGTTATTGCATCGGTTGCTGTTTTAAGCTCTGCGGTTGCTTCGTCCGAAAAGCTGATGCCCTTATCGCTGATTTCTTTTGCAACCTTAAGAATGTTGACTGCGTGGTCGCCGATTCTTTCAAAATCACCGATAGTGTGAAGAAGAATTGAAATGGTGTTGCTGTCTTCCTTGGAAAGCTCACGGCTTGAGAGCTTAACGAGGAATGTGCCGAGGCTGTCTTCAAGCTCGTCGAGAGTTTCTTCATATTTGAGAATGCGGTCTGCAACCTTGTTATCGTAATCTGAAAGAAGAGAGATCGAATCAAAGAGAGAATCCTTTGCGGTGCGGGACATAAAAATCGTTTTGGATTTGCATTCCGAAATTGCAAGCGAGGGGGAGTTGAGAAGACGGTCATCAATGAATGCCTTCTTTTCGTCCTTGCCGTTATCCTTGATAACCTTGAGAGCGAATTTTTCAAGGAATTTCGAGAACGGGAAGAGAAGAACCGTTGTTGCAATGTTGAATATGGTATGAACAACAGCTATTCCGACCGGCGAAGCCGCATCGTCGGAGAAAGTGAATCCGATAGCTATATCAAGTGCAAAATAGATTGTAAGATAAAATACCGTGCCGATGACCTTTATCATAATATGGATGAAAGAAACTCTCTTTGCATCCTTGCTTACTCCGATACTTGAAAGAAGCGAGGTCACGCAGGTGCCGATATTTTCGCCCATGATGATGGGAATCGCCATGCTGTAAGTGATGGCGCCGGTCATCGAAAGAGCCTGAAGAATACCGATTGTTGCGGCGGAGCTCTGAACGATACCCGTTATTACAAGACCGACGAGAACGCCGAGCAGGGGATTTTTGAAATAAATGAGCATCTGGCCGAATTTTTCGGATTCGGAAAGGGGCGTTGTTGCGCTGCTCATAAGCTGCATGCCGTACATAAGAACGGCAAATCCCATAAGCGAGGAACCGACATCCTTGACCTTTTCCCTTTTTGATGCCATTATCATTATTATACCCACAAGGGCGATGATGGGCGAGAAGGATGAGGGCTTGAGCATTTTGAGAAAGAAATTGTCGCTTTCAATGCCGGCAAGCGAAAGTATCCAGGCGGTGAGGGTCGTGCCGATGTTTGAGCCCATAATAACGCCGATGGTTTGGCCGAGCTTCATAATTCCCGAGTTGACAAGGCCGACAAGCATAACCGTAACGGCGGATGAAGACTGAATAGTCGCCGTTACCGCTGCGCCGAGAAGCAGACCCTTGATGGGCTTATCGGTCATTTTTCTTAAGATGATTTCAAGTTTTCCGCCGGCGATTTTTTCAAGACCGCTCGACATGATGTGCATTCCGAAAAGAAAGAACGCAAGACCTCCGAGAAGTGTAAAAATGTCAAATACTGTCATACTGTCCTCCGAAAATAAGTGGTACTGATTTTTTGTTTTTTGACTTTTTCCATTTTATCGCATTTAATATCATATCATTTTTTTTGTCAAATTGCAAGCCTGTATCGGTTTCACGGAGAATTTCGTGCATTTACATAAATATTATGTATCTTTTCCCTTGGAGGGGACTAAAATAGATAAAGAAAAGCTCCTGCGAGAGAGCAGGAGCAATTATAATCGGAAGCTTTATGCGAGCAGCTTTTCAATAGCTGAAATTTCAACGCATAAACAGAGAATCTCAACCGCTTTGCAGAGTTCATCCCTTGACGGGAAGGTGGGGGCAATGCGGATATTCTTGTCTTCGGGATCGTTGCCGTATGGATAGGTTGCGCCTGCGCCCGTGAGGGTCACGCCGGCCTCCCTGCATAGAGCAACGGTTCTTTTTGCGCATCCGTTAAGAACATCAAGGCTGATAAAATATCCGCCTTTGGGCTCTGTCCACGAAGCGATGCCTTTGCCTGAAAGCTTTTCGCTGAATGCGCAGAGAACGGCATCGAATTTGGGCTTGAGGATTGCGGCATGGCGCTTCATGTGGGCTTCAACGCCCGCAAAATCCTTGAAATATGCGGCGTGACGAAGCTGATTGAGCTTATCATAGCCGATAGTCTGAACTGTCATTCTCTTTTTGATGGCGGCGATATTTGCATCCGAAGCGGCAAGAGCGGCAACGCCGGAGCCGGGGAAGCTGATTTTTGATGTTGAAACAACCTCAATGAAATTATCTTCCGTGCCGAATTCCCTGCAGGCATCAAAGATGTTGAGAAGAGTGTCACGGTCATCGCCGAGGTGGTGAACGCAGTAAGCGTTGTCCCAGATAACTCTGAAATCCTTTGCGGCGGGCTTCAGGGCGGCAAATCTCTTGACGACCTCGTCGGAATATGTTATTCCGCAGGGATTTGAATACATGGGAACGCAGAATGCTCCCTTAACGTTTTCATCCTTGACAAGCTCTTCGATCATATCCATATCTGGACCGTTTTCATCCATCGGAACATTTATCATTTCAATGCCGAAATTCTGAAGAATTGAAAAATGTCTGTCATATCCGGGAACGGGGCAGAGGAATTTTATTCCCTGCTTTGCGCTCCATGCACCGTCGCCTGCGCCGAATATCATAAGCTGTGCTATATAATCATACATTATGTTCAGGCTTGAATTGCCGAAAACGATTATATTTTTGCAGTCAACGCCGAGCATATCGGCAAAAATCTTTTTGCATTCGGGGATGCCGTCAAGCACGCCGTAGTTGCGGGTTTCCGTTCCGTCCGATGCCTTGAAGTTTCCGAGCAGGGCGGGATCAAGCAGCTCGCCCGAAAGCTCAAGCTGGTCTGCGCCGGGTTTTCCTCTTGCCATATTGAGCTGAAGGCCGAGAGCTTTGAATGCTTCATATTCATTTTTAAGAGCCGAGAGCTTTTTTGCAAGTTCCCGCTTCGATAAATTCATTAATTCCACTTTATATAACCTCCGGTAAGAAAATAACACTGCTATTTTATATTATATTTCAAGATTTTGCAAGTGTTATTTTGAAATCTTGCAAAATTCCGCAAAAAAAGACGAATTTCCGCAATCGGGTCAGCGGAAATTCGTCTGAGAACGGAACGGTTATTTAATTTCTATCCAATATTGATTATTGTATATATCGGTAAGACGATAGAAAACCTTGAAGCTTTCGGCTTCTATTTCAAGATTTGTCAGCTTAAGTCCCATATCGGAAACGGTGATTTTGCTGCCGAGCTTATAAGATGCTTCATATTTTCCGTTTGCTTCATAATAATCGCAGACAAGCTCAATAACATCTCCGCTGACGATTTCAATATCGCCTTTTGCGATAACATCAATATTTTCCTTGTCGGAATAAACCGGATAAGCGCCGGTTACTGTTCCTTCGGGATGGGCTTTATCAAATACAACCTGGAGATTAACAAGCTTTCCGTTGAGCAGAGCGGGAATCCTGCCGACTGTTGACCAGCTTCCGTCTGCCTGCTGTGTATCCGAAACAAGATAATAAGCGCAGAGCTGACCGTTCAGCGTGAGCCATGTGCCGTCAAAATCAAGCAAGATGCTGTTATCATCATACCATTCAAAGGTGTTGTCAAGGCCAAGATCAACATATCCTGCGCCGTCCTTTGCCTGAACGCCGAGTTCAACAGTCTGAATGAGCGCCCATTCTTTATCATCAAGCTCAAGAACTTTTCTGCCGTCTTTTTCGGTTGCTTTTATTCTTGAGGGATCAACCGTGCTGTGAGCAATTTCTTTTGCGTTTTCGGCAATAAGCTCTGTGTTGACCCATTCATATCCTGCCGGCATACTGCGTCCGGAGATGCTTTCAAGAAGTGATGCGATTTCACCGGCATCCATTCCGCCTGCGGAAGCTCCGGATGATGTGCCGAAGAGCAGATCGATCGGCAGACCCGATGAGGTCTGATTTCCGGAAACGAGTGAGCCGAGAAGAGAGCCGAGAATGTCACCGCCTGCGGACGGAAGCGACGGATATTGAGAAGCCGAGGAGGCAACCTGACCTGCGCAGCCGAGGCTGGCAAAGGATCTGATGCATTCCGAATATTCTTCGTCAATTCCGATTGCTTTATATGAGGCAACGGCGCTGTTGAGGCTCTTTGTTGATTCGTAAGGAAAATAGATGCTTACGCCGCTGCAGCGTGAAATTGTTGACTGATTATATTTTACACAGCCGTGAAGAGCATCGGCGAGTGCGTTTGCTTCGTCGGTATCTATCCTCTGCGCAAGGTCAACGAGATCGACCTGATTTATCTTGCTGCTCTGCGCAAACTGGCGAACGCCTGCACGGGCATCCGAAACCGTCTTGTAGCCGTCATTCTTTATAAGCTCCGTTGTGGAGTTTGAAAAATTGCGGAAAGCTGCGGGAACCGTTCCTTCAAGCTCCGCAAGGTCAATAAGTGAAAGAGTGACCTTTGCCGAGGGGGAGGAGGATTTGCATGAAGCAACAAAATCGTCGATTATTTTCTGCGCAAGGTCAACCGACGAAACGGAAGTGTTCTTTGAAAGATCGTTGAGCCAGTTGGTATAATACCATCCCGTTCCCGGCTCGGATTCTTCGGAGGCAACGAGATAATCGGAATAACCGCTGCAAACAAGGGCATTTTCAAGCGTTGCCATCAGGCAGGCATCAAAGCCGATGATGTCAAATTCGCAATCAGCCGCTTTAAGTGCGGAATTGATTTTGCTCAAGGGCATTGAAGAAGCCGAGGGGAATTTTTCATCGTAGCCGTAGCCGGAAAGAGAGCCTCCGCCGTGATCCCAGAAAATAAGCATATTGCGGTCTGCGGGATAGTTCTTTTCGCAGAAATCAATAAATTTTGTGAGGTTATCGGGGTCGGTCATTGCGGCTTTTCCGAAATTTTTCTCAACCGTTTTCAGCTTGTGGTTTTCAACCTTGTAAATCTGATTGACAGAGGATGAAATTGAGCTGTTTTTCCAGGATTTGCAGCCGCCGGTTTCGATGATGAGGTTGACCTTATCCGAAATATTCGCTTTCAGCATTTCCTGAATATCCTTGGTTGCCATGCCGTATTTCGATTCAAGGTCCGTGCCGCACATATAAACCATGATCGTTACGGTGTCCTGTCCGCTGCCGACGGGGATATACCTTTTCTGACGGGCGAGAGGCGAAACGGAATAATCCGGTTTTCGATATGAAGAGTAAGTATCGTCTGAATAGGAATATTCGCCGTTGTTTATATCCGAAGTGTTGAAATCGTAGTCGGAAAGCGTTCCGATGTCAAGTCCGCCTGTTTTGCTCATAATAAAAATGATGCCGATGATAATGACGGCGCCGATAAGAATCGTTTTAAGGCTTAAGCCTTTGCCGCCGCTTGCTCTGCCTCTTACGGGATAGGAACGTCCCGAGCCCGAAGCACCCGAGCTTCCTCTTCCTGCAGAGCCGACGGGCGAACCCGTGCCGACTCTTTCTTTTCTGTTTATTCCCGCCGAGCCTGAGCCGACGGTTTTGTTTCTGCCGTGAGGTCTCTGATTCTGATCCGTTTTGATTACCTCATTTCTTTTATCTTTTTGATTTAAGCCGCTTATCGGATTTTGTTGCAAGCTTTGTGCCGATGCTCTGGAAGAGCTGAACAAGAACGATAAGAAGAATAACGGCGAAGACCATAACCAGATATTTATATCTGTAATAGCCGTAATTTATTGCGATTTTTCCGAGACCGCCGCCTCCGATGATGCCGCTCATTGCGGAATAGCTTAAAATTGTTGTGATCGCAATTGTTGCGTTTGAAATGAGCGAGGGAACGCTTTCGGGAATCATGACCTTAACGATGATCTGAAACGGAGAAGCACCCATGCTCTGCGCAGCTTCGATAATGTTCGGATTAACTTCACGAAGGCTGCTTTCAACAAGCCTTGCAACAAACGGGAAAGACGCTATAACAAGCGGCACGATTGAAGCCGGAGTGCCGACGGTTGTGCCGATAATTGCTCTTGTGAGCGGAAAAACGAGAATCATAAGAATAAGAAACGGAACTGAACGCAGAAGATTGATTATAACATTCAGAACATTCATAATTCCTTTCGGCAAAGGAAGAACGCCGTTCTTTTCTCCCGCAACAAGAAGCACGCCGAGAGGAAGACCGAGCACTATTGCGAATGCGGTTGCGAGAACGGTTACATAAAATGTTTCCCAGAGAGCAACGGGAAATTCGTTTTTGAGAATCTCAATTGATTCTGCAAGAGCTTCCGAAGAAAAAATCTTATCAAACATATTCTCACACCTCCTCAACGGTAATGTCTTTGATTGCGCCGAGATATTCAATGGCAGTTGCCACCTGCTCTTTTCCGCCGGGAATGCCGAGAAGAATGTTGCCGTAAGCTCTGTCACCGATCGCTTTTGTTGAAGCTCCGAGAATGTTGGCGGCAATGCCTTTGTCAATTGCCATCTGCGAAATAAGAGGAATGTTTGCGGCTTCGGCGCCGTTGAAAACAACACGTATTCTCGGCTCATTTCCGCTTTCGGCAAAAACTTCTTCCGCTCCTTCAGGGAAAACGAGCTTCTTTGCCGCATCGGATTGAGGCTTTGAGAAAACATCTGAAACAGAGCCGCTTTCAACGACCTTGCCGTTATCGAGGATGGCTACATTGGTGCAGATTTCTTCAACAACGCTCATCTGATGGGTAATGATGATAACGGTGATTCCGGTTTTGCGGTTGATTTCTTTTATGAGTTCGAGAATGGAGTGAGTTGTTTTCGGGTCAAGAGCGCTTGTTGCTTCGTCGCAGAGAAGAACCTGCGGATTTGTTGCAAGCGCACGGGCAATTGCTATTCTCTGCTGCTGACCGCCCGAAAGCTGGGAAGGATAGGCATTTGCCTTGTCGGGCAGGCCGACTGTTTCAAGCAGCTCAAGAGCTTTCTTTTTCGCTTCCGCTCTCGGAATGCCGTCAAGCTCAAGGGGGAAGCATATATTTTTCAGGCAGGTTCTCTGCATAAGCAGATTGAAGCCCTGAAAAATCATCGTGATGTTTCTGCGCTTTGCCCGAAGCTCCTTTGCGGAAAGTCTGCCGAGGTCGCAGCCGTCAATGCAGACCGTGCCTTCAGTCGGGCGTTCAAGCATATTGATGCATCTGACAAGCGTGCTTTTGCCTGCGCCGCTCATACCGATGATTCCGAAAATTTCTCCGTCATTGATTGTAATGCTGACATCCTTGAGGGCATCAAGAGTGCCGTAGGAAACCTCAAAGGTTTTTGTCAGATTTTTAATTTCTATCATAATTGATTCCGCCTTTGCAATGGAAAACAGTTATGTACGGATTCGGAAACCCGAACATAACTGTTGATTTTATAGCTGTTTTATAAATTATTTAACTGCGTCAAGAGTAGTCTGCTTGCCGCCGTAAATGCCGAGAGGCTCAACATGGATAGTTGCCGCATTGACGATATGAGTGCCGTTTTCTGCGTTGAAATCGTCAAGATAGGGAGCGTGCTGGAAATAGTTTGCATCCATTTCGCCGCTCTCAACAACATTGTTGGGAACAACATAATCGTTGTATTCGGTAACCTCAAGAGTGATGTTCTTTTCGGCAAGGATATCCTTTGCAATGGCAAGAATTTCAGCGTGGGGAGTGGGGGAGGCGGCAACCTTGACGGTTGAGCCTGCAAGAGCAGCATAATCAATGCTGTCATCATAGCCTGTGCCGGGATTGTCAACCGTGCTGACAACGGCGCCTGCATATTTGGAAGCGATGAAATCCGCAACCTGCTTGCTCTGAAGAGCGGCAACAAGAGCCTTGATGCTGTCTTTCTTTTCGTTGCCTTCCTTAACGGCGATGATGTTGCCGTAAGCAGAGGATGAGCCTTCGATTGCAAGAGAATCATTAACGGGATTAAGACCTGCCGAAATGGCAAAATTTGAATTGATAACAGCGTAGTCAACATCCTGAAGAACGTTGGGAAGCTGAGCAGCCTCAACCTCTTTGAAATCAATGTTATGAGGATTTTCCGCAATGTCAAGTTTTGTTGCGGTTATGCCTGCGCCGTCCTTAAGCTTGATGATGCCGTTTTCCTGGAGAAGAAGAAGGGCACGTGCTTCGTTAGTTGTGTCGTTGGGGATGGCTATTGTGAGAGTTTCTGCTTTCTTTCCGCATGATGAAAGTGCAAAAGCAACGGATGCAACAAGGACTGTCGCAAGAACAAGAGAAATGATTTTTTTCATTTTGCTGACTCCTTTTTTATTTTTCAATATTTTATCATTAATGCGTTTTTATGTCAATCTTTATTTTTCGATTTGACTATTCTGAATTCGCTGAACATAACGCCGAGCGTCGGCTCGTTCATTTCAAGCTCGATGCAGCCGTTGCATATATATTCGTTGGGGATAACGTAAGTTACCGATTCAAATCCGGGCGCAAGCATAAGCTCGTCATATTTTTTATCGGGTTCTCCGCCGAAACGGGGACCGCAGTAAATCACATTTCCGTTGACCTTTACGGTATGTTCTTTAACAGAATCGGATTTTTGAGATTTGAATGATACTTTCAGAAGATAATCACAGTCTGCCGTAAGTCCGCCGATGAACGAGCGGAAGCTGAAATTATCAAAGGTGCAGAACATACCCGTCGGAAGCATACTGCCGTCTTTTCTCGGCTTGTCGCCTTCAAAATCCATATAGACCTCGCCGGTCTGCGGGCATCCGCATTCTTTCAGGCCGTTCAATGCAACGGAAAAATAATATTCGTCGCCGTCAACCTTGTTTCTGTCAAACGCCGATCTCATAATTCCGAATGAATCGTTCGTTTTTTCGGCTTTTTCAAGAACGGAAAGCAGCCACCTGCGGTCTGTTACGGGGTTATCCATCGTTTCGAGAATCGCTCCTCTTTCCCATCCGTCAGCATAATAATGAGCCGTGTCGGTCTGAAGACCGATAAGATTGAAGAGCCTGTCAGCAAGGAGATTTATGTCATTTCTTTGCTTTTTATAATTCTCATCAAAATCTCTTTCGAGAATTTCACGAACTGCCGTGAGGTCATATTTTTCAAGAGCGATTCTTGCTTCTTTAATAAGTTCAAGCTCAAAGAGCCTTCTGCGGCGGATGACCCAGTCACATTTCGCTCTCATAAGAAGCTGAAGAAAGCGCCAGTTTTCGTTGAGAAAAGCATAGTCTTCACCGAGCTTTTCAAAAAGCGCAAGAGTAGAATCAATGCCGTGATTTTCGGCAGGGTCGCCCTCCCAGTTCATTTCGAGGTCGAGGATACCGTCGGCAATTTTTTGGGCATCTGCGCCGAAGAAAAACAGCCTTGCATAGTCAAGGAGAGTTGTGCGCAGGTCGCAGCGGGGAAAGAATTCCATGTCCGCCCAGACCGCTTTGTTAACATCGTCCGTTATGCCTTCCGAATAGCTTACCGAGCCGCAGGTATATTGCCTTGTGATGCGGTGAAGATGGCGGTATTCTCTCGGACGGGGATTGGTGCATTCCCTGCTTAGGGCGGATGTGAGCGCAAAATGCCAGTCGTCACGGTCAAAGTGAACGGGATATTCGCATCTGACATTGTGGGATATATCGGGATAAAATCTTATCGGATATTTTGAGGGGACTTTTCTGCGAAGCTCGTCAAGCGGAAAAGCGTGATTCGGGCCCATAATGATTCCGTCGATTTCGTCGGGAAGCTTTTCAAGCTCTTCAATCAGCACATCACCCCAGTTCGGAATCGAATGCGGAGCCTGCGCCGAGGGCCACATTTCGGCATCGGGATGGCTTTCTTTCAAAACTGCGGAAATGGCTTTACAGCGCTCAATGAATTCATCGGCGGGGTAATCGCCGGGGTCTCCTCCGGGAGGGAAAACGGCGTTGATTCTCGGCACACGGGCATAGAGCTTTCTGCGCCTTTCGGCAGCCTCGTCAACGGTTTCGCCGTTGTTGTTCGGATGCCACAAAGAAACATCGAGGTCAAATTCATCAGCCATTCTGCCGGCTTCGATGAGGAATTCCTCCTCGTCATATTTCATCAGCGGATTGCGCCTTGAAACGCCTTTTTCATAAGGAATGTGTTCAACGGTGTTTGAGCCGAAATACATCATATCGAGGTAATATCTCCGATAGTCCTCATAGCTCCAGGCATCATAGGTGTTGGGAGTTGTGCGGTAGCCGATCTGATGGCCCCGGATGCGCTTGCCTGGCACATAAGAACCTCCTATATCTTCGATAAGTTTAACTCCGTTTCCGCTTTTTTCGATTCTGCGCAGGAACATTCCGTAAGCATAAATCAACCCTCTGATGCCCTTGGCTCTGAAAGTGATTTTTGAATCCGAGCAGAAGATCTCATAGCAGTCGGCAGAGCCGGAATCGGTCTGCTGAAAGAGAAAATCCGCTTCGGAAGAACTTTCGCAGAAAACGGGCGAAACACCGGTTCTTGCTTTTATTTCATCCGAAAAGAGAAGCGCGGCTTTCTTTGCTTCGCCGCCCTCCGTGAATATTCCGAATTTACTGAATTCCGTCATTTTTTTGCCTCCATCCAATAGAGATAATCAAATGATAGCATAGCAGAGCGGGAGTGTCAATTATGCCGCAAAATAAAATCGGTATATTTTGAAATATACCGAATAAGATATAGTAAGGAAGTGTCCGGCGACAGAAAAATCGTAAATTTTAAAGCTTTGACTTAAAAAAATCGGTTTTTTCAGCAAAAGCCCTTGACAAATCCGAAATAGTGTGTATAATGAATAAGCACTTGAAAAAGAATATCGCGGAGTAGAGCAGTTGGTAGCTCGTCGGGCTCATAACCCGGAGGTCGCAGGTTCAAATCCTGTCTCCGCAACCAAAGAAAAACCGTTGACTGTCAAGGCTTGCAGGGCTTACATGGTCGGCGGTTTATCTTTTTGTTTTCCGAAAAAATGAGGCAAAACCACTTTTTCAACCACTTTTCATTTTTTTACGCCCTTATCGGGCGATTTTTTTATGCGGTTTTTTCGTTGATTCTCAAGACTTTTTTCTCGCTGTTCAGCGCTGATTCAACGAAATTTCCCATCATGGAAGCGGCCGCAATATCTCTTGCTTTAAACTGATGAGTATAAATTTTGAGCGTCGTTGTCGCATTGGTATGTCCGAGTCTTCCGGATACAGTAGCCACGTCCGTATCGTTTGCAATAAGAATGGATGCGCTTGTGTGTCTCAAAGAATGAAGTGAATGATGTTCAAGATTTCTGCGTTTCTGAAACTTGTCCCACCAATCACCTATTGTGTCCGGATGGATTGCCGTTCCGTCTGCTTTTGTTCAAGGGTCTGCCAAAGATATGCGTCAAAAGTGCTCTCGGTAACATATCTGAATATGTGTACCTGTTTGTTTTTATTGCCCTGCCGGATAATTCTGCCTGACCTTTGCTCAAGGCCGCCGGGTCTCCATGGTGCATCAAGGTCGTGCAGGGCAATAAGTCTGTCCTGCACATTCATTCCGGCTCCCATCTTTGATGTAGAACCGAATAATACTCTGACTTTTTCGTTTCTGACCTTTGCAAAGAGGTCTTTTTTCTTTACCTCGGTATCAGCATCATGAATGAAAGCTATTTCTTCCGGCTTAACACCACTTGCTATCAGTTTGTCACGAATATCCTCATAAACAGTAAAGCTCTTTTCCATAGGTGCTTCAAGATTTGTCGCAGCCGTTTTCGCTGCTCTTGCAGCGGCTTTGGTTTTCGGTGTTGAAATATCACAGAAAACAAGCTGAGTAAGTTTGTCCGCTTCACCTTCACGATAAAATTTCATTATGTTGTCAACGCACTGATTAACCTTTGTCTGCGGCTCATCGGCAAAATCCGGATTTATTGTTCTCTGATCTCAGATATTCCGCCATTGTGACGTAGGTGTCGGCGGAAGCAAACGCCATGCTGATGAGCAAACCGTCATCGTATGAAATGCAGGAACGGTCGTCTGCGGAAATTTCTTTCGGTAAAAGCTCATGGTACCGGACGCTGAATTCGGAAATCGCACGCGCTTCGGCAAATATATGTCCGGCAATAAGAAGGACTGAAACAATCATAAGCAAAAAAGCACCTCTTGCGAGGTGCTTTTCGATATCATCTGGCGGGAGCAAAAATATTTCTGAAAAAGTCTGCTATACTTCTGAAAAATGATTTGATGGCGTTGATGATTCTTGTAAAGAAGGATACGGAGTTTACCTCATTCTCGGTAAGATTGACCGTAACGGCAACAATTGCCTCATCATGCCAGGCGTCCGTTCTCTCCACGGTGGCCTCTTTGCCGTTTACCGTTACCGTAAAGCCCGCAAAAATATAGTATCCCTCATCTGCGGTAAGATTAATATCCAGTGTGTAGTCACCTGTTTTCGTAATCTCACTAAAGGGAATACCCTCATGCTCATCAATGATATCGCCAACGGCGACATGCGGTGTACTGCACTTTACCGGATTTTCGCGGTCTGAAAAATCAAGAGTCAATTCAACCGTGTCAATCTGATTGAATTTGCCGTTTGTAACCTTCATTTGATTCAGGTCAACGGTGAACAGTGAATATGAAATATCCTCGTCATCGCCTGTATCCTCGTTTATTCTCAGTTCGAAAGTCACAACACCGCTGAGCCCGTCCTTAGCGGCTCTTTCCTGAACTGCCGCTTTAAGGAAACTGCCGGGAATGGTATTGACATTGCCGGTTCTTACTATATCGGACTGATTAAAATTAACATCGGTCGGTGAGCCGCTGTCGGGAGCATAAATACACATATCGTATTCATAATCGCTCATCTGATTCCACGATACGGAAAAATCCTCACCGACGACCGCATCACGGTCAATGTAGGAATATGCCGCCGCGGAAATCGCAAAGCCGGCGACCGTAATTACTGCGAGAAGAACCGAAATTATTTTCTTTGTCATTGTAAAACCTCCTTTTTTCAAAATAATATCATTGTATGTATCGGTTTGTCAAGTTTCAGAGCTTTTCGGTAAGTCTTACTGTTCTTTCGGGATAACCGGAGCCGCCGAGATTATCAAGCATGCTGAGATATCCAACTTCTCTTGCCTCGTCAGATAAGTCCTGATAGAGATAAAGTAATCTTTCAGCAAGTTTTTCTCTGACATATCTGCTCGCTTCTGCTACTTCAACATTTGTGGCGAAAGTGCCTTCGTTCAGCATTTCGGTAATTCTTTCTGCCGCTTTATCCCACGGGATAATCTGTGCAGATTTGGAATACCTTGCGGTGTTTCCACCTGAAAGATGAATTCCGTCATCCGCATACCACGCAGAAATATCTTTTCCGTCTGCGTTAATGCCGTAACCGCCGTGATAGATTTGTTTCAAGAAGTCACTTTTTGACTGAATGTTTTTGCCTTTGGAAAACTCATCAATGATTTTCATTCGTGCTTCATCGGTATTGGAACCGTAACGAAGGAACAAATCTATTTCATCTTGAGAAAAAGAAGAAGCAAAGAGTGTTTCAAAACTCCCTGCTTCTTCCATAATAAGTATCTGTTCACTTTCTGAGGGGAACAGGCTTAACTGCCCGTTCTCATCGGGGTCAATTATGCGAAAACTATCTCTTTCAGAACTATCTCCTCTGCCTGAGCCTTGATGTTGTTCATCAGGCCCACCCACTTCATCGGGTCGGAGGCTTTCAACTGCTCCGTTATTCCGTACTGAGCTTTCATCTGTTCGATCAGCGTTTCCAGTCTGCTCTCGGCTTGGTCGTTTACCTCGCTTAAATGGCGATTCAGAGTGCCGTTGAGCTTGTGATTGCTCCACAGATACGGGCTGTGTTCCTTGAGATATTTCATCCTCATTCTGCCGTATTTGCCGATTTCCAACATTTCCTGTTTCGGCAGTTTCAGATCGGGAATCAGATAATCTCCGTTCTGTTTGTATGCTATTTCTTTCATTTTGCAAACTCCTTTCGTTTGTTCTGACTGCAATTTCAATTTGTCTTAACACTTGCTTGGAAATGTCGCTGACCGCCGAAGCGAGAAAGCGTGTGCTTTCGGGTGTATTGAAATCAAATATGGGGCTGAAGTCATCATCGTCAAGCACCATTTCCGGATTGATTCCGCATCGGGTAAGAATTACATAAGTCGTGCTGACAACCGCTGCATTTCTGAACTGCATCCCGATGTTGTCTTCATCATACTCTTCAAGAAAACTTCCTTCAAGGATGTCACCAATGTAACGGCTATTGGCGTTCCAGAACTCATCAACAAGATGTGCCGCAGCACTTTCGGCAGCGGCGACAACATTTGTATGATTCGTACCATATCTTTCATTCAATCTTTCTATAACAGATTTTTCGTGTTCGTCAGCAAACTCCCACAGGTTAACTTTCATTGACTTCGGCGTTGTACCGGTATCCGAAACATCAAAAACATATTTGATTTTTGCTTGCTTCATCAAGTAAGGCGATGCCTTTGGAACCACGCTTTATGTATCTGTTCATGGTATCGTTCCATACCGAAAACTCGGCACAGGCTGTTGCTTCGGGTCTTTGGGCAAAGATGAGGAGCTGTTCGCTGTACGGGTATTTATACACCCGTGCGGCAGTATCGAGAAACGCAGTCCAGTTGGATTTTGAACGGGTTAAGTTTTCTTCTGTTCGCTTTGCTAATTTGTAGTATTCTTCGTATTTGTTGGGCATATTTGCCCTCCTTTCTTTGATGGTGAATTATTTGCGGAATATATTGCTTATTTTGAGTAAAATTGTTATAATAAAAAAAGTTACAGATAAAGTGAGGTAACTTCATGTTGCAAATTTTTTAAAACATGATATGATTTTTTTGTAGCCACTTTTTTACTTATATCGTATAAACAAAGGCAAGCTCTTCAAAATATAAATCCCCGAAAGGGGTAAAGAAAGGAAAACAGCATGAAAAAATCAAACAAAATCATCAGCATCATACTTTCTGTTCTTATGGTAGTTTGTATGATGCCAATGGGTATGTTCTCCGCTTTTGCGGCAGAGCATGTTCACAAGGACGCAGACAAAAACAATATCTGCGATGATTCATCCTGCGGTGTTGAACTTTTCGTTGACCGCACATGGGACGGCACAAAGGTTGTTGAAACCGTTAAGGAAATTCCTGCGAATGCAAAAATAATCACATCAAGCACAACAACACTTAACGGAGGTTGGTATTATTATGTTGACGGTAGTGTAACTGTTAACAGCAGAATAACTGTCAACGGAACAAGTCCGACACGCATTATTCTGAAAGACGGATGTAATCTCCATGCTAATAAGTGTATCAATGTTGCAAATGGTAGGATGCTGTATATTTACGCTCAGTCAGATGAAACAGGACAATTAACTGCAAGAGGAACGACAGATGGCGCAGGAATCGGCAGCATGAACTCGAAAACTGACTGTGGCGAAATCACAATTAATGGTGGCAAAGTAAGTGCTGCTTCCGTCGATGGCGCTGCAGGTATCGGTGGCGGTTCAGGAAAAAACGGCGGTACGGTAACAATTAACGGCGGTACTGTCACAGCCACAGGCGGTTCTAACGGCGCAGGTATCGGCGGCGGTAAAGGCGGCGATGGCGGTACTGTAACAATCAACGGCGGTACTGTCAAAGCCACAGGCGGTACTAGCGGCGCTGGTATCGGCGGTGGATATGTGGGCAACGGTGATAATGTTGTAATCAACGGCGGCGAAGTAACAGCCACAGGCGGTACTAACGGCGCTGGTATCGGCGGCGGAGCAGATTGTGAAAGTCACGGCACACTTACAGTTAACGGCAAAGTTTCAATTAAATCAGGTGCAAGAAAAGCTGAGGCACAGGAAACCACTGTTGAAGCATACACAACATCAAGAGATGCTTATGTAAGCATTGTACCCATACCCCACGTACATGAGTTTGCAGAAACATGGTCAACAAATGAAACAGCTCACTGGTATGCCTGCACAGCAGACGACTGCGACATCACAGATTACGCATCCTGCGGAATCGAGGACGCAGCTTATGCCGCACATACATGGTCAAACGGCAAATGCTCCGTTTGCGGCTATGAATGTAAACATAACTTTGAGAATTATATATGCACAGTCTGCGGTGCGGAAGATTCAGCAGGCAAGCTTGCAGAAGCAAAGACCGCAGCTATTGCTGAAATCAATGCAGCAAAGACAGATGATAACAAAGCAGTTGCCGAAAAGGCAATCACAGACATCAATGCGGCAACAAAGATTGATGATGTAACAACAATCAAGACAAAGGCACTCACCGACATGGCAAAGGCTGATGCCGATGCTGCCGCTGCAAAAGCACTTGCAGAAGCAAAGACAGCAGCAATCGCAGCAATTGAAGCAGCAAAGACCGAATACAACGCAGATTATGCCGAAGCGGCAAAATACATGATAAACACTTGTGAAACAGTTGAAGCTGTAAACCATCAGAAAGAATTACTGCTTGAAGATATGGCACGCATTGATGCTGACGAGAGAGCTGCTGTTGCAGAAGCAAAGACCACAGCAATCGCTGAAATCAACGCGGCAAAGACAGATGATAACAAAGCAGTTGCTGAAAAGGCAATTGATGACATCAACGCAGCAACAAAGACCGATGATATAGCAACAATCAAGACAAAGGCACTCACCGACATGGCAAAGGCTGATGCCGACGCTGCCGCTGCAAAGGCACTTGCAGAAGCAAAGACCGCAGCTGTTGCAGAAATCAACGCAGCAAAGACAGACGATAACAAAGCTGTTGCCGAAAAGGCTATCACAGACATCAATGCGGCAACAAAGATTGATGATGTAACAACAATCAAGACAAAGGCACTCACCGACATGGCAAAGGCTGATGCCGATGCTGCCGCTGCAAAGGCACTTGCAGAAGCAAAGACCGCAGCTGTTGCAGAAATCAACGCAGCAAAGACAGACGATAACAAAGCTGTTGCCGAAAAGGCTATCACAGACATCAATGCGGCAACAAAGATTGATGATGTAGCAACAATCAAGGCAAAGGCTCTCACCGACATGGCAAAGGCTGATGCCGATGCAGCCGCAGCAAAGGCACTTGCAGACGCAAAGGCGGCTGCAAAGACAGAACTTGAAACAGCGAAGAATAACGCAGTATCCGACGAAGCCAAAGCTGCTATTGATACAGCAATTGAAAATGTCGATAAGGCAACAAATCCCGACGCAGTAGCTTCTGCAAAGGCAGAAGGTACAAGCAATGCCGAAAATGCCGACAAGGCTCTTGCAGACACAAAGGCGGCTGCAAAGACAGAACTTGAAACAGCGAAGAATAACGCAGTATCCGACGAAGCCAAAGCTGCTATTGATACAGCAATTGAAAATGTCGATAAGGCAACAAATCCCGACGCAGTAGCTTCTGCAAAGGCAGAAGGTACAAGCAATGCCGAAAATGCCGACAAGGCTCTTGCAGACACAAAGGCGGCTGCAAAGACAGAACTTGAAACAGCGAAGAATAACGCAGTATCCGACGAAGCCAAAGCTGCTATTGATACAGCAATTGAAAATGTCGATAAGGCAACAAATCCCGACGCAGTAGCTTCTGCAAAGGCAGAAGGCACAACCAATGCCGAAAATGCCGATAACGCCTATGCCGAAAAGATTAAGTTCGATAATGTTAATATCAAAGTTGCCGGGGCACAAACCGTTGATTACCGCAGCATTGTAACAATCACAGCAACCGCAACCGGTGTACCCGAAGGATATAAGCTCGCAATATATCTCGGCAGTCAGAAGGTTGCCGAGGGTGACAACAAATCCGTTTCATACGAATATGGTGAAATCAAGTCCGATATCAACTATACCGTAAAAGTAATTGATGCAAACGGCAAGGTTCAGAAGGATTCAAACGGAAACGACCTTTCAAAAGACAGCAAAATAACCGTCAACGCCGGATTCTTTAAGAAACTCATCGCATTCTTCAAAGGTCTGTTCAAATCACTTCCGAAGGTCGAAGTAAAACCCCAATAAAATGACAAAGACTCCTGCTGAAAATTGCTCTCGGCAGGAGCTTTTTCCTTATATCAATGCCTACGCAAATACAGCACCAATTCCGATTATACAGACCGCAACAGCCCAAAAGGGATTATTACTGCCGGTATCAGGGATTTCAATCTGAGGTCCATCGTATTCAATGGAGTTCTCAGCAGGAACGGAGATTTCCGGCTCTTCGGTTATCCGGCTAATTCATAATATTCTTCGTATTTTTCGGGCATTGTTGTCCTCCTATCTTTGATGGTGAATTATTTGCGGTAACAGCCAAACGCGGTAAAATAAAGTCTTGAATAAATAGTCACATTTGTGAAGTAGTCGCAATAACCGAAAGAAACACAGGCATCCGGTGCATATAAGCTGCACTTTTTCAAAATATTTGCAATGGCAAAAAGAGCGTTCCCCTCAAGCCCCCGAAAAACCGAAAAGCGTGAAGAATTGCGGTTGAAAATTCATCACGGTTTTCGCGGCA
>JAKSQP010000010.1 GCA_024404025.1 Clostridia bacterium | reverse complement strand
GTATATTAGTAGCCATTCGTTGTAAAGGAAACTCTGCCGGTTTGCTCTGTAAGAGGCGTAGTGCTTGTTACAACGATTTCTCCTTTATCAAACTACCCCACTCGGAATCAAGAGTTCTTTCTTGACTCCGGGTGGGGCTTTTGGTGTTTTGTGGGTTATAACCACTTATCTTCTTCGAGTGCTTTTCGGAGTTTGTCTATCGCTCCACGGTAGATACGGTCGGCAGATGACATAATATTTTTGGCAAAGAGTATTCGTGCGGCAGAAAGATTGCTCGGAACAAGTACGCAGTATCTTGAAAAGAAACTAAAACTCAAGGTAAATACGGAAAAGAGCAGAGCAGTCAGTGTTTATTCAATCCGAAATTTTGCTTTCTTGGCTTTGCGTTGGGAAGGAACGGAAAGGGTAGTTATATCTGAGTTCACGCAAAAGCCAAGAAGAAAGCCAAAGATAAACTGAGGAAACTTACTTCCCGAAGTCAAGGCAGGAAACTCGATACCGTGTTCAATAACATCAAGGTGTTTATGAGAGGTTGGCTGAATTATTACGGAATAGCAGATATTAAAACACTAATGGAAAGGTGGAACGAGTGGCAACGCCGAAGAATACGAATGTATATCTGGAAGCAGTGGAAGTTGCCGAGAACAAGGGTTCAAAACCTCATGAAATTGGGAATGCCCGAATGGCAGGCATACAGAAACGGGAACACTCGTAAAGGCTATTGGGCTATAGCAAAGAGCGGAATACTCCAACATACCATTACAAACGAAAGACTTGCACGCAGGGGATATTTTGATATATCTGAAGCGTACAAGTCCCTGCACTTATTATGATTGAACCGCCGTGTACCGAACGGTACGCACGGTGGTGTGAGAGGTCGGCTACTCAATTAATGGGTAGCCTCCTACTCGATTTTATTTGATTTTGAAATACGGGTTCTTTCCTTTTTGCGTGTTTCTGATGATGTAGCGGACAACCGAGATCCTCGGTATTCTTTTCAGACCGCCGAGCTTCAGGTATTCGAGATCGCCACGTTTACACATCCGATAGAGGGTTGTATTGCTGACATAAAGTATGCCGCAGGCCTCATCAATGGTGAGCAGCTCCGGATAATCATCCAGCATTTGTTCATAATATTCAATTACCTTAGTGTACATTGTTCCAGTCCTCCTTGTGGCATAAGCACATTTTTGTGATTTTGTCAAGTATCACACATCAAAAAAGGGCTGTTTTTCTAACAAATTATTCGCAAAATATCGCTGAAATCTCACGAAATACGATTTTTTGTTAGAAAAATCGAGGTTCGTGATTTTTTACTGATAAATGGACAAGAGGCTTATTTATCAAGGCTTTTCGGGTTTGCTTCAGACAATTTCAGTAGTCTAAAACAACTCCAAAGCGCCGCTGATATGTATATCGGTTGAGTTGTTGATTTCGTGCATAAAGTTGCCGCAGTTACAAATTGTATAGCCTGCAAGTTCTGCTTTTTCAACCGAAGAAATGAATATTCCGTGAGGACCCCGGAAACCCTCTTCTCCGTTCGGGTCGCAGCAATCGCTTCCGTCGATCACGGCGTTGCCGCAGCCGATAATACGGATGTTTTTTCCGCCGTAAACGGTTATTATTGCTCTGCGGTAGGCGCCCCATGGCTTGCCGAAATAAGAAGTTATCATTTCCATATCAGAGCGCATTTCGATATTATCAGGAATATCAAAGATTTCATAGTTTTCACAAATGTCCGAGCCGACAAGCCTTGAGCCGTCTTCAAGTATCAAAGTGGTGTCGGACTACATACGGAGAGCGCCGGTATGATATTCGCCTTTCGGAATAACAACCGTTCCGCCTGAATCCTTGCACATATCAAATACGGATTGTATTTTCTGCGTCTGAAGTTCAGAACTATCCGGCATAATGTCAAAATCGGTAATAACATATTTTGGGGACATAAGACTTTCCTCTCTTTTGTCGGTTTTCGGAGTGCTTGATTCTTGCTTTTTCTGATGATCGGCATGGTATCACATTATGTGAAGAAGCTTTGTTATTTTCAGAAGCTTTCTTTGAATTTCGGTTTACAGAAAATCGGACCTTCTTCTACGATTTCGCCGGTTGGTTCGAACCCTGATTTTTCAAGAACTCTTACGGATGCAATATTATCCTTATCAACTTCGGCAGTTACACGGCGGATTCCATTCTGTATATTTAAAATGTTTGAAAAAGTGTTTCGTCCGCTGCCTTGCGGCGCAGACAAAGCCGATTTGTTTGTTTTCTTTAATGAAAATAAAAACTTGAAATAAAAATTCAAGTATGTTATATTTTTAAAAAGGAGGATGACTGTTATGCTTTTATTTTCTGGTTTGGCTCGGCGTTACCTCAAACGGTCAGATATTAAATTTCCAAAGATTTTTTGAAGCGATCAAACAGATTCTGGCATTTCAGATTCCTTTTAAACGAATCGGCGCCGCTCTTCTTGCGGCAGCAGAGCTTTTCTTCAGCGGCTGCTTCAAAACTCCGATAACACCTTGCGGAGAAGCTCCCGACCTTACGGGATACAGCCTTGTTTTTGAAGATGATTTTGACGGAACCGAACTTAATTCCGATGTATGGTATAACCGCTGTGAGGGAACAAGAAGAACAGGCTACAATGCCGATTCTCAGGCGACGGTCAAAGACGGAAATCTTATTCTTACCGGCGAATACCGGGAAAATGGAAAATTCGGCGCCGGCTGGTACACCGGAATGGTTGATCTGAAGGAGAATTATAACAAGGGTTACTTTGAAATCAGATGCAAATGCAACGAGGATAACGGATTCTGGAGCGCATTCTGGATTCAGGCGCTGGGAGATCCATACGATCATTATTATTCCGACGGCGGAATTGAAGCGGTTGAAATAGATATTTTTGAATCAATGAGCAGCCAATCTCTGCTTACTGGCGATGATATGGTCCAGACAAATATCCATTGCAACGGCTATGATAACATTGTTGATAAAATTGATTCGCAGAGAGTCGGCCTTTTCCGTGTGGGAGATATTCATGAATATAACACCTACGCTCTGAAATGGACTGATGATGAATATATTTTCCATATCAACGGTGTTGAAGCGGGAAGAAGCTCATTCGCAAAAGGCGTTTGTATCAACCCGGAAAAAGTAATAATCTCTCTTGAAATTCCCGATGAACTGCCTGAAAGTATTACATCAAATAAAGACTATAAAACAAGTATGGTTGTTGATTATATTAAAATTTATCAGGTGAGTTGAATCGAAAGATTCAACGTCTTATTGGTGAATATATTATATAAGCTTTCTCAATATTATTCAAGTTTTCTTTTATCTGCGGCATAAAAACGCATTGCAGTCATAACGGATATAAATCAGATTTATCAGAGGAGCGGAAACCGAATGAAAAAATACGATGTTATAATCGCCGGAGGAGGCCTGACCGGCTGTGCAGCGGCTATTGCGGCTTCAAGAAACGACTGCAAAGTCCTTATTATTGAGCAGTCCGGCGCTCTCGGCGGAGCGGCAAACACCTGCCTTATCAATCCGTTTATGCCGAATTCAACGAAGATCAAAAAAGAAAACGGTGAAACCGAAAAGCTTGAACTCAGCAAGGGAATCTTTGCCGAAATATGTGAACGCCTTAAAAATGCCGGTGCAATGAAAGGCCCGGTTTTTCACGAGGAATATCTGAAGCTGATCCTTGACGATATGGCGCAGGAAGCCGGAATAGATGTGCTTTTTCATTCCGTTCTCTGCGAAGCCGAAGTTGAAAATGAGCTTATAAAGAACATTACTGTAATCACGAAAAGCGGAAAAATCAGCTTTGAAGCTTTGCAGTTTATTGACTGCACGGGTGATGCGGACCTTGCCGTTATGAGCGGATGCCCTTATCATCTCGGCAGAGAGAAAGATAGCCTCTGCCAGCCGATGACACTTTGCTTCCGTGTTGCAAATGTTGATGAAGAAGAATTCTTTACGCCGGAATGCAACGAGAGGCGCCAGGAGATATATAAACGGTGGAAAGAGGAAGGCAAAACCTCAAATCCCCGTGAAAACATTCTTCTTTTCAGAACCATGATCGACGGTGTTGTTCATTTCAACACAACAAGAATTGTTAAACGCAATCCCGTTGATCCGTTTGATGTTTCGTGGGCGGAGCGTGAAGCAAGAAAACAGATGTTTGATATTTTCAGGATGCTCAAGGAAGAGCTTCCGTCATTTGAAAATGCCGAGATTATTTCATCTGCGTCGTGGATAGGAGCCCGTGAAAGCAGGATGATAGACGGCGAATATGTTCTGACCGGCAAGGAACTTATCGAATGCGCACGCTTTGATGATGCCATTGCCGCAGGAAACTATGATATTGATATACATAACCCGGAGGGAAGCGGCACGAGCCACTATTATTTTCCGGACGGTCAGTATTATACGATACCTTATCGCAGTCTGATCCCGAAAAAAATAAACAACCTGCTTGTTGCAGGCCGCTGCATTTCGTCAGACCATGAAGCGCAGGCATCATACAGAATAATGCCGATCGTCTGCTGCCTCGGCGAAGCCGCAGGTGCAGGCGCTTCGGTTGCCGTTAATGATAACTGCACGCCGAAGAATGCCGACATCGGGAAAATACAAAAAATTCTTCTTGATAACGGTGCATTTATAGGATAGGAGTGAAAATATAATGGAAAATTTTATTCTCGATCAGGTAAAACCGACTCTTAAATATCTGCCGAAGGCTCTTGTTAAGTCTTATTTCAAGCCCGAAAGCAATGCGGACACAAAAAAATTCCTTGAAAAAACCGGATTCATCAAGGGCATCTGCCACCCGAGGGATAATTTCGAGCAGGTCAGGGGAGCAAACATCGAATGGACAAGATTCGATATTCCGTTTCCGTTTGATGAAAACGGCAATGAAACAGAAGCATATAAAGGATTCAAGGAAAGAGTTCAGAAGTTCCGTGATAACGGCATGAAGGTTATGGCGGTTACGCCGTTTCCCGATCATTTCCTTGCTCACGGAATTGACGTAAGAAAAGAAGAGGACAAAAAGAAAATTGCCGAGGTTTCGGAATTTCTCGTAAAAGATCTCAAGGATTTATGCGGAGCTTTTCAGATTGCAAATGAAATCGGCATTCCGAGATTCACTCTTCCGTTTACGGTCAAAGAGGGTGCGGAATTCATTGCAATCTGTGCAAAGGCAATGGCGCCCTATAAAGGCGACCTTGCGGTGGGATATAACTGCGCAGGTCCGCAGGTCGATCTCAATATTTATCTCAAGCCTTATATGGAGCATTTCGATTTTGTCGGTATCGACATCTATATGGGATGCTTCTTCTTCGGCACGATGTGGCTCTTTGAAGCTCTTCTGCGCTACTTGTGGGAATTCACCCGTAAGCCGATTATTCTCTGCGAATTCGGCTATATCAGCGGCGGCGCTCCGAAAACCAAAAAGGAAAAGCTTGATATAATCAGGTCATACGGCGCAAAGAACAAAAAGGAAGCCCGTAAGAATATCGGAGAGTTTATTGAAAATCTGCCCGAGAGAATGAAAACTTATGTCAAACATTGTGCGCAGGAGCCGGGCAACTATGCCAACTATATTTTCCGCTCTGAATTTACAAATCATTTCTATAAAGAGCTTCCCAAAACCTGCGTTATTCCCGGCTATCCTCATACCGACGAGGGCCAGGCAAGGTTTTATAAAGATATTATTCCGAGGCTGAAAAAGCTCGATTTCATGGGCGGACTGATTATTTACTGCTGGCGTGATGACGAAAGATGCTATGTCTGCGGCCAGGAAGATTGCCCGACAGAAACAAGATGGGGACTTGTTACCTGCGACGAAAAAGAAAAACCGTCATATTATGCGGTCAAAGAGGCATTCGGAAATATAAAATAATACTCTGAAGTGCCGCCCGGAGAGGTGTTTTTATGAAAGGTTTAAGCATATTTTTTGCGGCTCTTATTGCTTTTTTTATCAACAGTTTTGTTAAGCTTCCCGAAGAACCGAGTGTTCAGACAACAGGTAAAAAATATTTTACTTTGAGCTTTGATGACGGCATAACGCAGGATTACAAAATAATGGAAATCTGCAGAAAGCATAATTTCAAAGGCATAACCTTTAACATTAATTCCGGCCTCTGCGGGAAAAACTGGGATTGGGTCGGGGATGCGATCGGCAAACCCGGAACAGCCCATCAGCGTCTGACAAAAAAAGAAATCAAATCAGGTGCGTATGACGGATTTGATATTGCAGTTCACGGCTGTAAGCACAGTTCGCTCAAGAATTATGACAATGATCCTCTCGGATTGTGGTTTGAAATTGAAAAAGATGCGCTGAACATCAAGGCAATGACGGGAAATTATCCCGTCGGAATGGCGTATGCCGGAGGCGACACGGAATATACCGAAGAATCAATTGAAAACCTCCGAAAATACACAACGATAAAATATGCGAGATGCACAACATCTACATACGGCTTTGATTTTCCGACCGATTATCTGAAATGGCAGCCTACCTGCGGTATTCTTGATCCCAATTTGTTTGAGCTTGCCGAGAAATTTCTTGAGGATGACGGCGAAAACAAGCTTTTTTATGTATGGGGTCACGGATATGAGCTTGATGCCTTTGAAAAATATGATGAACTTGAAAAGTTGATTGAAATGATGAACGAAGCGGAAGATGTTGTCTGCGTTTCAAACACCGATTTTTATCTTCTGAATCAATAAAAAAACCGCCTGAAGGCGGCTTTTTTTATTTACATGGTTCATAAACTCTGACATAGTCAACGATGAAATCCGCTTTGAATGAATCAGAAGGATTATTCTTTATGTTGCCGGACCATCCGAAGGTCGGAGTAGCCGCTGCGCCGTCAACCTCACAGGAAAGAATCATAAATTCATCTTCCTGAGAAACTCCGTTGTAGCTTGTGCGGGCAACCTCATGGCCGTTGACATAGAAAACATATTCATCTTTCGTCCAGAGAACGCCGTAGGTGTTGAAATTCTCATAAGGATCATTATCGAGAGCCGATATGCAGACATTCTTGTATTTAGTCTGAAGCTCATATCCGTTATAATGAATATTGCTCGTAACCTTCCATGATTTTTCACCGCCCTTATAATAGAACGGAGATTCAAAAACATCAATTTCCTGGCCCTTTGCTGCGTCCTTAAGCACCTTGCCTACATTGCTGTTTGTGAGCCAAAAGGCAGACCACATTCCTTCGCCCTTCGGCAGGATACATCTGCATTCATAATAGCCGTATTTTCTTTCATAAAGTCCTTTGGTTGAAATTCCGGCAGTGTACCAGCCGCTTCCGAATTTGCCGTTTTCAAGATATTCGGTTCTGATGGTGAGCAGACCGTTTTCAACGCTTGCCTGGTCAAAGCTCCAGTAACCGCCTTTTCTGAGACCTTCTTTGTTATGAGGTTTCCATACCTCACGGTTGATGGCATCGCCCTCAAATTCGTCCTCAAAAACGAGCTTATAATCATCGAGCGAAAGTGTAACGGGTTTTGCTTCAACAGCCGTTGTGTTGAATAACATAAGAAAAACATTGACAAAAGCGGTCAAGAAGTTTGCAACTTTTCCGAGAAAAACATCAGCCCATAAATTCATTTTTTAGCTCCTTTATTCATATTTAGCTCTCTCGCCGCCGATGAGTTTCGGCCTTGTGCGTGCAGCGTTGAGCTTTGCTTCTCCGATTGTGTTGTTTTCCAGGCGAAGGGGAACGGCAACTCTTTTAAGGTGCATTCCGATGAGTGTGTTTCCGATGTCGATCCCGGCATCCGCTCTGATTTCTTCAACGGCAACAGGATCTTTCATTGAATGATATGCTGTTGTTGCGAACGAGCCGCCTGCGTGGGGATGAGGCACAACGCATACCTCTTCAAGCCCCATTGCTTCGGCTTTTTCACGCTCGATTATCAGCGCTCTGTTGAGATGCTCGCAGCATTGGGCGGCAATGAAGATGCCCTTTTCCGCAAAAACGCTCATAAGTCCGTCATAAACGGACTTTGCGGGCTCAACGCTCCCGCTTGTGCCTATTTTTTTGCCTATGACCTCGCTCGTTGAGCAGCCTATAACAACAACATTTCCTTTTTTTATTCCGGATTTTTCAACAAGCTCTTCCGCTGCCGAACGAGCTTGCCCATAAAGAATATCCATTTAAAGTCCTCCGTTTCATCTGTATTTGGAAATTATTTTTGATTTTTCAAATGCCGAAGCAAGAATAACCGAAAGAATGATTCCGAAAACCGCCTGAATTGCGTTCGGAATGAGATTCCCCGCTGCTCCGAGACCGTAGCCGAGAATTAGCGCTTCATAGGCGAAATATCCTGCGCACATAATGATTTCGGCGGCAAATGAAGCAACGGCCTTTGAAAAAATTTTCTTTTTTGATTTTGAATAGATAAGCCATGCGGCAAGAGCCATCAGAGCCTTGATAACAAACGAAGCAGGGGCATATATTGCGTGGCCGCCGATCAAATCCGCAAGGGCAGAGCCGATACCTGCGGCGAGCATTGAATATCCTTTCGGCAAAACGATTATTGCCGCAAAAACAAAGCAGTCACCGATGTTTATATATCCGCCCGCAACAGGAGCACCGACGGTTATAAAAAAAGTCGCAATGCAGATGAGAGCGGAAAACAGAGCAGCCATAACAAGATTATTAATTTTTTTAACTTTCATTTTATCATCTTTTCCCGGAATTATATAGGTATATTATAATCAATTAAGAATTAATTGCAAGTGTCAATGTGAAAATAAAGCGGAGAGCATTGAAAAAAAATGAAACTTATGTTATAAATTAATTACCATATTTATATTCAGGAGTTTTTCTATGGAATTCAGAAGTTATCACAAAGAGCTTGAAAGCCTTCATATCGGATGTGAGGCTCCGAGAGCATATTATATTCCCTATGAGAATAAAGAATCGGCGATCAAAGGAGAAAGAAGCGAATCCGCTTTTTATACCGACCTTTGCGGAATGTGGAATTTCCGGTTTTATAATTCATTCGAGGATGTTGAAGAGGATTTTCTGAAAAGGCCTTTCAGCGATGAGATCAAAGTGCCGTGCTGCTGGCAGACCGTTCTCGGAAAAGGCTATGATGTTCCGCTTTACAGCAACCTTTTCTATCCGTTTCCGCTTGATCCGCCTTTTGTTCCCGATGAAAATCCGGCAGGTCATTATAACAGAAAATTTAACATTGAAAAGAAGAAAGACAAAAAATATTTTATAAATTTTGAGGGCGTTTCATCCTGCTTCTATCTTTTTGTCAACGGCAGCTTTGCCGCATACAGCCAGGTGAGCCATTGCACGAGCGAGATCGACATAACCGGTTATCTTGTCAGCGGAGAAAATACGGTTGATGTGCTTGTTGTCAAATGGTGCGACGGTTCCTATCTTGAAGACCAGGATATGTTCCGCCTTTCGGGAATTTTCAGAGAGGTTTATATTCTCGAAAGAAGCGAAAACGGGATCCGTGATATTTTCATAAGAACATCTCTTTCGGATTCTCTTGACAGAGCGTGGATAAAAATCGAAGCGGATGCTGAATCCGAATGCACTCTTCTCGCTCCGGACGGAAAGACGGTTTCTTCCTTCAAAACGGAGGCAGAGGTTGAAAATCCGGCTCTCTGGAGCGCCGAAATTCCCGAATTATATACGCTTCTTGTTGAATGCGGCGGTGAGATAATCCCGTTTAAAATCGGCTTTAAAAGGGTTGAAATCAGAGGGAATATCGCTTATTTCAACAATGAACCGATCAAGCTTTACGGTATCAACCGCCACGATTCAAACCCCGAAACGGGCTATTACTGCGATGTTGATTTTATGATCAGAGATATTGAAATCATCAAATCCGGCAACTGCAACGCCGTCAGGACCTCGCATTATCCGAATGATCCCCGTTTCGTTGAGCTTTGCGATAAATACGGCCTGATGATCATTGACGAGGCCGATATTGAAACTCACGGAATGGGCTTTGAATACAGAGATACCTGGGACTGGATGCGCTGGTCGAAGCTTTCAACCGATGATGAGTGGGAGCCTGCCTATGTTGACAGAGCGGCAAGGCTTTTCGAGAGAGATAAAAATCACGCCTGCGTAATTATGTGGTCGCTCGGCAATGAATCGGGATGCGGCAAGAATCACAGAGCGATGAGAAACTATATCAAGAGCCGTGACGCTTCGGCAATAGTTCATTATGAAAATTCGCATCTTGAATTCAAGGCTGTTCCGATAGGCGAAAACTATTCGGATATTTCCGATGTTGAGAGCCGGATGTATGCCGGGCTTGAATATACCGAGGAATACTGCAAAAACAAAAATGCCAAAAAGCCGTTTTATTTCTGCGAATTCAGCTGCTCAATGAGCACGGGCGATATTCACGCCCATTGCGACCTTTTCAGAAAATATCCTCAGATTTTCGGCGGCTGTTATTGGGAGCTTACAGACCACGGCGTTGACATCGGCGGAGGAAAATACCGCTACGGCGGCGATTTCGGAGATTATCCGAATAACGATGTCTGCTGCATTGACGGTGTGATTTTTCCCAACAGAAAGCTTCGTCCCGGCTTTGCGGATATGAAAAAGGGCTATCAGCCGTTTGAGGTCAAGTATGAAAACGGCGAAATCGAAATTTTCAATCGCAGATATTTCGCTTCTCTCAATGATCTTTATGCCGAATGGAGCATTGAGGTCAACGGAAAGAAGATGATCAGCGGAAGAATTGACGATACGGATATTCCGGCAAGAAGCGCAAAAAAATTCAGACTCTTTGAAAACATTGAAGAGAACGATTACTGCTTCCTGACGGTGTTCTTCAGAACAAAAGAGGACTGCATCTGGGCAAAAGCGAACACGGAGCTCGGCTTTGAGCAGTTTGACCTTTCTGTTGAGAATTTCACCGCCGGAAAGACCGAAGGCAAGCCTTTATATAAAGAAGATAACAGATATATCACGATTTCGGCAGGGGAGAGCGTTTATAAATTTGACAAGCCCTACGGCAGAATTTCTTCCCTTGTTTATAACGGAAAAGAAATGCTCGCAGAGCCGGTGAAAATTGAAATATGGATGGCTCACGGATATAATCAGTTCGGCGCTGCAAATGACAGAAGAAGCGCCGCAATGCAGGCGGCAGTTCAGAAAACATATTCTGTAATGGTCAGCGAAACGGAAAACAGCCTTTTAATTTCGAGCGATGTTTCAATCGGCGGGCCTGCGGTTGTGCCGGTGCTTAAGGGAAAGCTGAATTATGAATTCTTCGCAGACGGAAGCGTTAAACTCGGCTTTAACGGCGAATTCAGAGAGCTTCTCAAAGAGATGGGGATGCGCCTTCCGAGATTCGGTTTCAGAATCGCTCTCGCAGAAGGCTATGAAAATATGACCTTCTTCGGCAAAGGACCGGGTGAAGCCTATCCCGAGCGCCACAGAGGTCAGCGAATGGGCAGATTTGAAACAACCGTTTCGGAGAACTTTGTTCCTTATATAAGACCTATCGAAAACGGAGCGCATTTTATGTCAAGATACGGTGAGGTTTCAAACGGCGAAAGCGGAATGGTGTTTGCTCCGTGCGGAGAAAGCTTTATGTTCAACGCCTCTCATTTCACCCCCGAGATGCTTGAAGCAGCCGCCCACGATGACGAGCTTTTTCCCTCTGAAAACACCTATGTTTATCTTGATTACAAGATGGATATAAGAGGCGGCAGAGGATATTATGAAAAGGTTGAGCCGGAAAGAGTCTGGGATTTTGAGCCGTTTGAATTTGCGGTTTCATTCAAGCCGTTTTCCGGAAAAACCGATTCATCTGAATTCAGAAGATAAGGAGAAACATCAATGAAAAAAACAATAAGCGCCGTTCTTGCGCTCATTATGATTATGAGCGTAACGGTTTTTGCGGGTGCAGCAGAAAAGAAAAACCTTAAATTTTCCGAAGACGGAACTTTCAGAATTCTTCAGCTTTCCGATACGCAGGATGATCAGTATCCTGCCGACGATATGCTGAATCTTGTCAGACTTTCAATTGAAGAATCAGACCCCGATCTCATTGTTTTCACGGGCGACCTTGTTGAAGACAGCCGAATCGGAGACATCGGCATCGACGGCGAAAGCTTCCGTGAGGGCGTTGTTGTTAAGAAAAACGGCGAAATCGACCACGATGCAACTCTTGAAAATCTGACCGCCGCAGCAGATGCCGTGCTTAAGATTTTTCAGGAATCCGGCGTTCCGTTTGTTATTGCGCAGGGCAACAATGACCATAAATGCGGAATTTCAAACGAAGAGTGGCTTGAAATTTACGGAAAATATTCAAACTGCCTGCTTGAGGATATGAGCAGCGATGAGGGCGGCGCTCTCGACTGCAATCTCGAAATAAAGGATTCAACCGGAAAAACGGCGTTCAACATCTGGATTATGGACACAATGAGAGGCGGCGCTGCGCAGGACCAGATCGAATGGTATAAATCCGCTTCAGCCGAACTTAAAGAAAAAAACGGAGGCGAGCCCGTTCCCTCAATTCTCTTCCAGCATATTCAGGTCAAAGACATAGGCAATCTTTTTGTTGAGTGCAGTCCGTTTGATAACGGCGCCAAGGGCACAACAAGCGGATTCTACCGCCTCAATGATGAAATTGCTCACGGATATAATTTCTTCACCTATTATCCCTGCGAGCCGTCGGAGCAGTTCAAGGCGTGGAAAGAGCAGGGAGATGTTATCGGCGCATTCTTCGGCCATCAGCATGTTGAGGGCTTTTCGGGCATGGTTGACGGAATAGAGCTTGGATTCACTTACGGCTCCGAGATGGCGAAGACGGGACCTTACGGTTACAGACTTATCACTCTTCACGAGGACGATGTAAAAAATTACGATAACGAGCTTTATACATACGAGGGAAGCGTAAAATTCAACAATGCTCATTTTGAAAAGCAGATCGATTCTGTTTCAGATGAGCCGTCAAACCCCGTTTTGAAAGCTTTTAATGCAATAAAAAACTTTGTCGTTAGTATTGTATTTTTCATAATTAATCTTTTTGCGTAGTCTGAAACAGAGAAAGACCGCAGCAGAATTAAACCTGCTGCGGTCTGTTTTTGTTATGCCTCAATAAGCTTTTCCTTTGCCTCGTCATAGAGGGAAAGGATATTATCGAGATTGCCGTAATTTTCTTTTTCTTTTATGAGTTTAACGGCGTCAAGATAAGGCTTTGCGGCTCTTGCAAAATAAGCGTGTCTGTCCATTTCGGCTTTTGAAGCATCAGAGGCTTTTTTCTGCCTTGCCTTAACCTTTTTGATTTCGGCTTCAAGTGAAGAAACCGCTGCTTTGTTATGAGCCTTCTTTTCTTCTCTCTTCTTAAGATAAAGCTCTTTAAGCTCAATATCGCAGGTGTCCTCTTCATCGAAATATCCTTCAAGCACCGCAAAATCGGGCTCCTTGAATTCTTCGCCTTTGCCGAAATACTTCTTATAGGCCTTTGCCGCATTCTTTTTCGTTCTGGCGATTTCAACGGCAACCTTTCGCTCTTCTTTGTTTTTCGTTGATTTTGCGGCGGAATAAGCCTTTTTCAGCGCCTTTATATCGGCATTGCTTATTCCGTCAAGGCCTTCGGCTGCCGTTTTTTCTGCGGCATCCAGGCGTAGCTTATAGGCATCTGTTGAGAATTTGTCAAGCTCATTGCAGACAAATCCGGAAATTTCGATTTCTTCGTTTCTGCCGAGAGCTTCTTTATAAGCTTTTTTAGCGGCTTTTCTTTCTGCCTTGTCTTTGATTGAACGATAATCATTTTTGCTGATTTCTGCCGGAGCTTCGGCGCTTAATTCTCTTGCGTTTCTGATTATTTCAACGGTTTCAACAAGATCTTTGTCCTTTAATGCGCCGTTGCTGTAATCTTCAAACATGGCTCTGATTTTGAGCGCACGAACAACCGATTTCTGTTTCTTTTCGTTGAAATCATACCAGAAATAAGGCACAACATTGAGAAGCGCACCGAATGCAGAGAATATGATAAGCACATGGAGAAGATTGAGAAGAATATCGGGATCATAGAGAGCAGAATTGGCGTTATGATAATTATCCTGGCCGCTTGCAAGCTGATCCTTGAGGATTTCTCCTACGGTTTTTCCGTCCTGAAGAACTCTGTTGAGGATAGCGGGATCTGAAGTGACCTTTGCGGCAGTCGCTTTTGTAAGACCGCCTTTTTCATAAACCATCGGAAGAACTGCGGAGGTTGCAAGGGTAACAACCGTTCCGATAGTTCCGACTGCGGAGAACATTCCGTCGATTCTTTCGCCCGTGATATACTGCTGATAATCTCTGATGTCCGCCTGGATCGACGGATTGAGGATGAGCGCAAATGAGCCCATAAATGCGTTGAGATAAAGGCAGCCGAGCACGAGCCAGATCGTTATTTCGGAAATCTGCTGAGTAGCGGGAAGCATCATCAGAATGAAGATGATGTTGAAGATATTGGTCACAACGAGAACGGCTTTCTTGCCCCATTTTCTGATGAGCAGGGGAGCAAGGAGCATTCCCCAAAGTGAGGCATTTCCGTAAATCGTGATGATTATTCCGTAAACATTGCCGGAGCAGGCGCCGCCGTAGTTATAGAGCCAATACATAATGTTTGAATAGGATGATTCAAGAAAACCTATCCAGCCGGCAAGCGAAATTATCCAGAAATATTTATTCTTTGCAACGGCACGCAGCGCATCGGTGAATTTTATCTGAACAACATGAGTCCTTGCCTGAACGATTTTTTCCTCTGTGTGCTTATAAACAACAATGCAGAGCAGAATGCCGATAACGCAGAGAATCGGATAAAGCAGGCGGTAAACCCTTATATCCGTTGAATTCGTGTGGAAGATGTTTTGCGCAATGATGGGGGTAAAGAGATTGATGATGGTGGGAGCCAGCGAATAAACAACACTCTTTATTGATGCAACGTCCGCTCTTTCCTGGGAATCCGGTGAAAGAACGTGAATCAGATTTTCGTATGCATCATAGAAGAAATTATAGAAGAAATAGAGCAGGAGATTCAGAATGAGTATGATTGCGCATTTCGCAACATAAGCTCTTGATTCTCCGAAGATCTCACCTTTACCGACTATGCTTTCAAGGCTGTTATACGGGAACCATACCATCAGAAGGCTTATTATCGCCGTCGGAATTGCCATGGTGACGATATAAGGTCTGTATTTGCCGGCTTTGTTTCGGGTGTTGTCTATTATATTTGCTCTGATGCCCGTCATCGGTATGTTGGCAAGAATGGCAATGACATACATAAAATACATATCGGTCGGGTCAATGCCGAGAGTACTGCTGATAAGGGTATTGCTTGCCGCAAGCATACACGCAGAGCCAAGAGTGATAATGCAATAGGCGCCGATGCCTCCGCCGGAATAAGCGGCGATTTCCTTGAAAGTCATATATCTGCCGTTCATCGGCTTTTTCCAGTAAACCGGGATGTTAACGATAAAATTCTTGATTTTTTCTTTCAAATCCAGCACCTCGGGAATTCAGATTAAAAATCAGCAGAGCCTGTCGTTCTGGGGAACGGAAGAACATCTCTGATGTTGGCAATGCCGGTCAGATACATAACAAGTCTTTCAAAGCCGAGGCCGTAGCCGCTGTGCTTAACGCCGCCGTATCTGCGAAGGTCAAGATACCAGTCATAGTCTTCGGGCTTAAGACCGAGTTCCTTGATTCTTGCTTCAAGAACATCAAGTCTTTCTTCTCTCTGGCTGCCGCCGATGATTTCGCCGATGCCCATAACAAGGCAGTCGCAGGCGGCAACGGTCTTGCCGTCATCGTTGAGGCGCATATAGAAGGCCTTGATTTCTTTCGGATAATCGGTAACAAAAACGGGCTTTCTGAAAATCTTTTCCGTAAGGAAGCGTTCATGCTCCGTCTGAAGATCGCAGCCCCAGCTTACCTTATATTCAAATTCGTCATTGTGCTCTTCAAGCATTTTTACTGCGTCTGTGTATGTAACTCTGCCGAAATCGGAATTTGCAACCGTTGTAAGTCTTTCGATAAGCTCCTTATCAACGAACTTGTTGAGGAATTCAAGATCCTGCGGGCAGTTTTCAAGCACATACTTGATAACATATTTTATCATTGCTTCGGCAACATCCATATTGTCGCTCAATTCTGCAAATGCCATTTCGGGCTCGATCATCCAGAATTCAGCCGCATGGCGCTGTGTGTATGATTTTTCTGCTCTGAAGGTCGGCCCGAAGGTGTAAACCTTGCCGAATGCAAGAGCCATTGTTTCAGCCTGGAGCTGACCGGAAACAGTAAGATAAGCGGGCTTCTGGAAGAAATCTTCGCTGAAATCAACCTTGCCGTCTTCTGTTTTGGGGATGTTGTCAAAATCAAGGGTCGTTACCTTGAACATTTCGCCTGCGCCCTCGCAGTCAGAGCAGGAGATGAGAGGAGTATGAGCATAAACGAAGCCTTGGTCAATGAAGAACTTGTGAATCGCATAAGCGGCGGTTGAACGGATTCTGAAAACCGCATTGAATGTGTTTGTTCTCGGGCGAAGATGGGCGATAGTACGAAGAAATTCAAGAGAATGTCTCTTTTTCTGGAGAGGGTAATCGGGAGTTGACATAGCCTCTATTGAGATTTCGTCTGCATTGATTTCAAAGGGCTGGTTAGCCTGGGGCGTGAGAAGAAGTCTGCCGGTAACCCTGATGGCGGAGCCGACATTGAGCTTTGCGATTTCCTTATAGTTTTCAAGCTTTTCCGATTCAAAAACAACCTGAACGCCTTTGAAGCAGCTTCCGTCGTTGACTTCTATAAATCCCACCGCTTTTGAATCTCTGAGTGTTCTGATCCAGCCGCATACTGTTACGCTTTTTTCTGCGTATGATTCTGCCGAATCAAAAAGTTTTCTGATTTCAATTCTTTCCATTTTAAAAACCTCGCAATCTGAACGGTACATAGACCGAATAGTTTATTATATTATCAACTTAAAAAGTTATTATATCCCTGTTTCTTTCGATGACGGAATGACCGATGCCGTCAATTGCTTCCAGCTCTTCGGCTGCAATAATTTTGCCGTTATATTTGCGGTATTCTATGATTTTTTCGGCATTGACCTCACCGATGCCGTAAAGAGCGGTCAGCTCTTCGGCGGAAGCAGTGTTGATATTTATTTTTCCTTTTTTGTCCGAAATAAACGAAGCTGTTTCGCCGGATGCAAATTCATTTCGTTGGAATTCCGGCATATCCGCAATGTTCAGCAGAAGAACGGCGGTGCATATCACGAGCGCACAAGCGAATATCAGAAGTTTGTTTTTCATCAGAAGTTGTTTCCGTTCCAGCCCCAATGCTCTGCTTCTTCATATTTGATATAAATGTTTTCTCTGCCGATGCCGAGCTCTTCGTTGATTATTTCCGAAAGAGCGGCGGTGAGGCGGTCATAAGCGGCATCCGATGCCGAGCCGAAAAGGCTGACTTCGAGATAAGCATAATCTTCGCTTTCGTCGCCTCTGAAATACATTTTCATATTGTCCTCAAAAGAAAGCATAAGCCATGATTCGCTTTTGCCGGGGATGAGAGCGATTGCCTGACCGAACTTTGCTTTGATTGATTCTCTTTTTTCGTCTGTCAGCTCGTTGCTGACGGTCGTTCTGATATAAGGCATTTAATTTCCTCCCGAAAATCAGTTTATTTTCAAAAAGCTTCTCGTTTCAACAACTGCACCCATAACCGAGCATTCGCTGTCGGTATAGTTGACATATATCTTTGCGCCGGTGTCATATTCCGTGCAGAAAACGCCGTCCTGAACCTCATAATGGTCGGTCATTCTTGCGCTTCTGAGATCGTTGAGAGCTTCATTGGCTTTTTTATAAAATTCCGCTGCGGAATTGATCGTGTTGTCATAATAATAAATATCGTTTTCGGATTCGTCCATTGATGAATCATAATTCCATTCATAGTGGGGGCAGGCGCCGAATTCTATGCAATGGAGCATATTTTCTTCACCGTTTGCAAGAACATTTATCGGATCGCCTGCATAATCGACCTCTCCGTGAAGAATAAGCTGAATGAACGGAACGGGCAGATAAGCGCCGCTTGCGGAAACAGTTGTGTCAAGAGGAACGTTGATGACCGAATCAATATTTTTGAGCATATAGATGTTTCCTTTGACCGCCATAGTCGGTCTGCTTGTTGAAAGCGGCGAAATTGCCGAGCGGATTTCGCTTGCGGCTGAATCACGGAGCATTCCGTTATACGAGAAATCGGAATAAAGCACCGAGCCTGCGTCGTTTATGCAGAAGCCGGAAAAATCATAATATTTTGTATCGGTAAGAACCGACTTGATGACCTTTGAAAGTTTGCTGATTCTGATAAGCTCTCTCGAAGCAGGGGAGCTGCCGAGAAATTCAACAAGTTTGCTGCCGGCTTTGTAATCCGAAATCTGTTTGTTTATATTCAGAGCGGAATTGCTGCCGAAGCCGGAAGCGGATGAAAGAATATCAATATCAAGATAGAGGCTCATTTTCTGGGCGGAAATGTAACTGAAAAGCTCCGAAAGCTTTGGGGATCCTCCGAGCCTTGCAAGAAGGCGGGTATGGGAAGCATCGGTTGAATCCGTTCCGCCGCCGAAAACGCCGGTGTATCTCAAAGCAACATTGTTGATACCTTTGCTTTTCATTCTGATGAGCATATCCTGCGCCTGCTCAAAAGTTGTGAGCCTTGAGAGGATTCTGAACGGGCCTGAATTTTTGCTGACTGCGCCGGTCAGAGTGAGGAAAAACGGGAGATATGCCGTTTCATTAACCGACTGCGATGAAAGAACAGAATCTCTTATAAGCTGCTCTCTGCAGGCGGAAGCAAGTCCGGAATAGGTTGCGTTTTTATCATAGAGGAAGCGGTAACAGAGCGAAAGTTCCTGAACGGATGAGGATTTTGAAATGTTCAGTGTTTCGTTTTCGTATGCCGAGGGGGTTATATTGAATGACGGATAAACTCTGTTATAGTCGGCAAATCCAGACGCCTTGTCTGCGTGGATCACCGCAGCCGTGTCGCCCTTGCGGATAAGCGAAACGAATGCCGCTTCGCCGTGCTTGATTCCGAATGCTGGAACGAGTGCGCTGCCGGAATATTCCTTTTCGCAGGCAGGGTCGCTGCCGTAAACCGCAAACGAAAGCTTTTCAAAGGATTCATCATAAACAGAGGTGCGGATTATTGCTCCGCAGCCGTCGGGAACGAAGAGATAATCGCTTTCCGCCGAGTCGTTATAAGCGCCGAAATAATTGAGAAGCTCAATGCTTTCAATATACGCGTTGGGATTCTTTGAAATGTTTGAGCAGGTGCAGTTAACATTCATATTGCCGTCTGCAAGAGCAACATTTATTTTAAGGTTGAATGCAATATCCGAGGTGGAGAAGCTTGTTTTTTTTGCTGTTTCGGAATCTGCAAAAATATCATAGCTGAATTCAACGCCGTTTTCGAACGGAGAATATGATGCTTTGCCGTAAGCAAGTGAATTATCCTGCGTGTTGAGATAATAAACATCCGTTCCGCCGATGATGCGGAGCGCTGCCATGCTCGGATCGGAAGCAGGTGATTCATTCTGCGAAAGCGTATCAAGAAGCGGAAGAGCGCTCCAGAGCTGCTTTTTGCCGCTGTCGGCAATGCAGAAACTGTTGGTCGCTTTGTCAACATAAAGCTCGATGAGTCCGGAAGCCGCAATTTTTTCCGTAAATGCTTCCTCTCCTGCTGAATAGTGAAGCCCGGCAGGATTTTGGCATTCGGTTGAAATTGTGTTTCTGCTTGTAACATCTCTGATTGTGCGGACTCCGCTTTCCTCCTTGCCGGAGCAGGCTGAAAGAAACATCGCAACGATGATGACCGCCGACAAAACACGGATTATTGATTTTTCAGTCTTTGATTTCCTCATAGTATTTCTGTTCCTTGGCAACCTCAAACATAAATTCAACACCGTTTTCAACATTTTTTGCGCCGAAAGCGCAGCGGTGGTTGTTCATAATACTTTTAACAATTGAAAGGCCGAGCCCGAAGCGGTTTTCGCTTCTTTCGTGAGATTTATCGGCTCTGTAAAAGCTGTCCCAGATTTCGTCCATATCGGCGTCGCTGATATGTTCTCCCGTGTTGAAGACCTTGAAGCGGTAACAGCTTCCGGTGTCTTCGCAGTCAACGGTTATCTGCTTTGCTCCGGCGCAGTGAGCCATTGCATTGGTAATATAGTTTTTAAGAACGATTTCAAGCTTGTCGCCGTGGCCGTAAACGCTCAGATGCTCCGGAACGAGGTTGACAACATCAATTCCGCTGTTTTCAAACTGGAGCGAAAGGTGACTTAAAAGAAGATTGATCCTGCTGCCGATGTCAAACTGCTCGGGCGTAAAGATCTGGGTGTCGCTATCAAGTTTTGAAAGCTCAAGAAGCTCAACAACGAGCGAATTCATTTTCAGACTTTCGTCATATATTATTTGGTAATATTCCTTGATTATTTCCGGGTCGGAGCTTATTCCCTCGCAAAGTCCCTCCGCATAGCCGGAGATAATGGCAATCGGGGTTTTCAGTTCATGGGAAACATTGCTGATGAAGGATTTTCTTGCATTATCAAGAGCGAATCTGCGCTCAATATCTTTTTCAAGACGGAGATTTTTATCTTTCAGATCCATCAGCGCCGCATCAAGAGAATTTGAAAGAGTGTTGATGCTTCTGCCGAGATCACCGATTTCGTCCTTGCCGTAGTTGCCGCATTTTCTTTCAAAATTAAGGGCTGCCATATCCTTTGTTATGTCGCTCATTTCAACGAGCGGCTCCGTGAATCTTGCAACAAGCAGGCAGAGAATGCCGGACATCAGGATCAGCAGGGGAACGCATATTGCGGAATAAACCTTGTCAGCAACATCAACGATCGTTTCGATATCCGCAACGGGAGAATAAATATGGAGAGTCTCGCCGGTTGAAAGGCTGCGGTTATAGATGAAATATTTGATGTTTGAACCTATTCTGTTTTTGATTTCAAAATCGGAATAATTCATCGAAAAATTCGGATAATCCGTTGTAAGCATATAAGGATACTGCGCCGTTGTTGAGCCGGAGGTCACAAAATGCGAGCTGCTCTGCGCAGAGCTTCCGTTTGAGGAATAAGCAAGGATTCCGTCAGTTGTTATTATTTCAAAATCAACATTGTTGTTTGAAGAAATTGCCGAAAGATTGAAATAATATGTCGGAGAGCCGGGATCGCAAAGATCTATCGCATCCGCTATGTCGGAGGAGGTGTTATAGGTGTGGTATGAGAATGCTCTGAAAAGAAGAGAAGAGCTGAAAAGAGCAAGCATAAGGAAAAACACCATAAACACCGCAACAACAGCCGCAAGCATTTTTATTCTGAATCGGTGAAGTCTCAGAATGGTTGGCTTTTTCAATTTGCAGACACCTCAATTTTATATCCGACACCGTAAACGGTTTTCAGATGGGTTTCTCCCCATGCGCCGAGTTTTGTTCTGAGCCTTGCAACATGAGAATCAACCGTTCTGGGGTCGCCGGTGAAATCAAATCCCCAAATATCGTCAAGAAGCTGCTCTCTTGAAAAAATTCTGCCGGTGTTGGAAGCAAGCTTAACGAGAATATTGTGTTCCTTGATAGTAAGCTCAACCTGGCTGCCGCCGTTGGCAACAACATGGCCGGGAATGTCGATCGTCAGCCCGTCTATGTTTATCAAATCGGCAGAAGAGCCTACTTTTTTTCCTTCTGATCTTTTGAGAAGAGCTTCAACTCTTTTAACAAGAACGGTCGGGCTGAACGGCTTTGTGACAAAATCGTCTGCGCCGCTTTCAAATGACATAAGCTCATCAAATTCCTGGCTTCTTGCCGTGAGCATAAGAATGGGCACGGAGCTTGTTTCACGGATGGTTTTGCAAACCTCCCAGCCGTCTGCTCCGGGCATCATAATGTCGCAGATAACAAGGTCAATATGATCTTCTGATTTGAATTTTGCAATGGCCTCCGTTCCGTCTGCGGCTTCAATTGTTTCATATTCGGAATTGCGCAGGAAATCACAAACAAGTCTTCTGATCCTTGCTTCATCGTCTGCAATGAGTATCTTTTTCATCGGCGCACATCTCCAATATAAAAATAAATATATATTATAATAGCACACTTTATATAGCTAAATCAAGAGAAAATTAATCATATAAGAACAATAAAAGCATAGAAAAATAAAAATGATTTTTATATTTAATACCGAAAATTTAAAATAAAGAAATTTTTTATCGGAAAACTATTGTTTTAAGCGTCCGGATTTAGTATAATAAAGCAGTATGTATACTGGGTCGTATGACCTTTCGAAAGGTGTGGTTTAAATGCTCGGCAAATATGTCAGAGTCAGGGTCACAAACCCTATCCGCTCCGTAAACAGACAGTTCGGTTTCACTTACCAGCTTAATTTCGGCGCAGTTGAAGGAAAAAAGAGATATGACACTGTGTCATCCGGGGCATATATAATGGGTATCAATCACCCCGTCAGGACCTTTGACGGCAGAGTTATCGCAATCATAAAGAGAAACGACGGCAGCCCCGCTGTTTATGTTGTGGCGCCCAAAAGCATGAAATTCATCAGCTATCAGATCGAGGATGCGATCGCATTTGCCGAAAGCGGCAGAGAATATAAGCTTGAGTGCCTTTATGAGCGTTCCTGCGGCGCTGTTGTTTTTCGCAATATCAACGGCGAGATCAGATATCTTCTGATCAAAAACAGAAGAAGCACCCACTGGGGATTTCCGAAAGGACATGTTGAAAAGGGAGAATCTTTTGAACAGACCGCAGCCAGAGAGGTGCTGGAGGAAACAGGGATCCATATCAGAATTATTCCGCAGTTTGCTTCCAAATCAGAATATACCATCCAGGGCAAGGTTGAAAAAACCGTTACCATTTTCCTCGCCGGAACATCAGACACACAGACGACGATTCAACGAGAAGAAATCGAAGACTATATATGGCTCAATTACGAAAAGGCAATGGACACTCTGAGATTCATAAACGACAGAAATATTCTTCAGAATGCTCATGATTTTCTGCTCAAAGAAAAAATAATCTGAAAGGGAAAATGCAGATGACGGAAGCCATTACCGATTATTTTGTTGCTCTGTTTCAGGGGATGATTCCCAAAGAGCTTATCGTTTTCATAATATCAATGTTTCCGATTCTTGAGCTGCGCGGAGGAATGATCGCCGCAAAACTGCTCGGCGTTCAGCTTTGGAAAGCGTTTATAATATGCTATTTCGGAAATATTCTGCCGATACCGTTCATTCTTCTTTTTATCCGCAGAATATTCGTTTTTCTCAAAAAATTCAAGCCGACTGAAAAGCTTGTCGGCAAAATTGAGATTCGTTCAATGAGAAAAAGCGAAAAGGTCAGGCGGGGCAGAAACTGGGGATTGCTTGCCTTTGTTGCAATTCCTCTGCCGGGCACGGGCGGCTGGACGGGAGCGCTTATTGCAGCTCTTCTTGATATAAGAATGAAAGCTTCTCTTCCTATTATCGCTCTCGGAGTGCTTATAGCGAATCTTATAATGTCGGTGTTTTCATACGGCTTGCTCGGTTTGCTCGGAATCGGATAAATAATCAAAATATTTCAGAGAGATGGTTTGCGGGAAAGCTCCCGCCGGCCGTCTTTTTTTGTAACAACGCACGGCACGGATATATCCGTGCCGTATATAAATCGACAGCGGCTTTTAAGGCAAAACGGCAAACATGAATGCTTGCCTTATGGGAACGATGTTATTTTCCGTGCCTGAAACCCGAACATTTTGAAAAAAAATCTTTATTTTTACAGTTATCTATGATATAATAAATTGAATATTGGCGTTTTGCGCCTTGAAAAATGAATTTTGGAGGCAAAATTATGGATCAGAAACTGCAACCCTTGTTTACCCCTTGGAAAATCGGTAACTGTGAGATCAAAAACCGTATAGTTCTCACAAGTATGGGCGGCACCGACCTTTTCGGATGGATGGAAGTTAACCATTTTGACAAAGCCGGCGCAAAGTTCATTATGGAAGTTGCAAAAAATAACTGCGGACTTGTTCTTCCCGGCTGCCAGCCCGTTTATAACCCCATGTTCGGACAGTGGCTTGAAAACAACAAGAAGATGTTCAAGGATCTTGCAAAGTGGATGCCTGAATTCCACAAAACAGGTGCAAAACTTTTCGTTCAGCTTACTGCGGGCTTCGGCCGTTCATTCACGGTCAGCAGCATGATGGAAATGCTTTATAACACTCCCGTTGTCAATAAGATTTCAAAGCCTTTCATGAATCTTGATAAAATCACGGCTTCTGCTTCTCCCTCTCCCAACAGATGGAGCGACAAGCTTCCCTCAAGAGAAATGACAAAGGCTGAAATTGACAGATTTGTTGAATCCTTTGCAAAGAGTGCGAAGCTTCTCAAGGATGCAGGTGTTGACGGCGTTGAAGTTCATGCCGTTCATGAAGGCTATCTTCTTGACCAGTTCACTCTTAAGTATGTTAATAAACGTACTGATGAATACGGCGGCTCCCGTGAAAACAGATACCGTTTTGCCGTTGACATCGTTAAGGCTATCAAAAAGGAATGCGGCGAAGATTTCCCCGTTTCCCTGCGTTACAGCGTTCTTTCAAAGACAAAGGGCTTCCGTCAGGGTGCGCTTCCCGGCGAAGAATATGAAGAAGCCGGCCGTGATATGGAAGAATCCGAATGGGCAATCAAGTATCTTTCCGACGCAGGTTATGATATGTTTAACTGCGATAACGGAACATACGATGCGTGGTATTGGGCACATCCTCCCGTATATATGCCCGAAAACTGCAATCTTGCAGATGTTGAACATATAAAGAATTTCACAGATAAGCCCGTAGTTTGCGCAGGCCGTCTTGATCCGAGAGTTGCCGCCGAATCAATCGAAGCCGGCAAGCTTGACGGCGCAGGATTTGCCCGTCCCTTCCTTGCAGACCAGGAATGGGTAACAAAGCTTATGAACGGCAAAGAAGAGGACATCCGTCCCTGCATTCTCTGCCACAACGGCTGCTTTAATATGTGCCATTATAAAGGAGTTCCCAACGATCAGGAGCTTTCGGATTCGCTTAACCTTGCTCGCTGCGCAGTAAATGCCGAAACAATGCAATGGAAGAAGCATCAGATCATCAAGACCAAGTCACCCAAGACCGTTCATATTGTCGGCGGCGGTATCGGCGGCATGGAGGCTGCAAGAGTTCTCAAGCTCAGAGGTCATAATCCCATTATCCACGAAAAGAGCGGCGTTCTCGGCGGAACATTCATCCCCGCAAGCGCAGAGTCCTATAAGGGCAAGCTTCGTGAACTGCTTGAATGGTATCGCCTTCAGATGAAGAAGCTTAACATCGAAGTTAAACTCAATGACGAAGTTAAAGATATAGCTGCATTCAACGGCGCACCCGTTATCATCGCAACCGGCTCCAATCCCGTTAAGCTCGGCAAGCTTCCCGGATTTGACAAGACGGTTGAAGGCTGCGAATTCCTCAACGGCGAAAAGCAGGTCGGCGAAACAGTTGCCATCATCGGCGGCGGACTTACCGGTTGCGAAATCGCTTATGAAATCGCTCTTCAGGGCAAGAAGCCCATTATCGTTGAAATGAAGGATGACCTTGTAAGCCAGAAGGGTGTTTGCCTTGCAAACTCCTCATACCTCAGAGAATGGTTTGAACTCAACAAGGTTCCCGTTTATCTCGAAACAGCTCTCAAGGAAGTTAAAGACGGCGCTATCGTATGCGCAGACAAGGACGGAAAGATGTTTGAAATCGCCTGCGATTCTGTTATCAGCTGCGTAGGCTACAGACCCAATCCGCTCGTTAAGGAACCTGCAAAGAATGTTTATCTTGTAGGCGACTGCCTTGCAATCGGCAACCTTCGCTCCGTTATCTGGAGAGCTTATGATGTTGCAATGAAAATTTAAAAAAATGGACTGCGTTTTCAGCGCAGAACGAAAAACATAAAATAATAAAGGGCTTTGAGGTTTTATCTGATTTCAGATAGCCTTAAAGCCTTTTGCATTTTATAAAAATTTTCTGATATTGAATGTTTTTCTAAGCGCTTTTTCGCTCTCTCGGAGTATCGCATACACCTTCGGAGCGAAGAAAGCGCTTTCTGCATCTGAAACCGTCAGCCCATTTTGAAAGTGCGTTTTCAGCGCAGAACGAAAAACATAAAATAATAAAGGGCTTTGAGGTTTTATCTGATTTCAGATAGCCTTAAAGCCTTTTGCATTTTATAAAAATTTTCTGATATTGAATGTTTTTCTAAGCGCTTTTTCGCTCTCTCGGAGTATCGCATACACCTTCGGAGCGAAGAAAGCGCTTTCTGCATCTGAAACCGTCAGCCCATTTTGAAAGTGCGTTTTCAGCGCAGAACGAAAAATATAATAATTATATTGATGTTAAAACGAGCCTGAAGCAGATTGCCTCAGGCTCAATTTTATTCAAATATTATTTTTCTTATTCTCGTTCTTGTGAGGCAGCATCCGTCATCCTTTCCGCCGCAGCAATATGAGAGAAGCATTTCCTTTTCACTCATAAAATGCATTGCAGGGTAGCAGAAGCCTCTTTCGGGGTCGCTCTCAATAACAGTATATTCGGAAAAATCAATTCCGTTATCGCTTTGTGCCATAACAAACGGAGTTCTGCCTGCCGTTATCCATGGACTGCCTGCCGGATATCTTCCGTTATAATTCGGAACGGGATTCCACAGCGCATAATATTTTCCGCCGAAGGGATTACGCATTATCAACATAGGCGATTCGGGAGAGGTGAAGCGTGACTGAACGGGAACGCTGAAGCTTTTTCCGCCGTCAGATGAAAAACTTTCAAACTGAAATCCCAGATCCGTGCGGTAATAGGAATAAATTCTTCCGTCCGGCAGTTCAATTGCTCCCGGCTCCTGAAGACCGGTCGAGCTGAACGAGGGATAAGGCATTTCAACATTATTGCAGAGAATATGCGGGTTTCTGCCGTTTGCATCAGCTCCGAAAAATCTTGCTTTTGCAAAGCCGCCGTTTCTTCTTTTGCCTTTTTCATCGGAAATCACCTGATGATTTGCTGCGGGAATAATCAGCGAACCGTCTGATCTTTTGCATATTCTGCAGTTATTTATTACATAATATGTGTCATCTCTCAATTCAACGCAGCATTCCGGCTCTCCGAAATGCGTTTCGTCAGCCGTTGCTCTTCGAAGATAAAACGATGAACATACTCCGACCTTGCAGAGATAGAAAAGGCAAAGCTCGCCGTTATCAAGGCGCAGAAGAGAAGCGCACATAATGTTCTGAACGCCATGGTCGGAAGCCTTTGCAAGATAATGATTAAGATGCTTAAATGTCTTTCCGCCGTCATCCGATATCATTCCGGCAATGTTGCAGGGCGCATCATCATTGGCGTCGCTGCCGCTGTATCTGCAATAAGCAAAGAGAATTCTGCCGTCTTTGAGAAGAGCAAAATCACCTTCGCTGTTTCGGGGATTATTTTTCGAGCGAAGAATTTCCGTTATTATTTCACTTGATTTTATCTTAATTTTTTCCATTTTTTTTAACCATTACAAGTCCTTTGGCAGCGGAGAAGAAGATGAAGAAGAGAACGGCTGCCGCAAGAGAAACAATCATAACGCTCAACGAGCCATTGAAGAAAAGTACTTTAAAAGAAGCGAAGGTTTTCATTTCTGCAAAGGGGAGATTGAGTGCGCTTCCGTAACCGGTGAAGAAATAGAGAACTGCATTTGCGGCAAAATAAAGAGGAAGAGCCTTCATGCAGAAATCTTCGCATCTCATGCAGACGGGAATCTGAAGTCCCTTGCCGATATAATTCTTTTTGGCGATAATAAAGCAAACTGCAAGAGCGATAGCTCCGGCGGCGACCATAATTATTGCCGAAACCATATCCTCATTGGAGATTTTTTTCATCTCAAAAAGATAATCGCTTATGCGCAGACCGAGAGTTCTCGCAAAAAGCAGACCAAACGGGAAGAAGAGGATAAAAATACTGCCGTAGATAAAACGGAGAGAAGGCTTTTTGAAGAAAGATTTTTCTCTGTATTTGCCTTCGCCGTCAAGAACTTTTTTCGGCAGACATACAAGAATGAGCATAATTCCGAAGCCGATGAAAAAGCCGGTGAAGAATTCCCACATTGACCACGCCGAAGCCGTGAAGAACTGCGGAAGAGTTCTGTTTGCAAGAAAGCCTCTGTCAGAGCCTGACATCATGGGAATGTTTGCGGCGGTTATTGCAATTGCGCATACTGCGTTGATTCCGAACGAAACAAAAGCCGTTATTTTATCTCTGAAAGCGATAAGAGCCGTGAGCGAGCAGGCAAGAGCCGCTGCAGCTCTTGAAATAACAACAATGCTTGTGAAATAATTTCTGCCGAACGGAATTTTCTTTCCCCAGGCTTCATTGCCGAAATTCTTTATATAAGCCATCATCGGAGAAGCGGAAATGCCTTTGTCTGCCAGGCCGAGCTTGAAATTTTCAACTGCCTGAGGATTGATTTTCGGCAGGATATAATGCGAAACCGAAAACTGAAAACCGATTGCCACAACATAGAAAACTGCAATCAGAACGGCATATTTCCAGACTTTATATTCTTTCTTTGAAAAAAGAGAGCCGATGAAAGCTGCAAAAAGCGGCATCCAGCTAAAGCCGAGCAAAAGCATGATCGCAAGTCCGGAATAGGGGCTGATTTCAACACGGGTCAGCTCTTCTGCTCCCGAAAACGGAATCTGGCTGCTGAGATATCCGGCCATCTGCGTGTTGAGAGTGCCCCAACCGCCAACGGTTATTCCGAGCAGTATTATTCCGAAAGGTATTGATTCATAATTCATTTTTCTTCTGTTTCCGAAAAACGCATAGATGAATAAAATCAGCATTGCGCCGACGGAAAACATTCCCCACATTGCTCCCCAGCCGTGAGAGCCTCTTGCTCTCCACATAAAGCCTGTCATGCAGGCACAGGCGAGCACCATAAAGATTTTTGCGGGAATAGTGAGATTCCGGGTTCCTTTAGTTGCCATAATTTTTTCCCCTTAATGAGATATATTATGTATTATAATAAAACATTTAATGATTAATTTCAATATGCTGTTAAATATTTAGATAATTTTTTATTATTTGTTGAAATTGATCTTTTCTTGTGATAGATTAATTTACGGAGGTGTTTGATTTGAAAGAATTTACGATTACCGCTCCCGACGGGCTCAAATTATCGGCTGCTCTTTTTGAATGCGAAAATCCCAAAGCGCTCATTCAGGTTATCCACGGCGCAAAGGAACATAAGGAAAGATATTATGATTTTATAAATTTTCTGAATTCAAACGGTTATGCCGTTATCGTCAGCGATAACAGAGGTCACGGCCATTCGGTAAACACAAAATATTTCCTCGGCCATTTTGACGGCATAATGCAGATCGTTGATGATCAGCTCCTTGTAACCCAATATATCAAGAATATTTATCCCGGAAAAGATTTATATATTTTCGGCCATTCTCTCGGTTCCTGCATTGCAAGAATTTATCTTCAGAAGCATGACGATGAGGTTAAAAAAATGGTGCTGACGGGTACCGTTCTTCCGATCCCCATCTGCAAGCTCGGCGATGCGGTATGCGATATTTTTATGAAGAAATACGGCAGAAATTCCATTGCCGGAGTTCTTTCAAAGATGGTCAATGCGGATGTTGACAGTTGGGTGTGTGCAAATCCCGCAACAATGGCGGTTTATCGCAGGGATATGCTCGTCAAGAGATGCACCTACACAAACGCCGCAATCGCTTCGATAGTTCAGGCAGATGAATTTATGACCGATTATGACAAATTTGAGCTGAAAAATCCTTCGCTGAAAATTTTAAGCGCCAACGGTGCGCAGGATGTCTGCATGGGTACTCCGCTCGGACTTAAAAGCTCAATCAGGGCGCTTCATAAGATAGGATATAAGGATGTTCAGGGCATTATATATCCAGGAATGAAGCACGAGGTCATCAACGAAGCGGATAACGCAAAGGTTTATTCGGATATTCTGAATTTCTATAACGCATAAATTCCCCGTAGGGTAAGCATTTATGCTTACCGTGTGAAAATCAATAACCGTTTTTGCGGCAAGACGGTCAGCATAAATGCTGACCCTACGGGAGAAGGTTGTATCTCATGCTTCCTTTTACAAGGTGGGGACAATAAAATGCTTGTTAAATCACAACGGCACGGATGAATCCGTGCCGTTTGGCGAAACAGAAAAAGAGAGATGATTTACGGGATTTTTCCCGAAACCATCTCTCTTTATTTTAATTATTTCATTCTGTCCGCAATGATGCCCTTGACGGTTTCGATAACCTTGTCAAGTTCGACCTTCATGCTGATTTCTTTATCTCTTGTGACAATTTCGCAAACGCCTTCGTTGAGGTTTCTGGGGCTGACGATGACTCTGACGGGAACGCCGAGGAGGTCTGCATCCGAGAACATTGCGCCGGGTCTGATGTTTCTGTCATCATAGATAACTTCCATTCTGTCGGCGAGCATCTGCTCATAGAGTTTATCGGAAACAGCCTTGCATTCCGCATCATCTGCCCTTAAGCAGCAGAGCTGAACGTGCCAGGGAGCGATGCTCATCGGCCATACAGGGCCGTAATCATCGTGATGAACTTCGCAGACGGAAGCAGCAAGTCTGCCTACGCCGATGCCGTAGCAGCCCATGATGGGATAATGAAGATTGCCTTCAGCATCAATATACTGCATACCCATTGACTTGGTGTATTTCGTGCCGAGCTGGAAGATGTTGCCGACCTCGATGCCTCTTGAAATCGAAATGGAATGTTTTCCGCATTTCGGGCAGATTCCGCCTTCAATTATCTTTGCAAGGTCGATATATTCAACCTTTCCTATATCACGGCTGATGTCAAGGCCGGTGTAATGATAATCAACCTTGTTTGCGCCGCAGCAGAGGTTATTTGTGTTTTCGAGTGACTTATCATAGAGAATTGTAAATTTCTTTGCGTCAAGTCCAACGGGGCCGATAAAGCCGGCGTTGAGGCCGCAATCCTCGGTGATAAGCGCCGGATGGATGTTTTCGCCGAGGTAGTTGGTGAGCTTTGTTTCGTTAACATCAAGGTCACCTCTGATGAAGACTACAACATATTCATCCGTCATATTCTTCTGATAAACAACAGCCTTGCAGGAATCAAGAACATCTGCTTTGAGGAAGCCGCAGACCTCTTCAATCGTGTGCATATCCGGTGTGCTGACAAGTTCGAGATTTTTTGATTCTTCGTGCTTTTTGTTTTCGATGATGCTTTCGGCTGCTTCCATATTTGCTCTGTAATCGCATTCGCTGCAGATTGCAATTGAGTCCTCGCCGATAGCAGTGAGAAGCATATATTCATGAGAAATGCTGCCGCCCATCATGCCCGAATCGGATTGAACGGTTACAACCTCGGGAATGCCGCAGCGGGCAAAAATCTTGTTATAGGCTTCGTAGCAGACGGCGTAATATCTTTCAAGGTCTTCCTGGGAAGTGTGGAAAGAATAAGCATCCTTCATTGTGAATTCACGAACACGGATAAGACCTGCCCTGGGTCTTGCCTCGTCACGGAATTTAGTCTGAATCTGATAAATCATGAAAGGATATTTTGTGTAGCTGTTCGCATAGTCTCTGACAAGCTGAACGGCTGCTTCTTCATGGGTCATGCCGAGAACCATGGGAATATCGTTTCTGTCCTTAAAGCGGAGAAGCTCGCTGCCAATGCTTTCAAATCTGCCCGATTCTGCCCAAAGAGAGCCGGGCATAACAACGGGGAACTGAACTTCCTGGCCGTCAATTGCATCCATTTCTTCACGGATGATATTTTCGATTTTCTTTGTGATTCTGCGAAGGGGCATATAGGATGAATAAATTCCGTTTGCAACACCCTTCATATAGCCGCCGCGGAGCATCAGCGCATGGCTGTCAACAACGCAGTCGGAGGGCTTTTCCTTGAATCTTTCGCCGACGAGTTTATCAATTTTCATTAAAACCGACCTCTAATCTGTTTAAAAAATATACGCAAAATATTTTACATTATATAATGTAAAAAGTCAAGTTTTTCAGCGGTGAAATTGACGCCGTTCCCCGTAGGGTAAGCATTTACGCTTACCGTTTCGCCGAGAAAACGGTTGTAAAAATTACACGGCACGGATGAATCCGTGCCCTACGGAGAAACCGACACATCCCGTAGGGTAAGCATTTATGCTTACCGAAAAATGAAAAAGCACACATCGTAGGGTAAGCATTTATGTTTACCGTCTTCCTGAAAAAACAAATATAAATTTTCACACGGCACGGATGAATCCGTACCCTACGGTTTTCGCCGTAAAACGATTGTAAATTTATACATAACACGGATGAATCCGTGCCATGCGGGGATACCATGAAAAAACACCCAGAATCTGAAAACTCCGGGTGTCTGAAAATCAGTTATGCTTTGTTCTGATGATTTTGAGAGTTGTTGTTTTTTCAAACTCGTTGTCACGGACCTTGATTTTCTGAACTCTCTTGAATGAGGGGAACTTATCGTTGACCTTATCAACCTCTTCTTTGAGACGGGAACGTGCATCGGGATATTCCTCCTCGTTGAGGAAAAATTCTGCGGTGATGCGGTCATTTTCCTGATAAACGAGAACTTCCTGAACGAAATCAATGCATCTGAGCTGATCTTCGATTTCTTCGGGAGAAACATTTTTGCCGTTTGAAGTAACGATAAGATTCTTTTTGCGTCCCTTGAAGAAGAGGAATCCGTCTTTGTCAATATATCCGTAATCTCCGCTCTTGAACCAGTCGCCGTCAAACACGGCGGCAGTTGCTTCGGGGTCATTGTAATAACCCTTCATAACATTTGTGCCGCGGATATATACTTCGCCGACGCCGTCTTCATCGGGATCGTTGATTTTTATTTCATTGCAGGGCATGGGAACACCGACCGAGCCGGGCTTGAACAGATATCTTCTGTTGCAGGTAACGGCAGGGGAACATTCGGTAAGGCCGTAGCCGGCGAGAACATGGATGCCGAAATCATACATTCCCTGCTCATATCTCGGGTCAACATAAGCGCCGCCGCAAAGAATCATTTCAAGCTCTCCGCCGAGATTATCAATGATCGTTTTGAAAATCTTGCGGCGCTTGTCAATGCCGAGCTTCATAAGGAATTTGCTGATTTTAAGACCTTTCTTGAGAACTTCTTCCTTGCCGGTCTTTCTTGCTGTTCTCCAAATACGGTCATAAATCGTTTCAACAACAAGGGGAACGGCGGAAAAGTTCTGCGGCTGATATTTCTTTATATCTCCGGCAATATCCTTGAGAGAATCGCAGATATAGCCCCATTCCGCAAGCAGATAGCCGCTGAAAAGCGCTCCTACCCAGCAGAAAGTATGGTTAAGCGGAAGAAAGCCGATTGCGTGCGAGCCTGAATTGACGCAGGTCGAAGTAACGGCATTTGATGTGATGTTGAAATGAGTAAGCATAACGCCCTTGCTCTTGCCGGTCGTGCCGGATGTGTAAACAATGGCGGCAAGGTCATCGGGCTTGACCTCTGCATCAAGGCATCCTCTGTTTCCGTTTGCGATTTCTTCTCTGCCGATTCTCTTGTACTCGGGAAAATCGGGAATATAGAAATAAGCTTTAACGGGATTTTCGGGGTTGTTTTTGAGCGTCTCAATAAAATGAGAAGTTTTTTCCGAATAAATAATGCCGTCGCATCCGCAGCGGATTATCTGATCAACAATATCTTCATCGGGAAGCTTTATGTCCATCGGAACGGAGATGTTTCCGCCTATGAGAGTTGCATAGTAGGAGATTATCCACTCATACGAATTTTCGGCAATAAGGCAGATTTTCTTCTTGCCGTTCATACCCTGAAGATAATAGTATGTTCCGAGAGCGGTCTGCTCATCCCACGACTGATTGAAGGAACGTTCATCTTCCTTTTTGTCTGCATCAAGAAAAACGAAATGCCTTTTGTCGCCGCCTTTTTTAGTTCCGTATTCGATTATCTCACGCAGAGTCTTTATGTCTTTTATTTCGTCAACAAGTTCCTGCGGAGGCATACCTACCGGTGTTTTTTTACTCATTTTTCAATCTGCGGCTTATTTTTCAGCCGTTTTCTCCTCAATTACTTTGATAACATCGCCAACGGTGAAGCATGCTGCAAGCTGGCGATCGGAAAGATCGACGCCGTATGCGCTTTCAAGGGAAACTGCAAAATTGATTACATCAAATGAATTCATTCCGAGATCATTTCTTATATCGGTCTTCTCGGTTATTTCGTCGGCATCAGCCTCAACGAACTCGCAGATTAATGCTTTGATTTCTTCCAACATATTTTTTACCTCTAATCAAAGGTTGTCCCAGATTTCGCCGATTGTCATCTTGGGATCCGAACAACCCATTTTTAACGCTTTAACGGTATTGTCGTGCAGAGCATTGATGTTATCTGCACTGATTTTATGATTTCTGAAAAGGTATGCAAATTTGAGCGAATTGTTTCTTGCATCCTTCATTGCGTAAGTATAGAGCGGCATAACATATCTGCCGATGCAGTAGCCGCTGAATTCATAATCCCAGCCGTTCATGGTGTCTTTTTCGAGAGGAAACCACGAGAACATCATTGTTGATGCGCCGTCTGCAAGGGAATAATTATAGATGCTGTTTTCAAGATCTCTCCATTGAACGAAGGGATAATCCTGATGTCTGAAAATCTGATGCTGAAGCTCCTGGAGCCTGACGATAGCTTCCTCAAAGGTTAGCTCTCTCGGAAGAACCGTTCTCCAGGGGAGGGTGTTAGTGAACGAACCGCCGCATCTCTTATCCGAAAGAGTTTTTCTTCTTGTGCAGAGGGTTATGAAATAAGTATCTATCAGTCCGTCGTTAACATCTTTGTTAAGCTTTGCAATGTGAAGTCTCATTCCGAGCTGAACAAGGCATTCGGGAGAAACCTTGGATTCATTGAGATATTTGATAATTATTTCGCTGTCCTCTTGGGAAATCGGTCTTTTTATAAGCTCTGCTTTGTCGTGAATCGGGTCAAAGCTCGGAAGCACACGGAGATTTGGATTTTTCTTTTTGATTCTTGCCTGTTTGAGAAGCTCGGGGCCGTGAACGCCGTTGAAAATCGGCTCGCCGCCGTCTTTGAAGAATTTGTCATAAAAAGCCTTGTCTGCTTCAACTCTTGCGGGAGTGTTTATGTAATCGTTTTCACGCTTGATCGCATCTTCATATTTTGCAAGAGGCTTCGGGAGCTCCTTGCCTTCTGCAAGATGATCGTAGCAGGCAAAAAGGTCTGCGAAAAAGATGAACACCGCAGCAGCATCCATAACAAGATGGCTGACATTGATATAAACGCCCTGCCTGCCGTCAAAAGTATTAAAGAAATAAAACCTGTAAAGCTCACCCTTCATGTGATGAATGGTTTTGCAGGCGTCTGCGTTAAGGAATGCTTCCTGTTCTTCCCGGGTTTTGAAGGTCATAACCGGAACGTTTTTAACCTTGTATTCATCAAGAAAAGTTTCATAATATTTGCCCTTGCTCTTTTTGAAGCGGAGTCTCATGCAGTCATTTCTCTCAATTTCCAAATTGAGCGCTTTTTCCATTATATCAAACTTTACACGCTTTGTAAAGACCACAGATGCAGGAATTTGAATTACCTGCTTATGAAAAAAGCTGTATTTGAGCATAAAATTTATCATATCCTGCGCAGGAGTTATTTCATAATACTTTTTTTCGCTCATAATGAATTGACCTTTCTTTTTATTTTACCGCTTCCCGTTCTTTCAAGCGGAGTTTTCAATACATTGACTTTGGCGATTGTGTGAGAAGCTTTTGATGTCTTGTTGAATTCTTTAACGATGGAGATGATTACCTCTTCGGGATTTTCGATTTTATTATCTTCAAAATATGAATAGTTGGGATAAATATCGGCAACTATCATATTCTTTTCGGCATAAACCAGCACTTCGCTGATGCTTTCAATATCGTTGAATTTTTTTTCGATTGCTTCCGGAGAAACATTTTCGCCGCTTGAAAGAATAATAAGATTCTTAAGTCTGCCGGTGATAAAAAGTTCATCGTTTTCGGCAAGAACGCCTATGTCGCCCGTGCGCAGCCAGCCGTCTTCGGTAAACATTTCTTTTGTTTCTTCGGGCATTTTATAATATCCGAGCATCGCAGAGGGTGTTTTGACCTGAATTTCGCCGCCCTTGATTCTGACATCGCATATATCAATAACTCTGCCGACCGAATCGAGGGAGCAGATAGTGTCGGGAATGGTGATACGGCAGCCGGCTTCGGACATACCGTAGCCCTGGCGGAGATAGATGCCGTAGTTTTCATATTCAACGCAAAGCTCCGGAGGAAGATATGCACCGCCGCTGATGAGCCATTTGATGTTCTTGCCGTAAACAGCTTCGGCAGCCTGCCTCGGAGTGAGCGAGGGATTTTTGGCGTGGAGAGATTTGATCGCCCGCAGAAGAGTCTGGGCAATCATGGGAACAACTCTCATTGCGGTTGGCTGGAAAACGAGAAGATTTCTTGTTAAATCTCTCATATTGCCGTTAAGAGCAACCGTTACACCGTCTCTGATGTTTTTGATATAGTCGCCCGAGAAGCAGAAAACATGATACATCGGAAGAACGGAGAGAAGAGTATCCTTTTCGGTTGTGTAAGGAACATAGTCTGCGCACATTGTGTTGGCAACAAAGGTTCTTGTTGAGTGCATAACGCCTTTCTTTATGCCCGTTGTGCCGGATGTGAAAATGATGAGCGCAAGCTCGTCCATATCAACTTCATAATCGGAAAGAGAAGCATATTCGGAGCTTTCGGAATAATCAGACAGAATTTTGTTGAAGGTCGATTTGTTCGTCATATTAACGGGGGAAAGATAAATCCCGGTATTGTTGATGATTTCGTCAACCTTATCCTCCAGCATTGCGTCATGAACGATAAGATCTATATCGGCTCTTTTAAAAAGATTTGAGGCCTCGGAAGCGGAAATGTCGGGAGCAAACGGAACCAGAACGCATCCGCTGATAAGGCTCGCCGTTGCAAAAACAAGATATTCGTATGATGTACTTCCGCAGAGAGCAATGTGAAGATGATCTTTTGAAATCGCTCTGAGATAACGGCAGACTGCGAGGCTGTCTTCTCTGATTTTTTTGAAGCTTTTCTTAACTATAACGTTGTTTTCAAAATATTCAATAAATGTTTTTTTGCCGTATTTTTCAACAGCGCAGTCAATTAATTCTCTTACTGAAGGAACGGTGATCTCTCTCATTTTTTTAACCTTTCTTTTGCCTGATATTTGACTGCATCTTCAAAAGATTTCAGCATACCGAAAGTATATCAAAGAAAAAAGTTTCATCAATAGACAAAATCGACTTATTGTTTAGAAAATTAAACAAATTCAGACAATGTTAAATGATTGTATAAAAATTTGGGCAAAATTAATCATCGCATATAACAATACCGTTAGGATTCTAACACTATAAATTGGGGATTGATACAGACTTTTATCTATGTTTGTCTGAAAATTGTGTTTTTTTCAGACAAAAGCCGTGTTTTGCATAATAATATTTATAATAAAAATTATTGAACAAGCATAACCGGAATACATCAGCAGAAAACAATATCGGCGAAGCCTTCGGTTTCGATAAACCTTGAATGATTCTTTTGCGTAAGACCGGTTCCGCCTGCAATAACATTTTCAAACAAAATATCAATGTGATTGCCGCCGCAGTATGCCGTAATTTTATTGCTTTCAATGCCGAATATCTTCAAAATTCTGTTCAGAACAAAGCAGATTTTCTGAAGAAATGTTGCATTGAGCCTTGTTGAAATTTTCGGCTTTTCGCCGCAGGTAAAGCGGATGTTTTTCAGCTTTATATCTTTTATATTGCAGTTTTCAACATCTTTTCCGTAAATGATGCAGTTGAAGGCTCTGCCTTTGTCGGATCTTATATCAATATTTTCAAAAAGAACATTGCTTATCTGCCCTTTTCCGCATTCAACGCTTATTGCGAGAGAAGAAACACGGTCATTATCCCAGGTCGCATTGCGATTGAAAACATAAGAATTTCTGAAAATGATGTTGTAAATATCTCTTTCAACTTCGCCGGTTATTCCGAAGCATCTTGCTTTGGTGCTCCAGCCGATGCAGTTATCAAAAGCAATATCGTGGGCCTCGTAATGTATGTTGGTCGTTTTGACCGAAAAGCTGTCATCACCGTTTCTTATAAATGAATCGGAAACATTGACATTATTGCATCCGCAGATGTTTATCCCGTCGCTGTTCGTGCGATAGGAAAACTGTGTTATATCTGAAATATCGAGATTTTCGCAGGCGTATGCCGTTAAAGTCCAGCCGCCCGAATTGAGAAAACACAGCCCCTCAACCGAGCATTCCGTGCAGTTTGAAATGAACATCGGAGAGCGTTCTTTGCGGTCAAGCTTTGTGAAATCAAGAGTTCCGTATCCTTTGATTTTTATGTTGTTTCTGCCGTAAAGAAGGATGAATTCTCTTGTCTGCGGGATTGCGGCGGCTTCCTCATCGCTGCGCAGGTCATAAATATGCTTTGCGCAGAAATATGAGCCTCTGCGAAAATAAACCGCATCATAATCATCGGCGATCATAACATCGGTTTCATAATATCTTTTTTCATAAACGGCAACTCTGCTTTCGCCGTATTCCTTTTTAAGAGCCTCAATTTCCGCTTCTTCGTCGGTATATTCCCTGACAAAAAGAGTGAATGCAAAACGCATATCGTCATCGTTGATAAGGCAGGTAAATGAGCCGAAATTGTTGACTGAAAATGAAATTCTGTTTCCGGATATTCTGAAATTCGAATAATCTTTCTGAGGAAGAATGACCGCATTTCCGGGATTTTCAAGCGATTCGAGAGTTATTTCGGGCTTTGCTCCGCTTTCGATCCAAATGCAGGAATAGGAATGAAGCACCCCGCCTCCGATTTCCTCATCATAAGTAAGCGACGCATAAACATCGACCGCTTTTCCGTTGACCGAGCAAAGCCAATAAGGAGAAATGAATGTGCCGGTTCTGTTGTGACCGCAATTTGAAATGTAATCATCGCCGGATGAAACGGTTTTAAAAAGATCATCCGTGAACGGGGAAATTGCTTCTTCGGGGAATGAAAGAGACTCGAATTTTTCGGATCCCGCATAAGAAACGGTTGAAAAGATGCAGAAAATCAGAGCTGCGGCAATGAAAAGCGAAAATGATTTTTTCATATAATCAATCCTTTTATTTTGTGACAGAATTATAACATAGAAATTTCATAAATGAAATGAATTTATAAAATTATTTCAGCCGATTGACAGAATCAGTATAAATGATATAATTGTTTTACCAATTCTATCGGAGGAAATATTATGAAATTAAGAGCGCCTGCATATCCGCTTATTACAGTTGATCCGTATTTTTCGGTATGGTCAACCTCAAACAGTCTCAATAAATCCGTTACGGCCCATTGGACGGGCAGCTCCAACACCATGGACGGAATCGTTTATGTTGACGGAAAGCCTTTCAGATTCATGGGCAAAGGCAAAGAAGAGCTTATCAGGCAGACAAATGTTGATATAAACGCATTTTCAACCGCATACACATTTGAAAACGAGCTTATAAAGCTCAATATATGTTTTTTCACTCCAGTTTTCGCAGAGGACCTTTATTATGCTTCAAGGCCGGTTTCCTACATGACCGTTTCTTATGAGGCGGACGGAAAGCACGAGGTCAGGATCGGCGTTTCGGTCAGCGAAGAAATCTGTATGAACAAAAAGGGCGATGACAAAACGGAAACCGGTATCCACGCTCTTCCCAACGGGCTCAAAGCGGTTTCAATCGGCACAAAGAGCCAGAAAATGCTCACAAGAAGCGGCGATGATCTGCGCACGGAATGGGGATATTTCTATCTTTCTGCTCCCGAAAAGGCTGAATATTCCGTTTGTGAAGCGGATGAAATGACCTTTGTCAAGGCTGAATTTGCGCTCGAAAAGGGAAAAAAATCAACCGTTCTTTTTGCTTATGACGATATTTATTCAATTGGCTATTTCGGAAAGAAGCTGAAAGCATATTGGCACACAAAGGGCATTTCGATTCTTGAAGCAATGGCGGAAGCCGAAAAGGAAAGCGAAGAGATTTTTGACAGATGCGAAAAATATTCCGCAGAGCTTTTTGCAAAAGCCGAAAAAGCCGGCGGCAGAAAATATGCCGAGCTGCTTTCTCTTGCTTACAGGCAGGTCATGAATGCTCATAAGATTGCTGTTAAAGAAAACGGCGAGGTCGTTTTCATCTCAAAGGAATGCTTCTCAAACGGCTGCGCCGCAACGGTTGATGTTACCTATCCTTCCGCCCCGATGTTCCTGCTTCTCAATACGGAGCTTCTTAAGGGAATGCTTCGCCCCGTTTTTGATTTTGCGGAAAGCGAAGACTGGGTTTATGATTTTGCTCCTCACGATGCAGGTCAGTATCCTCTTATTGACCGCCAGAGATACGGACTTAAAAGGGGAAGAAAGACAAGATATAAGCTTAAATCGCAGATGCCGGTTGAAGAGAGCGGAAATATGCTCGTGCTTGTTGCGAATATCTGCATTCGTGAAGGAAACACCGAATTTGCGGATAAATATATGAACCACCTTGAAAGCTGGGTGAAATATCTTATTAAATACGGAAAAGACCCGAGAAATCAGCTCTGCACGGATGATTTTGCAGGTCATCTTGCCCATAACTGCAACCTTTCGATAAAGGCGATAATGGGCATAGCCGGCTTCTCGAAGATTCTTTCGATGAAGGGCGAAACCGAAAAAGCCGCCGAATATTTTGAAATTGCAAAGAAAATGGCAAAGAGCTGGAAGCGAAGAGCCTCCAACGGAGACGGAAGCTACCGCCTTGCGTTTGACCGTGAAGGCACATTCAGCATGAAATACAATATGATATGGGATAAATTTTGGGGAACGGGTCTGTTTGAGGATGAGCTTTATGCTTCGGAATTCGCTTCAAATCTTACAAGAATCAACAAATTCGGTATGCCTCTCGATAACCGCAGAACATATACCAAATCGGACTGGCTTGTGTGGACAGCCTGCCTTGCTCCGTCAAAGAGAGATTTTGAAAAATTCATTGCGCCTCTCTGGGATGCCTATAACAAAATGAAGACGAGAGTTCCCATGACGGACTGGTATGATACCGTTACCGCCGATAAGGTCGGATTCCAGAACAGAACGGTTCAGGGCGGACTTTTCATCAAGCTTCTTGAAAACGATTTCAAATGGTGATCCATAACATTGACCCCGTTTTTGACGAAAACAGCGAAATTCTGATTCTCGGCAGCTTTCCGTCGGTAAAATCAAGGGAATACGGCTTTTTCTACGGACATAAGCAGAACAGATTCTGGAAGGTGACCGCTTCCGTTTTCGGCTGCAAAGTGCCGCAGACAGTTGAAGAAAAGAAAGATTTTCTGCTGAAAAATCACATTGCTCTCTGGGATGTTATTGCGGAATGCGAAATCAGCGCAAGCGCAGACAGCTCAATAAAAAATGCCGCAGCTAATGACATCGGCATCATTCTGAATTCCGCAAAGATAAAGGCGATTTTCGTCAACGGAAAAACGGCTGAAAAATACTATAATAAATATATCCTGCCGAAAACGGGGATCAGCGCCGTTTGCCTGCCCTCGACCTCGCCCGCAAATGCGGCGCAGAGCGTTGAAAAACTGTCGGAAAAGTGGAAAGCGGAAATCAGCCGCATAATAAGATAAAAAGAATGACACAGCATCAATCGGTGCTGTGTCTTTTTTCGCTTTATTTGAGATTCATCTCATAGGCTTTTTCGCCTGCCGTTGTTCCGTCTGCCCGGACGGATCTGAGATTCATATTTTCTCCCTCAAATGTGAGCATAGTTGCGATATATCCGAATTCCTCGCTCTTTCCGCCGTCAATGATGCGGTGGAAGGGTGCGGAGCCTTCTTTATAGTCAAGCACGAGTGAATGAGTGTGGCCCGATATTACCGCCTGAATGCCTTTATCCGAAAGGGGAGAAATCCAGTCATTGCCGTAAAAATCAAGATAGGGCTGATGAACGAAGCAAAGACGATAAAGGTTTCCTTCTGCCGTGTCCGGCTCAAGAGCATTGAGCCATTTTGTTTCGTCTGCGATATATTGAGTAAAATCAACAAGTCCGCTGTATTCCTTGTGGCTGTCTTCCTTGTCTTCGCCGCTGTCTCCGGCGATTGCCCATACGGGGCCGTAATTGAAAGTGTAGTAAAGTCCGCCGGTTGAAGTTTTGAAATATTGAGCTGTGTTTGCGGCAAATTCTCCTCTCGGTTCGTGGTTGCCTCTGATGTAAGCAGCCGGAATCTTTCCGCCGGTAAGCTCTGCGGCATAGGAGAGGATTTTTACAAAGTTCGATTTGAATTCCATTGAAGAAACGATATCGCCGTTAAGGATTATCATTGACGGCTTTTCGCTGAAATGCGAAACCGCTTCAAGAACGGGGCCCATCTCTGCGTGAATATCCGAAAGCACGAGGAATCTGACGGTTTCTCCATCCGAATATCCGCCGAATTCAACAGGCTCGGAGGAAACGGTTTTGCCCTTGAAAGCAAAGTAACCGAATTTAAAAGGAACGCTCTCCGAATGATATGTATAGGTGTTGCGGTCAAGATGGGCTTTCGGAACTCTGACCGAATGGATGGTGTCATCCGTGCGGATATTTCCGCTTACCTGGTCGGTGACGGTATAATCCTTGCCGGCGTATGAATAGGTTATGTATCCGGAGCCTTTTTTTGTTGTGGTCCAGATGACGGTATACATATCGTCTCCGCTTTCAAAGACTGCCGCCGGTGTGTCAATATCAAATATCAGACCCGTTGAGGGTATGCCGATAACGGAATTGACAACCGTAAAAATCATAACAAGGAAACTCATAAAAGTATTCATTTTAATTACCTCCGCTTAAATCAATAAACTCAATTTTCATCGGCAGATCTTTCTGATCTCCTTTAACACAGCAGGAACAGCAGTAGCCGCCGATATCTCTGAATTCAAAAAACGAATAACCGGTTTTTATGCCGCCGCAAACTGCCGAAATTTCATCGCCGGTGATGATCGAAAAATCCTTGAGAGAAAGTGAAAGACCGAGCCCGATAGCCTTGATGTAGCTCTCTTTAAGAGTCCATATTCTGAAAAACATTTCATCTTTTCTTTCGGCTGAATCAATTGCATTTTTTTCTTCCACGGCAAAATATCTTCCGGCTATGTCATTTGTGTTTTTTTTGATTTTCTCAATGTCGCAGCCGACCTCACGGTCAGAAACAACGCACATTATTTTTTCTTCGGAATGGGAGAGATTGAAAAATATTTCAGGATGATTTTTGATAAACGGCTTCTGCTTTTCTCCCTCTGCAAATTCCGCATCATCAATGCCTGCGTCCGAAAGTGCTTTCAGAAGCAGCGCTCCGGCTCCGACTGAAAGAAATCTGTCTTTTTCAAAGCGGAAACGGTCTGCTTTCTTTTTTCTTTCTTCCGGAAGAGAATTATAAAGCTTTCCGTAAACAGCTTCATTTTTCAAAGTCTCTGTATCCGCAAAATATATTCTGATTCCCGGTTTCAATGCATCACCGCCTTTTAGGATAACACTATCAATATACCATATTTTTTCGGCAAAAAAAAGTATAAACGGAAAAAAATATGGACAAATAAATCCCGGGCGTGTATAATCGGAATATAAACATACGGAAGGAGAAAAAATATGTTGTTTTCAACAGCGTTCCCGACAAGCTTCAGAGCGATATTCGGCCTTATTTATTCGCTGATTTTTGCGGTTTCATCCGTGCTTACCACCTGGGCTTCCCCCTATACGGAAACGATGCCCGAAATTCCGGAAGATTTTGAACCTGCGGTCAGATTCGTTGTTTTTACGGATAACCATGCGGTTGAAAAAGAATCCTATGTTCCGACTGACGGCGTTGAAAAAATGATTGACACCTGCTTCTCGATTTACGGAGAAGACGGCGTTGACCTTTTCGCCTGCTGCGGAGATTTTACGGAATTCGGCAAAAGCGGCGAAATGGCGCCGTTTGTAAAAGCCTTTTTTGAAAAGATAGGCAGCAGAGCCGAAACTCTCGTTGTTCTCGGAAATCACGACCTTAAGAGCGGCGAGGATGTTATTGAACGCTTCAAATCCGAATTCGGCGTTGATGTGGGCAAACAGCACAAGGTCATCAACGGCTTCCATTTTATCGGAGTGCCGAGCTGCAATCCCGGAGCAATTCAGTTTTATCCGCCCGAAATGCTTTCGTGGGCAAAACAGGAGCTCGCAAAGGCTGAAGCCGATTCACCGGTTCTTCCCGTTTTTTCGTTCCAGCACGCACACAACACCGGAACGGTTTACGGAAGCACGATATGGGGCTCACCATGGCTCGCTTCGGTCTGGAACGGCCACAACAGAGTTGTTAATTTTTCAGGCCATTCCCATTTCCCGCTTGAAGACCCCCGTTCGATATGGCAGGGCAGCTACACTTCGGTCGGAGTCGGTGCAATGAACAGATTTGAGCTTGAACAGGATCTTATATGGGGAAGGCATCCCGATAAATACGATACCGCTGCCGAATTCTGCATAGTTGAAGCAGACAGAGACGGAAGCGTTGCGATCAAAGCCTATGACCTTCAGACAGACAGCTTTTTCCTTTCATATTACATCGAAAATGTCAATGATCCCTCGTGCTACGCATATACATATAAAAACAGACTCGCTTATGACGATGCTCCGGTTTTTGAAAGCGGAGCTCAGGTTACCTGCTCAAAGAATGAAAACGGCGAAGCGCTTCTCACCTTTGACAGAGCATCGGATAAGCTTGCTGTTCATGATTATAAAATAACCGTCACCGACAGCCTCGGCTTCCCCGTTCTTGCAAAGACATATCTTTCGGATTATTATCTCCACGGTGTGCCGGAGCAGTTCACGGTCAATCTCGGCGAGCTGAATATTGATCCGGGCAAGGAATTCAGGGTCAAAATTGTTGCGGTCAATTCATATTATGAGCTTTCAAAGCCTCTGACCGCCGTTCTTACAATGGAATAAATTAAAGTTATGCGGTATATTTTGTGATAATGTGATTTCCGTGCACATAAAATATACCGCATATATTTGTTCTTATATTGCAAAATATATGGAAAGATGGTATAATACATCGGTTCTGATATGGATATAATAAAAGAGAGGTTAAATTTATGAAAAAGACACTTGTTATTCTTGCAGCAGGTATCGGCTCAAGATTCGTAGGCGGAATCAAGCAGCTTGAAAAGGTCGGCCCGGGCGGCGAAATCATTATGGATTATTCCGTTCACGATGCGATCAAAGCAGGATTCAACAAAATAGTTTTTATCATCCGTAAAGAAATTGAAGAAGATTTCAGAAATATTATCGGCAACAGAATCGAAAAAGCGTGCGAGGGTCTCGGCATTGAATTCGTTTATGTTTTTCAGAGCATGGATAACATTCCCGAAAAGCTCCGTGAAGGCAGGGTCAAGCCCTGGGGAACGGGCCACGCCGTTCTCGGCTGCAAGGGTTATATAAATGAGCCGTTTGCCGTTATCAATGCCGATGATTATTACGGCAAAGACGGTTTTGTTAAGGCTTCAAAGCTTCTCGATGAGGGCAAATACGGCCTTATCGGCTATGTTCTCAAAAATACTCTTTCCGAAAACGGCGGAGTTTCAAGAGGACTCTGCACAATAGAAAACGGAAAGCTTACGGCCATCAACGAAACAAGGCATATAATAGGAACTCCGGAGGGAGCGGAAGCAGACGGCATATACATCGACCCGGAAACGGTTGTTTCAATGAATTTCTGGTGCCTGCCGGCATCGTTTATTGGTGTTCTTGAAGAAGGCTTCCCCGAATTCCTTGAAACAAATACAGATCTTCTCAAGGGTGAATATATGCTCCCCGCCGTTGTTGATTCGCTTATCAAAAAAGGCGTTGAAGTTGAGGCTCTGCGCACGGATGCGCAGTGGTTCGGCGTAACCTTTATGGAGGATAAGCCGGCTGTTGTGGAAAGCTTCAGAAAGCTGTATGAAGAAAAGAAATACTGCAACGATCTTTATTCTGATTTGAGGAAATAATATTGATTAAATCATGCGAATTATTTGATTTTTCACATTCTCTTGCCGGAGAATATCTTGAAAAAACCGTTTATCCGTTTGAGATTCTCGGAGAAATCAAAAGAATTATTCTGTCAATCGGCGCTTCCCTTCCGGAAAATGAATATAACAGGGCAGGGGCAGATATATGGATCCACAAAAGCGCTTCCGTTGCTTCTTCGGCTTCAATAGACGGGCCGTGCATTATCGGAGCGAAAACGGAAATCAGACATTGCGCATTCATCAGAGGCTCCGCTCTCATAGGAGAAAACTGCGTTGTAGGCAATTCTGCGGAGCTTAAAAACTGCATTCTTTTCGATAATGTTCAGGTTCCGCATTATAACTATGTGGGCGACAGTATTTTCGGCTATAAGGCTCACATGGGCGCAGGTGCGGTGACATCAAATGTTAAATCGGACAGAAGCAATGTTTCGGTTCGCTGCGGCAGCGAAAAAATCGACACGGGCAGATATAAATGCGGAGCGATGCTAGGCGATTATGCCGAAATCGGATGCAACTGCGTTCTGAATCCCGGCACGGTGATCGGGCGCAAAAGCAGCGTTTATCCTCTTTCGAGCGTAAGAGAAACAGTTCCCGAAAATTCAATTTATAAATTCCAGAATGAGATAGTTAAGAGGTTTTGAATGGGTAAATATTTCGGAACAGACGGCTTCAGAGGAGAAGCCAACTGCGAGCTTACGGCGGACCGTGCATTTGCGGTCGGAAAATTCCTCGGATGGTATTTTTCAAAGGATAAAGAAAAGGCAAATATCGTTATCGGCAAGGATACGAGGCGCTCATCATATATGTTTGAATATGCTCTTTGCGCAGGCATAACGGCAGCAGGGGCAGACGCATATATTCTTCATGTAACAACAACTCCGTCGGTTGCATACGTTGTTAAAACGGATGATTTCGATTGCGGAATAATGATAACCGCAAGCCACAATCCCTATTATGACAACGGAATCAAGCTTATCAGCTCAAGCGGCGAAAAAATGAGCGATGATGTCATTTCGCTTGTAGAGGATTATATTGACGGTAAATTTGAAATTCCCCTTGCAAAAAGAGAGAAAATCGGACGCACGGTTGACTATGCTGCCGGCAGAAACAGATATATCGGTTATCTCATTTCACTCGGTGTTTATTCGTTCAAGGGAAAGAAAATCGGCCTTGACTGCGCAAACGGAAGCACCTGGAATATTGCCAAGGCGGTTTTTGATGCGCTCGGCGCAAAAACCTATGTTATAAATAATGAGCCGGACGGTTTCAATGTTAATGAAAACGCAGGCTCAACCCATATTGAGGTGCTTCAGAAGTTTGTTGTTGAAAAGGGCCTTGATGCGGGCTTTGCCTTTGACGGCGATGCAGACAGATGCCTCTGCGTCGACGAAAATGGAAACATTCTTACCGGCGATCACATTCTTTATATCTGCGGAAAGTATTATAAAAACAAAGGCAGCCTTCACGATAACACCGTTGTTGCAACGGTTATGTCGAACCTCGGTCTTTTCAAGGCGTTTGAAGAGGAAGGCATAAACTGCATAAAGACGAAGGTCGGCGACAGATTCGTTTATGAGGAAATGGTGAAAAACGGCTATTTTCTCGGCGGAGAGCAGAGCGGACATATCATCTTTTCAAAGTATGCCACCACGGGTGACGGAATGCTTACCGCCCTTAAAATGATGCAGATAATGATGAGCAGAAAGCTGCCGATGAGCAGGCTTTATGACGGGCTGACGATTTATCCCCAGGTGCTTGAAAACATCCGGGTCGAAGATAAAGCGGCTGCGCTCGGCAGAGAAGAAACAAAGGCGGCAATCGAAAATGCGGAAAAAGAGCTCGGCGATTCCGGCAGAATCCTTGTTCGTGAAAGCGGAACGGAGCCTGTTATCAGAGTTATGGTTGAGGCGGATACGATTGAAAAATGCAGAAAAATCGTTTTCGATGTTGCAAAGACGATAAAATAAAAAATTCCCCGTACCGGTCGGTACGGGGAATTTTTTAAAATATTATTCTGAATTCGGAGCCTTTGCCCTTTTCCGATTCAACAACTGCCGTTCCGCCGTGAAGCTCTGCTATCTTACTTACGAGAGAAAGGCCGAGGCCGAAGCCTTCGCCGCTTCTTGCCGAATCGGCACGGTAAAATCTGTTGAACGCTTTTTCTTTTTCTTCGGCGGTCATTCCGATTCCGTTATCCGCAATGGATAATATGATATGTTCTTTTTCTTTATATAATTTAACAACGGTCTCGCCGTTTTCTTTTCCGTATTTAACGGAATTTGTCAGAAGATTTTCAAGCAGTCTGCAAATCAGAACGGGCTCGCAGTTCATAACGATATTCTTTTCAATATCATATTTTATACTGATCCCTCTGTCGCTTCTGAAATCGGCGCAAACCTCCTCGCACAGTATGCTGATGTCATTCGGTTCAAGAACGAATTTTGAGCTTTTCTGATCTGTTCTTGTGAGCGTGAGCAGAGTTGAAACAAGTGCGGTCATTTTGTCTGCCTGCGCCTGAATTTCTCTGAATGCTTCGGGATAATCCGAGGCATTCGAATTTTTTGAAAGCGCAAATTCACATTCTCCTTTGATAACGGCAAGGGGAGTGCGAAGCTCATGAGAGGCATCGGAAGTGAATTGCCTTTCATTTTCAAAGGATTTTCCGAGCCTTTCAAACATTTCGTTGAAGGTATCGGCAAGCACATGAATTTCGTCCCTGCCGTTTCCGATTTCGATTCTCTTTGAAAGGTCATTGCCGGAGCTTATATCCTTTGCCGATAAGGTGATGTCTTCAACGGGCTTGATTATGCGCTTTGCGATGAGATAAGCCAATATTGCGGCAACAAAAATCAGAAGCGGAAGCGAGCAGAGGACCCATCTGTTTATGGTTGAAAAAGCGTTTCCCGTGCTGTCGGCGGGAGTGATACCTCTTATCCATATATATTCTGCCTGATCCGAAACGAATTCAACTTTAAAAACTCCGGAATCGGAAAGCGGTTCATAATCAACCGAGATCAGCTTAACTTTTTCTCTGTTTGCATCAACAAATTCGATTGCGGCTTCAACCGCTTTTGAAGCGCTTATTCCGCTGCTGAATTTTATGTTGCGATATTCATTTTCTTCAACGGATTCATAATCAGCCGAGCCGGCTTCGCAGTTGATGACATTGCCGGAGCGGATATCGACCTCACATTCATATTTGTTAAAAAGAACCTGCGAATCATAAACAAGATAATTTTCATCGTTGATTTTGCGGCTTGCCGTTTCCCCGTTCCGGAATTCGATATCTGCGTTGAGCGAATCGGGCATCTCGCCTTTTATATATTTGCCGTCGGATGAATAAACGCTGCAATATACTCCGCCGGCGTAAAACGCAAAGTCATTTTCAATGTCAAGAATTCCGTTCTTGATTTCGACCTCATCCGCATTTCTTTCAACGGATTGAATGAGCCGCTGCTTCAATTCATCGCCGATGGCTTTTTCTCCTGCGGAAATAAGAGTGAAAACGCTTGCTGCGCAGACAAGCGTAATGATAAGCGCTATCAGCATTGCGGTTTTCAGCTTGAATGATATTTTCATTAATCGTTCTCCCTTATGACATATCCTGCGCCCCTGACGGTGCGTATAAGCTTCTTTTCATAATCATCGTCAATTTTCTTTCTCAGATACCTTATGTAAACATCAACAACATTTGTGCCGCCCTCATAATCAAAATTCCATATATGGTTTTCGATCTGCTCACGGCTTAAAACATTGCCTTTGTTTATCATAAGGCAGCGCAGAAGCTCAAATTCCTTTGCGGTCAGGTCAATATCTCTGCCGCCTCTTGAAACTCTGTGAGAGCCGAGGTCGAGTGAAAGATCCGAGCAGGTGAGTATGCTTGTTCTTACATCGGCTTTTCTTCTTATCATAACCCTGATTCTTGCAAGAAGCTCATCAAACGAAAACGGCTTAACGAGATAATCGTCTGCGCCGATGTCAAGACCTTCAACACGGTCTTCAATGCTGTCCCTTGCGGTCAGAAAAAGCACCGGCACATTGATTCCTTTTGCTCTGATTTTTTTTACAAGAGAAAAGCCGTCAAGCTTCGGCATATTTATGTCAAGAATTGCGGCATCATATTCGGCAAAGGAAAGGCAGTCAAGTGCCTCTTCTCCGTCAAAGCAGCTGTCAACGCTGTAATTTGCGGATGAAAGCTGACGGGTAATGATTCTGTTCAGGCTTTTTTCGTCTTCGGCAATAAGAATTCTCATGTTAATCACTCCGTATCGGATATCTTGCTGATAATTATATCATAAAATCCAAAAATTAAAAATAAATTAGAAAAAAATAAATTGTTTTGAATTTGTTGAATTTTATGTTGCATTTCGGATGATATGTGGTATAATTATCCCAAAAGGAGGATATGAATCGTGAGAAAAATATTAAAATGTTCAACAGCAATCATCCTTTCACTTATAACAATTTTCGGATGCCTTGTATTCAGCGGCTCTGCTTCGGACGAGATCTCCGTTGAGCGGGATTTGCAGGCTGCGAATCTTTTGCGGGAAGAACAGCAGGAAGAACAAACCGAAGAATTTCAATATGAAGAAGACACGGTCGCTCTGATTTATCTCTGCTCAAACGCATCCGGATTCCCGTCGCTCGGTCATATCTGGGTATATATTGAAAATGTCAGCAAGGATAAAGAAATTCTTGAGGTCGGTGTATATAAGCTTCTTCCGGGCGAGGGCGTTTCTCTCGGCGAATTCGGTCTTACGAGAAGCGACGGCTTCGGTCTGCACTATAATGTTGAAAACTACACCTATAATCTTTTTGCCGTAAGTGAAAACGAAGAAGACAGAGGAAAAGTCAACAATGTCAAATATATGTGCGGCGAGCTTGATAAGGAAACGCTGGCAAAGATCAGCAATAAAATCAGAAATCTCAACTGGTGGGATCCCATCATCTTCAACTGCGTTACCTTTGCCTGCTCAATATGGAATGCCGGCAAAAACGGATTTATTTTCCCGTGGACCGTTTTCCCGGGAATAACCCGTCTTAATATCAAGCGCAGAGTAGACGGCAAAGAACGAGATAAAAAGTATGATCTCAATATGAAATATTTCTGCTACGAGAAGAAAGAAAATCCCGGCGACTATAACAGCGAAGATCTCGATAAAGCTCCCGCAGAATTTTCTTCCGATAAAGAGCAGAATGTATCCGATTTCAGATATAACAATGTCTGGAAGCAGTCCGGCAGGGGCAAAGGGGCAAGCGCTCATGTTGTTAAAGCCGGAACTGTTGACACTCCTCCGGGTTAATAGTATGTTTATAATCACCGTTTGAAATATAACGGTGATTTTTTTCAACGAAAAAGAAAGGGAAAATGAAAATGACCAAATTTGCAGCAGCGGTTTTATCTGTTATTTTATTTTTCGGAAGCGGAATTTCAAGCTCGGGAAAAATCGGAAAAGCGGTTTCGGAAATTCCGTTTATCCGCTCGTTCGGAATATCAGTTGCGGAATATATCAGAAATTCCGAAGCGGAATCACAAATTTATCCGCAGGAATCGACTTATCGGAAAAAGGCTTTTGCCGATGACACGGGAGAGGATTTTGTGAAGTATCCGGAAATGAATATCGAAACCGAAACATGGCTTTCAAACGAAATAACATTAGAAAGCGAAAAAAACTATTCCGATGCTTTCAATGATGTTGATGTTGAAATGATTCTTGTCGGAAACGGCGTTAAATACATCATCCCCGGATTCTGGGCAGGCGGAAACACATGGAAAATCCGCTTCGTCTGCCCGTCGGAGGGCGAATGGCTTTTCAAGACCGTCTGCACGGATGATTCAAACGCCTCTCTTAACGGCAGAACGGGCAGAGCCGTATGCAAAAAATATGACGGCGAATATGACATTTACCGCCACGGCTTTGTTACGACATCGACAAACAAAAAATATATGACTTATGATGACGGAACCCCGTTTTTCTATCTCGGCGATACTCATTGGAGCCTCGGAGACGAAACGGCCGAAATGGTTGATATAATTGCAAAAAAGAGAGCTTCGCAGGGATTTACAGTTATGCAGAGCGAGCCTATTGGGGCAAAATTCAATGTTGAAGACGGCATAACACAGGCAGATATGGCGGGCTTTGAGGATTATGACATCAAATTCAAAACCATAGCCTCATACGGTCTCTGCCACGCAAATGCGCAGTTTTTCTTCCCGTATTATATTGACTGGCTCATCAATAATTTCGGCGGATATGAAGCCGACGGAAGCCTTACTCCGGAGGTCAAAAAATATCTTGAAAAGGCTTCAAGATACTGGGTCGCAAGATACGGCTCCTATCCTGTTATGTGGACTCTCGGCCAGGAAGTCGATAACGATTTCTATTGGAGAGAGGATAACCATCCCGAATGGAGCTGTAAGAATAACCCTTACAGGCTGATGGCCGAATATATTGATAAATATGATGCCTATTCCCACCCGCTTACGGCGCATCAGGAAAATTCAGGCTCAACTGCAGCTTACGGAAACGGCAGTGCCCTTGATGAAAAGCTGACTTCATTCTGTGCCTCGGAACCGTCTGCTTTCAGAAGCGTTGCCGCTCACAGCTGGTATGCCGTTCAATGGTCGCCGACCCTGACGGGAAATAGCGACTGCAGGATCGAAAAAGATTATTGGTTTAATTCGCAGGGCAAGCCCGCAATTAATTATGAAGGCAGATATTGCTATCTCTGGACAAAAAATTTCGGCTCAAGAATGCAGGGCTGGGCGGCGTATTTAAGCGGAATGTTCGGCTACGGCTGGGGAGCGCACGATACATGGAGCTATCTTAACACATACGATGAGGAGAACAATTCCTCCGACGGAATCGACACAATAACCTCGGAAGAAAAAATCAACGCAACCTGGCAGGATGCGCTTGAATATCCGTCATCATATCAGGCCGGTTATATGAAGAATTTCTTCACCTCTTTCGATTGGTGGAATCTTATTCCGAGATTTGATGATAAGCTTTATTTCTCCCCGAAAAACGGCGTTTATGCCTATACCGCAAGCAATGAGGATAATTCCGAAATCGTTATTTATTTCTATAATTTCAGCGATAAGTCGGTCGGCGCAAAGCCCAATTCAAAAGCAGGAAACAAAACCGGCAGAGTCGGCAGTCTTGAGCCCTGCACGGAATATAAATTCAAGTGGTTTGATCCTTCAACCGGCAAATATTCCGCAGAAGAAAGCTTCATATCAACGCCATTCGGTACTTATGAAATAGGCGAAAAGAAGTTCGGCGGCGAAACGGTTTCAAAGGATATGGTCATTTATATCTGCAAAGGAGAAACCCGATGAAAAAGCCGGAAATACCGCTTTGTTCAAAAATTTCCCTGATTATTTCGGCAATTGTATATATCGCTTATAAAGTGCTAAAATTGCTTGACGGCAAAGGGGTTGCGGTTTATCTGGGCAGATTTACCCATGTTTTTGCGCTTTCGGCTGTTTCGGCGGCAATTCTGTTTTTTGCCGGCGGAATAATTGTTCTGCTTTGCAAAAATCTGAAAAAGGTACCGGCGTTTTTGATGTCCGCAGTTATCGCAGCGGCGGCAGTCGGATATTCGGCAATGCTTTTTGTTTTCAGCGAAAGCGCAGACTATCACGAATTTATCACTCCGGATGAAAAACACGAAATTGTCGTCTGTGAAAAAAGTTTTCTTCTCGGCGGCTGGGGAGAAATTTATGAAAAAACTTCTCCGTTAACGCTGAAATTGCTCGGAGAATACACAACGGACGACGGTTTTATGCCTTTTTCAAGCGGAAATTACAGATTTGAGTGGCGTGACAACGGCTTTGAATTGTTTTATGACTTCGGCTCCGGCAATATCGAAAAATGTGTTTCGGCAGTATATGAAGAATGATTTAATATTCCGCAGTGACATTTTTTGAACAAATACTTGAAAAGCCATTATTTATATGATATAATAAACAAAATTTTCTCTCGATGCAGTTTCTTTTTGGAAATTGCGTTAATAAAAATAGGAGGAAAAAATGATGAAGAAAAAACTTATAGCAGCTCTTTCGGTTATCCTTGCATTTGCAATGCTCTTCTGCACAGCCTGCGGCGGAAACGATAATCCCGCTCCCGAAGCTGAAGGCGGCGATGCTGCTCAGGCAGGAACAATTGCAAAAATCAAGACCGGTACCGGCAGCACAACAGGTACCTATTATGCATTCACAACGGCAGTTGCCCAGATTCTCAAGACTGATGCTTACAGCTTTGAGGTTCTTTCAACAGGCGGCTCACAGGCTAACATTGAAGGCATTGAAGACGGCGACTATCAGTTTGCCATCGTTCAGAACGATGTTATGAACTATGCTTTCAAGGGCACAAACGGCTTTGAAGCTCCCATTACCGATTTTTCGGCAGTCGGCTGCGTTTATCCCGAAGTATGCCAGCTTATCGCTACCGAAGCATCGGGCATCAAATCGGTTTCCGACCTCAAAGGCAAGACCGTTGCAGTCGGTGACGTAGGCTCGGGCGTTTATTATAACGCAACTCAGATTCTTGCAGCAGCAGGACTTGACATTGATGCAGACATCAAAAAGGTTGCCGCTTCCTTCGGCGATTCCGCAACTCAGCTTAAAGACGGCTCGATTGATGCCGCTTTCATCACAGCAGGTACTCCCACAACAGCTATCACAGAGCTTGCAACCTCAACAAAGGTTGTTGCAGTTGACCTCGGCGACGAAGTTATTGCAAAGCTTAAGGCTGAATATCCTTTCTATGCAGAATACACAATGACGGATAAGGATTATGATTTCGTTAAGGATCCCGTTAAGACCGTTGCCATCATGGCTACATTTATCGTAACAAACGATATGAGCGAAGATCAGGTTTACGAAATCACCAAGAAGCTCTGGGAGAGCAAGGAAGACATTACGGCAGCTCACGCAAAGGGCAGCGAAATGGACATCAAGATTGCGGTTTCAAGCTGCGGCGATGTTCCCCTTCATGCCGGCGCGGAGAAATATTATAAAGAAGCAGGCGTGATCGCATAAATTTCCGATTTTAAAAAAATGCCGCCCAAAGGCGGCATTTTTCTGTATATTACATATTGAAAGGAGAGGTTGCATTGAGCGATATCGAAAAAACATCGGCTGATTATGTTGAAGATGTTGAGCAGGTTGATGCCGATGCGATAATGCAGGAATTTGACCGTGAAAGCAACACAAGAGTTTTTACGGGCTGGAGAAAAGGCGTTATCACGGGAATGATGGCGGCGTTCAGCGTTTATATGATCTCAATGGCGCTTATTTTCCCGACTGCAACCAAATATACAAAGCTGACCACTTTCATGGCGGCCATTCTCTTTATGGGATATCTTATTTTCCCCGCCTATAAGAAGCAGACCAAAAGAATAAATTATGTTCCGTTCTATGATATTATTCTTGCTGTTGTCGGAGCGGGCAGCTTCCTTTATTACACGATTTTTCAGGATAAAATCATTATGATGAGCCGCAGGATCGGCACGGTTGAAATAATTATTGCGATTATTGCGATCATTCTTCTGGTTGAGCTTGTAAGGCGTGCAGTCGGTCTTCCGATCATTTTCGTTGCAGGCGGATTTATGGCTTATGCCGTAATCAAGGCATTTTCCGAAAATCCCGATAAGGCTCCGAGAAATCTTATGTACAGCCTTTTCTATGACATTTCAAACGGACTTTTTTCAACTCCCGTTTATGTCTGCACAACATTCATCGTTTTGTTTATTATCCTCGGCGCGTTGCTTGAAAAAACAGGCATAGGCACATTCTTTGTTGACCTTGCGAACTCCGTCTGCGGAACAGCGGTCGGCGGACCCGCAAAGGTTGCGGTTATTTCGAGCGCATTTGAAGGAATGTATTCAGGTTCCTCCGTTGCAAACACGGTCGGCAGCGGCTCAATAACCATCCCGATGATGAAAAAGACCGGCTATAAACCCGAATTTGCGGCTGCTGTTGAAGCTTCGGCATCAACCGGAGGTCAGATCATGCCGCCGATTATGGGTGCTGCAGCATTCCTTATGGCTGAAATGACCGGCTATTCTTATGCTTCGATTGCGGTAACTGCAATCCTGCCCGCAATCCTTTATTTTGCAGGCATCTTCCTTATGATTCACTTTGAAGCCAAAAAGCTCGGCCTCAAAGGTCTTCCCAAGGATGCAGTTCCCAATTTCTTCAAGATCCTTTTCAAAAGCGGTTATCTTCTCATCCCGATCGTTATTCTTGTTGTCTGCATGAATTTCTTCAGCGCAGCCGTTTCGGCGTGCTTTGCGATTCTCGGCTGCTTCATTGTCAGCCTTGTGCCGCACGATATAAAGAATTCGGGCGTATGGAGACTTCTTTTACCCGTTATTCCCACAGCCGCAACCCTTGTTATCTGGCTTGTTTTTAACCAGATGCAGCTTGGCATTGTTGCAGGTATGGTTTTAAGCGCAGCTCTTTCATTTGCAACAAAGGGTCACGCTCCTCTTTGCCCGCAGACTGTTATAGGTTCTCTTGAAAACGGCGCAAAGAATACCATCGGCGTTGCAGTTGCCTGCGGAATGGCAGGTATAATTTCGGGAGTTGTTACCATGACGGGTCTCGGCCAGCTCCTTATCAGCGTTCTTGTTCCCGTTGCGGAGAGCAGCCAGTTCCTCGCTCTCTTCCTCACAATGATTTGCTGCATTATTCTCGGAATGGGAGTTCCCACAACCGCAAACTATGTTATTATGGCAACAATTACCGCTCCGATCCTTATCAAGATGGGTCTTCCCGTTCTTGCGGCGCACATGTTCGTTTTCTATTTCGGAATTGTTGCGGATATAACACCTCCCGTTGCTCTTGCCGCTTATGCAGGTTCGGCGATCGCTCATTCCGACCCGATGAAGACCGGCATTACTTCAACAAGGCTTGCGATTACCGCATTCATCGTTCCGTATATCTTTGCTTACAGCCCCCAAATGCTCCTCGGAGCAACAGATGCTCCCTGGTATCAGATAGCTCTGCTTGTTGTTACCGCTTTTGCAGGATGCTATATCGTTGCGGCGGGTATGGAAGGATTTATGTTTGCAAAGATGCCCTGGTGGCAGAGAATCATCGCTCTCGGCGGCGGACTTTGCCTCATTTACCCCGGCTGGCAAACCGACATTATCGGCGCCGCAATATTCGTTCTTATTATTCTTCTTCAGCTTGCCGCAAAAAAGAAAAGCGGCAATGCACCGTCATTATCCGAAAAAGCTGCTTAATTGATTATTCTCCGCAGATGAAAATTCTGCGGAGATTTTTTATAATATATTTTCAAGGCTGATTTTTTCTGATTCACGAAGATTTTTAAGCTGATTCAGCGCCTCAATACATTTTATGCGAAGCTCGGTGCGGTCCGTATGCTTAACCGTTTCTTTCAGCGCCGTCATATTCTGTTCAGCTTCATCCATTTCTCCGTGATTGACGAGAATATGAAGCGTTCTGCCGGAACTCTGCCATTTTTTTTGAAGAATATCAATGCTTTCGTTCAATTCGCTGTCGGAGCCGTTTTCGGAGACCTCAATAACATTCTGAATCGAATCCGAAAGTGAATCAATTTCTTTAAGAAATGTTCTGCGTGCATAAACCGTTGCCGAAACAGCGGAAATTATCAGCAGGAATGATGCGATCAGTCTTTTCATTTTCAGCTTCCTTTCTTCAGAATTGTAACCTTGCCGGATTTATCAACAGTCATAATTATTACTTTGTCAAGAGGAACATTGTTTTTCAGAAGTGTATCTTTAATAAACTGCTCGTTCTTTCCGGATTCATTCAGCGCATTTTTGATTATCTCACCGTCGCAGACAACCGCAAAAGGCATTCCGTTATCCGGCGGCGAAAGCTTCAGATCCTTTGCGGTTGAGTTGGCATACTGCGGCTTCAGAAGAACGCTTATCTGTCCGTTTGTTTCAAAAACGGCATAAGAAACGGATGTTATATCGAAAATATTTTTCTGCCTGAGCGCCGCAAGCAGGTCATTGAGGGTGATCCTCAATTTTGACAGCGCTTCCATATCCACGGCTCCGTTTCTGATAACAATGACCGGGTGACCTTCAATAAGTCCTCTTATTTTAACGCTTTTCAGGTTGATAACGGATACAATGATTTCGAGAGAAACAAGAATGAACAAAGCAATAACTGAATTTATTATCGGAGTTCTGTTATCCTGCATCGGTATTGCCGCAATTTCGGAAATCAGCATGGTTATAACGAATTCCGCCGGCTGAAGCTCGCCGATCTGCCTTTTGCCCATCAGACGAAGCAGCAGAATGACAACGGCATAAAGAATGAAGGCTCTGATTATCGTGACTGCCATTTTGCATCACCATCCGCAGATATTATCTGTTTAATAAAGCGAATTATTCTTGACGATAAACGCAAATTAATATATAATCGGAATATATAGGAGGGATGATATGAAATATTATCTCGGATTCGATATCGGCGGCACGAAATGCGCTGTTGTTATCGGAGAAAAAAACGGAAATAGTGTTATCAAAAAAGATAAGATCAGATTTGATACCGTCAGTTCACGAGGCTGGAGGGCAGTTGTTGCCGACCTGATTTCCTCGGCTCATACTTTGCTTGAAAGAAATGAAATAGAATCAACGGATATTGTTGCGGCAGGCGTAAGCTGCGGAGGCCCGCTTGACAGCAAAAATGGCATTATAATGTGTCCTCCGAATCTTCCCGATTGGGATAATGTGCCTCTTGCCGATATGATAAGCGAAGAATTCGGATTTCCCTGCAAGGTCTGCAATGATGCGGATGCCTGCGCTCTTGCCGAATGGCAGTTCGGAGCGGGCAGGGGATGCAATGATATGATTTTTCTTACCTTCGGCACGGGGATGGGAGCAGGTCTGATTCTCGGCGGAAAACTTTACAGCGGCTCATGCGGACTTGCGGGCGAAGTCGGCCATATAAGACTTGATTCGGACGGCCCCGTCGGCTACGGAAAAGCAGGCTCGTTTGAGGGCTTCTGCTCCGGAGCCGGAATTGCGGCAATGGCAAAGAAAATGCTTTCGATTTATAACGGAACAACAACCATTCCGCAAGACGATGTGACGGCAAAATCCATTGCAATTGCCGCAAACGGCGGTGATAAGCTCGCAAATGCGATTTACCGCAGATGCGCCGAAAAGCTCGGCCTCGGCGTTTCGATTCTGATTGATATTCTCAACCCCGAAAAAATTGTTATCGGAAGCATCTATGAGCGTTCAAACCATCTTCTCTCCGAAACGATGAATGAAGTTATAAGCAGAGAGGCGCTTTCTCTTTCGTCAAAGCAATGCGAGGTCGTTCCCGCAATGCTCGGCGATGAAATAGGCGATTATGCGGCTCTCGGCGTTGCAAAAACTTTTTCGGAGGCATAATATGATCGACATAATCTATAATGAGCTTCTTTCAAGATATCCCGTTCTGAATGAATGCGCAGAGGATATTATGAAAGCATATAAAGCGATTGAAAAATGCTATCTTGGCGGCGGAAAACTTCTCTGCTGCGGAAACGGCGGAAGCGCCGCAGACAGCGACCATCTCGTTGGCGAGCTGATGAAAGGATTCCTTAAAAAGAGACCTCTTTCAAAGGCGGAAAAAGAAGCGTTCGGCGATGATTATGCTGCCGAAAATCTTCAAAAGGGTCTGCCTGCGATTTCTCTCTGCGCTCATTCGGCTTTGATGACGGCTTTTGAAAATGATGCCGTTCCGGCTCTCGTTTTTGCGCAGCAGGTTTATGCATACGCAAAAAAAGAGGATGTGCTTATCGGCTTTTCAACATCAGGCAATTCGCAGAATGTTGTTTATGCTCTTGAAGCGGCGAAGGCTTCGGGAATCGTTTCAATTGCGGTCACGGGCAGAAAAGAGAGCAGATGCTCTGCCCTTGCCGACATCTGCATAAGGCTTCCCGAAACGGAAACCTTTAAAATCCAGGAGCTTACCCTGCCGGTTTATCATTGCCTTGCCGCAATGATCGAAGATAAATTTTTTGAAGAATAATTTAAGGAGAATTTTCTATGAATAATATTCCAAGACCCGAATTTCCCAATCCGCAGTTTGAAAGAGAAAACTGGATGAATCTCAACGGAGAATGGGATTTTGAATTTGATTTCGGCAACAGCGGTTTTGAAGGCGGTGTGCTTGAAAAGAAAGAATGGAACGGAAAAATCATCGTTCCTTTCTGCCCGGAAAGTGTTCTTTCGGGAATCGGATATACCGATTTTATTCCCGCAGTGTGGTACAGAAGAAGCTTTTCCCTTTCGGCTGAACAGCTCAAGGGCAGAGTTTTCATCAATTTCGGAGCAGTTGATTATGAGGCAAATGTTTATATCAACGGCAAAAAGGCGGGATACCATAAAGGCGGCTACACATCGTTTAAGTTTGATATTACCGGTCTTGTGAATATCGGCGAAAACGAAATCATCGTCAATGCCGTTGACGACACAAGAAACAGCCTTGTTCCCTGCGGAAAGCAGAGCAGATCCCTTAAATCGGCAGGATGCCATTACACAAGAACAACGGGTATCTGGCAGACGGTATGGCTTGAATTCACTCCCGAAAAATATATCAAGAGCTTCAAAATCTTCCCCGATTATGAAAACGGAACGGCTGCAATTTCGGCAGTCCTTGCAGGAAACGGCGAATTCACCGCAAAAGCGGAATATGAGGGAAAGACCGTTGCCTGCGAATCAAAATCTGCCTCAAACAATGTTTTTATCGTTCTTGAGCTTTCGGAGGTCCATCTCTGGGAGGTCGGCTGCGGCAGACTTTATGACCTTAAGCTTTGCTTTGAGGGCGATGAGGTTTCTTCGTATTTCGGGCTTCGCAATGTTGAAATGAGCGGAATGAAATTCCTCCTTAACGGCAAATCCGTTTATCAGAGACTCGTTCTTGATCAGGGCTTCTATCCGGACGGAATTTATACGGCTTCGAGCGACGAAGCGCTTCTCAACGATATAAAGCTTTCTCTTGCAGTAGGTTTCAACGGCGCAAGGCTTCACGAAAAGGTTTTCGAGCCGAGATTCCTTTATCATTGCGATAAAATGGGTTATCTTGCATGGGGCGAATTCCCGAACTGGGGACTTGACTATTCAAATCCCGAAGCAACGGAAGTCTTCATCAAGGAATGGATAGAAGAGCTTGCAAGAGATTTCAACCATCCTGCCATTATCGGCTGGTGTCCGTTCAACGAAACATGGGATTTTGCAGGCAGAAGGCAGCATGATGATGTTCTGCGTACGGTTTACAGAGTAACAAAGCTCTTTGACGAAACAAGACCTTGCATTGACACAAGCGGCAATTTCCATGTTGAAACCGATATATTTGATGTTCACGATTATGAGCAGAATCCCGAAATCTTTGCGGAGCATTACGAAGAATGCAAAGCCGGAGGCAAGATTTTCACATATTTCAAGGATCGCCAGGAACATAACGGCGAGCCGGCTTTCGTCAGCGAATACGGCGGAATAAAATGGTCGCTCAAAACAGATGATAACGCATGGGGCTACGGAAACGCTCCGAAAACGGGAGAGGAATTCATTGACAGATATAAGAAGCTGACGGACACTCTTCTTGATAATCCCAATATGTTTGCTTTCTGCTATACCCAGCTTTATGATGTTGAGCAGGAGCAGAACGGACTTTATACCTACGAAAGAAAAGCAAAGTTTGACACCGAGATTTTCAGAAAAATCAACAGCAGAAAGGCTGCAATTGAAGACTGAATATAAGCAGAAAGCCCGCCGGAATTCCGGCGGGCTTTTTAAGTATTATTACTGAACGGTTTCCTGCGGAACATATTCCTCGGTGGTGACCGTGCAGCAGCTTGAGAATGACTGCTCGGCATTTTCTCCGACCCAGTCAGCCGTCATTTTGTATGTTTCGTCTGCGTTTACAATGTCTTCGCCGACAATATGCCAGCCGTTCCAGTTGAAAGGAGTTTCAACCCATTCTTCCATTGAGCAGCCCATTTCCATAACAAGATAATAAGGCTTTTCAACCCCGTTTTCTTCAATGTAGAACGGACAAATGTTTTTATCGGGATATTTTTCTGCCCAGAAATCCATGGAATATTCCATGGGGTCTCCTTCAATTACGGCTTCTTCGGTTTCGGGTTCCGCTTCCGTTATCTCGGATTCGGTGTTCGGGATGCTTTCTCCCGTAATTTCGGCGGTTTCGTTTTCCGGCGTTTCGGCTTCTTTTCCGCAGGCGGCGAGGCTTATAAGCATCATCACCGCAAGTATGGCTGCAAGAATTTTCTTCATGTGGTTTCCTCCTTGGTTATTTTATTTGTTACTTTGATTATATATGAAAATTTATCCTTTGTAAAGCGGAAATTATTTCATCATTTCATTGAATTCTTCTTCGCTGATGATCGTTATTCCGAGGCTTTGAGCTTTGGTGAGCTTGCTTCCCGCATCTTCGCCTGCAAGAACATAGGTCGTTTTCTTTGAAACGGAGGAAGCGGTTTTGCCGCCGAATTTTTCAATCAGCTCGCTCGCTTCGTTTCTTGAATAGGTCGGCAGAGTGCCGGTCAGCACAAAAGTCTTGCCCTCAAAGCGGCTGTCAATTGTTTCTTTGAGCGAATTCATATTGACTCCGAGAGCGGAGAGGGCTTCGATTTCACGGCGTGACTGCTCAAGCGAGAAGAAATCAACAACGCTCTGACCCATTATTCCGCCGAAGCCTTCGATTGCGGTCAGTTCTTCGATTGATGCATTCATCAGTTTGTCCATAGTGCCGAAATGATCAGCGAGGATTTTACCTGCTTTCTGACCGACGTGTCTGATTCCGAGCGCAAAAACAAGGCATCCGAGGTCGGCAGCTTTTGATTTCTCAATTGCATCTATTATATTCTGTGATGACTTGTCCTTGAAGCCTTCAAGGGTCATCACATCTTCTTTTTTAAGAGTGTAAATATCGCTTGCCTTGGTCAGCATACCGCCCGAAACGAGCTTTTCGAGAACTGCTTCTCCCATGCCGTCAATATCCATTGCATCCCTTGAACAGAAGTGGATAAGGTTGCGCAGAAGCTGAGCGGGGCATTCGGGGTTGACGCATCTGACCGCCGCTTCGTCTTCTTCACGGATAACGGGGGCGCCGCACGACGGACATACCGCAGGAAGCAGAAATTTTTCGCTGTTTTCCTTGTGAGAAACAACACGGAGAACTTCGGGAATTATGTCGCCGGCTTTGCGGATAACGATGCGGTCTCCGATGCGTATATCCTTTTCATCAATGAAATCCTGGTTGTGAAGAGTTGCTCTTGAAACCGTTGAGCCTGCAACAAGAACCGGCTCAAAGACGGCTGTCGGAGTGAGCACTCCCGTTCTGCCTACGGCAACCTCGATGTCGGTAACGGTTGTTTCTTTTTCTTCCGGAGGATATTTGAAAGCGAGCGCCCAGCGGGGGAATTTTGAAGTGCTGCCTATTTCGGCTCTCATTGCAAATGAATCGGTTTTTATAACTGCTCCGTCTATGTCATAGGGCAGGGAGCTTCTTATGCTGCCGATTCTTTCAAGCTCTGCTATTACACCTTCAATTGAGGAAAATTTGCTGCAGAAAGGAATCGTTTTGAAGCCGAGCGTTTTAAGATATTCAATGGACTGCTTGTGACCCGTTATATGGTCGCCGCTGTAACTTTGAATGTTGAAAACGAAAATATCGAGATTTCTTGTTGCCGTTATTGCCGGGTTCTTCTGACGAAGCGAGCCTGCGGCGGCGTTTCTCGGATTTTTGAAGGTCTTTTCGCCGTTCTGCTCCTGCTCTTCAACGAGAGAAGCGAAAACCTTTTTGGGCATATAAACCTCGCCCCTGACTTCAATATGCTCAATATCTTCTTTCAGACGAAGAGGAATGGAATTGACGGTACGCAGGTTGGCGGTCACATCTTCTCCCACATTGCCGTCGCCTCTTGTTGAACCTCTGACAAAAACGCCGTTTTCATATTCAAGAGCAACGGAAAGACCGTCGATTTTCGGCTCAACGGAATATTCTATATCGCCGAACTGTTCTCTGACTCTTGCGTCGAATGCACGCACTTCTTCAAGGCTGAAAGCGTCCTGAAGGCTTTCAAGCGGAACTGCGTGAACAACCGGTTCAAACATTCCCTCTGCGCTTCCGCCGACTCTCTGCGTAGGCGAATCGGGAGTTATGAGTGAAGGGAATTCTTTTTCGATTGCCGCAAGCTCACGCTGAAGCATATCGTATTCATAGTCCTCTATTTCGGGAGAATCCTCAACATAATATTTATGGCTGTGATAATTGAGAAGGTCACGAAGCTCTGCGGAGCGTATCTTTGCGCTTTCAAAATCCATATAAAAACATCCTTTGCGGCTTTATGGAAATATTATACCATAAAAGCGCATTAAATCAACATTTTATTTGCCGTTTCCATAATTCTGAATGTTGTCCGTTGTTCTCGGCACTCCGCCTACTATGACCGTCTGTGCAATGCAGAATGAGGTTTCAACATTTTCTTTTATTGATGCGCCGGGCAGAAGCATCATTATTTCCACCTTAAGGCGAAGCAGAATGCTGTATTCCGTCTGGTTGATTCCCGTGCTTTGAAAAACATTGTCGAAATCGGAATAAACGCATACGGAATAGCCGACCTCAACATCCTTGAAAGGGCCCTGATTCGGAAGAACGGGAAGCTCTGCCGCCGCTCCGACGGGCACTCTGACAACGGTTTCCGGCTCACTTCGGAAAGCATCTTCAATCGCAGCCGTGATTCTTGATTTGAGCAGGTTCAGCTTGATCATATCTGCCGAAATGCCGGTCACGGCTTTTCCGTCGCCGTAGCTTATCGTTATTATATTTTTGCAATCGTCAAGCAAAGAGGCAATGACCGATTCGGCTGCAAGATTTATCTTTTTTGTTGCGATATTTCTTGCTTCAAGGGCGGCAAGCTCCCTCACGGCAGGCTGAATTCTTGCATCGATCAGCAGAGAAATTATTGCAATGATGAGCGCAAGGCAAACTGCCGAAAAAGCGATTTTTCTGCCTCTTGAATAGGGTGAATTCCATTTTCTCATATTATTGCACCTGCCTTACTAAATTATATGCAAAATCAAGGCTTCGGAGCATAAAATCGTTCATAAAATTCTTGAATATTTTGTTTATATATGATAAAATAAAAAGATATTGAAAGGAATGATCGCTATGAGACGAAAAAAATGGATAGTGGCGAAAACAGACAAGGACCTTGCTGCCCAGCTTGCGCAGGAATTGAGCCTTGATCCGTTTGCCGCGCTTCTTGCCGCCTCTCGCGGATTTGAAACAATAGAAAAAACAGAGGAATTCTTTGATCCGGATGCTCCTCTTTCGCTTGACCCGATGTCAATAAAGGATATGGATAAAGCGAGCATAAGGATCAACGCCGCAATTGATGCCTTTGAGCTTATCTGCGTTTTCGGAGATTATGACTGCGACGGCGTAACCGCAACAGCTCTGCTCTATTCTTACCTTGAAGCAAGAGATGCAAATGTTATCCGCTATATTCCGGACAGATTGGGCGAAGGCTACGGAATGAGCCTTGAATCGGTCCGAAAGCTTGCGGAAATGGGCGTTAAGCTCATAGTAACGGTTGATAACGGCGTTTCGGCAATCGAAGAAACGAAGCTTGCAAAGCAGCTCGGAATGGATGTTGTTGTTACCGATCACCATAAAGTCGGCGATGAGCTTCCCGATGCCGTTGCGGTTGTTGATCCTCACAGAGAAGACTGCCCGAGCGAGTTTAAAGAGATGTCCGGAGTCGGAGTTGCGTTCAAGCTCGTCTGCGCCCTTGAGGGCGGGGAGGAGGATATGCTCCTTGCGGAATACGGAGACCTTGTTGCTCTCGGCACCATCGGAGATGTTGTTGCTCTGACCGATGAAAACAGAGTTATGGTAAGCAGGGGACTGCGCCTCATAAATGAAGATCCGAGGCCCGGCATATATGCTCTGATGATTTCGGCGGGAATTGCCGACAAGATTTTCAGCGCTTCAACCGCTGCCTACACGGTCTGCCCGAGAATCAATGCGGCAGGCAGAATGGGATCGGCTGACAAGGCACTGGAGCTTCTTCTTTCGGCTGATGATGACAGCGCATCACTTATTGCAGACGAAATCAGCAATATGAACGCTTTGCGTCAGAAGACCGAAACGGATATTTTCGTTCAGGCAACATCAATGCTTGAAAAGAATGCAGACATAAAAAATCAGCGTGTTATAGTTGTTGACGGCGAAGGCTGGCACCAGGGAGTAGTCGGCATAGTTGCGGCAAGGATAACCGAAAAATACGGCAGACCCTCTGTTGTTATTTCCCGTGACGGTGAAAATGCAAGAGGCTCCGGAAGAAGCATAGAAGGCTTTTCGATCTATGATGCAATTGAATCCGCTGCGGATGTTCTTGATCATTTCGGCGGCCATACTCTTGCGGCAGGCGTAAGCCTTAAATCGGAAAACATAGATGAATTCAGAAGAAGGATCAATGAATTTGCGGCTGATAAGGAAATGCCGTTTGCAATTCAGAGAGTTGACTGCCGTCTTAACCCGGAGTCCGTTTCGCTTGATATTGTGTCGGCTATGGCTATGCTTGAACCTTTCGGCACGGGCAATCCCCAACCGGTTTTCGGACTTTTCGGAGTGAGAATAGACGAAATAAACAGCCTTTCTGAGGGCAAACACGTGAGAATAACCGTTTCAAAGGGCAGTTCAAGAATCAACGCTTTGTGGTTCGGAATGCCGGAAAAGAAATTCCCTTATTCAAAAGGCAGCAGGGTTGACCTTGCAGTTAATCTTGACCGCAATATATATAACGGTGAGGAGCGTGTTTCCGTTATCATCAAGGCGATGAGACCCTCCGACACCGATGAAGAAAAGGTTCTTCACGGAATCAATCTTTTTGAAAAACTTGCCCGCAGCGAAAAACTTACCGGCTCCGAAGCGCAGGCTCTGATTCCGGAAAGAGCATTGCAGGTTGATGTTTTCAGAAGCATAAAGCAGGAACCGCTCAGGGACGAACAGTGCGAAGAGCTTTGCATAAGACTGGGCGATGACGGCGAAAATATAGCCGTAATCAATACGGCGGTTGCCGTTATGCTTGAAATGGGCGTGCTTGAAACCGACGCCGACGGACGCGTTACGGTTCCGGAGAATCCCCGAAAGGTTGACCTTGAAGATTCCGCTATAATGAAACGGCTCAGAAGCTGTATCTGATTTTATCGGAGAGTGTGAATATGAAAGAACTTAATTCAAAAGCCGAATTTCCGTTATCAACGCCGGAAGAGGGATATGATGTTCTTATTTCGCTGATGAAGAAGAACATTGCGGACACGGATTTTCCGAATATCAGAAAGGCCTATGAAACCGCCGAAGCGGCTCACGCAGATCAGAAGCGTCTTTCCGGCGAGCCTTATATAATTCATCCGCTGAGCGTTGCAATAATTCTTGCAGAGCTCGGTATGGATGAGGCATCCGTTATTGCCGCTCTTCTTCACGATACCGTTGAGGACACAAGCGTAACGCACGAACAGCTCCAGTCCGAATTCGGAGAAACGGTTGCTGATCTTGTTGAAGGCGTGACCAAAATCGGCAAGGTTTCAATAACATCAAAGGAAGAACAGCAGGCTGAAAATATCCGCAAAATGCTCATGGCGATGTCGAGAGATATAAGAGTTATAATCATCAAGCTTGCGGACCGTCTTCATAATATGCGCACTCTTATGTTCAAGCCTGAGCAGCGCAGAAGAGAAATCGCTCTTGAAACCCTTGAAATTTATGCTCCGATTGCCCACCGCCTCGGTATCAGGCAGATAAAAGAGGAGCTTGAAGATCTTTCCATCAGCTATCTTGATCCCGTTGCTTACGGCGATATAGAGAAAGCTCTTGAAAAACAGAGTCAGTCAAGAACGGAATTTCTTGAAGAAACAAAGAAGAAAATCGAAGATCAGGTCAAAACGGTTGTTGTTTCTGCGCAGGTCAGCGGAAGAATCAAATCCGTTCACGGCATATACCGCAAAATGTATATGCAGAATAAAAATATTGATGAAATTTATGATATATATGCGGTCAGAATAATTGTTGATACGGTTATCGACTGCTATAACTGCCTCGGAATCATTCACGATATGTTTACGCCGATTCCCGGCAGATTCAAAGATTATATTTCAACCCCGAAGCCGAATATGTATCAGTCGCTGCATACAACTGTTTTGGGCAAGGAGGGCATCCCGTTTGAGGTTCAGATAAGAACATGGGAAATGCACCATACCGCCGAATACGGCATTGCGGCTCACTGGAAATATAAGCTCGGCATCAACGGAACGCAGAAATTCGAGGAGCGCCTTGCATGGATAAGACAGCTTCTTGAAAGCCAGACGGAAAGCGACAATGTTGAGGACATTGTTACAACTATCAAGAGCGATCTTGTTCCCGAAGAGGTGTTTGTGTTTACCCCGAAAGGCGATGTTTTCAATCTTCCTCTCGGCTCAACGGTTATCGACTTTGCCTATGCGATCCATTCGGCAGTCGGAAGCAAGATGGTCGGCGCAAAGGTTGACGGAAGAATCGTTCCCATTGATTATCAGGTCAAAACCGGAGAAATCGTTGAGATAATCACTTCCTCGCAGCAGGGAAAAGGCCCGAGCAGGGACTGGCTGAAGATAGTCAAAACGAGCCAGGCGAGAACAAAGATCCGCCAGTGGTTCAAGAAAGAACGCAGAGAAGAAAACATCATTGAGGGCAAAAACGAGGTCGAAAAAGAATTCAGACGCAATTTCATAAGGTTGAGCGATGATGAATATGAAGAATTCCTTATGAAGATAGCCGAAAGGCAGAACTGCAAAACGATAGATGAATTCTATGCCGCAATAGGCTACGGCGGAATTTCGCTCATGAGGCTTATGCCTAAAATCAAAGAGGATTATAACAAGCTTACGAAAGCCGAAGAGCCGGTTATCAACATTGCTCCCGCAAAGAAAAGAACGAGGAGCAAGGAGGGTGTTGTTATTGAAGGAATCGATAACTGCCTTGTTAAATTTTCAAGATGCTGCAATCCTCTGCCCGGCGATGACATCATCGGCTTCATAACAAGAGGTCACGGCGTTTCGATTCATACGAAGAGCTGCACCAATGTTCCGAAAGATATTTCAAAATCCGGAGAGCCGGAAAGATGGATAGATGTTTACTGGGATTCAAATTCAAGAGATGAATTCAAATGCACTCTCGGAATGTTCTGCCTTAACAGAATCGGACTTATTGCCGATATTTCGAGTATGCTTGCTTCAATGCACATCATGATTAATGATATAAGCTCAAGAAATCTCAAGGACGGCACGGCGTATATTGCCGTCACGGTTTCCGTTAACGGCGTTGAGCATCTCAATTCCGTTACGCAGAAGATTTCAAAAATATCGGGCGTTCTTAACATTGAACGCTCGGGAATCTGAGGAAAAGGATTATGAAAGCAGTTGTTCAGAGAGTCAAATCATCAAGCGTCAGTGTTGACGGAAAGCTTATCGGCAGCGTTGACAAGGGCTATAATGTGCTTCTCGGCGTTATGAACGGCGACACAAAGGAGCAGGCGGAGCTGCTTGCCGCAAAAATATCAAAGCTTCGTGTTTTCGAGGATGAAAACGGAAAAATGAACCTTGATATTCTCAATGTCGGAGGAGGGATACTTGTTGTTTCGCAGTTCACTCTCTGCGCTGATATCCGCAAGGGCAACAGACCTTCATTTACCGATTCCGCTCCTCCCGAAGAGGCGAATGCGCTTTATGAATATTTTTGCGAATGCCTGAAAAATCTCGGAATCGTCAGGGTCGAGCACGGCGAATTTGGAGCCGATATGATGGTAAAAATCGACAATGACGGTCCGGTTACGATAATTATGGATACGGATATATGGGATAAGAGGTAAAATTATGAAGATTGAACTTGTTCCGATGGAGCATCCGATATTCGCAAATTGCTGGCTGCTCACGGATGATGAATCAACGGAATGCGCAATAGTTGATCCGGGATGGTGCTACGAAAGCACGCTCGAAGCAATAAAAGCTACGGGCGCAAAGCTGAAATATATTCTTCTCACTCACGGCCATTTTGACCATATAATGGGTGTTTGCGATATAAAAGAAGCAACGGGCGCAGAGGCTGCGATCCATTCTCTCGATGCCGTTTGCCTCAATGATCCCGAAATCAGCCTTGCGGCGGAAAATATGCCCATGCCGCAGAAATGCCTTAAAGCGGATATAAAGCTGAATGACGGCGATGAACTTTTCCTCGGAAAAGAAAAAATAAAAGTCATTCATACTCCCGGCCATACTCCGGGCGGAGTGTGCTATGTCATCGAAAATTCAAGAGCGATCATCAGCGGAGACACTCTTTTCTGCTTGACGGTCGGAAGAACGGATTTCAGGGGCGGCGATTTCGGGCTTCTTTCTTCGTCGCTGAAAAAGCTTATATCTCTTGACGGTGACTATGATATTTATCCCGGCCACAACAGAATGACCACTCTCGAAAACGAGAGACACCGCAATAGATTTATCAGAAGGATGGATAATCAATGATTCTCAGAGTGCTTGGCCACGATTATCACTATGAATGCGAAAATCTGTGCAGAGTATTTTATCCGAATGAAAAAATAGATGTCTGCCGTGACGGCGAGGGCAAGGATGAAAACGAAGTCATCACATCGTTCACTCCGGTTGATGGCGGAGCGGAGATATTCGTTTCGGTCAAAGCCGGCGAAAAATATCTTGAAAAGAGAGAAAAAATAATCTGCCCTGTGGATGAGCTTCACGATAAAGGCGAGCTTAAGACCGCACAGTTGATTTTTTACATATTTTCGGAAATCACGGGTTATATTCCTCCCTGGGGAGTGCTTACGGGAGTTCGCCCGTCAAAGCTTATGCTTCGCCTTATCGATAGCATGGGATCCGAAGGCGCAATGAATTATTTTATGAACGATCTGCTCGTCAGCAAAGAAAAAACGGAGCTTGCACGTGCGGTTGCTTCAACGGAGCAGAGCATAGTTTCTCTTTCAAAGCCCGAATCATTCAGTCTGTATATTTCGATTCCGTTCTGCCCCACAAGATGTAGCTATTGTTCTTTTGTTTCGCATTCGATAACCAATGTGAACGCAAGAAAGCTTCTCCCCGAATATCTTGATAAGCTTGCAGAGGAAATCGAGCTTTCGGGCAGAATAGCAAAAGGAAGCGGACTGAAGCTTGAAAGCGTTTATTTCGGCGGAGGAACTCCGGGAGTGCTTGAGGCTCCCCAGCTTGACCGCCTCCTCTGTTCGGTTGAAAAAGGCTTTGATATGAGCGGCATAAGAGAATATACCGTTGAAATCGGAAGACCGGATACGGTAACTCCCGAAAAGCTTCGTGCGTTAAGATTCCATAATGTCGGTAGGATCAGCATAAATCCGCAGACCTTTAATCAGCACACTCTCGATATAGTCGGCAGAAATCATACTGTTGAGCAGGCGATAAAAGCTTACCGGCTTGCGAAAACCTATGATTTTGACTGCATAAATATGGACCTTATCGCAGGTCTTCCCGAAGAAAGCTTTGAAGATTTCAGAGCAAGCCTTGATACTGCGGTTTCTCTTGCTCCCGAAAATATAACCGTTCATTCGCTTGCACTCAAGCGTTCATCAAATCTGAATGCTTCCGGTGCAGCGGTTGCAGACGGAATTGAAGCAAAGAAAATGCTTGATTATGCTTCCGAAATGCTGCCTACAAGCGGCTACCTGCCATACTATATGTATCGCCAGAGCAAATGCGTTGGCAATCTTGAAAATGTCGGCTGGTGCAAGCCGGGCAAAGAAGGCCTTTATAATGTATTTATGATGGAGGAATGCCATACCGTTATTGCAGCCGGTGCGGGCGGAGTAACAAAGCTCTGCGAGCCGGGAACGACCAATGTTGAACGCATTTTTAATTTTAAATATCCTTATGAATATATTTCGGGATTTGATAAAATAGTTGAACGCAAAAACGGAATAAAAGACTTTTATTCCGCATATTAAGTTTAACAGGTGAACTGAAATGAAATATACTTGTGACAGAATTAATTCCTGCGCAGAAAATCCGGAGAAATTTGTTGATGAATGTGCAGAAAAATACAGAGCGGCGGTAACGGACTGCGCCGAAAAGATTTTTGCGGATACGGATAAGAAAATCGTGATGCTTGCGGGGCCGAGCTCATCCGGAAAAACCACAACGGCTAAAATCCTTTCGGGAATTATCGAAAAGCTCGGAGGCAATGCTTATTCCGTTTCGCTTGATGATTTTTACCGCAGCCATAACGAGCCGGATTATCCGAAAAACGAAAAAGGCGAAGATGATTACGAATGCGTTGAATCTCTTGCTGTTGATCTGATAAGAGAAAAAATCGCATCCCTTGTCAGCGGAAAAGAAACTCTGCTTCCCGAATTCGATTTTTCAACGGGAATGCGCAATGATGATGTTAAATCAATCGACCTCGGTGAAAACGATATTATCATCATTGAAGGGCTTCACGCTCTGAATCCGCTGATAACACAGGGCATTGACGAAAAGAATCTTTTCAAAATCTATGTCAGCGTTTCAACGAGGATATATGAAGATAACGGCGATGTGCTGCTTTCAAAACGGGATCTTCGATTTATCCGCAGGGCGGTCAGAGATTATTTCACAAGGTCAATGTCGATCAAGAGAACATTTGATATATGGCAGAGCGTTTCGGACGGAGAGGATAAATATCTTTTCCCGTTTGAAGATTATGCGGATGTTAAGATTGATTCGTTCCATCCGTGCGAGCCGTGTTTGATCAAAGATGTTGCAATCGGGCTTTTATCGGAAGAGGATTTTGAGGAATATTCCGAAAAAGCGGAGCAGCTTCGGGAGAAGCTGAAAAAATTCAGAAGTATTGATGCTTCATTGCTTCCTGAGGATTCGGTATTAAAAGAATTTATTCCGTAAGGTAGTGAGAAGCATTTGGCAAAAAAACAATCTGTTCTTGACGGCGCAGTTATTCTGATGGCGGGAGTGATCGCAGTCAAGATAATCGGCGTTCTTTTCAAAATGCCGTTATCGAATATGATAGGCAGCGTGGGCAGAGGCTATTTCAGCTCTGCCTATGAAATCATCACCCCGATCCTTGCCGTGGCAATGACGGGCCTGCCTGTTGCAATTTCAAGAATGGTTGCCGAAAATGTCGCCCTCGGCAATTGCCGTGAGGCAAGAGCTGTTTTCAGCGTTTCCAAAAAAGTTTTTACGGCAGTCGGGATTGCCGGAACGGTCATTCTGCTTGCGGCTGCTGTTCCTTATGCAAAATTAACGGGCAAGGGAGATTATTTTAATGTTCTTTTGCCCGTTATTTCTGTTTCTCCGCTCGTTTTTATCTGTTGCATCGTGTCCGCTTACAGAGGGTATTATGAAGGCTTGCAGAATATGACTCCGGTTGCCGTTTCGCAGATAATCGAGGCATTCGGTAAGCTTTGCATCGGCCTTGCTCTTGCAAAAACGGTTTCCGTTATCGGCATTTCTCAATTTGAGAACGGCGGAATCGTTTTCGGAAAAGCGGTTGAAAATTCCGAGGAGCTGTCGGGGATCATTGCTCCCGTTTCCGCCGCTGCGGCGATGGCGGGAGTGACCGCAGGCTCTTTGATGAGTCTTATTTATGTTGTGATTTATCATCGCATCAGGGGTGACGGCTTCACAAGGGGAATGCTGATAAATTCCCGAAAGCAGAGCAGCTCTGCGGAAATATTCAGAAAAATGGCGGCAATTGCCGTGCCGATGGTGATTAGCACTCTGATTATGAACATAACGAATATCATAGACACAACAACCATTCAGGCGAGGCTGCTTTCAGCTCTGAACAAAGATTATAATTCCGTTTATCTGCTTCACAGAGCGGCAATTGATAAAGCGGTTTCGCTCGGAAGGCTGAATGCTTCGGATATCCCGAAAACGGTAAGATATCTCTGGGGAGCTTACGGAACGGCTCTTGATTTCAAGACCTTTGTGCCGACGGTCACCGTTCAGCTCGGAGTCAGCGCCCTGCCGGCTCTTGCGGCGGGATGGGTTGCCGAAAACAAATATGAAATACGTTCGACGATTGAAACGGTTATCAGAATCTGTATGCTTATTTCCCTGCCTGCCGGCTTCGGAATGGCGTGCCTTGCCGAGCCGATTCTTAATATGCTTTACGGCAGGGGAGCAAGCTCGGATTCCGTTTCGGTAATCGTCCCCATGCTTATTGCCTACGGCATCGCAACGCCGCTTATTGCGGTTTCAACCCCTGCGGCAAATATGCTCCAGGCAATCGGCAGAACGGATATTCCGATGAAGTCGGTTTCGGTTGCCGCCGTGTGCAAGATAATCTGCAATTATGTGCTTGTGGGCAATCCGAAAATCAATATTTACGGTGCGGTTGCGGGAACAGTTCTTTTTTATCTTATTATTGTTCTCTGCAATGTGTATTCACTTCTGAAAATATCAGATGTGAAAATCAGCATCAAATCGGCGATTCTGAAGCCGCTTTTCTGCGCCGTTCTCTGCGGGGCGGCGGCCTATGTGACTTATTCGGTTCTTTCGGCGCTGATAAATCCGGATATTTCGGATTTCGTCCTTAACGGTTCAACCCTTGCGGCGGCAGCTGCGGTGATTTGCGGGGCGGCTGTATACATAATTTCTCTCTTGCTTTTGGGTGGAATTACCAAAAGTGATATAATAATTTTGCCTAAAGGTGAGAAAATTTCAAAAATGCTTGAAAAATATAGACTTTTGGGTTAGAATGGTATATACTAACACGGTGAGGTCTTCAGATGTTTGATTTTGAATTCAAAGAAAGCTATAATGCAGACGATCTTTTGAGGATTATGCGGATGCTTCGTGCGCCGGGAGGATGCCCGTGGGATTCCGCTCAGACGCATCAAAGCATAAAGAAAAATCTTATTGAAGAAACCTATGAGGTCGTTGAGGCGATCAATAAGGATGATAAAGCGCTTCTGTGCGAAGAACTCGGAGACCTTCTTATGCAGGTCGTTTTCCATTCCGTTATGGAAGAGGAAGAAGGAAACTTTGATTTCGATAAGGTTTCAGACGGGATCTGCAAAAAGCTTATTGAACGCCATCCTCACATTTTCGGCGATGTCAGCGTCGGCGGCGTTGATGATGTGCTGACTAATTGGGATGCAATCAAAATGAGAACAAAGGGTCAGAAAAAGACCTCGGACTCAATGAAGAGCGTTCCCCGTGAGCTTCCGGCGCTTATGCGTGCGGAAAAGATTCAGAAAAAAGCGGCTGATGCCGGTTTCGACTGGGACGATGCTTCGGGCGCAATTGATAAGCTCTGTGAAGAGCTTGGCGAGCTTAAGCAGGCAATCGCACATAAAGATGAAAACAATATTACCGAGGAGCTCGGTGATTTGCTGTTTTCGGCGGTCAATGTTTCGAGATTTTTAAAGGTCGATGCAGAAGAGGCGCTGACGGCATCAAGTGATAAATTCCTTTCAAGGTATCTTGATGTTGAAAGGCTTGCGGAAGAAAAAAGCATTGATATGAAAGCATCATCAATTGAGGTTCTTGATGAACTTTGGGATGAGGCAAAGAAAATCGAAAAATCCGCAAAATGAAATGAATATGTATGTGTCTGACCAATCCGGTCGGCGCATTTCATAGAATAGAAAAAAGATTGGAGTAAACAAAATGAATAAGGCAGAACTTGTAAACGCTATCGTTAAGAACGAAGGCCTCGAAAAGAAGGCAGCTGAAAAGGCAGTTAACGCTGTTTTTGCAGCAGTTTCAGATGCTCTTGCAGCAGGTGATAAGGTTCAGCTTGTCGGCTTCGGTACATTTGAAGTTCGTGAGCGCGCAGAAAAGGTTGCCCGCAACCCCAGAACAGGCGAAACCATCAAAGTTGCAGCTACAAAGGTTCCCGCTTTCAAAGCAGGCGCAGCTCTTAAGGACAAGGTTGCAAAATAATCAAAGCATTCAGAGCCGCCTTTATGGCGGCTCGTTGCTTTCCGAGGAGTAGAAATGAGACTCGATAAGTATCTTAAAGTATCAAGAATAATCAAAAGGCGTACTGTTGCGAACGAAGCCTGCGATGCAAAGCATGTTTCGGTCAACGGGAAGCCGGCAAGAGCATCATACGATGTAAAAATCGGCGATGTGATCGAAATAACCTTCGGAGCAAACACAAGCCGCTTCGAGGTGCTGAATGTCAACGAATATGCGACAAAAGAAAACGCTTCATTGATGTTCAGACAGTTGAATTGAATAAATCACCCTTCCGGAGCATATCATTTATTGAATGATAATAACGGGAGGTTTTTTTATGCAGGAAGAAAAGAAAACGGTTCAGCTGCCCCATAATATTATGCTTGAGGACAGACACATGCTGACGGTTTCCGGAGTGTCGGATGTCGATTCTTTTGATGAAGAGGCGGTAACCGTTTTTACCGATATGGGAGAGCTTACGGTCAGAGGCAGCAATCTTCATATCAACAGATTGAGCGTTGAGGTCGGAGAACTGACGGTCGAAGGAAACATATCCGCCCTGATTTATACCGATGATTCGGCAAGAAGCGGGGGATTCTTCAGCAAGGTGTTCAGATAAATGGAATATATTCAAGGTCTGAATTTTCAGATAAGGCTGTTTTTTCAGGCGGCGGGGTTCGGGTTTCTGCTCGGAATCCTGTATGATATTTTCCGCTTTGTCAGAATTATCTTTCCCGATAAAAAAGCATTTGTGATAATTATGGACACGGCTTATTTTATCATCTGCGGTTTTTTGATCTTCTGCTTTGCACTGATTGTTGATAACGGCGAAATCAGAGCCTATTTGCTTGCGGGCAACCTCATCGGATGGCTTATATGTTATTTTTCAACGGGAATTGCATCGGCAAAAGGAAGAGCATTTATACGCAGAAAAAAAAGAATCCTGCGGTTCCGGAATCAAAAATGCAAAAAATAAGGCGCAGAGATATAAAAAATACCGAAAAACACATAAAAAATTGAAAAATAATCTTGCAAAATCAATAGTGCATAGTGTATAATCTGCTTTAGATATATTTATTATTTAAAGAGGAAAACACATGGCGGCTTTGAAAGTAAAAAAGAATAAGCGCAGCATCCTTGTGGCAATCCTTGTATTTGCGGTTATCTGCTATTTTGTTGCAACATTCATCAGCCTCCGGATAAAAGTCAGAGAGCGCAGGGAAGCAAATGCGGTGTTGCAATCTCAATATAATCAGCAGGTTGAAGCCAATGAGCAGCTTTCAAAGGTCATTGAAGAAGGCGATGAAGCCGATTATATCGAAAGAATCGCAAGAGAAGACGGATATGCAAAGCCCGGCGAAAGGGTTTATTATGATTCTACTGCGTCATAAATGCCGAAAGGCTATTTATATATTTGAAAAAACGGAAGGATTATTTTGGGTATGCAGATTGAAGAAGGCGCAGTGGTAAGCGGAAAAGTTACGGGATTGACTGATTTCGGAGCATTTATTGAAATCGGGGGCGAAAAAACGGGAATGATACATATTTCCGAGGTTGCGTCCAATTATGTTAAGAATATCAATGAGCATCTTGCCGTCGGCCAGGAGGTCAAGGCAAAGGTTATTGCGGTTTCTCCTGAAGGCAAAATCAGTCTTTCAATCAAAAAACTTGATGAACAGCCCAAAGAAAAGAAAGAAGAACAGAAGTTTAAGAAGCCGGCAAAGCCCAGAACAGAAAGACGCTCTGCTCCTCCCGTGTGGAATGGACAGAAGTCCAATGTTCCCGCAGCGGGTGAAAAGCAATCCTTTGAGGATATGATGGCTCGCTTCAAGCAGGTCAGCGATGAAAAAATGACCGACCTTAAGAGGACTGATTCAAAAAGAGGAAGCGTCGGTTATTCAAGAAAAGGCAAAAACTGATTAAGAAATCAACGGGGTCAGACAGCCGTATAATTTGCGGCGGTCTGTCCGTGTTTTGTTTTTACGGAGAAAATATGAGAGAATTTGATGTTTCTGCCGTTACGGCGGCGGTCAGAGAAATGTGCATAAGCGCCAATAAGCATCTTCCGAAGGATCTTGAATGCTGCATTTTCGAATGCGCCGCAAGGGAATGTGAAGAGCTTCCGAAATGTGTTATGCAGACGCTGAAGGATAACATTTCAGCTGCAGAGGAGCTTGATATCCCCGTTTGCCAGGATACCGGAATGGCAGTCATTTTTGCGGAAATCGGCCAGGATGTGCATTTTGTCGGAGGCAGCTTTGAGAAAGCGGTCAATATGGGCGTTTCGCAGGGCTATACCGAGGGGCTGTTGAGATGCTCAGTAGTTGCCGACCCTCTGCGCAGAACTAATACCGGCGATAACACGCCCGCCGTTATTCATACGAGAATCGTTGACGGCGAAAAAGTCAAACTTACCGTTGCTCCCAAGGGCTTCGGAAGCGAAAATATGAGCAGGCTGAAAATGTTTACTCCCTCTGCGAAAAGAGAGGATATTATTGATTTTGTTGTTGATGCCGTCAGGCTTGCGGGGAGCAATCCGTGCCCGCCGATGGTTATAGGCATCGGCCTCGGAGGAGATTTTGAATCTTGCGCATATCTTGCCAAAAAGGCGCTGTGCAGAAATGTGAGCGAACCGAATCCCGATTCCTTCTATGAAGAAATGGAAAAGGAGATTCTTGAAAAAGTTAATAATCTCAACATAGGACCGCAGGGCTTCGGCGGAAAAACAACCGCTCTGAGCGCTGCAATTGAAGCGGCACCAACACATATTGCCGGCTTACCCGCAGCCGTAAATATAGGATGCCATGTGACCCGTCACGAAACGAGAATACTGTAATTGTGTAATTTGTAACAAAATTAATAATTTTTTGTGAAATCTCTTTATTTTTTTGGCTATATGTGCTACAATATAACCGAAGTGAAAACACTTCAAAAGAATTTAAGGGGATGACTGTATGAAAATCACAATCACAGGGCGAAAATGTTCACCGAGAGACTCTTTCAAAGAGCACGCAGAAAAGAAGCTCGCCAAAATTGAGCGCTTCTTCGGCTCTGAAGCAGAGGCGAAGGTAACAGTTACTGTTGAAAAGTCATCACAAAATGTTGAAATCACCGTTAACAACAACGGAATGGTTTTCAGAGCGCAGGAGAGAGCTGAAAATATGAACGAGGCTCTCGACAAATGTGTTGACACTCTTATCAGACAGATTCGCAAAAACAAGACCCGTCTTGAAAAGAAGCTCCGCTCGGGCAACTTCGATGCATTTGCAGGTGATTCAAGTGTTCCCGAAGAGGTCGAATATGAGCTTGTGAGAACAAAGAAGGTTGTTGTCAAACCCGAATCGGTTGAAGAAGCGATTCTTCAGATGAATCTTGTCGGACATCAGTTCTATATGTTCCTCGATGAAGAAATGGGCGCAATCAGCGTTGTTTACAGACGCAATGACGGTGGCTACGGTCTTATCACTCCAGAGGTAGAATAACCGGAAGAGATCGAGATAAGAAATAAATAACGAGCGGCGGGAATCGCTTTTGATTCCCGCCTTTTTATATGACCGAATAATCGGAATTCCCAAAACAGGAGCAAGTTAATGAAAACGGATTTTGTCATTCCCTGCCTGCTCGGCATGGAATCCCTTATTGCCGCAGAGCTTCGTGAGCTTGAAGCGGAAAATGTAAACGCCGAAAACGGAAGAGTTCTTTTCAGCGGAGATGAAAATATTCTTGCAAGAGTCAATATCTGCTCAAGATTTGCCGAAAGAGTTCAGATACTTGTCGGCTCTTTTGAAGCGAGAAGCTTTGAAGAGCTTTTTCAGGGCACAAAAAAACTTGAATGGGAAAAATGGATAGGCTCGCTTGATGCTTTCCCCGTTAAAGGATATTCAATCAATTCGGAGCTTTTCAGCACGAGAGACTGCCAGGCCATCATCAAGAAAGCAGTTGTTGAAAGGCTAAAATCAAAATACGGAATCGAATGGTTTGATGAAACGGGTCCCGTTCATCAGATTCAGTTTTCGATAATGAAGGATAAGGTTTCGCTTCTGATCGACACATCCGGAACAGGGCTTCACAAAAGAGGATACCGCCTTGATGCCAATGAAGCGCCGATCAAGGAAACGCTTGCGGCAGCGCTGTGCAGCCTTTCTCATTTAAGACCTTATCATAAGTTTTATGACCCGATGTGCGGCTCGGGAACGATTCTTATCGAGGGCGCACTTATGGCGGCAAACATTGCTCCGGGCGTTAAAAGAAGCTTTTCGGCGGAAAGATTCGATCAGATTCCGAGAAAGGTCTGGGCAGAAGAAAGAGAAAGGGCAAAGAGCCTTGTTCGGGAAATAAATGATTTTGAAGCTTTCGGCTCCGATATTGATCCGAAAGCGATTGAAATTGCGAAGGTCAATGCTCAAAGGGCGGGAATTGCCGATAAAATCAATTTCTCTGTTGCGGATGTGAAGAATTTTATGCCGCAGAGCGAAAAGGGAACGCTTATATGCAATCCGCCTTACGGCGAAAGACTTCTCGACCTTTCGGAATGCGAAGAGATTTACAGAGTTATGGGAAAGGTCTTTGAACAGAAGCGCGGCTGGTCATACAGCATCATCAGCCCCGATGAAGAATTTGAAAAGGCTTTCGGACGAAAAGCCGATAAACGCAGGAAGCTTTATAATGGTATGATAAAATGCCAATTATATATGTATTTTAAATAATTGAGAGGTAGTTAATTATGAAACACGTTTTTGTTATCAATCCCGCAGCAGGTCAGGGAAAATGTCTTGATTTCATTAAGCCGAAAATTGAAGAAGTATGCAAAAAGTACGCAGTTGACTACGAAATCTATATAACAACCGATAAGGGCGACGGCCAGAGATATGTTAAAGAGCGAGCGGCAAGCGGCGAAGAGCTTCGCTTTTATGCCTGCGGCGGCGACGGAACTCTTTATGAAATAGTCAACGGCGCTTACGGCTTCAAAAATGCGCAGGTTGCAGTTGTTCCTCTCGGCTCCGGCAACGATTTTATCCGTCTTTTCGGCACGAAGGATGATTTCCTTAACCTTGATGATCTTGTCAACGGCGTTCCCGTTGAGCTTGATGTTATCAAGTGTGATGATGAAATTGCGATCAACCAGTGCTCAATGGGTATGGACGCAGAGGTCTGCGCAATGCAGGGCAAAATCAAGAAGTTACCTCTTGTAACAGGCGAGGGTGCTTACTATATCGGCTGCCTCTATGCGCTTCTTAAGAAGTTCAAAAACAGATTCAGAATTTCCGTTGACGGCGGCGAGGCTTTTGAAAGAGACTGCCTTTTCTGCGTTTCGGGCAATTCACGCTGGTACGGCGGCGGATTCAAGGCGGCTCCGCTTGCTTTCCCGGATGACGGTATGCTTGATTTTATTATAGTTGAAAGCAAATTCGGCAGACTTAAGCTCACATCTCTCCTTAATAAATATAAGAGAGGCGAGCATCTTGAATGGGATGTCTGCGATTTCAGGAGCGGAAAGAAGCTCACAATTCACAGCGATAAGCTTGCGGCGGTCAATGTTGACGGCGAATGCAAATATGTAAACGACACCTCGTTTGAGCTTGTTGAGAAAGGCATCACCTTTGTTGTTCCCGCAAAATCGGAATTCCTCACAAAATCCAGAGATGCGGAAATCAAAGAGAGAGAAAGAATACTTGCGAAATGAATTCAAACACGATCAGATTCAATAAAAAAGGAAAGCTGACCGTTATGCAGGTCAGCGATACGCAGGATTTAAAATATGTCCGCAGAGCGATGGTGAATATGCTCGACAGAGCTTATGATATGATAAAGCCGGATATAGTCCTTTTCACGGGCGATAATATTCTCGGCAACCATCTGCTTGATGCGAGATTCGGCAGCAAAAAGGTCGCAAGCGGAAAAGAAGCAACGCTCGAAAGTATGGCGGCGGCAATCAGGCATATAACTTATCCCCTTGAAAAGAGAAAAATTCCGTTTGCGATGATTTTCGGAAATCACGATGATATGAACCTTGTTTCAAAAGAGGAGCAGGCGGATATTTTCCGTGAATGCTCGATGTGTCTTCCGATGAATAACGAAGATCCCGAAAGAGATGCTGCAACATATTCGATTCCGGTTATGTCATCAGACGGAAAAAAACAGCTTTTTAATATATGGATGCTTGATTCCGCCTGGTATGATAAGGAAAAAGACAAATGCTTCAGCGAGGTCAAGCCTTCTGCGGTTGAATGGTTCAGAAATGAATCGGAAAGAATGAAGAATGAAAACGGCGGCAAAGCAATGCCATCGCTTATGTTTCTTCATATTCCGCTTCCCGTTACAATGGAAATCGTTGAAAAATCCGCAGAAAAGCTTCCCGAAACTCTCGGGGATGAAGAGCATGGCTGGTATAAGCTCAAACCGGAATTCGGAAAAGGACTTGTCGGAGAGCCTCCGTCAATTCTCAATGACGATGCAGGCCTTTTTGATGCCGTGCTCGAATGCGGCGGAGTTAAGGCGATCGTAACCGGCCATGACCACGCAAGCAGTTTTGAGGCAAGATATAAAGGCGTTGACCTTGTTCAGACCTCCTGCGCATCTTTTCGCTGCTACGGAAACGATTTAAGGGGAGTCAGAATTTTTGAAATTGATGAAAATGACCCCGAAAATTATGTGACATATTCTCTGACTTATCCCGAATTGTGCGGAAACAGCCTTGAAGCAAGGCTTTCCTATATATGGGATGCAGACGATAAGATCCCCGAAAAAATCGGCCTCATCGCAGGAGCTGCAGTCGGTGTTATCTCCGGCATTGCGGTAACGGCGGCGAGAATAATAAAGCATAAATGAAAAAAGGACTGTCCGGAGCATATAAACCGGATAGTCCTTTTTGAAATATTTATCCCCGAAAACCGGGATTTGTCAGCATCTTTTTAATCCAACACTTGAATGATTGATTGAAGTTCCTCTTCGGAAATCTGAACATAGCAAATCAAATCTCCGTTATTGGATACCCTCACCAAACCTTCCGTTCCGATTTCAAAGAGGTAATGCCATGGCTCATCGTCGTCTTGACCGTACAGAAGCAACTGAAGTGTCGGCAGCGATTCATGTTGCTCCACTGTTTCTTTTCCGTTCATTGCTTGAAATAATGCCGAGATGATTTCGTGCTTGTCCTCATAGGTGATTATGCAGGTTTCGTCAAAGGGAGGTCTACCCACACGTACACGCGGCGTTGTTGCAATGCGGGAAAAGATAAGTTTTCCGTTTGCACAAATAATTTCAAGCTGTGCGTCATATGGAACTATTTCCTCATAATGTTCAGAGGTCCCATTTCCTTTACCGGTTGAAGGTTCCTGCCGGACAGCACAACCCGTTATAAAAGCAAGACTGATAATAAGCGATAATATTGCGGCAAATATTCTCTTCATAATTTTTCCTCCATTTCTGCTTATAATACAAATTCTGATTTTCCTAACTGTTCGACCTATTGGAAGTTGTTTAACTCTCCGATTGTTCCTGTAATAATTGAAGTTGTTTCGATGTAATAACCTGCTTTAATGCGGTCATTGCTTTATAATACTCATTTTCATAATGTGAGAACGTATCCGTTTTTTGTAGTTTGAATCCTATAGAAAGATATAAGAAAATGGCTTTCCAACTCCATGGCTGTGTATGAACATAGACGGGAAAATTCCCTTGCTCCTTAAACCTATTCATAGTTGCATAACATAAGGCTTTTCCTAGCCCTCGTCCTTGATACTCTTCGTCCACAACTAGCCAATGCAATGAGGATACTATAGATTCTTTGCGTTTATCTTGCCATGCAACACAAGAGCCTACTATAAGGTTATTTTCATTCAAAAGAAAAAGAATATTGTTTAGTAATGTACGATTCTGTAAATATGTTGAAGTAAAATAGCTTTCTGCTTCTTCCAAAGACTCAAAATCTCCAATGGAATACTCTAATTCTGCCCAAGCTTTTTCGTATCCGCTTTTATAGGGTACAATAGAGAATCCATTTGGCAACACCACATCTTTGTATTGATAATTATCACATCTTAAAATCGTATTATAAAAGGGTATTGCTCTATCCAGCATTGCTATTCCATCCTTAACAAATTCTGATTTATTGCCGGCAATAAGCGGGCTGCCATAAAGCAGAAAATTCAAGTGTCATTCTTCTTTGATCTTTTTGCCCGTATAAATAAAATCATAAAGATATTCTCTGACAGCATCCATATCCGCAATTTCGACCCATTGACCGCTTACCGTGTCGGTGCGCATCTGATCGTCAGTCGGAACTCTTGTCTGAACCAAATCAAATCCGAGCAGAGCCGCAGTTCCTTTATATGCGAGAATGGAAATTTCAGAGGGGGAGAGATCGGTTTCGATCAGCGGAAAAACTTCCTTTGCCATCGCAATAAGGTCGGCAGCCGAAGCCTTTTTTGCTTTGTTGAGCAGAGCCGTAATAACTTTTCTCTGGCGGAATGTTCTCATATAGTCCGTGTCAAGCTTTCTGATTCTGCAATAAACGAGCGCTTCTTCGCCGTTGAGATGAACGGAGCTTCCGCTTTCAACTGTCTGACGGGTTGTTTTGTTGATGAAATCCGCTTCTTTTTTCGTGACCTCAACATCAACTCCGCCGAGCTTGTCGATAATCATTTTGAACATTCTGAAATCGACCTTGATAAAGTGATCAATGCCGACACCGTAGTTATATTCAATTGTATCTTTTGCAAGCTGCGGACCGCCGTAGGCATAGGCGGCGTTCAGCTTGGCATTCTTTCCTTTTGACGGAATTTCAACCCAGCAGTCACGAAGAAAAGAAGTAAGCTTGATTTTCTGATGAACAAAATCAATTGAAACGAGTATCATTGAATCCGATCTTGATGATTGCCCCTCTTCTCCGTCAACGCCGAGAAGCAGTATGTTTGAAACGAGCGGATTTTTTGCAACATCGCCGAATGAAACATATTCGTTGCGCTTAAGGTCGTTTCTCGTGTAGCCGGATACCGCCGCAGCAGCCATGACCGGCAGAGCGGGGAGCAGAAGAATGATGAGAACGATGCAGATAAATCTGCGGAGCCTGTGCTTATTTTTCGGCTTTTTCGGCTTTTTCGGCTCTTCCGGCTCGGGAGAAACCGAAAAAACATCAATTTCCTCCGGCTCTTCATTGTGATTTCCTGAAATATATATATCTTTCATAATTTATCCTTTCGGCATTCATTATATGTTATTTTACAATATCTGATTGCATTATACAAGCTATTAATATCAGAGAATTCATAAAAATTTATTACATTATTTAAAATGTTTTATTAAATGTTTGACTTTTTTTCGTCTGTGCTTTAAAATAATATGGTGTGTGCTGAGATGGTTGGACGGTTGCGGACGGCTTTCGGGCCGGATGAGGAAAGTCCGAGCTTCACAGAGCGGGATAACGGCTAACGGCCGCCGAGGGTGACCTTAGGGAAAGTGCAACAGAAAGAAACCGCCTGCCTGCAGGTAAGGATGGAAAGGCGAGGTAAGAGCTCACCGGCGTGCAGGAGACTGCACGGCCATGTAAACCCTATCCGAAGCAACACCAACAGGAGGAGAAATCTTTGATTTCGGCGTCTGCTCGGCGATACTCCGAAAGGTGGCTAAAGCCATGCAGCAATGTATGGCGTAGACAGATAATCGTCTTAAATGACAGAACTCGGCTTACAGATCATCTCGGCACACATTATTTTTTCAGGCAGGTAATCCGATGGAAGAGCTTGTTCAGATAACCGGAACAGTTGAATATATCACCTTCAGAAATGAAGAAAACGGCTACACCGTGCTTGATTTTTCGAGCGACGGCGAGCTTTATACTGCAACCGGCAATGTCGGCGAGCTTTATATGGGCGAAAGAGTAACATTCATCGGCGAATGGTCTGTTCATCCAACCTTCGGAAAACAGTTTAAGATCGAAGGCTGCCGCCGTGAAATCCCCGAAACCGCATCGGAAATGCTCTCTTATCTTTCTTCCGGAATCATAAAGGGCATCAAAGAGAAGACTGCGCAGAAAATAATTGAAAAATTCGGCGATGATGCTTTTGAAATAATCGAAAAGCATCCCGAAAGGCTTGCTTCAATCAAAGGGATCTCGGCCGACAGAGCAATGGAAATTTCCAAGGAATTCAGAAAACACGCTGATGAAAGAGAAGCGCTTATTGCTCTTGAAAAATACGGTCTGTCAACAGCGGAATGCCTTAAGGCTTTCAGGATTTTCGGAAAGGATTCCGCCGCCAAAATAGAAAACAATCCTTATCTTCTCTGCGGAGAAGGTATCGGCATAAAATTTGAAAAAGCCTGCGAGATAGCCAAAAAGCTTCCCTCGCCGCCTGCGGATGAATTCAGAATAGATGCAGGAGTTGTTTATGTTATCCGGCATAACCTCGGCAACGGCCACACTTGCCTGCCGAAAGAAAAGGTTATCCCGATCAGCAACGAACTTCTCGGCTGCCCCGAAGAAAAGATTGCAGAGAGAATTTATGTTCTTATCGAAAAAAAGCAGCTTGTTTCACGGGTGCTTTACGGAAAAGAATTTCTTTTCCTTCCCGATATTTTCAGGGCGGAAAAGCAGGCTGCGGATTCGCTTCTTTTTATGAAGCATTTTGCGCCGAAATGTGATAAGGATATAGAAAAACAAATAAATAATGCCGAGCTTATCGGCGGAATATGCTATAACGAAAGCCAGCGCAGTGCCATAAGAATAGCCGTTGAAAAAGGAATTCTTGTGCTTACCGGCGGCCCCGGAACCGGCAAAACAACAACTCTTCGTGGGATTCTCAAGGTTTTTGAAAGCCAGGGGCTTGAGGTCGCTCTTGCGGCTCCGACCGGCAGAGCTGCAAAGCGTATGAGCGAGCTGACCGGCAGAGATGCGCAGACTATCCACCGTCTGCTTGAGGTTGAATGGGACAGAAACGATAAACCTGTTTTTCAGCGCAACCGCAGAAATCCGATAAGCGCAGGTGCGGTTATTATTGACGAGCTTTCCATGGTTGATATTACGCTGTTTTCGAGTCTTCTTGATGCGCTCCCCATAGGGTGCAGACTTGTTATGGTCGGCGATTCGGATCAGCTTCCTCCGGTTGGAGCGGGCAATGTGCTTCACGATATAATAAATTCCAAATCGGTTCCCGTTGTTGAACTTAAAGAGGTTTTTCGCCAGGCGATGGAAAGCCTGATAATCACAAATGCGCATAAGATAGTCAAAGGAGAATTCCCGGAGCTTGCGGTCAAGGATAAGGATTTCTTTTTTATCGAAAGAAAAACCGCTTCCTCTGCCGCCGAAACCGTGTGCGATTTATGCACATCAAGGCTCCCGAAGTCTTATGGCTATTCTTCAACTGACGATATTCAGATTCTTTGCCCGTCAAAAAAAGGCGAAGCGGGAACAGTCAATCTCAATAAGCTTCTTCAGCAGAAAATAAATCCGTCTGCAAAGCATAAAAAAGAGCATAATTTCGGCCAGCGTATCTTCAGAGAAGGGGATAAGCTGATGCAGATAAAGAATAATTATAATATTCCGTGGGAAGGCTCTGACGGAACGGGTCTCGGCATTTTTAACGGAGACATCGGAATTCTTGAAAAAATCGACGAATCCTCACGCACTCTTTATATCAGGTTTGATGACAGAATTGCCGAATATCCGTTTGAAAGCAATCAGGAGCTTGAACACGCCTATGCGATAACCGTTCATAAGAGCCAGGGCAACGAATTCCCGGCGGTTGTTATGCCGGCGGTGGGAGTTGTTGAACAGCTTGCCTACCGCAATCTGCTGTATACCGCCGTCACAAGAGCAAAGGATATGATGATTCTTGTCGGCTCGCAGCAGATGATAAAAAAGATGACCGATAATAACAGCAAGTCAAAGCGTTATTCGGCATTGAAAAGCTTCATAATGTTGGGTGAAGAAAGTTGAAAAAACTGATTGAATCTTTTCTCCTTGCTTTGTTCCCGAGAAGGTGTGCATACTGCGGAAAGACGATTCCGAGTGATTCATTTTCCTGCTCCGAATGTGAAAAAAGTCTTCCGAGAATAGAAAATAATATTTGCGTTAAATGCGGTAGAGAAAAAGAAGAATGCAGCTGCAAAAAGGCGGAAAGATATTTTTCGGCAATTGCCGCTCCGTTTTATTTTGAAGATAATGTCAGAAGAGGGCTTCACGCTTTCAAATTCAGAAACGGCAGGCAGAATTTTGAAGCATACGCCGATGAAATGGCGAAGACCGTTCGCAGAAGATACAGCGGCATAAAATTCGATTATGTCATCTCGGTTCCGATGACCGAAAAAAGCCGGAAGAAGCGAGGCTTTGACCAGTGTGCTCTGCTTGCGGAAAAGCTCTCGGAGCTTATCGGCGTTGAATATTACCCCGATGCTCTTAAAAAGATTTATGATACGGATATTCAGCATGATTTGATCTATGTTCTGCGTAAGGGCAACCTTGCAGGCGCATTTGATGTTTCCGAGCCTGAAAAAATCAGCGGAAAAACATTTCTTCTCTGCGATGATATTTCGACTTCAAGCGAAACACTTAACGAATGCGCAAAGATGCTCTGGCTTTACGGAGCAGAGGCAACCTGCTGCGTAACGGTTGCAGTTACAAAAAAGAAAAAATAATATTACATTAATATATAGAAAGGCGGTGATACCGTGCTCGGCATCAATATCGGAATAGACCTTGGCACAACCTCAATAGTAGTTTATATTGAAGGAAAAGGCATAGTTATGTCCGAGCCGTGCGTTGCCGCATACGACAAGGAGTCCGGTAAGCTTGTTGCCGTAGGAAAGCATGCCTATGATATGCTGGGCAAAACGCCCGGATCGTTGAGAGTTGTGAAACCGATGAAGCATGGCGTTGTTTCCGATTTTACCGCAACAAGACATATCCTCGGCTATTTTCTTCAGAAGCTCTGCAAAAATATGGTTTTCAAGCCCAATGTTGTTGTGTGTATTCCGTCGGCGGTAACAAGCCTTGAAAAGAGAACTATTCTTGATCTCATAACAGCCGCAGGCGCCGCAAAGGCGTGCCTTATTGAAGAACCGCTTGCCGCAGCTCTCGGAGCTGGAATCAAGGATGACCGTCCGAAAGGAACAATGGTTGTTGATATCGGCGGCGGCACAACGGATATTGCCGTTATTACAATGGGATGTATTTCCGTTTCAAAATCAATCAAGGTCGCAGGCAATGCGTTTGATGAATCAATTATGCGTCAGATAAGGCGTGAAAGAGATGTCATTATCGGCGAAAGAACTGCCGAGCAGATAAAGCGTCAGATAGGCTGCGCAAGGCTTCGCAATGTTGAACTCGGAATGAATGTCAAGGGCAAGCATTTTATCACAAATATGCCGGTCAGCATTGAGGTTTCTTCAACCGAGGTTTATCTTGCCATTCGCCAGAATCTCGAAGCAATCTGCGAGGGAGTCCGCTCTGTTCTTGAACTTACTCCTCCGGAGCTTTCGGCTGATATTTCGGATTCGGGAATCTATATCACCGGAGGCGGAGCGCTCTTGCCGGATATTGATGTGATGATACGGGAAAAAACAGGAGTCAAAACATTCATAGCAAAAGATCCGCTTAACTGCGTTGCTCTCGGAACCGGCGAAGCGCTTTCTCACATGGATATTTTGAGCCAGAACGGATATGTGTTCAAGGCGAGAGATGAAATCGGCGGTCTTGATGCAAATACCGAACAGAATTGAATAAAAGTAAAATAACCGTCCAAGAATGAATATAAATCATTCAAAGGACGGTTTATTTATGAATTTCAGACGCAGAATAGAAATATCGGCAGCGGCGGCGCTGATTTTAACGGTTGCTCTGTCGTTCTTCAGCTTCGGAGCGGAGTGCGGAAAAATCAGAGATGATGTTGTAAGACTTCATATCCTTGCAAATTCAGACAGCGAAGAGGATCAGGCGGTGAAGCTCCTCGTGCGTGATGCTCTTCTTCAAAGCGGCGAAAAACTTTTTTCGGGGTTTGTAACAAAAGATGATGCGGAGCAGGCGATCAAAGAAGATAAAGAAAACCTCGAAGCTGCCGCAAACCGTGTTCTTAAAGAGAACGGATTTGAATATACATCATATATATATCTTACAGAGGAATATTTCGCAACCAGGGAATATGAAGAATTTACTTTGCCGGCGGGAAAATATCTTGCAGTCAGAGTGGTCCTCGGAAAAGGTGAGGGTCATAACTGGTGGTGCGTAATGTATCCTCCGCTCTGTATTCCGGCTGCATCGGAAAAAACCGATATTGATGCAATTTTAGGCAAAAACGGAGCAAGGCTCATCAGATCGAATCCGAAATATGAAATAAGATTTAAAGCTGTGGAGCTGATCGAAAAATTCAGAAATAAAGCTTAAAAACAGACGTGGAAAACAATGTGAAAAACTTGTTGATAACTTTTTGAAAAAAATTGAAAAAAAGTGTTGACAAAGGGAGACGGATGTGATATATTAGTCAAGCGCTCGCAAG
>JAKSQP010000001.1 GCA_024404025.1 Clostridia bacterium | reverse complement strand
AAAGCCTTTCGTCGCTGCAAAAATGATGACATCAAGCAGCTAAATTATCATTTATCTGCTTTAACAACCCAATTCTATGTTTGAGCGTCGCATAATGGTCTGTAATTCTCTTTTGCACATCAAGTGGTGGTAATTCAAGTGGTAATTCAGAAATATTAGCGACTCTGCAATATTCTCTTGCCGAACCACTTCCTTGAAACTCACAAAAACGAACGAAACGATCTTGTTTGACAATAAGTGCAAGATATTCCGGAAGAACAAGATCTTCACGACTAACATAAAAAATCTCGTACAGCGAAGAACACATTGCTTTCTCATATACATCGTTGAATACGATTGAGTTTAATTCCATTCGGGCAGGATTAAACACAAAGTCTTTTTTGTAAAACATATTGTAAAGACTGGTATCTGCGTCTTTCTGTTTTGGAGGAATAAAACCCTCCCTTGTTACACCACAAATAGTTAACTCGGTTCCGTCATATTTTTCTCGCCTTTGTGTAATTAAATCACCGAGCTTATAATTTGATTTCATAACCTAACTCCTTAAACACATTCAGAAGGTCAGCCTTTGACTTTTCTTCTGCAACAAGTAACTCTTGCAGTTCGGATTGAAGTGTTTTCATCTTCGTGTCAAAGTCAATGTTCTCATCACGGTTGATGAATTCTATGTAACGGCTCGGAACGAGAGTGAAGCCCTTTTCTTCTACCTCGTCATAAGAAGCAGAGTAGCAGAACTCCGGTACATTTTCATAGGTTTCTTCAAAACCTTCTAACTGCCAGTTGTGATAAACCTCTGCAACCTTTGCTCGATCTTCTTCCGTCAGTTCAATATACTTTTTCTCATAAGGACTGCCCATTTGTCGCAAGTCCATAAAGAGGATTTCTTTTTCTCGATTGCGATAACGCTTGACCTGACCGTTCTGCTCAACAACTCTCGCTTTCTTGTTCTTATTCAAAATCCAAAGAGTAACGCTGATGTCAGTGGTATAGAATAAGTTTCTCGGCAAAATGATAATTGCTTCAACAAGGTTATTGTCAATGAGCTGTTTTCTGATTTTTAGTTCGGTACCGTCATCGGATAATGCACCATTTGCAAGTAGGAAGCCGGCAACGCCATTCTGAGAAAGCTTTGAAACGATATTCAAAATCCAACCATAGTTTGCATTGCTTGTGGGCGGCACTTCATAACCGTTCCAACGAGGATCATCAATCATTTCATTATCGGCTCTCCATTCTTTCTGATTGAAAGGTGGATTAGCCATAATATAGTCTGCCTTCAAATCCTTGTGTTGGTCATTTGAGAAAGTGTTTGCAGCCATTTCACCCAAGTTGGCGGCGATACCACGAATGGCAAGGTTCATTTTTGCCAGTTTGTATGTGGTGTTTGTATATTCCTGACCGTAAATGGAAATCTTTTTCTTGTTTCCGCTATGAGCTTCAACGAACTTGATAGACTGCACAAACATACCGCCGGAACCGCAACAAGGGTCATAGAGAATACCGTCATACGGCTCAATCATTTCTGCAATAAGATTTACGATGGATTTGGGCGTGTAGAATTCACCCTTGCCTTTACCTTCTGCAAGAGCAAATTTGCTGAGGAAGTATTCATATACACGACCGATGATATCGTTTTCTTGGTCGCTTGTGGTATCAAGACGGTCAATCTCGTCAAGGAGCGAAGCAAGTTTAGAAGTGTCAATGTGCAGACGAGAATAGTAGTTGTCCGGCAAAGCACCTTTCAGTGCAGGGTTTGTTTTTTCAATAGTATAAAGAGCAGTATCAATCTTCAAAGCAATATCGTCTTGCTTTGCGTTCTCCATAATATATGACCAACGGCTTTCTTCGGGGAGAAAGAAAACATTTTCCTGCGTATAAAATGGCCTCATATCAGCATATTTTTCGCCGTGTGTTGCGATAATCTTTTTTCTGCACTCGTAAAACTTATCGCTTGCGAATTTAAGGAAGAACAGACTGAGAACAACATGTTTATATTCAGCAGGTTCTACCGAACCACGCAGTTTATCCGCCGATTTCCATAATGTTTCTTCCATTGATACTTCTTTCTTGGGTTTTGCCGCTGCTTTTGCCATTGCAGTAACCTCCATTTTGGTATTCTGAAAATATGATTTATGTAATTATGAATTTAACACTTATCAAAAGTGTTTTTGAAATCTTCAACAATACTTTCCGGCCCGGTGATTTTAATCTTCCCACCAAAGCCGACGACCCAGCCGAAGAAGGTCGGGGAAATGTCTGCCGTAGCGGTCACTTTGAAATGTCCGCTGTCAACTGCTTCTGTCGCAACATCCTTGCCGAATTTGTCGATAATTCCGAACATCACATCGTTATCGCAGAGAAGCTCAACCTCGCTGACGTAGCCGCCGAACATATTCGTTGACTCGGCAAATTTCTTAACGCTGAAGGATTTCGGAATCGGGTCGGCGGTGAATGACGATATGCGGAGCCTGTCCATTTTGTCAACACGGAATGTCTTTACAAGATCGGCTTCCTTTTCATAAGCGGCAATATAATATTTGCCGTCGTTGATAACCATTGAGCAGGGTGTGACCTCGTAAACCTTGCCGTTGTTTTTATAGATTTTCGTTTTATCAACAGTATAATCGAAGTATTTAAATGTGATTTTTCTGCGTTGCGTAATTGCGTCGGTTATCTTGCCGATGTTTTTGATAACATCATCGTTTTTTGTTTTTATCATTGCATCAACAAAAACCGGAGTTTTCAGCTTTTTCTTTTCACTCGGTCCGGTAAATGTTGAAAGAGTATTTATAAGTGATTTGCCGGATTTATCGGAGATAAAATAAGCCGACCTGACGGCATCACAGATTACACGAACGGCATTTTCGTCAAAAAAGCGTTTGTTGACATAGTAACGGTTCTGCGTGCTCTTGATACACACGATTTCAATTCCGCCGATCTGCTGAAGTGAAATTATATCGCCCGCAACGGTCTTGCGGTTGGCGGCAATCCCTTTTGTTTCAAGATATTTCAGTATTTCTACAATGGTCGTGTAATGTTCCTTATCTGTATAATTCCAAAGATAATTCAAGACCTCAAGAAGTCTTGTCTGATTCTGTTCACTCATAAAATCACCAATAGATACAATTATAGATAATATATTATAACAATAATATTTTGTAAAAGTCAATATAAAAGTAATATAATATCAGAAGCTGTCAGTTTTTTTGTCCACCTCGCAAAAATTGTTGAAAAAGTTGTTGACTCCGGTATCTGATAGTGGTATATTAGTGTTGCTAAATGTAATGAGCCATTACAGATAGAAACGGAGACAATTTATGAGAAGCAAAAGTCCGAAGTTGAAAGCAGATATTCTTGAATATATTAATGCTTTTTACAGAAAGAACGGCAGAACGCCGACATCCTATGAAATAGGGGCGTATCTTAATGTTTCAAATGTAACGGCATACAGATATCTGGTTGAGATGAATGAAGATGGTATGCTGCAATACAATAACGGAATCATCTCAACCGATGTTATCGGCAAATGTTCAAACGGTATGTCCTCGGCTCCTGTTGTCGGTTCCGTCACCTGCGGAGACCCCACGGCAGAAGAAGAAAATATCGAGGAATATGTTAACCTGCCTGTGTCTGTTTTTGGCAAAGGTAATTTCTACATTCTCCGTGCAAAAGGTAATTCGATGGTTGATGCGGGAATTGAACCCGGTGACCTCATCGTAATAGATAAGGATGCTCGTCCCGTTGAAGGTTCCGTCGTTGTTGCTCTGAGTGAAGATAACGAAAACACACTCAAACGCTTTGACGGCTTTGAGGACGGCAAAGCTGTTCTTTCATATATGAACGAAGCAAAATACCCCGGCAAAAAAATACTTGTTGATTTCTTCTCCTGCCAGGGCGTTGCAAAGCATATTATCAAATCAATATAACACTAAATCTTAAATATGATTTTTCATAACTCGGAAAGGATCTGATAAAACTTAGTTTTTACTTCGCATTCCTAAAAATGAAACTCCTCAGAACTTAGTTCTGCGAGCTGCTAGACGGCCAGGATGTGTTTTTAATCTCGTTTTTTACGGGATTATTGCACCCTGGCCGTCTTTTCTTTTATATCAGCATTCCCGGAAAAGAGAATGTTGATATAAGCGAAAAGCTTAAAATTTAAAATCTTCATTGCTTGGAGATGGCCATACAAGCGGTGGGATTGCATAAGAGAAATCAAGAGCTGTTGATGCTTTTGAAAAATCGAATGTATTCCGCCTTGCTTTGTCATGCCCATTTTCAGGTTCTATAAGGTCGGCATATATCCAATTTACTTTTCTTTTGCTTTTCCACCGTTGTTCCTTCAAGCGGAAAGGAAAACAAAATGAAAGACTGCTTTTTCGACATAAAAATAACCGGTTCTCTGGAAATCCATTCTTTCCCTCATCTGAAACCCGTTGATATACAACGGATTATGACATTCCTTACAACTGAAAAATTTTCATTTCTAATGGCAACATTTTTGGTCCATTTGGCTGTTAAAATTCTATTAGGATCAGGTAAAACTGAATATTGGAGGTGCTTCAATGAACGCTTCTGAGCGAAGAGCTGCAATTCTTGAAGTACTTTCCGGTAAAAGAACCACAACGTCAGAATACCTATCAAACAGATTCAATGTGAGCAGAACAACAATCAAAAGAGATATCGAGCTTCTTTCTTTGGAATATCCGATCTATACGACAAAAGGAAACAACGGCGGAATTCATGTTGACAGCGATTGGAAATATGAAAAGAAGCACCTCAGCGAAGAACAGTTGAGAGTTCTTAAAAAATATATCAGCTCAGTCAGAACATCAAAGACTGATAAGGCCGCATTTGTTTCCATTCTCAATGACTTTTCTGCTTTGTAATTTGTACAATTCTGTCAGATCTTTTTAAAAAAAGTTTTTTGAACGGTCGTTTTTTATCCCAAAATCTGTTGATATACAACGATTTCAGAGCTTGAATTATTTTTAAACTTTTTCAATCATTTGTGCAGGGTTTTTGCACCAATGATGATTATAATTATGTTGTATAACAGTTGAGCTGTAGCGGTGACGACTGAAAGTTATGATGGAATTATGAGGTTCTGTCAGATTTTTTGGAAAAAGTTTTTTGATTATTCAACAGCAGCCCCGAAATCTGTTGATATACAACGATTTCAGGACTCAAAATTTTATAAAACTTTTTCAATCAATAGTACAGGGTTTTTGCACCATTGATGATTATAATTAAGTTGTATAACAGTTGAGCAGTAGCGATTGAAATTTATGATGAAAAATTTTTCGAAAAATTTTCACAAAGGTGACATTAGGTGTCAACTTAATGATTTATTATACAGTCACTTCAAAGAAGCTTGCAGATAACAAGCCCATTAAAATCATTATTTCGATATTCAATTCTATAAGAATTGCAATATAAAACAACTGAATAGTATCTTCCTTTAACAACTATGTTTGCTTAAGCCCGACCGAGCGGAGCGCCATGACCTCTGATGAGCGAGCGATAAATCCGTGTTCGTAAAAGACAGTTTGCAACTGTTTGGCAATGACGGCGGCATAGAGCTACTCCCCACCGGTGATGATCCGAGCGTGATAAAACCGTCGCAGGTCGTCAGGTGAGAGGCCCCGTAAGTGAATCGGGGGGGGTGAAAGTCCGAGCGTGAAAATGCACAACACGAGGGGAGCAAAGATACAAACGGCTAATCCATTTAATTAATTATTCCGAAATCAGGTTCTGTTTTTCGGATTCTTGTATTCAAAATCAAAAACAATGGGCCGGAACTTCGGCTCCGACCTACTCTTTTGATTTTGAACAGATGATAAATGAAAGGATGATTGTATATGACGCAGAAACAGATTTATGAAACAATGTTTGACGAATTCCCCAATATGCTTTCTCCGGAGCAGGTTGCAGACATAATGAATGTCAGCAAAGAAACGGTTTACCGTATGGTGAGGCGCGGAGACTATGACAGCCTTAAGCTTGGCAGGATAATCAGAATTCCGAAAGCCTGCGTTCTGAATTACATTGTCGCCAACCTTGCGTAAAATAAAAAAGTGTGCCATAATCTCATTGCACATCAATGAGGGCGGCACAGAAAGGAGTATATCATGACAGGCAGCCTTCAAATTAAAAACGGCAAATTCTATGCCGTGATCAGATTCAAAGACAGCAATAATAAACCTAAGCAAAAGTGGATTTCGACCGGGTATGATGTAAAGAACAACAAAAGGAAAGCCGAGCAGAAGCTTCAGGATATTCTTTTTGAGCTTGAAAATCCCGGTGAGGAAGCGGCTCAGGAAGCCGAGCCTTCCGTTGTAACCGATGAAGCGTATCAGCCCGAAGCCTCCGGCAATCCCTGCGGCACTCTTTTGTGGGAGTATGTTGAGAAGTGGATGAAGGTCAGCAGACAGCGTGACCGCCTTGAAGAGAACACCTATCAGGGATATGAAAGCATCTGCAACAAACATATTATTCCGTATTTCAAATCAAAGAAGACGCTTGTCGAAGACATCAATCCCGATATGCTTCAGGAATTCATCGACTATGAGCGTGTGAACGGCAACAACAAAAAGGGCAAATCGGAGCTTTCAAGAACCTCGCTCAAAAGGATAAAAATCGTTCTCGGCCTCGTCTGCAAGGAGGCGAGAAGAGACGGTCTGATCACATCGAATCCCACCGAATTTATCACTCTGCCCAAATCGGTAAAGCGCGATGTTACATACTACAACGAGAAGCAGCTTAAAACGCTCTTTGAGTGCATCAGAGACGAAGATATCTATCCGATAATATATGTGACCGTTCTTTACGGATTGCGCCGCAGCGAGGCTCTGGGGCTGAAATGGGACAGTGTTGATTTTGAGAACAAAACAGTCACCATCAAGCACACGGTTGTCCGCTTCTCCGATGTTATCGAAAAGGACAGAACAAAAACGGCAAGCAGCTACAGAACCTATCCTTTGCCCGATGAAATCGAGCAGATATTCCTGCAACAGAGAGAAAAAGAAAAGCTCGGCCGCAAAACATACGGCGAGCTGTATGAGGAAAACGATTATATTTTCAAGTGGGATTACGGCAGAATGTATAACCCGGATTTCATCACGAGAAAGTTTTCAAAGCTCCTCAAGGCAAACGACCTGCCTCATATCAGATTTCATGATCTTCGCCACAGCTGTGCCAGCCTTCTCATTTCAAAGGGCTTTACCCTGAAAGACATTCAGGAATGGCTCGGTCACGCTGATATTGAGACGACTGCGAATATTTATGCACATTTGGATCAGGAAAGAAAGAACAAAATCATGGCTTCGATAAGCTTCTGAAAAGGTCTAAAACCGTTGAAAAATAAGAAAAAAAACAGGCGATAAAAACAGGGCGCTGTTAGACGGCTGTTAGAAGCTTGTTAGAAATCTGTTAGAAATTTGTTAGAAAAACGGTGTTATATCGGTCGTTATTGAAACTGCGAAACAAAAAAGAAATAAGCTCAAACCCTTGATACATAAGGATTTGAGCTTATGGTCCGAGTGGCGAGACTTGAACTCACGGCCTCTTGACCCCCAGTCAAGCGCGCTCCCAACTGCGCCACACCCGGATATTCATTGCCGGATTTCTTACCCAGCGAATGATATTATATCATACATAATAAAAAAGTCAAGTAAAAATCATTATTTTTTTCAATAAATTTTAAGGCGTTCAGCCGGAATAAACTCTTTATTTTAATCAGCCAGACCTTTCTTTTAATAATTTTAGTTGCTTATTTCGGATAATGGGTTTATAATTTAAATAACATTTCCGAAAGGATGATATTATGTCTTTTGATTTCAATTCAGTACCTGACAGAAGAAACACGGGCTCATACAAATGGATATGCACGGAAAACGGCGGCGAATTTGAAGGTGCATTCCCCTTTTCAACCGCAGATATGGAATGGGGAACCGCTCCGGCGATACGCAAAGCCTGCTCTGACTTTGCGATGAACGGCTTTTACTGCTACACGGTTGCGGACGAGCATTACCGCAAAGTGGTTGGCGACTTTATGGCCCGCAGGCACAATTGGAACATTCAGCCAGAATGGATAATCACAACCTATGGCATAGTCAGCGCAATTCACACCTGCGTTAAAGCGTTTACCAAGGAAGGCGAAGGCGTTATCATCCAGAGCCCCGTTTACGGTCACTTTGAAGCCGCTGTCAGGCTCAACAACCGAAAGGTTGTTAACAACGCCCTCGTAATCAAAGACGGAAAATATGAAATAAACTTTGAAGAGCTTGAAAAAATGTGCGCAGACAACAATAACAAGCTGCTTATCCTCTGCTCCCCTCACAATCCCGTCGGCAGAGTATGGGACAGAGCGGAGCTTGAAAAACTCGCTGAAATCGCAATAAAGCACGATATTACAATCGTTTCGGACGAAATACACTTTGATATAACATCAAAGAGGCACACCGTATTGGCAAGCATATCCCCCGAAATCGCATCCCGAGTTGTCACCTGCACCGCACCCTCGAAAACCTTCAACATTGCCGGTCTCGGAACATCAAACATCATCATTTCCGATGATAAGCTCCGTGAAATATTTGCAGGCGTAATTAAAAAAGACGGTTATGAATGCATCAATGCTTTCGGTTATCCCGCAATTATGGCGGCTTACACCGAATGCGATGAATGGCTTGACGAAATGAACGCCCGAATTGCCGAAAACTACAAAGTTTTCAGGGAATTTGTTAAGAATGAGCTTCCCGAAATCAGACAGTTTGAGCTTGAGGGAACATATCTCGTTTGGCTCGATGTTTCCTGCCTCGGCATCCCCGATGACAAAATCGCAGAATTTTTCGCAAAGGAAGCCGGAATAGTTGTTAACTCCGGCGGATGGTTCGGCGACGAAGGCCTCGGATTCATCAGGCTGAATATTGCGGGTCCGAAAGAGGCTCTTGAAATTGCAATGAACGGACTGCGCAAGATATTTAAAAAATAATTTATTTTATAATAAACATAAGAGAGATGATTTGCGGAATTTTCCGAAACCATCTCTCTTGATTTTTTTAACAAATTTATGCCGTTTTTTTGAGCTCTCTCTCTAGCCAGATAACGCCGATGTCAATTGCGTTATAAAGTCCTTTGCGCTCTGCTTTTTTGAGGATCTTTTCTTTTGTTCTGACATTCGGGTCGGTATTTACAAGCTGAACTATAACTCTGTCTGCAACTTCAACGCCGTTGAGCTCTCTCGTGCTCATAATCTGAAGGATAACAACATAAGCTTCGTTCATAAATCCGTAGTAAAGCGTGTTGCCCTGTCTTACAAGGGGTCTGCCTTTATACATAAGAATGTCGTTTTTCGCCATTATGTCCACTCCTTTTCGTTCCTGCCGGAAAACTTATTTGATGTCAAGATATTCCTTCAGCATAGCCTGAAGAAGATCATCTCTGTCTATTCTTCTGACAAGGCTGCGTGCATTGTTATGGGTAGTGATATATGTCGGGTCTTCGGAAAGGATGTAGCCGACTAACTGGCTGATCGAGTTATATCCCTTTTCGTTAAGAGCCTCATAAACCGTATGAAGAGTTTTCTTCATCTCGGCTTCACTTTCATCCCTGATTCTGAATTTTATCGTTTTATCAGTCATTTCGGTCACCTCCATTACGAAAATATTATATAACACCTTTCCGAATAAAACAATGCTTTTAATTAAATTTTAACTTTATCTTAACAAATTATGCCCTGATCGTTACTCCGATTGCATTAAGATTTGCAAGAATTTCATCGATCCATCCCTGGACCTCATCCATTTCGAGAGTTCTGTCCATAGCTATAAACACAAGGCGAACGGTTATGCTTCTGAAGCCTGCCTTTTCATAGGTATCAATGACCTTAACGCTTTCAAGCTCTTCAACGCCGAGCTTTTCCCAGCAGGATTCAAGCTCCGAAAACTTGGTGTTTTCGCCGAGAACAAGGGAAAGGTCATAATATGTGCTCTGCTGCGTGCTGGGCTCACGGAACGAAATTGAAGAAGCATTGATTTCGTTAAACGAATTCATATCAATTTCAAAAGCAACAACGGCAGCGGTCTTATCAAACTTTGCACGGTTTGCGGGATGGAGAGCGCAGAGAACGCCGACCTTCTTTCCGTCAATCAGAATTTCAGCCGTATTCTTCGGATGCTGCCAGTTATGCTCGGGAGAAATTTTTGCATATCCCGCCTTTTTCTGCTTTGTTTCGGCAATGATACAGTTAATCATTTCAACAGCCTTGAAATAGAGCGATTTTTCGTCGCCGCTCTTATCATAAAGAACTACTCCGAGGCGCTTCTTTTCATTGCATCTGCCGTCTTTATCGGTTCCGTCAACAACTCTGCCGATTTCAAAAAGACCGTATTTTTCGGCAAAATCCTTGTTCTCGTTTGCCATAATAAGAAGAGTGGGCATCATAGAATTGCGCAGAATGCCGTTATCGGAATTTTCGATATTGAGAACTTTTACATTATCCTCAACTTCAATTCCGAGCTTCTTATACTTTCTGCCGTCGCACCATATATAGGAATTGACCTCGTGAAGATTATATTTCTTAACGAGAATATCCTTTGCCTCTTCATCCTCGGCCTTTGAATAATCAACCGCAACGGGCTTCAAGGGGCTGCGTGTTGTTGAAATTGCGAAATTATCATAGCCGTAAATTCTCGTAATTTCTTCAATGATGTCCGCCTTGATGGTAACATCCTTTGTTGCTCTCCACGAAGGAACGCTTACGGTATAGTTGCCGTCTGCAAATTCAACGCCGAAACCGAGAGCCGAAAGAGTTTTCATTATCTGCTCGTCGCTGATGTCGATTCCGGTATATTTATCAACATATTTCTTATCGAATGAAAGCGAAACGGGAGCATATTTTCTTACATATTTATCCGTAAGCTTTGACGCCACCCTTGCGCCCGGGTCGATTGACTTAACGATTTCAACGAATCTGCCGACTGCATCGAGAGTAAGCTCGGGATCAAGCATTTTTTCATATCTTGCGCTTGCGTCTGTTCTGTGACCGAGCCTTGAAGAAGATCTGCGAACGCTGACGCCGTCAAAGTTTGCGCTTTCAAGCACAACTGCGCCGGTGTCTTCAACGATTTCGGAATCAAGTCCACCCATAATACCTGCAATTGCAACGGGCTCTTCGCCGTTATAAATCATAAGAGTATCTTCATCAATGGTTCTTTCAACGCCGTCAAGAGTTTTGAAATTCATCTTTTCTTTCGGGGTAGAAACAACGATATTATCAATCTTATTTGCGTTGAATGCGTGGGTCGGCTGACCGATTTCAAGCATAATGTAGTTTGTTACATCGGCAAGAAGATTGATGCCTCTCATTCCGCAGTAGAAAAGGCGAATTCTCATATCAATGGGGCTGACATTCTTGGTGATGTTTTCCATCTTGATGCAGGAATATCTGTAAACCAGGTCCTCTCTGCCGACGGTTACATCTATCTGCTCGTCGCCGTCATACGAAAGGTCACCGAGCTTGAGAGGCTTAAGCTCTCTGCCGGTAAGTGCGGCAAATTCTCTTGCTATGCCGTAATGACCCCAGAGATCAGGGCGGTTTGTGAGCGATTTGTTATCAACCTCAAAAACTATATCGTCAATGGGATAAAGAGTTTTGATGTCCGTTCCGTTGGGAGCATCGGTTTCAAGATCCATAATTCCGTTATGCTCGTCGCTGATTCCGAGTTCTCTCTCGGAGCAGCACATACCTTCGGACTGATAGCCTGCAACCGTTGCGATGTTGATTTCTCCGCCGGGTACTCTGCCGCCGGCGAGAGCAAGCGCAACCTTCTGACCGACTCTGACATTGGGAGCGCCGCAGACGATATCGCATACCTTGGAGCCCGCATCAACTTTGAGAAGATGGAGCTTCTTTGAATTCGGATGATTTTCTACCGAAAGGATTTCGCCGACAACAACTTTCTGCACATCGGCGCCTTTTTCAAATATATCCTCTACCTCTGCGGTTGCAAGGGTAAAGCTGTTTATGAGTTTTTTAATGTCGACGCCTTCAAGGTCAACATAATCTTTAATCCAGTTAATTGATACAAACATTGCTTATGCCTCCTTGCTTTCGTTTTCGGGCCTTGTGAAGGATTTTTCGGTAAACTGAGAAAGAGCCTTGAGGTTGCCGCTGTTGAACACACGGATATCCTTAACGCCGTATCTCATCATTGCAAGCCTTGTCATGCCGAGGCCGAAAGCAAAGCCTGTATATTTTTCGGGGTCAATGCCTGCCGCCGTAAGAACATTCGGATGAATCATTCCGCAGGGGCAAAGCTCAAGCCAGCCTGAATCCTTGCAGGAGGGGCAGCCCTTGCCGCCGCAGATAAGGCAGCTTATGTCAAGCTCAAAGCCCGGCTCAACAAACGGGAAAAATCCCGGGCGAAGTCTGACGGTTATATCCCTCTGGAAAACCTCCGAAAGCATGGTCTTCATAAAATAAATGAGGTTTGAAATTGAGATTTCCTTATCAACCATAATTCCTTCCATCTGGAAGAAAGTATTTTCATGGCAGGCATCGATTTTTTCGTTTCTGAAGCATCTGCCCGGAAAAATCGCTCTGATGGGTTTGCCGTTTTCAAGAGAATCCTTATATTTTCTCAAAATGGTATTCTGAGCGGCTGAAGTGTGGGTTTTGAGGAGCTGACCCGATGAAAGATAATAGGTATCCTGCATATCTCTTGCGGGGTGATGCTTCGGAATGTTGAGAGCCTCAAAGCAATTATAGTCATCGGTTATTTCGGAATAATCCTCAACCGTGAATCCCATTGACTGAAAGATGCTTTCAACCTCTCTGCGGACGAGAGTTATGGGGTGATATGAACCGAGGTCGGCGCTGATAGGCATTGATTCATCATAGCTTTCTGCCGAATCAATGAGCTTCTGCTCTTCAAACTTTTTGATTTCTTCGATTTTTTCGGCAATTGCGCCTTCGATAAACTGCTTGACTTCGTTTATCTTCTGACCCGCCTCTTTTTTCAGCTCGTTGGGAACATTGCGAAGATCCTGCATAAGCTCCGCAACATAGCCCTTTTTGCCGAGGAACTCAATTCTGAGCTGCTCAACATCTGCCGAAGCCGCTGCCCGGCTTACTTTTTCTTCAAACAGTTTTTTAAGTTCTGTCGGTTTTTCAAACATATTTATCTTTCCTTTCAATGAAAAATCCCCCGCCATCAAGCGATGACGAGGGACGAAATTGCTTCCGTGGTACCACCCTGATTCCCGAAATTCGGGCACTCAAACGCCGTAACGGGGCGAACCGTTGAAGCCTACTGCTGTTTCAGCCTCACCGCTCACGGGTGAACTTCGGTTTTTCGCACATAATCCGCTCCCAGCCGATGACGGATATTCTCTTTAATGCGCCGCAAAAACTTACTCTCCCGGTCTCTGCGTTTAAATATCTTACATATCTTAACATATTATATCCGTTTTTGCAAGAATTATTTTCTAGGCATGGAGAATGAGTCTTGCAAAAGCAAAATAAATAATGAGGGTTATCGCATCAACGATAGTCGTTATCATCGGACCTGCCATAAGCGCAGGGTCAAGATGAAGAAGCTTTGCGAGAATGGGAAGCGAGCAGCCTATAATCTTTGCAACTATAACGGCGAATACCATTGCAAGGCAGACTACCAGAATTATCTTCACATCGCCCGATCCGAGCCCGAATCTGCCGAGAACAAACATTCTTGCGAAGTTAGCAGCTGCAAGCACTGCGCCGCAAAGCACGGCAACACGGATTTCTTTCCAGAGGACTTTAAAATAGTCCTTGATTTTTATCGTTCCGAGAGCAAGTCCACGGATGATAAGGGTTGAAACCTGGTTGCCGGAGTTTCCGCCGGTATCCATAAGCATCGGTATGCAGGCGGTCAGACCTGCAAATTTTGCGAGCTGACTTTCAAATCCGGTAATTATCTGACCGGTGAAAGTTGCCGAAATCATAAGTATGAGAAGCCATATTATTCTGTTCTTTGTGAGGGTAAATACGCCCGTTTTGAGGTAATCATCTTCCGAGGGAAGAAGCAAAGCCATCTTTTCAAAGTCTTCCGTGTTTTCTTCCTGAATAACATCAACAACATCATCAATTGTGATTATACCGACGAGGCGCTTATCGTTATCAACAACAGGGACCGAAAGAAGGTCATATTTGCGAACAAGATTTGCAACGGTTTCCTGGTCATCATGGGTAGTGACAAAAATCATTCTGTCATCGTCAAGCATAATGCTACCGATAGTTGCATCGGCAGAGGAAACGATAAGTCTTCTGAGCGGAACGCTTCCGAGAAGAATACGCTTTGAATCAATGCAATAAACCGTATCAATTGATTCCTTGTCAAGAGCGGTCCTGCGAAGCTCTTTTATCGCTTCTTCAACGGTAACATTCTCTTTGAATGCCGCCATTTCAACGGTCATAATGCTTCCGGCGGAATCCTCGGGATAATTGAGGATCTTGTTGATCAGGTTTCTCGTTTCGGGGTTTGCCTGGGAAAGAACTCTTGTTACAACATTTGCAGGAACCTCTTCAAGAAAATCAACGGCATCGTCGATGAACATTCCTTCAACAAGGTTATGCAGTTCTTTGTTTGTGATGGATTCAACAACTTTTTCCTGAATATCCGGTTCAAGATAAGAGAAAACATCGGCGGAGGTGTCGGTTGGCAGGAGCCTGAATATCTTCACCTGCGCCTCATCCTGTGCGCCGGAAATGACCTGAGCGATATCAACAACGTTCATCTCAACAAGAATATCCTTTAAAGCGGAAAACTTGCCGTCAAGAAGCATTTTGTTTATGATACCGAACAATACTTCATTTTCCATAAAATAACGCCCTTTCCGCAAAAGCGCAAGGGCGTAAAACCGTTCAATTAAAGCTTAAAATTCTTGAACAGCCCTGTCACTTCTGCTATTGAATTTTGAATAACTAGGTCGACCGTGACTACTGTCGCTGCTCAAAAAATTTCACCTCTTTAAAATTTATTGCAGATATATTTTACACCTGCATTTTTAATATGTCAATCAAAAAATTTTATAGGATTTCACAAAATATTTTTCCGGATTTTATATAAAATATATATTGATTTTATATTCCGGTGAAGTTATATTCCGCTCCCGTTTTTTCTGCAAGAGCCTCCATAAATTCACGGCTCGGCGGAACAACATCCGAAAGCCCATAATCTCTGCCGAGTGATTTATATTTTCCGCATCCCGTTTTATGATATGCAAGAATTTCATATCTGCAAGGCTTGCAGAAACCGGCAATTTTTTCGATTTCATCATCGTTATATCCCGGAATAACGGGAGTTCTGAAAAGAATTTCCGTTCCGCTTTGTTTCAGTTTTTCGGCATTTTCGAGAATGACTTTATTTGAAACGCCCGTGAATTTCTTATGCTTTTCTTCGTCAATGCACTTTATGTCGCAAAGCACAAGGTCAAGATAAGGCATCACCTTTTCAAAGCTGCTCCAGGGTACATTCGCCGCCGTTTCAACGGCAGTATGGATTCCGTTTTCTTTGCAGATTTTCAGAATTTCCGCTGCAAAATCAGCCTGAAGCAGAGGCTCGCCGCCCGAAAGCGTCACTCCCCCGCCCGAAGTTTCATAAAAAGCCTTATCACGAAGAGCGATTCCGGCAGCTTCCTTTGCGGAAATGATTTCGCCGGAAATTTTTCTTGCATCGTGAAAACAGACCTCAACGCATTTTCCGCAGGCGATGCAGTCCGGCGTAAAGGTTTTGCCGCAGATTTCCGTGCATTTTCCGCATCCGACGCACTTTTCGCTGTTGAAAAGAAGCTGATTTTCCGTTTTCTGCGATTCGGGATTATGGCACCAGAGGCACCGGAGATTACAGCCCTTGAAGAAAATGTTCGTTCTTATTCCGGGGCCGTCATAGATGCTGAAACGCTGAATATCAAAAATATGTCCGTTCATCAAAGTCCCTGCTCCGTACGCTTGATAATATTTTCCTGAAGACCTCTTTCGATTTCGCAGAAATAGGCGCTGTATCCGCCGACACGGACTATCAGATTCTTATGCTTTTCGGGGTTTTCATAGGCATCAAGAAGTTCTTCTTTTGAAAGCACATTGACCTGTAAAGTCTGTCCTCCGAGGCGGAAATATGTTTTGGCAAGAGAAATAAACGAATTTATGCCGGCTTCGGTGTTGAACTGGCTCTTTGAAAATTTCATCTGAAGCACATTGCCGCTGACGGCAAGAAGCTGATTGCACTTGAGAACGGATGTCAGAAGCGCAGTCGGTCCATTTGTATCGCAGCCCGGAACGGCTCCGATGCTGTCGGCAAGGGTTGTGTCCGTTCTTCGCTTTCCGTTGGGCAGAGCGCCTAAATGCCTGCCGTAATTTGCAGCTCTCTGGAAGGTGCTGCAGCCAACGCCGAATCTACCGCCTCTGAAGGTTTCTTTTGTCTGAAGATACCTGTAAAGATGATCTGTAATTTCAACATAAATGCCGTCAACATCGTCCAGATCGTTGCCGAATTTATGATAGGTTGAAAAATCTCTGTGAAGCTGCTCATATCCCTCAAAATCGGCTTCAAGGGCATCTATAAGCTCCTTCATTGTGTATTTCTTCTCATCAAAAACATAGTGTTTCACAGCCGCAAGAGAATCGGCGGTATCGGGCAGTCCCTCCGTCAGTACCTGACCGTGGCCGTAATATGGGCCGTGATTTTTATAATCAAGTCCCTTTTCGATGCAGCCCTGAATAACAAGCGAATGCCACGGATTCGGAGCATCCTTTGCAAACACTTTCTGCGACATATTGGAAACATCAACAACATTATCTGCAAGATATTCTATCTGCCTATAATATGCATTCATAAGCTCATCAAAGCTTCCGAATTCACGGGCATCCCCCGTTTCAAGTCCGAGCTTCTTATGAGAATACTGACAAACGCCGTTAAAGAGAGCAAATTCAAGCGCTTTGGCAACGCTGACTTCTCCGTCTTCAAGTCCCATGTGCGATTTGCCGAATATATCAATCTGATTGCAGCCGTTCATGCAGTAAAGATGAGCATCGGATGACGGGATTCCGAGAGCTTCAAGAGCGGGAATAACGCAGTCATCATTATAAATTGCGGGCATACCTATGCCGGTTGCTATGGTTTCAACCGCCGCCCTCCACGCTTCATCGGGAGTGTTTTTATCAAAACGCATCGTGATATTCGGAGTTGTGTATTTGAATTCACGGGCAACCTTCAGCAGATCATAGGTCAGGTCGCAATGGAAATATCTGCCGAATTCATCGCTTCCGCCTATGCAGAGATTCCACGCACGCACTTTATAAAACAATTGCCACAGTTTTTTAAGGCATTCGTATCTGTCCTGCGGATCATCGTTCTGATAATATATTCCGAGAGAATAATCAAAAAGTCCCGGAGAATCGTTATCAATGAAGCTGTAAGCGAGCCAGAAAAACTGGCAGGCTTCAAAGAAGTTGCGGGGTCTGTTATAAGGAACATTTTCAAATGCGGAAATGATCCTTTTGAGAATTGCGGCATCTTCTTCATTTGCGCTTTCAAGCATTTCTCCGGCAAGCTTTTTATATCTTTCCGCAAGTATCTCAATGCAGGAAAGAGCAACTTCAAAGCTGTCATAAAGACCCGCTTTTTCAATATGTATCTTTCTGAAAAGCCTGATTTTTTCTCTTATTCCGTTTGTGCCGATACGAAGGAACATTTCATAATCCGGGTTTGCGTGGCCGCCGCCTGTTCCCCAGCAGCATTTGAATTCCTCAAGGTCGCTCTGAATATCTGTTTTCAGATCGTGAATAAGCCTGTGCGTTCTGATTTTTTCAAATCTTTCCGCCATCGCATCATATTCATCCGCAAGCTCCGGATATTTTTGCTTATTCTTTTCAAGCTCATCAAAATCCGTAAAAATTCCGCTTCCCCGGCTGTATGCAAAAGTCAGCCCGCTATATCTGCAGCATGGACCGGCAAACCAATCCTGCGGATTTATTTCTATTTCCCATTCCGAAACAAGATTTCTGAAACCGCAGGCAATGCGGTATTCTCTTTCATATTCCTCCGGAATTCCGCTTACATCTGCTTTCTCAAACCCGAATGCAAACGGTTCAAGTTTTCTTAAATCCATAATTACCCTCCGAAAAGTTTATGCTATAATTCTCATTTAATTATATATTATAGAAATCTATTTTTCAATCTATAACGAAAAAACGGAGCAACATTTTTTTCAAACATTGCTCCGAAATATCTTATGCGTTTCTGACATCTCCGGAATAGAAGAATTCTGTTTTTTCTTCATCATCCGATTTTGTAAGACGGCTGACGACCGTGCAGACAATAAGCGAAATAATCATTGCCGCAACCGCAAAAACAGCTCCGAGGTTTGCGATCTTCGCAACATCCGCATTCTCCGTGAAATAAGTCATAATTCTTGCCGCCGCAGGGATAATTGCCGTAAAGAATCCGCAGAGGATTCCCGCCCATGCGCCCTTTGAATTCATCTTTTTGCTGAAAAGCGCAAGCACATAGGGAGCAAGGAACGAGCCCGAAATGATTCCCCACGAATAACTCATCATATCGAGAATCGGCGTATCGGTGTTTGCAATAACATAAGAGCCGATAACGAAAACGATGCAGAGAGCCTTTATAATAAGAGAAGTCTTTTTGACGGGCATATTCTTTTTGAAATGTCCGATGAAGTCGATTGTGAATGTTGAGCTTGCCGTAAGAGTGATCGAGCAGAGCGTTGAAACAGAAGCCGCAATAAGAAGCATAAGAACAACGCCCATAAGGATCGAAGGAAGCCCCGCTTCCTTGAGCATATTAGGCACAATGTAATCCTGGGGAGGGAGAGTTTCGGGAGTAAAGAATTTATAGCAGAGAGAGCCGATAAAATAGCCTCCGCCGGCAACAAGGAAAGCAAAGAAAGTTGAAATTATAACGCCCTTCTTCGCCTGCTTGTCATCCTTGATTCCGAAATATTTCTGGATCATCTGCGGAAGTCCCCATGTGCCGAAGCTCGTCATAAGAACTGTTGCCCACAGAGAAATCCATTGAGAAGCATTCAGCTTCGGAAGTCCCTCAACGGTTTTGGCATATTCGATAACGCCGCTGATTCCGCCGACCTTCTGGCATCTGACAACGCAGATGATAAGAAGCGTTACTCCGAACATCATAACGATACCCTGGAAGAAATCGGCTCTCGCCTGAACAAGATATCCGCCGAAGAGGAGAAGCAGAATCGCAATTACCGCAATGAGAATCATACATATTTTAACATCGATTCCAAGCAATACATCTGCAATTGAAGCAAGTCCCTTATAAACGGATGCCGAATAAGGAATCATAAAAATGAAAATAACGATGCAGGCAAAAAGCTTCATATTCTCATCGAAATAGCGTTTTTCAAGATACTGCGGCATTGTTTTTATTTTAAGCCTGAATGCAACATCTCTTGTGCGCCCTGCAAGCAGCTTCCATGCAAGCCATGAACCGAAAACCGCATTGCCGATGCCTGCAAGCACGCCCCAAAGTCCGTAAGCCTTGCCCGTTCCGCCGGCATAACCTACAAACATAACGGCTGAAAAATAAGCAGTTCCGTAAGACAAAGCGGAGAGCCACGCACCGGCATTTCTGCCGCCGACGGTAAGATCGGCTATGCTTTTAACCTTTTTGCCCTGTGTAACGCCTATGATGATCATAATAAGCGCATAAACACCTATCGTTGTCCAGATTACAATTTTATTCATTGAATATCCCTTCTTCACTTTAGCAGTTTAAAGCTTTTATGTAGTAAAGCGTCTTTATTTTATACCATTAATTCTCATTTGTCAAGCGAATTTTTAAAAAAATTTTTTGAAGCCGAGAAAAATTTTTACGGCAAAACTTCCGCCGATTATTATCACTCCGAATGCACAAATTATTATTGCTTCTTTACGAAGCAATAATTTGCACGGAGGTGAAAAGTGAAACACTTTTTCAAGGCTGCAGGCATTGTTTCTTCAATTGCCGCATTTTCAATATTATTTGCATCTGTTACGGGCTTCGATATTATTTCCGAAACATCTGCTTTTTCGGATATGCAGAATAACATCCGTGAAATGATTCCTGCCGGCAAAAGCGAATTTTCAAAAAGAAGATATGTCGGCCTCGGCGGAGATGTTTTCGGAATAAAAATGTATACCGAAGGCATTATCGTTATCGGCATCGATTCTGTAACAACCGCAATCGGCAAAGCTTCACCTGCCGAAAAAGCGGGAATCAGAAATGGAGATATTATAACTCATATCAACTCGGAAAAAATATCATCTGCGCTCGAAATGACGGAAATGCTTGAAAAATCAAACGGCAGAGAGATGACACTTACAATCAAAAGAAACGACTCGGTTATGGAGCTTAAGCTTATACCGGTTTTATCGTCAGCCGGAAAATATAAGGCGGGAATCTGGGTCAGAGACAGCTCTGCGGGAATCGGAACTATCACCTTTTATGATGATGAAAGAGCATCCTTTGCAGGCCTCGGTCACGGAGTTTGCGATATTGACACAGGCAGAATAATGCCTCTGTCAGACGGGCAGGCAGTAACGGCAAAAGTTAACGGTTATTATAAAAGCTCAGCGGGAAATCCCGGCGAACTGTGCGGAATTTTTTCGGATGAATCGCTAGGAAGCCTTCGTGCAAATCTTGAAAGCGGAATTTTCGGCACCCTTGATTATCCGTCCGCCGCAAAGCGGATACCGGTTGCGCTTGAAAGCGAAGTCTGCGAGGGAAAAGCGCAGATAGTTGCAACCATTGATTCGTCAGGGCCTCAATACTATGATATTGAAATAGTCAAGGTATATCCCTCTTCGGACCGCTCAACGAGAAATATGATTATAAAGGTTACGGATTCCGGACTGATTGAAAAAACGGGCGGAATCGTTCAGGGAATGAGCGGAAGCCCAATCATTCAGAATTCAATGCTCGTGGGTGCAGTTACCCATGTTTTTGTTAACGAACCGTCGCAGGGTTACGGAATTTTCGCTTCAAGGATGGCGGATGCACTTGATGAAACGCTAAATGAATCCGCAGCATAAAGGGAGCAGCCGGAGTTTATCCGGCTGCTTTTCTGCATTTGATTGAGTGATCCGCAAAATTTGTCGAAAAATTTTGATGAAATTGTAATTGGTAATAATTGACAAATTTGCCAATTAATGGTAATATCTATGTGAACTTAATCAAGCGGAGGTAAAACTATGAGAAAAATGTTGAAAGTATTGTTGACCGAAGACGGAAGCGAAGCCTGCCACGAGCTTGCCGGAATTCTTCGTGGAAACGGTTGTCAAATCATTACCGTTGCAAAAGACGGAACCCGGGCTCTTGAAGTACTTAAAGGCGAGGAAACACCTGATGTGATGCTGATTGACGGCTTTATGCCGAAGCTTGACGCAATCGGCGTGCTTCACGGAATGGAATCGCTCAAGCTCAATCCCAGACCGCTCGTTATGGTTATTTCGGGCACAGATAATCAGAGATTTGAAAGCGAGGTTCTGTCTGCCGGGGCAGATTATTATTTCCTGAAGCCTTACAATCCGGAAATGCTTGCGGAAAGAATATTCCAGTTTTCAAGCATTCGTTCCGTTTCATCAAGCAAAAGCGGAGTAAAGGACCTTGAGGTTGTTGTTTCTCAAATCATGCATCAGATCGGCGTTCCGGCTCATATAAGAGGCTATCAATATCTGCGGGAAGCAATCATTCTTTCCGTCAACGATGATGAAATGATAAGCTCTGTCACGAAAATTCTTTATCCGACGGTTGCTAAAAGATTCAAAACAACTCCTTCAAGAGTTGAGCGGGCGATCCGCCACGCAATTGAAGTTGCGTGGGACAGAGGCGATGTTGATATTTTAAGCTCCTATTTCGGATATACGATTCAGAACGAAAGAGGCAAGCCCACCAACAGCGAATTCATCGCAATGATAAGCGACAATCTGAAATTACAGATGAAAACAGTATAAAAAAGCCCTCCGCTGCATAAGCAACGGAGGGTTTTTCAGCTATTAAAGGTCAAGCATACCGAAAATCGTTTTGATGCTTGCAACGATGCTCTTTGTGATTCCCGCAAAATCGATCTGTGTGAACCAACCTGCAAATGACTGAAGGAATTTTGACCAGTCAATTGATCTGATTTTTTCAATGAAAGATCTGTTATCCTTTGTGCTTTCAAACTTTTCTGCCGTAATTTCATAACGGGCAGCATCATGATATGATTTTGTTGTTCTGATTACAATGTAATATATTCCTTCGTCAAACTCGTTGAGGTCGATTTCGCCTCTTGAGCCTACGCTTGCTTCAACAGAAGTAACAAATTCATCTTTATCGTTATAAACGGAAACGATCCACTTTGCGTTTACGGGAGCTTCTGCGTTGGGAGTAACGATAAGCTTCTTGGCCTTATTAGCCTTTGTTACCGTAAACTTGAAGCAGTCTGTGTCATTTTCATCGAAGAGAGAAGCAATTATTTTTTCACCGAGTGAGAACTGCTCTGAATTGCTGTAATCATTGTTATATTCGGTTTCGTATTCGCTGATGCTTTCATAGAAGAGAACTCTTGTTTCATAGCCGCCGACTGTGCCGTTGATCTTGATATAGTATTTGCCTGCGCTTACGCCGATAGGCTCGCTGTAAACGCTTGATTCGGAGCTTAAGATTTCTACCGAGCCGACATTAGCGAGAACCGATTCTCCGCCTGCACCTTCGATAAACTTGGAAACTACTGCTTTATATTCGCCTGTTTTGCCGTTTGAATTATAGAGATAAAGGCGGATATAACCGCTTGATTTGAAGTTAACAACAAAATAGTCAACATCATTCTGTGAAAGATTGCCCACATATCTCTTGGGAGCATCAACATTATAAACCGAATATTCCATTGCGGTTGCTGTTGCTGCGGAATTGTTGGGCTCTTTTTCCGCTCTTGCCTCGGTATCAACCGAAACAGAGAACTTATAATCAAGAGTTGTGCTTACAACCTGACCGCCGCTAACAACGATATAATGAACGCCTTTTTCAATGCCAAACTTGGTTGAAGAGGTTGATTCATCCTTGCCGAGAACCGAAAATTCCGTTTCGAGCAGTCCGTCTTTGTCAAGAACCTTAACCGAAAAATATGACTGAGAAGCATCCATAACATCGTGAGTGAATGTTACAACTGCGATTCCTGCCTTTTCAGCGTCAAACGTGAAATAGTCAACATCGTCATCTGTTTCAATTCTACCCTTAACGGTATCGGTCAGTTCAAAATCCGTTGCCGATTCCATTGCATTGTTATCATCTGTCTCTACAAGATCCGTTGCAAACGCAACAGCGCCGCACGAAGCAATCATAATAAGAGCCAGAAGAAGAGCAATTACTGATTTAAATTTCTTCATTCTTTTGTCCTCCTTATTGTTTAAAAAACAATTTTAGTTATAGGCATAATAACACATTATTTCTTGAAATTCAAGTAAAAAACAAAGAAGAAATGTTAATAATCAATTAATTTTTTTAAAAATAGGGATCTTCCGAAGAAGACCCCATATATATTGTGGTTTTGTATTAATACATTCCGCCGCCCTGAGCTGCTGCCATAGCCGCCGCCTGAGCTGCATCGGCAGCCGGATCGGGCTTATCGGTAACAAGGCTCTCTGTTGTGAGCACCATTGCCGCAACCGAAGCTGCGTTCTGGAGAGCTGAACGGGTGACCTTTGTCGGATCAAGAATGCCCTCTTCAAGCATATCGCAATATTCATCCTTTGCGAAATTGAAGCCGTAGCCTATCTTATCGGATGCAAGGATTTCATTAACGATGACCGAGCCTTCAAGTCCTGCATTTGCCGCAATCTGGCGAACGGGTTCTTCAAGAGCCTTAAGGACGATTTTGATTCCGGTCTTTTCGTCTGCATCCTCGGTGTTTTCAAGAAGGACCTTGACCTGATCAACTGTGTTGAGAAGAGCAACGCCGCCGCCTGCAACGCAGCCTTCTTCAACTGCTGCCTTTGTTGCCGCAAGAGCATCCTCAATGCGGAGCTTCTTTTCTTTCATTTCGGTTTCAGTTGCTGCTCCGACCTTGATGACCGCAACGCCGCCGGAAAGCTTTGCAAGCCTTTCCTGAAGCTTTTCTCTGTCGAAATCAGAGGTCGTGTTTTCAAGCTGAAGCTTGATCTGACCAACTCTTGAAGCGATTTCTGCAGCTTCGCCTGCGCCATCGACGATAATGGTGTTTTCCTTTGAAATCTTGACCTGGCGTGCTCTGCCGAGCTGGCCGAGCTGGGTTTCTTTAAGTTCAAGTCCGAGATCGGAAGCGATAACCTCGCCGCCGGTGAGGATGGCGATATCCTGGAGCATTTCTTTTCTTCTGTCGCCGAAGCCGGGAGCCTTGACGCATACGCAGGTGAATACGCCGCGGAGTTTATTTACAAGGATCGTTGAAAGAGCTTCGCCCTCAACATCCTCGGCGATGATAACAAGCTTTCCGCCTGCGTGCATAACCTGCTCAAGAACAGGAAGAATATCCTGAACATTTGAGATTTTCTTATCTGTGAGAAGAATGAGGGCATCGTCGATAACAGCTTCCATCTTATCGGTATCGGTTACCATATAAGGTGAAATATATCCTCTGTCAAACTGCATACCTTCAACAACTTCGCATTCGGTAACTGCGATCTTTGATTCCTCAACGGTGATAACGCCGTCTGCCGAAACCTTATCCATAGCATCGGCAATGAAACCGCCGACTTCTTCATCGCCCGAAGAAATAGTGCCGACTCTGGCAATTTCCTTTGAGCTTGTTACGGTCTTTGAATTCTTCTTAAGCTCTGCTACAACTGCATCAACAGCCTTTGCCATGCCCTTTTTAACTACCATCGGGTTTGCGCCTGCGGTAACATTCTTCATACCCTCTCTGATAAGAGCCTGGGCAAGAAGAGTTGCGGTTGTTGTTCCGTCGCCGGCAACATCGTTGGTCTTTGTTGAAACTTCCTTAACGAGCTGTGCGCCCATATTTTCGAAAGCATCTTCAAGCTCAACTTCCTTTGCAATCGTAACACCGTCATTGGTAATAAGGGGTGCGCCGTATTTCTTATCAAGAACAACATTTCTGCCCTTGGGTCCGAGTGTGATTTTAACTGTGTTTGCAAGCTTATCAACGCCTGCCTGGAGAGCCTTGCGGGCTTCCTCTCCGTAAATGATCTGCTTTGCCATTATAATAACCTCCTTATTCTACAACAGCAAGAATATCGCCCTGACGAACGATAATGAATTCTTCTTTATCGAGCTTAACTTCCGTGCCCGAATATTTGCTGGTGATTACCTTATCGCCGACCTTAACATACATTTCAACTTCTTTTCCGTCAACCATTCCGCCGGGTCCGACTGCAACGACCTCTGCGATCTGGGGCTTTTCCTGGGCAGACGCTGCAAGAATGATTCCGCTGACGGTCTTTTCTTCAACCTCAACAAGCTTCACAACAACTCTGTCTGAAAGCGGTTTAATAGTCATATTATATTACCTCCGAATTAGAATTTTGTGTTTTAGCACTCATCACTTCAGAGTGCTAATTTGTATTTTAACATTTTATCCGAGAAAATCAAGTCTTTTCCTTAAAATTCACAATATTGTAATAATTGCCTTATGTGATATTACCTTTTTGTAATAATTGCCATTTATGATTGACTTTATTGTTTCCAGTTGATATTATACTTATGTAATAAAAATAATGAGGTAGACAAATGGACAAAATCAAAAAATTTCTTGCCTCAGATCTATATACAGCCATTCTCTTTATCGGCGCCTGCATTGTTGTTTTTGCCGGCAAAGAGGTTTTCGGAACAATTCTTTTTGCTCTCATAATTGCTCTCACGATGGCGATGACAGACGATCTGATTCCCGCTCTTCAGGGAGTTCTGTTTACTGTATGCTTTGCAATACGATGTAAACATTCATTTGATGAATTCATAAAATATTGGTATTTTGCAATACCGATCGCAATTCTGTTTTTCACTCACTTTTTCAGATTCCGCACAAAGCTTTCAAAGGGAAGCTGTTTTTGGGCAATTTTTGCCGCATCGGCGGCAACAACTCTCGGCGGCGCCGGAATAATCTCCGCAAAGGAATATTTTTCTCCCACATCGATTTTTTATGTTATTATGCTCGGTTTCGGAATGCTTCTGATTTACTGCTACCTTTGCTCCGCACTTAAACAGCGGGAGGAATATGAATTTTCAGACAGATTTTCAAAAATGATGGCAAGCATAATTCCGATGCTTTCGGTATGTCTTTTTCAGGAATATTTTTCAAGGCGTGAAGAGTTTCTTGAAGTGTTCGGAATAATTCCGTTTCAATGGAGAAACAACGCTTCAACGCTTCTTATGCTTGCAATGCCGTTTGCATTCTATCTCTCGGCCAAATTCTACGGCTGGTTTTTTGCCGGATTCCTTTCGTATGCAGCCATTCTTTTTTCCGGCTCAAGAGGCGGAATGATATTCGGGCTGGCGGAATTGATATTATGCATTGCAATAATGATTTTCATTGATAAGAAGCACAGAAAATATTCCGTAATAACAATATGCATCTGCATAGCGGGAGTATTCCTTCTGAAAGAAACACTTCTTGATGTTATCAGTTACACAATAGAAAGGCTTCTTGATCCGGACGAAAATTCGATCCGTCTCGGACTCATTCCGAGAGGAATTGAAGACTTTCTTTCAAACCCTCTCTTCGGCAGAGGCCTCGGATATATGGGAAACCGTGATATTCACGAGAGCGCCGAACACACGCTCTGCTGGTATCACTGCTCGCCGATTCAGGTTATCGGAAGCTTCGGAATCACAGGCGCTGCGGCATACGGATTTCTCGTTTTCAAGAGAATCAGACTGCTTATTAAAAACCTGACATTTTTTAACATTATGGTTTTCGCTTCTTATGTCGGAATCGAAATGATGTCGCTCGTCAATCCCGGAGTTTTCGCTCCGTTCCCCTATCTTTTCCTCGTTACCGCTTTTTTTGTTATCATTGAAAACTGCAACAGCGAAAAGGATAAATCTGCGCTTTCAAAAATCAGAAAAGGACAGAATGAATAATGAATATTCTTTCAATCGGCAACAGCTTTTCAAATAATGCTCACCGCTATCTGCCGCAGATGGCAAAGGCGGCAGGCGAAGAAATTCTCCTTTGCAATCTTTATATCGGAGGCTGTTCCCTCGAAACTCACTTCAACAACTGGCGTGAAGAGAAAGAAGCCTATACATTTGAGGTTTATCTTCCCGGAGAAACCGAAAAAAGAAGTCCCGACGGGCTTGCTCTTCACGATGCCGTTGAAGACGAAGACTGGAATGTTATAACACTCCAGCAATGCAGCCACTTAAGCGGAATAAGAGAAACCTATACCCCGTATCTTGCCGAGCTTGCAGCTTATTGCAGAATGGTCAAGCCGGATGCAAAAATCATGCTTCATCAGACCTGGGCTTATGCAAAGAACTGCCGCAAGAGCGAATTTGCGGAATATTATCACAACGATCAGGACGAAATGTATAAAGCGCTGACGGAATGCTATGCCGAAGCCGCAAAGGAAGCGGAAATTGATACGATCATTCCAAGCGGCAGAGCGTTTCAGACCGCAAGACAAACGATAATCGGCGACAGAATAACTGCCGAAGACGGCTTCCACGGAAATGAGCTTGGCTGTTTTCTTGCCGGAGCCTGCTTCTATGAAAAGATTTTCAACAAGAGCATTCTTGAAAATAAATTCATGCTCTCCGATTTTGACGAAAACATAAACGGTCTGCTCAAAGCCTGCGCACACATCGCAGTTGAAGAAGGTATATTAAAGTAAGTATGACTTACTTATGGGAGAGATAAATATATGGAAAAGCAAATGAAATTCAAAGAAATCCTCGCTTATTCCCTCGGCCTTTTCGGATTTCAGGCAATCGTAGGACTTCTGAATTCCTATCAGGCGGAATTTTACGGCTCGATTATGGCGGCAGACCTTGCCATTGCGGGAATTCTTATTCTCGTTGCCAAAATCGTTTCGGCGGTGTTTGACCCCGTTGTGGGAAATCTGATTGACAGAAGCAGCGGTAAAAGCGGAAAATTCAAGCCTTTCATTCTCGCATCAATCGTTCCCCTGCTCGTTCTCACCGCAGTTATTTTCCTTGAAGTTCCTTTCAGAGGCACTTCACTTTATATCTGGATCTTCGTTACATATCTTCTCTGGAGCCTTGCTATGACTCTCGGCGATGTTCCCTCGCAGGGAATTGCCGCCGTGCTTACGCCGAACCCGACAGAGCGCACAAATGTTGTTTCAATCGCAAACACCGCAAAGCAGATCGGTTTTTCCGCCTGCGTTGTTGTTGTGCCCATTGTCTGCCTGCTGATACCCGGCGGCTCACAGGTCTTCGGTTATGAGGGCGAAAAAGACACTCCGATGATTTCAAAGGAATATCTTTTCACAGCCATAGGAACCGCTCTTCTCGGCTGCATTCTTTTCTCACTCATCTATTTCCTTAATAAAGAAAGAGTTCCCTACACAAGTGAAAAAATGACAATGGGCGATATGTGGAGAGCATTCAAAAGCAACAAGCCGCTTATGATGGTCATTATTTCATATTTCCTCGGTTTCGGCAGACAGATGGCTATGGGCATTCAGGTTCAGGCCGCCAACGTCCTGCTCGGTTCGCAGAATCTCGTTGCCGTTCTCGGCATTGTTACCGCCATAGGTTCGATGATAAGCATGGCAATAACACCCGTTCTTATCAAAAAATTCGGAGAAAGAAATGTCTTTATCGGAATGTCGGTTTACGGCTTCGTTATTTCCGTTATCGCATTCCTTGTCGGCACGGACACCTGGCTTATGTATCCCTGCCTCTTCCTTATCGGTCTTCAGTTCGGCGCAGTTACGCTTATGCCGATGATTATGACTGCCGACTGCGTTGATTATTATGAATATGAAACCGGCAAACGAACGGAGGGCGCCGCTTATGCGGTTTTAAGCCTCACCATCAAGGTCTGCCTTGCTCTCGGAACGGCTCTCGGACTTGTTTTCCTGCGCTTTGCAAACTATGACGCCTCGGTCACGACCTTTGACCCGTCAACAATAAAGACCATCTATTTTGCCTACACGGCAATGCCCGGCATATTCAGCCTGCTTGCAATAATTCCGATGTTCAAATATGATATCGTCGGCAAAAAGAAAGAAGAAATAGCTCTCAAACTTCAGAAGAGAAGAGAAACAAAAGCATAAAACGGAAGGGGATGTGATTTTTTCACATCCCCTTTTTCTCTCCGTAGGGCACGGATTCATCCGTGCCGTGTGAATTCAACAACCGTTTTCAGCAAGACGAGGCCGTAAAAAAATCGCAGCCACTTCTATATATATCATTACATTATATCTTCTGCCGCTCTGACGGCAGCAGCATATAAATCTTCTCTGCAAGTTTTGAGAACTTCATCAAACGGCTTCGGCGTTTCGCAGGAAAAATACATTTTTTCAACGCCGAGCTGAAGGATCTTTTCAGCTCCGTCGCCCCTGCAGCCGCATATTGTGATAACTTTTTTGCCGAGCTTTTTTGCCCTCATCGCAATTCCGGAAATAACCTTGCCGTCGGCTGACTGGAAATCAAGTCTGCCCTCGCCGGTTATTACAAGGTCGGCAGCAGCAGCCTTTTCATTGAATCCTGATTTATCAAGAATGATGTCTATTCCCCTTTTCAGCTCTGCACCGAAGAACGCAACAGCTCCTGCGCCCATTCCTCCTGCCGCTCCGCCGCCCACAATTGCCGAAACGTCAACGCCGAGATCGGATTTTATCACCTTCGCCATATTGCGAAGCCCTTCATCAAGGCGTTCAACAGCTTTTTCATCTGCGCCCTTCTGCGGAGCGAAAACATAAGCAGCTCCGGTTTTTCCGAAAAGAGGGTTATCCACATCGCAGGCACAGATAACCGGAATCGGAATCGTTTTTTCGGGTTTGATTATTCTTCTGATCTTTCCGAGATTTGCGCCGACCGGTTCAGGCTCATTTCCGCTTTCGTTAAGAAATTTCCATCCGAGAGCGGCGGCTGCGCCGATTCCGCAATCGTTGGTTGCGCTTCCGCCGAGGCCTAGCAAAATCTGCTTTGCGCCTTTGCTTACGGCATCCGAAATAAGCTCTCCTACTCCGAATGTGCTTGCCTTTTCGGGGTCTTTATTATCGCCCGCAAGCGGCAAACCTGCGCAGGAAGCCATTTCGATAACTGCGGTGTCATCACTTAACATATAGTAATCGGCATTCATTTTTTCGCCGAACACTCCGCTGACGGCGCAGCTTATAAACTTGCCGTCTGCAATTTCCGAAAAGCAAGCGCAAAGCCCCTCGCCGCCATCGGCAGCGGGGAGCTTATTTATCTTTGCATCTTTTATCTTTTCCGAAAAAGCTTTTTCGATTATATCACAGACTTCACGGGCAGTAAGCGTACCCTTGAAGCTGTCGGGAGCTATCAGAACAGAATACATAATTATTTCTCCGCAGAAGCTTTCTTGATATATTTCTTGAAGAATGCAACGCCGGGGCCGATAGCGGCAACGGGGATTCTTTCATTTGTGCCGTGAGTGCAGCGAAGAAGAGCAACCGAAACCTTATAAGGCGAATAGCGAAGAATATTTTCGCAGATAGGCTCATAGAAGCAGGCATCCGTGCCGCCCATAACAAGATAGGGAGCAACAACATTATTCTTATCATCCTGCATACAGATTTCCTTGATGATCTGGAAAGGTCTTGCATCTGTGGGTGAGAATTTGGAAGCTTCCTTGGTCTTGAGGACCTTGATTTCGATATCCTTGTTTCTGACAACCTTTCTGATGTGTTCAACAACATCAGCAGTTGTTGTGCCGGGCATCTGTCTGAAGTTAACAACAACGCTTGCCTTCTGAGGAAGAACATTTGCGGCAGGGCTGCCGTTCGCCATTGTAACGGCTGTTGTTGTTCTGATAAGGCAGGCTGCGGGAGGAATCTGCTTCATAACTTCTTTGATAACGGGTTTAAGATAAGGAATGTTGCAGGTCACAAGTCTGACGGGATAAGTGCAGTTTCTGCCGAGACCTGAGAAAAGGTCGCTGACAAAAGGCATAATTTCCGCTTTGAACTGATGGTTTTCAAGGTCTCTGATAACTTCTGCAAGCTCGCCGAGAGCCGAATGCTTGGGAGGCTGTGATGAATGGCCGCCCTTTGCGTTAACGCTGATTTCGATATCAAGATAACCCTTTTCGGCAATACCTACGCCGACAAGGTTTTTATTTTCGAGAACGCCCTTGATGTTAACGGGAAGAACTGCGCCGCCTTCATCAATAACGCTGTCAAGGTGAATGCCTCTGCTCTGAAGAGTTTCCATCATTGCCTTTGCTCCGCTTTCGCCGGAAGCAACAACCTCTTCATCCTGACCGAAGAGAAGATAAACATCTCTTTCGGGCTGGAAGCCTTCTTCAAGAAGAGTTTCAACTGCTTCCATAACACCGATAAGATGGTTTTTCATATCAAGAGCGCCTCTGCCCCAGATAAATTCGCCGTCATTAAAGCCGCTGAATGCGGGATGTTCCCAGTCTTCTTCGGTTCCGGCTGAAATGGGAACTACATCCTGATGAGAAAGAAGAGCGATGGGATCAAGGTCACTTCTTGTTCCCTTCCAGCAATACATAAGGCTTGCTTCGTTGATGATTTCCTTTGAAAGAGTTTTATGAAGAAGAGGATAGGATTCTTCAAGGAACTTATGGAATTCTTCAAACTTTGAAAAATCCACCTTTGACTTTTCGGGATAGCTGATAGTGGGGATTGAAATAGCCTTTGAAAGATGTTCCGCTGCTCTTGCGGCATCAACCTTTTCTTCGGGAGCTGTGCCGTAATCAACATTTTCGGGCTTAAATTTCAGCGCTCTGACTGCATTAACGCCTGCGGCTGCGCCGAGAACGCCGAGAGCTGCGATTTTTGCTGTTTTGCTCATTTTCTGTCATCCTTTCAATATGTGAAAATTAATAACATAAATTATTATAATGCAAAAAATTTTGCATTTCAATATGTATTTGTAACATCAGAAGAAGCTGAGCTGCGTTGTTTTGGGAAGATCCGCAAAAGCTCCGCTTTCTTCAAGAGTTTCAATAATGGTTTTTGATGCGCCGGAACGCATCTGAAAATCTTCAATTGAAATGAATTCAACGGGTTTTCCGTTTTCGTCTGTTCTCGCTTTTTCAAGCTCGATTGCAGCGCTCGCTCCGCAGCCGGACATTGCAGAGAACGGAAGTCTTATCTTGCCGTCTTCAACCATATATCTGTTTGCGGTCGATTTATAAATATCGATCGGAAGAACTTCTATTCCTCTTGCCATCATTTCATTGATGACCTGAAGAGAAGTATATGTACCCTCTTCTTTAGCCGTTGCCTGCTTGGCCTTGATTTTCTGATCAAGCTCCGCCATTTTTTTCATAACCGCAGATCTGCCGTTAAGAACGCTGACCGTGTCAATATCTTCGCCGCGCACCGTCATAAAGGTTGCATAATATTCAACGGGATAATAGAGCTTATACCACGCAAGGCGCAGAGCGGCAATGCAATAAGCGGCAGCATGAGCCTTCGGGAACATATATTTGATTTTCATGCAGGAATCAATATACCATTGCGGAACATTGTTATCGACCATCGCTTTTTTATGGTCATCGGTGAGCAGCTTTGTTGCCTTGCCCTTTCGCACGATTTCCATAATTTTGAATGCCATTCCTTTTTCAACGCCCTTATGGATAAGATAAACCATAATGCTGTCACGGGTTCCGATAACATCCGAAATCGTGCAGGTGCCGTTCTTTATAAGCTCCTGCGCATTGCCTATCCAGACATCCGTTCCGTGAGAAAGTCCCGATATCTGAAGCATATCGGAGAAATTTTTCGGCTTTGATTCCATAAGCATCTGGCGAACGAACGGGGTGCCGAGTTCAGGCAGGGAAAGCGTACCCGTTTCGCAGTTGATATCCTCGCAGGTGAGCCCCATCGGCTCGGGAGAAGTGAGGAGCTTATATATTTCGGGGTCGCAGACATCGGCATCCATAACCGAGGTATGCGTCATATCCTCAAGGTGTTTATAAAGCGTCGGCACATCATGGCCGAGGTTATCAAGCTTGAGAATGGTATCGTGAAGGGAATGGAAATCGAAGTGGGTTGTGCGGTGAACGGAATCCGCATCATCGGCAGGATGCTGAATGGGAGTGAAATCTTCCGCATCGTTATCATTCGGGATAACGACCATTCCGCCCGGGTGCTGACCCGTTGTACGCTTAACGCCTACGCAGCCTGCGCAGAGTCTGTCCTGCTCGGCTCTTGAAAGATCAAGACCCTTTTCCTCCATCCACTTTTTAACAAATCCGTATGCGGTCTTATCGGCGAGAGTGCCGATAGTACCGGCTTTGAAAACATGGGAAGTGCCGAAAAGTTTTTCTGTATATCTGTGGGCATAAAACTGATATTCGCCCGAGAAGTTAAGGTCGATATCGGGCTGCTTATCGCCGTTGAATCCGAGGAAGGTTTCAAACGGAATATCGTGGCCGTCACGGTGCATCAGTTTGCCGCATTTCGGGCATTCCTTCGGCGGCATATCGAAGCCCGAACCGTATTCGCCCTTAAGGAAGAATTCGCTGATTTTGCAGTCCTCGCAGATATAATGCGGAGCAAGTGGATTAACCTCGGAAATGCCCGCCGCAAAAGCAACGAACGATGAACCGACAGATCCTCTTGAGCCGACATAGTAGCCGTGATCCATCGAATCCCACACAAGCTTCTGCGCAATGATATAAAGAACGGCAAATCCGTTTTTGATAATCGAATCAAGCTCTTTATCAAGTCTTTCTCTGACATATTCCGGCATCGGATCGCCGTAATACTGCGTCATTCTTTCATGGCATATACGTCTTAAGTCCTCATCGGCGCCCTTAATATCCGGAGGGAATGTTCCCTGCGGGAACGGCCTGAGAGGCTCACACATATCCGCAATTTTATTCGGATTGGTTATAACGACCTCTTTTGCCGTTTCTTCGCCGAGATAAGCAAATTCATTGAGCATATCATCGGTTGTCCTCAAATAGAGGGGCGCCTGCTCCGCCGCATCGCTGAAGCCCTGGCCTGCCATAAGGATCTCTCTGAAAACGCTGTCGCTCTTGTCCATAAAATGAACGTCGCCGGTTGCAACAACGGGCATATTGAGGCTGTCTGCAAGGCGGATGATTTCTCTGTTGATTTCGTTAAGCTCTTCTTCACCCAAAACAATGCCCTTTCTTATCATAAAGGCGTTGTTTCCGTTCGGCTGAATTTCAAGGTAATCATAAACGCTTGCAATCTCAATGATTTTTTCTCTCGGTTTGCCTGCAAGCACAGCCTGATAGAGCTGACCGGCTTCGCAGGCGCTGCCAACAAGAAGACCGTTTCTGTGCTTCAAAAGCTCGCTTTTCGGAATTCTCGGATGGCGGTAAAAATATTCAAGATTTGATTTTGTGATAAGTTTATATAAATTTTTAAGTCCGACTTTATTCTTTGCAAGAATGATCATGTGGTATGACGGAAGCTTTCTCGCATCGACCTTAAGCATTTCATTTATCTGATTTACGTTTTCAATGCCTTTTTCTTTTGCAAGCTCAAGAAGCTTATCAAAAATTCTCGCAAGAGCGCCGGCATCCTCGTCGGCTCTGTGATGGTCAAATTTCGGCATTTTGAAAAAGTTTGAAACCGAATCAAGCTTATAGGTTTTAAGATCGGGAATCAAACACTGAGAAAAAACGAGCGTATCAAGATGCGGATATTTATATTCAATGCCGTTTCTTGCGCAGGTCGATTTGAGAACATCGGTATCAAAGGTTGCATTATGAGCAACAAGAACGCAGTTATCACCGCAGAATTCAAAGAATTTTCTGACTGCCTCCCCTTCCTTCGGGGCACGGGCAACCATCTGATCGGTAATTCCGGTCAGCTCAACGATTTCAGCGGGAATAGGTCTTTCGGGGTTGACAAAAGTCTGGAATGAAGCTTCCTGCGCACCGTCGATATATCTGACTGCGCCGATTTCGGTAAGCCTGTCATAGCCGGTGCGAAGTCCCGTTGTTTCAACGTCGAAAACAACGAAATTTCCGTTAAATGGCATATCAATTTCGCCGTTCATCACGGTTGCGGAATCATCAACATAGTATGCTTCCATGCCGTAGATGATTTTTATCTTGCCGCCTGCCGCTTCGCAGGCTTCGGGGAACGCCTGAACATTTCCGTGATCCGTAATGGCGATTGCCTTCTGACCCCATTTTTCCGCTCTTTTAACAAGAGCGGATGCGCTTGAAAGTCCGTCCATAGCGGACATATTGGTGTGAAGATGAAGCTCAACCCTTTTTTCCGGCGCTTCATCCTTTATTGCGATTTCTTCGATGAGCATAACGGAATTGGCCTTGATGCAATAGGTCTTGATATAATCATCATATTCTATATGACCTCTGATCATAACGGCTTTTCCGTCTGCAATATTATCAACAAGATTCTGGCAGTTCTGATTTGCCTCAAAAATCTTGACGGTGTACGAATTTGTTTTATCGGTTATATTGAAATTGATTATTTTTCTCTTGCCGTCTTTGGTTTCACGGATTCCGAGGCCAAAAACGCTGCCCCAAACCGTTACATTGCCGTCTTCAACGGAAATTCCGTTGAGAGGAACGGGCTTCGATTTGATCTGATTTCCGTAAATGACCTTTGAATTCGTGAGAGAAATCGGAAGGTCTTCATAATCTCTGACAGGTTTCTTCGGCGCCGGCGGAGCTTCTTTCGGCACCTCGATCGTTATATTTTTTTCCTGCATTTCAATATATTCGGGCGAATCTATTTTTATTGCCGCATCTCCCGAAATGGTGACCTTTCTCTCTGCGCTGAAATGTTCACGGATATATCTTGAAAGGAAATCCGATGCTCCGGCAGAATTGAGAATATCTGCACCGTCTTTGACTTTAATGCCTATTTCATGCTCACCGAAGCTGAATTCCGCTCCGAGCAGGAAGCCGTTTGCGGCGGCAATATTTTCTCTTAAAACAGCCGTAAGCCCGGGAACGCAATCGTTTCCGAGCGATGATTCGGGATATTCTCCTTTAATAGATACCTTATTTATACCGAGAGCTTCCCTGACCTCTCTCTGCGCCAGCGAAAGGCTCTCAATAGGTATGTAGTTATTGAATTTTGCAGAAAGGCTGAGCGCAAGAGCCTCCTCATCAAACGAGATGGCGGTAACCTCTCCGTCTGAAAGAAGCTGTTTGAGCTTATCGCTCAGGCAATCGCCTATAAAATTCAGAATTCCTTTTTCCTGCATAATAACTCCGCTTAAATTTTTTCGATTTCTTCGAGCAGTCTGTCAACGGCATCCTCTTCGCTGACCTTGCAGACTATCTCACCTTTTTTGAAAATCAGAGCGCAGCCGTCGCCTCCGGCAATGCCGATGTCGGCTTCCCTTGCTTCGCCCGGACCGTTAACGGCGCAGCCCATAACCGCAACCTTTATCTGTTTTCTGCAGTCCGAAAGCCTTTTTTCAACCTCCTGTGCAAGGGCTATGAGGTTGATTTTCGTTCTTCCGCAGGTCGGGCACGAAACGATTGACGGACAGTCTTTTTTTATTCCCGCCGCCTTCAGAATATCAAATCCCGCTTTGACTTCGCATACGGGGTCTGCGGTCATCGAAACTCTGACGGTATCTCCGATTCCTTTCATAAGAAGCGAGCCGATGCCGATTGAAGATTTGATAAGAGCCATATTATGCGTGCCGGCTTCGGTTACTCCGAGATGAAGAGGATAATCGCATTTTGCGGCAACGATTTCATAAGCTCTTATCATTGTTTCAACATCAGAAGATTTTATGGAAATGACCGTGTCATAAAAATCGCATTTTTCGAGAAGAGTAACATGACCCATTGCGCTTTCGGCAAGCGCCTCGGCGGTCGGCGCGCCGTATTTTGTAAGCAGCTCCTTTTCAAGAGAGCCGGAATTAACACCGATGCGGATGGGCACATTCTTCTTTTTGCAGGCATCGGCAACGATCTTTACTCTTTCGATCGAGCCGATATTGCCGGGATTTATTCTTATTTTATCAACTCCCGCTTCAAGCGAAGCGAGAGCGAGTCTGTAATCAAAATGTATATCGGCAACAACCGGAACGGAAACGGCTTTTTTCAGCGCTCTTATAAGCTCCGTCGCTTTCATATCCGGAACTGCGGCTCTGATGATCTCGCAGCCTGCCTTTTCAAGCTCAATTGCCTGCTTAACGCTTCCTTCAATATCTGCCGCAGGGCGGTTGAGCATTGACTGAACGGTTATTTTTTCTCCGCCGCCGATATAAATATCGCCGACCCGGACTTTTCTTGAAATTCTTCTTTCCATAACTTTAACCTTTGATTAATTTGAAAATATCGCTGAATGTTATAACAGCCATCAGCGCAAGCAGAAGCACCATACCTACCGTGTGAATCGCTGCCTCTATCTTTGCGGGGACCTTCTTTCTGAAAATACATTCAATAAAAATGAAGAAAAGTCTTCCGCCGTCAAGAGCGGGAAGAGGAAGAAGATTCATCAGGCCGATGTTGATTGCGATAAGCGCCATAAGAAGGAAAAGATAGCTGTAATCCGTTTCCTGCTGCGCCTGAACTGCGGCATCGGCAACAAACGAAACCGTTCCGACGGGGCCCGAAAGATCCTTCAGCCCGTATTGACCCGTTACGAGATCATATAGACTGACCCAGACTATTCTGACTATTGAAACCGATTCAAGCACCGAATATTTCAGAACGCTTCCGATTCCGGGATCAACGCCGACTATAATGAAATCGCTGACGGGTATATTCATTACCGTTCCGTTGAAATCCTGATCCTCGGTCTTGAATTTAACGCCGTTAACATTGACCTTTTCGCCTTTTCTTTCAACAACGAAATCAACCGTTCCGTCGTGATCTCTCATCATAAGAAAACCGAGATCATATTCCGAAAAAACTCTGCTTCCGTTTATTTTTACGAGCTTATCGCCTTTTTCAAGTCCGTATTGTGCGCTGACATTGTCTTTGGTAAACGAATGGATAACGGGCGTGCCGATAAGCTCCGTGGAGCTGAGCATAACGGCAACAATGATAAGACCCATTATGAGATTAATTGTTCCGCCGGCGGCAACGATAATGAATCTCTGCCACGCAGGCTTGTTGCAGAATGCCCTGTCATTGTCGCTCGCTTCATCTTCTCCGTCCATGCTGACAAAGCCGCCTATCGGGAAAAGACGAAGAGCGTATTTTGTTTCGCCTTTTTGAATTTTAAACAGAGTCGGGCCCATCCCCATTGCGAATTCATTGACCTTTACTCCGAAAAGCTTCGCAAAGATAAAATGCCCGAATTCGTGGAAGAGAATAAGCACGCCGAAAAAAAGTATGGCTATCAGTATCGGCACGGCCTTGCCCGTAATAACCGATGCAATTGAAAGAGATATAGCTTTCATTTAAGTAACCTTTCCGTATCAAGTCTGATTCTGCGGTCTGTTTCAAAAACGTCTTCAATAGTGAAATCCGCTTTATTTTCCGCATTTTCAAGCGCTTCGCTTACCGCACGGGAAATGTCGGTAAATTTAATTCTGCCCTGCCTGAAAAGCTCATTTGCCTTTTCATTTGCGGCGTTGACCGCAGCAGGATATAAACCGCCCTTTTCAAACGCCCTTCTGCATAAGTTTATGCAGGAAAAGGTTTCATAATCCGGTTTTTCAAAAGTCAATGCTGCAAATTCCGCAAGGTCAAGCTGCCTGACGGGGCTTTCGAATCTGTCCGGATAAGTGAGGGCATATTGAATCGGTATTCTCATATCGGGCACTCCGAGCTGAGCGATAACCGAATTATCTTCATATTCAACGAGCGAATGAATAACGCTCTGTCTGTGAACAAGAATGTCGATTTTGTCGGCAGGCATTCCGAAAAGCCAGCCTGCTTCAATAAGTTCAAGTCCCTTGTTCATCATTGTTGCCGAATCAATTGTGATTTTTGCACCCATACTCCAATTCGGGTGCTTCAAAGCCTGCTCAACGGTCACATTTGCAAGCTCCTCTTTTTTTCTTCCGAAAAACGGGCCGCCGGATGCGGTAAGAATAAGTCTTTTGACCTGCTTTCTGTCTCTGCAGCCCTGAAGAGACTGAAATATCGCAGAATGCTCGCTGTCAACGGGAAGAATCGAAACGCCTTTTTTTTCAGCCGCTTCCGTAACTATTCTGCCGCCCGTGACGAGAGTTTCTTTGTTCGCAAGAGCGATTGTGCTGCCTGCTTCGATTGCGGCAAGGGTCGGAGCAAGGCCCGCAATGCCGACTATGCTGTTAAGCACGGCTTCTGCGCCGCATGATGCACATTCTTTCACTCCGTCTGCGCCCGAAAGCACCTTTGTTGAAGTGTCGGCAACCCTTATTTTAAGGTCTGCCGCAGCTTTTTCATCAGCTACGGCAGCCATTTTCGGGTTAAATTTTCTTATCTGATTTTCAAGAATATCCGTTCTGCTGTTTGCCGTCAGCGCTTCGATGTGCATTGAATGCATTTCCGCAACCTCAAGAGCCTGCGTTCCTATTGAACCTGTTGAGCCGAGAACGGCAAGAGATTTGATCATCAGAGTCAGTCCTTTGAATAATTATTTTGAGAGCGCTTCCGTAATAAGTACGATTATGTATGCAGAAGGAAGAGTGAAAAGGAAGCTGTCGATTCTGTCAAGCATTCCGCCGTGGCCGGGGAAAATCGTTCCGTAATCCTTCTCTCCGTAATTTCTCTTGATAACCGATGCGGAAAGATCTCCGAGCATACCCATAACGCAGAAAAGCGCAGTCATAAGAGCCGATGTGAGCACATTGAAGGTATCGAGCCTGAAATAGAAATGATCACAGATAAGATAAACGGCTATTCCGAAAACCGTTGTGCCGGCAACGCCCGCAACTGCGCCCTCAATTGATTTCTTGGGGCTGATTTTCGGAGAAAGCTTATGTTTTCCGAATTTGCTTCCGATAAAATATGCAAATGTATCGCTGAGCCAAGCGGCAAGCATCGAAAGCAGAATGATAAACACTGCATGAGAGCGCTGGAAAATGAGAGGATTTCTGTCACACACTTCAACAATTCCTATAATTCCGTAAAGCGAAGCGGGAACTGCAATTGAAGCAAAAAGCGAAAGCGCAACATGCTCAAACCTCGTTTTGTCATACCATTTAAGCATTATGATAAGCATTGCCATAACATAAACCATAAAGATGACAGAAGAGGGAATACTGATTTTTTCATCAAAGCCGAATGCACGATAAGGGCAATATGCCGCCGCAAAAATTATCGAACAGACGGTAAGCACCTTATTGCGGCACTTTGAAACCTTCATAACCTCATAAGCGGCAATGCCTGCAAACAAGGCTGCAACAAGGCTGATGTATTTAACATATCCGAAACCGGTTGCCACAAGGCAGCCGATGGCAAAAAGCGCCGCAGATACGCCGGTAATAATACGTGTTTTCACTAAAATCACTTTCTTTCAAAATATTTTTTTGATAAAAAATTATGCTTTGATACCCACCTCCGTTAAACTCCCCCGAAACGTCTGTTACGGGAGCAGAAATCAAGAATTGCCTTATCAAGATCATCGGGCGTGAAATCCGGCCACAGAATATCCGAAAACCAGAATTCCGAATAGGCCGATTGCCAGATAAGGAAATTGGAAAGGCGAAATTCACCGCTCGGTCTGATGATCAGATCCGGGTCGGGAACGCCTGCGGTAAACAGGTTTTCGCCGATTTTTTCTTCGGTAAGCTCGTCTGACTTAAGCTCCCCTGCTTCTATTTTTTTTGCAAGGGTCTTAACGGAATGCAGAATATCATTTCTGCCGCCGTAATTGACTGCAAGGCAGACGGTTGTTTTGGATTTGTCGGATGAACCGTTTTCAAGATTTTCGATCATTCCGACTATATCATCGGGCAAGCCTTCCCGCTCGCCTATATATTTAATGCGAAGTCCCTTCGCCTCATTTTCATCTTCACGGTCTTCCGCTTCGCAGAGATAATCTCTGAAAAGCGCCATTATCGCCTCAACCTCCTCGGCAGGGCGTTTCCAGTTTTCTGTTGAGAAAGCGTAAAAAGTCAGATATTCAATTCCGATTTCATTGGCATAATCGCAGATTTTTCTGAAGACCTCGGCGCCCGCTTTGTGTCCTTCGGTGCGTTTAAGGCCTCTTTGCTTTGCCCAACGGCCATTGCCGTCCATAATAATTCCAATGTGCTTCGGAAGCACGATTTTGCCGAGCTGTTCTTCGGTCATTACGAATAATTCCTTTCGGAGCAGCAGAGAGGCAATGCTCTCTGCCGCTTTTTAAATTCAGATAGACATAATTTCCTGTTCTTTTTCTTCAACTACCTTGTCGATTTCCTTGATATATTTATCGGTGAAATCCTGAAGTTTCTTTTCTGCATCCTTAAGGTCATCTTCCGTTATTTCGGAAGCCTTTTCCATCTTTTTGACCTTGTCAATGCAGTCCCTTCTGGTTGAACGGACGGAAACTCTCGATTCCTCTGCCATCTTCTTGATTTCTTTGCAGAGATCTTTGCGGCGTTCTTCCGTAAGCTGCGGGAAAACAAGGCGGATAACTCTGCCGTCGTTTGAGGGATTGATGCCGATATCCGATGCGAGGATAGCCTTTTCGATTGCATGAAGAGTTGAAACATCCCAGGGCTGAATGTTGAGGATTCTTGCTTCCGCAACCGAAATTGCAGCCATCTGATTGATGGGGGTAGGTGTTCCGTAATAATCAACTCTGATCTTATCAAGAACTGCAGCGTTTGCTCTGCCTGCTCTGATGGATGCAAACTCATTTTTGAGAGCGTTGACTGTTTTTGTCATTTTTTCTTCTGCAAATGCGAATACTGTTTCCATATTTTAGCCCTCCTTGACTAATGTTCCGATGTTTTCACCTGCAACGGCTCTGATGATGTTTTCAGGGTCTGAAAGGTTGAAAACAAGGATGGGTATATTATTGTCACGGCAGAGAGAAGCTGCCGCTGAATCCATGACTCGAAGGTCTTTTTCAAGAACTTCGCTCTGGGTAATAACATCAAACTTAACGGCATCGGGATATTTGTTCGGATCTTTATCGTAAACGCCATCAACGTTTGTTGCCTTAAGAATGACATCTGCTTTGATTTCCGCCGCTCTGAGAGCTGCGCAGGTGTCCGTTGAGAAGAAAGGATTGCCCGTGCCTGCGCCGAAAATGACAACTTTGCCCTTTTCAAGATGGCGAACGGCATCTGCTCTGACATAGGGCTCGGCAACCTGTCTCATTTCGATTGCCGTCTGAACTCTGACTTCAACTCCGAGCTGCTCAAGAGTATCCTGAAGAGCGAGCGAATTCATAACGGTTGCGAGCATACCGATATGGTCGGCTCTGGTTCTGTCCATCGCTCCGCCGGAACGGCCTCTCCAGAAGTTTCCTCCGCCGACAACAAGACCGACCTGAACACCCATATCATAAAGCTTTTTTACAGCCTCACAAACAGAAGTGATAGTGTCAAAATCAAAGCCGTGGCCTTTTTCTCCCGCAAGAACCTCTCCGCTGAGCTTAAGAAGGATTCGTTTATATACGGGTTGCATAATAAACACCGCCTTTTTACATAGTTATTTATTTTATATAATATAACTTTTATCGGCAGGTGTAAAGACTTTTTACAAATTATTTTGAATTTCTTTTCTGTATTTCAAAAAGTCTTGCCATTCGCCGCAAAATTATGTATAATGAAAAACAGTTCTATTAATGCCATTTAAGGAGCAGAAAAGATGAAGAACCTCATTTTAAGAAACACTCCCGATATTGCCTGCATGTTTGAACTTCGCAGCATTGAAAGCGACAACGGCAAAAACAGATATGAAGTATTCTGCGAAAACGGTAAAATCGTTATCTGCGGCGACTGCGTTATCAGCCAGGCTATGGGATACTATGCGTATCTGAAAAAATACTGCCGGGTCAATTTATCTCACTGCGGCAACACCGAGATAAATGTTTCGGAGGCTCCGCTTTTTGACGGAAAGCTTTCAAAAACGATTTTTCAGGACAAAAGAGCATATCTCACCTATCGCTCATTCGGCTATTCGCTCGCTTTCTGGACCTGGGAAAAATGGGAAAAGGAAATCGACTTTATGGCAATGAACGGCATCAATATGCCTCTCTGCCTTGTCGGAAGCGAAGCCGTCTGGTATTATACAATGCGTGATTTCAAATACAGCGAAACGGGCGCTCTCTCATATCTTTCGGGTCCCTCATTCTGGCCCTGGCAGATGATGAACCGCTTCGCTTCATATTATTCACTTACCGACCCGAAATATATCGAATCAAGAGTTGAACTCGGCAAAAAAATCATTGACAGAGAGGTTTCTCTCGGAATGAGCCCGGTTTTGCCGGGATTTGCGGGAATGGTTCCGCAGAGCTTCAAAAAGCTTTTTGAAAAACTCCGTATGCAGATCATGCCCTCGTGGAATAATTTTCCGTTCACATTCAGGCTCGATTTCTTCGGAAATGTTTTTAAAAAGTTCGGCACGGCGCTTCTTGAAAAACAGCGTCATCTCTTCGGCGCATTTCATTACTATTCCTGCGATCCCTATATTGTAAACAAATCCGAGCTTAAATCAAAGGACTATCTCTGGAAGGTCGGCAGAGCGATCGACACTCTCTATAAAGATTTTGACCCCGAATCAAAATGGATAATGATGAGCGACTGTCTCTATGAAAAGATGGTCAAATCCGTTCCGAAAGACAGACTTATAATTTTTGACCTCGACGGAACTCTTCATTCACAGACCGATGAATTCTGGGGATATGACTATATCCTCGGCATGGGCGGAGGAAGCGGCGACAGAACGGTTCTTCACGGAAATATGACTGCCGCTGCGGAAAATCCGTATCTTGATGCTCCCGAAAACTGCATCGGCACAGGAGTTTTCTATGACGGTATTCTTTCAAATCCGATGTATTTCGAGCTGATGTTTGATATGCTCACTGAGAATAAGAAAACCGATCTCGGCGAATGGTGCAAAGACTATGCTCTTCGCAGATATTCAAGCGCCGATGAAAACTATGCAAAGGCAGCGGAAATTCTTCGCAGCACCTGTTATGATATAAAAGGCAGAGAAACCGGCTCCGTTATATGTGCAAGACCCTGCACGGATCTTAAGCATACCGCCCCCTTTGATGTTATTGATGTTCAGTATGACAATAAAAAGCTTCTTGAAGCCGCAGAGCTTCTCATTTCGGCAGAAAAAACGGATTCAGACGGCAGAATTTACGATATATGCGATATAACAAGGCAGGTACTCAGCAATTACGCTCATATTTGTTATGAAAAGGCTGTCAACGGTTTCCGTAACCGTGATCAGAGGGATTTTGAACGCTATTCCAATTCGTTTCTCAAAATATGCGAAGAGCTTGATGAGCTTCTTCAGTCGATGTCCGAAATGTCGCTCCATACTCATCTCAAGGAGGCAGGCGCACTTGCTCTGACCGACAAGGATAAGCAGAATTTTGAGCTGAATCTTCTTACGCAGATAACTCTCTGGGGTCCGATCGGCGATCCGCTCAACTATGACTATGCGTGGAAAGAATGGGGCGGCCTGATAGGCACATATTATGCAAAGCGCTGGCAGAGCTTCTTTGAGCTTTTAGCTTACAGATTCACAAAGAGAGGCAAATTTTCAACTGCGACCCGCAAGCAGATAAACGGCAGAAACGAATACAGAGGAAATTCTTTCTATAAAAATTATTCCGATTTTGAGCGCAAATGGCTTTCAACATCCAACCCCGAAAGCCCGACGGATGCAGATACGGTTGAGCTTGCCGAAAGGCTCATAGAAAAATACAAAAAAGTCATTTAACACATTGGCGAAGCCTTTAATGGGCTTCGCCTTTTCCTTTCATCTTTTTTCTCATCCCCGCATATATTTTAGAAGAATGCGAGGGATGAAAATGAAAAACCGTCAGGAAAAAGAAAAAACGACCGAGTTGTTTTCTCTTCTGATTGCCGCCCTGCTGGTTATCGGGCTATGTGTCGGCTCAAACGCCGAAAAAATTTCCTGCACTGCCGCTTCGCTTATGTTCAAAGGCGATTCCGTTTCTAAAGTCACGGAAACCAAAGCCGAAAAAACAACAATAAAAGTGACCGAAAAAGCAACGAAAAATCACGAAGAAAAAGCAGCGGAAATCGACCTTATCACAACTCCCGCCGATATTCTTGAGGTGATAAAGAAATACTCCGTTTCAACCGACGGAAGAAAATCGATCGGAAAAATAAAACAGACAACTTACACCGAAAAAGGCGCAACGGATATTTTCCGTAATATCCGGATCAGGAACAACACAAGCACGAAAAAGATCGATATAAAAAAGGTTCTCGCAGAGCCGCTTGAGCTTGAAATTGACAAAAGCAGACCGGCAATTCTGATTTTTCACAGCCACACCACCGAAAGCTATGAGCTTTCCGAAAACACGGAATATTATGAAGATGAAACATTCAGAAGCAGCAACGAATTGCTGAATGTTGTAAGAGTCGGAACGGAAATAGCGAATTATCTTGAAAAATCGGGTTATACTGTTATTCATGATAAAACCATCCACGATGAGAGCTATAACGATTCATATCCGCATTCCCGAAAAACGATTGAAAGCATTCTGAAAGAAAATCCGCAGATCAAAATAGTAATTGATATTCACCGGGATTCAATCGACCTTGACGGCGGCACGAAAATCAGACCCGTTTCGGTCATCAATGGCAAAAAGGCCGCTCAGATGATGATAATCGCAGGCACCGAAGAGGGAAAAATAAAGGATTTTCCCGATTGGGAATATAATCTGCGCTTTGCGGTCAATCTTCAGAAAAAATGCGAAGATATGTTTCCCGGAATAATGCGCCCGCTTCTTTTTACGCAGAAAAAATACAATATGGATTTAACCCGTTTCAGTCTGCTTATCGAAATGGGCAGCGAGGTGAATACTCTTGAAGAAGCCTGCTATTCGGGAAGACTTCTCGCCGCCGTTCTCGCTTCATTCATGGATGAATACACCGTTAAAGGATAAAGCTATGAACATTTTCAGAAAATATATCATCGCCGTTTTCATCTGCCTGTGCCTCACATTTTCCGCTGTCTGCATAACCGCCGCCGACGAAGCGGCAAGAAATGTTTATCTCGGTGACAAAGATGCCGTTTTTGTTCTCGGAACAAAATCCGAAAAGCTCGGCGGAAATGTTACCGACCTTGCGCCGCTTTATGAAGAGATAAAAGAAATAATAAAACAGGCGTCAAGCATTGCGCCTGCGCCTGTAAATAATATTTATTGGTTATATGAAAATATCGGTTAATACAGCACTTGAGTTGAATCAAACAGATAAACCGTATATCCGTATTCAGTCGGAACGGCTCCTTTGACAAGGCTTCTGAATTTTTCGTAATCGGCTGTTCCGCTGAGGGTTTCAAGCTCATCGGGAGAAAGAAGAACAAAATAATATTTTTCGCCCTCTCTGTTTTCAAACCATTTTTTGTCGGTCTGATAACCGCAGGGAGCGATTCCGTTTTCGTTGACATCAATGTTCGCAACTCTGACATCACAATCCGAAAGCAGAGTTATGACCTGCGAATTCCAGAAGGTCGCATATCCCGTATGAAGACCTTGATCCATAAGGAAATGCGTGATTCCGTAACGCCCGTTTAGCTCTTCGCCGTTTTTCGGCATTTTTGCTATTATCACCGCAGAAACAGCGCTCATTGCAACGAAAAGCACACATATTCCGGCTGCAATGCGCTTCGGAACAAGCTCTTTTCCGAAATTGAACATCAGAGCGCAGGTAACGAGAATACCCGTGCATATCAAGGGACTCAACCTCCAGTTTGCGGCAGAGAGAATTCCGAAAATATAGCCGAAAAGAATTACTCCGGCAAGTCCGAAATGAGCAAGAGTGAGCATTTTTGCTCCGTTTCCGAGCTTTTTATATGTTATCAGAGCCGCTGCCGGCGCAAAAGCAACGATCAGAGCCGCCGCAATTCTGATAAGATTGATTATTGAAGCGAACGAGAACATTGCAAGTCCGTTTTCAACTTCAACCCCGAAAAGCTCAAACCAATGCTTCGGAAGCTTAAGAAAATTATCGACCCAGTCATTCATTCCCGAATATGTTGAATAGGCTTCCGCATAGCCTGCGGAAATTCCGGCAGTAAATTTTTTCAGGGCAATAAAGCCGAAAAACGTTCCTGCGCAGATACAGAGAATTCCGAAAATGACATTTCTGTTCTCTTCATCGAAAATCTTTTTCTTTTCAAGAAGAATATATGCTCCGGCTCCGAAAAGAACGGGGAAAATTCCCGTTGCGATAACCTGCATTCCGTCAATAGCGGAAAGCATTGAGAATATGACTGCGACTATAAGAGCGGCAGTCGTATTCTTTTTGTTTTTCAGCTTCAAAATCATCGAAAGCAGAACGAAGATGACCGCAGCACAAATGCTGTAATATATCGTATGTTCATAAAATATTTCTCTCATTTTAGCCGATGATGCAATGATGAGAAGAAGAGAGCCGACTGAAAAAAACGAAAAAGTATAATCAAATTCAAGGCATCTGCAAAGCAGAAAAGCAGCAAGAGCAAAAAGCAGGGTAAAAGCAATCATTCCCGCCTGATGAGCGGCAAGCGAATAGCCGAAAATCGCCACAAACGGAATCATAACCGTTGTGCCGCCGAAGGGAAGCATTGCCGCATAGCCGAAATCGGAATTGAAGAGCGACTTTGATTCAACGCTTGCGTTTGCCCAAAGAATCGTATCCGTGCAGTCGGCGTGAAGAACGGCAGCAGACGGAAAAGCGATATAATAAATAACGATTCCGAGCGAAACTGCGGCAAAGAATGCCGCCGCCGAAAGAATCAGATTCTTTATCAGTTTTTTATTTTTGATTTTCATTCACGATCCTCATTTCCAAAAAACAACAAAACTTCTCAGATATTCAAAAACAGACGGAAGATACTCTGCCAGATTGCCGTTCAAAGTAAGCATTGATGCCATTGTAACAAGTATATTCGCTCCGCAGAGAACAGACGATGCCTTTATGAGAATTCCTTTTGTTTCTTCCCTGCCTTCACGAATACATATATTGTAAATTTCAAAAAGTATGCCCGCCGAAGCAATAACGCCTATAAGAGAAATGTCGGCGGTATATCTGAAAATAACTCCTCCGAGGCATATATCCGCAAAAGCGGTTATAAGCATTGAAGCAAGAGCGGCGCCGAGAACGGATTTTCCGTATTTTGAAACACTTCTGTTTCTGAAAATGCAGAACGCCGCAGGAAGTGCAAACATAAACGGCATTGCGAATATGCCGATATTTGCATCCGTGTAAATATATTTTCCCAAGTCGGAAATATTATCGGTCTTGAGATAAAGATAAGGAAATTCCGATGTCATTTCAAACGGACGAATAAAATACTGATAAAGCATCGGGAAAAATCCGTTGAGAGAGATTTTATATGTCGATGTGTCGGCAACGGTCATCTGATACGCCGTTCCGAAATCAAACGGATTTGAAAATCTCGCATAGTTATACCACATCGCCAAAATTCCGCCTATGCCGACGGGCACGCAGAAAGCGAGGATATTTATTACGGAAGCCTTGATTTCCTTTGCTTTGACCGATTTGACAAAATACGCAATCGCAGCCGCCGCAATAACGATTCCGATTGAAAAAGCGATATTGAGCCTTGAATGGATACAGAACGCATAAGATAATCCCGACAAGGCAAATGAAACGGTTTTTGCGGATCTCTTTTTGATTGCAAACGCAAAAATCCACCAAAAAACCGCCGCCGCTCCGAATGCCATTGCAGCAAGCGAAGCAATATAATAAAACGGCATATATCCCCTCTGAAGCAGAAATACCATTGAAGCTCCGAGCGCTCCGAATGCGGTTACCGAAGCATACCACGGCGAAATATTACTGTTTATCAGCCTTGACAAAAGCATCACGGCAAGCGGAAGAAAAACAGAAATGATGAACGCAAACACCGCCATGACCGTGCTTTCGGCAGGCAGTTTACCCGTCAGAAGATAAAAAGGATAATACACCGTGAATATCGGCGCCGTGCCGAAATACGAATAATATTTTCCGTCTTTATACGCTCTGTCCCAAAGGAAGAAAATTTCATCTCTTTCTTCGGGGTCATAGGGGTTTTTCAATTCAAGCAATGCCGGATCAGGCTCAACATCAATGTTGAGCTGACCTTTTTCAAATGCGTCAAACTGCTGAACATAGGGATTCTGCCGGGAAACATCCATTCCTTTTATATATTCGACCGGCTCCGCACCGTCCGTTGTTGCGCAGACTCCGGAAAACAGGACCGAGCCGAATGCACACAGAGCTGCCGTTATGATTGCGACATTTCTGAAGCTCATCTGTCTGAAAAAATGCTTATATTCCTTTATGCAGAAAACAAGCATTGCAGCGGCAATAAGCAGAACAAGGCGCAGATAATTCATATTGAAAATGAATTCGGGATTGATTTTTACATCGGAAATCACAAATGAATCCCCGATATCCGAAAACCGGAGAAGGATGCCTGCGGACTTATATCCCGGATCAAGATAAATCTTTTTTTCGCCTGAATATGCGTCAACTCCCGTTTTTCTCGACGCAAACACACCGAAAGAGCCGGGAGAATTCTCCGAAGAGGCATAAACGGTCACATCGGCATAAAATTCGTCTTCATAGCCTCCGGTCGGTCTGACTGTAAAGGAAACCGAATTCAGAACCGTTGAATCAAATGAAAAAAAACAATCCGGATCTTCGCTGCTTACAATTTCGGAGGAATCCTTAAGGAATTCAAAGGTTTCTCCTTTTCTTCCGGCAACAAATGCAAAATACGGAAATGCGGAAAAAAAAGATTCAACAAGAACACAGGCGCAAATTATTATAACTATAACCGCAATTTTCTTATTTTTCAGCATCCGAACTCTCCTCGTGATACTCTGCTTCCGTGTTTACGCTCCAGATATTCTTCTTTGATTTTCTGCCGGAGAGAATATTCGAAACCGCTTCAAAAGAGGTTGCCATCGAGTGATCCATATTATTATAACGATGCTGACCGTTGCGGCCGACGCAATAAAGATTTTCAAAGCCGTCAAGATATTCGACCAGCTCATCAATGCGGTCATAGGTATCGAAATATGCCGGATAAGCCTTCTGAACTCTTTCACGGTGGCTGTCGAGAATCTGCGTTTTTTCGTTGATAACTCCCATTGAAATAAGCTCCGAAACCGCTTTTTTAACGCATTCCTCTTCGCTCATATTCCAGAAATCATCGCCCTCGTTGCAGAAATATTCAAGTCCGACCCAAACGGTTTTTTCGGGGTCTTCAACAAGATACGGCGACCAGTTGTTGAAAACCTGGATTCTGCCGAGCTTAACGCCGACATCCTGAACATAGATCCAGCAGTCCGGAACGATATTGCCGAGAGTTTTTATGCCGGTTTCGTTCTTTAAATCAAGCTTTTTTACAAGCAGTCCGACGGTTACGAAATCTCTGTAAGGAAGCCCTGCCGCAATTTCACTCTTCGCCGCAGGAACATCGTTCATACCCGCAACAAGGTCCTTTACGGGCATTGAAGAGAAGAAGATATCGCCGCCGAATTCTTCGCCGTTTTCGCAGACAACGGAAACGATTTCGCCGTTTTCGGTGTTGATATTTTTCACTTTACGGTCATATATGATTTTGCCGCCCATTTTTTCAAATTCTTCACCGACTGTTTCCCAGAACTGACCGGGACCGAGCTTCGGATAAACGAATTCTTCGATGAGCGAGGTTTCAACTTTTCTGTTTTTATTCGGAACAAGCTTTGAAAGCATATCCCTGATAACAGCAAGGATCGAAAGGCCTTTTACCCTCTGTGCGCCCCAGTCTGCCGAAATTTCAGACGGATGCCTGCCCCAGAGCTTTTCTGTATATCCCTCAAAAAACATCGAATAAAGCACCTTGCCGAAACGGTTGATATAGAAATTTTCAAGCGAGGTTTCTTCCTTCTTGGATACAACGGATTTCAGATAACTGCAGCCTGCCTTAACGGTTCTCGCAAAGCCCATATTGATAAAGGTCTGCGGCTTCATCGAAATCGGATAATCAAAGAATTTATTCAGATAATATATTCTCGAAATGCGGTTTCGAACAAGCATAACTCTGTCTTCTTTTTCGGGGTCGGGGCCGCCTTCGGAAAGCTTCTTTTCTCTGCCGAGAAGCTTATCGTCCATTGAAGGTGCGCCCTGGGTCGGCATAAGGCTTTCCCAAAAATCGGTTACTCTCTTATCTTTTGAAAAGAAACGGTGGCCGCCGATATCCATTCTGTTGCCTTTATATCTGACCGTGCGTGAGATTCCGCCGAGGGTATCGCTTGCCTCAAGAATAACAACTTCATATTCATCCGACTGGCGAAGAAGCTCATAGCCTGCCGTCAGACCTGCGGGACCGCCGCCGATGATAACAACTTTCTTCATATATAAAACCCTCCGTACAAGAACACTTTTCCAATTTATTCGGTAATTATAACATTATATATGTAAAATTTCAATTACAAAAAAATTACAGATTTATAAACAAATTCATTTTCAGCATTTTAGCCACGAGATATCCGAACCCACCTTGAATCTGGTTCTTTTTCCGCCTGACAGCGTCATCGTCATTGCAAGGCATTATCCATATGAAATACGATCTTCCGGCATAAACGGTGACAAAATTCTGCAATAATCCGTTTCATTGTATTGACTTTATATTTTTTTTGAAATATACTTGTTTCAAATATAATCGGAGGTCAGATATGGCACAGCTTAAAATGTATTGGTTCCCCGGAACACCCATTAAAGACGAGCCTCTTCCCGAAGGCTTTTCAATATCAAATTACAGCTGCGAAGCAGACAAAACGGCGTGGGTCGAATGCTGCAAAAACGGACTTGTGGGCGATGACGCATCCGCCAAGGATTTTGATGAAACCATACTTTCAAGGCCGCTCGATCCTTATAAAGACGTATTTTTTATCGACTTCAACGGCGAGCATGTCGGAACGGTTACGGCATACCGTGATCCCGAAACAAACACCGGAGATATGCACATGGTGGGAATACGCACGGATTTCAGAGGCAGAAAATTAAGCAAATATTTAAGCATCATAACCTGCAAAAAGCTTGAAGCAGAGGGCGTTAAATTCATTCATCTTACAACGGACGAATGGAGGAAGCCCGCCGTTAAAGGTTATCTCAACGCAGGCTTTCTTCCGGTTGAATATGATGTCGGAATGGAAGAAAGATGGGTGGCGGAGCTTGCCGAAATCGGAGTTGACAGCGTTCAGATGGTCAACGACGACGGCACGCCGTATAAAGTTATTTATGCTGCAAAATGAAAGGAGCAATATATAATGGGTAAAATTAAAATCGGTATCGCAGGAACAAGAGGTCTTTCAACTCTTATGGGTCTTCAGAATATCCCCGATGTTGAAATCGCCGCTATGTGCGACCTTGACGAAAAGCATCTCAACGATGCGGCAGAAAAAATAGGCGGAGATATTAAAAAATTCCGCATTTTTGATGATATGCTCGAATCGGACATTGATGCCGTTATCATTGCGACCCCGATGCAATGCCATGTTCCGCAGGCTATTGCCGCTCTTGAAGCCGGCAAGCATGTTATGTGCGAGGTCACGGCAGGCGTAACGATGGATGAGCTTTTCTGGCTCTGCGAAACCGTTGAGAAATACAAAAAAATATATATGTTTGCCGAAAACTATATCTATGATCCGAGAGTTCAGCAGGTCAAGGAAATGGTTAAGCAGGGCGTTTTCGGCGAGCCCTATTACGCCGAAGGAATGTATCTTCACAACATCGGTGATCTTTTCGTTTATCCCAACGGAAAGACCTCGTGGCGTTCATTCTGGCAATGCGGCAAAAGAGGAAATTTCTATCCCACTCACAGCGTCGGCCCTGTTATGCAGTGGTTCCCCGGCGACAGGATCACCGAAATTTCAACCTTCTCCCCCGGCGTATACAACACTCTCGGTCTGAAGCAGGACAGCGGAACAACAACAATGTGCCGCACGGCAAACGGCAAGCTTCTCAACATCCGTGTTGACTGTATGTCCCCCCGTCCGCACAACATGGATAACTATCAGCTTCAGGGCACAAAGGGCATCGTTCAGTTCAAGCAGCACGGCGAAGATATAAACAGAGTTTCGTTCATCGGCGAGGATTCACCGCTTCACAATATGAAATGGAAGAAGCTTGAAGAATTTGATATGTATGTTCCCGAAAGATACAGAAACGCAACCGAAGAACAGCGCAATTCAGGTCACAACGGCGGCGATTTCTTCATCGTTGAAGATTTCATCAATGCCATACGAACAAACACCCAGCCCGAGCTGGATGTTTATAAAGCCTGCGAATGGACAGCAGTCGGTCTGCTTTCGGAGCTTTCCGTTGTCAACAACGGCAAAACGATGCAGGTTCCCAATTTCAGACCCGGAATGCCGATTGAAGAAAAGAAAATCACTCTTTAAAAAATTAACCGCCGTGTTTACTGCAAACACGGCGGATTTTTTATCTTGTAACAAGTGAAACAATAATAACAATGATTCCCAGTGCGATTCTGTACCAGCCGAAAAGCTTGAAATCGTGCTTTTTAACATATCCCATAAGGAATTTAACGGCGAAGAGAGAAACCGCAAACGCAACTATCATGCCGAGAATAAGAGCAAAGAATTCCGATGCACCGAAATCAAATCCGAATTTAACGAGCTTAAGAAGGCTTGCTCCGAGCATGGTCGGAACTGCGAGGAAAAATGTGAATTCCGCTGCCGCTGTTCTTGAAACGCCTATGAGAAGCGCACCGACTATCGTAGCACCCGAGCGGGATGTTCCGGGTATCATTGCAAGCACCTGAAAAGCGCCGATGATAACAGCCGTCTTGTAATCAATGCCTTTCATATCGGCAATTTTCGGCTTTTTATCTTTGTTGCGCATTTCAATAAGAATAAAAGCAACGCCGTAAAGAATGAGCATTATCGCAATCGTTATCGCATTGCCGAAATGCTCTTCAAGAAAATCATCAAGAAAAAGTCCGAGAACTGCCGAAGGAATGCAGGCAACAGCAACCTTGACCCAAGTCATGATGATGCTCTTGCTGACCGTCAGCCTCTTTTTTCCGTTGATTCCGTTATCTTCAAGCCCGAACGGGAACATTCTTTTCCAGAACATAACCACAACAGCCATAATTGCGCCGAGCTGAATAACAACGAAAAACATTTCCTTGAATTCTTCCGTCATTTTAAGAGGAATGAACGCATCAAAAAGAAGCATATGACCCGTGCTGCTCACGGGCAGCCATTCGGTTATTCCTTCAATAATTCCTATGATGACAACTTTTATGAATTCAACAAATCCGAGCCGCATAACCAACTCCCCTTCCGCACGGAATATTGTATGCACAATTAAAGCAAAAAATACATTTTTTGTCAATAGAATAATTGTTAATAAAATGTATATTACTTTATTTATTCTACATATCCAAAAATATTTTTTTGTAAAAAAACAATGTTGTAGGAATCTACAGTTGAATTCTGAAAAAAATGGTGATAAAATAAAATCCTACGGTCAGTTATTGTGACCGATTTTCAAAAAAGAAGGATGAGAACCATGGAAAGAAAAACAGGTACAATTTCAAGAGGTATCCGTTGTCCCATTATCCGCCAGGGAGATAATCTGCCCCACATAGTCTGCGACAGCATTATGGCCGCTGCCGAAAGCGACGGATTTGAGCTTCGTGACAAAGATGTTATCGCCGTTACGGAATCAATCGTTGCCCGCAGCCAGGGTAACTACGCAAGCGTTGATGCCATTGCCAAGGACGTTAAGGCAAAGCTCGGCGGCGAAACAATAGGCGTTATTTTCCCCATTCTTTCAAGAAACAGATTCGCCATCTGCCTCAAGGGCATTGCAATGGGCGCAAAAAAGATCGTTCTTATGCTCAGCTACCCCAGCGACGAGGTCGGCAATCATCTCATCTCGCTTGATCAGCTCGACGAATCCGGAGCCAACCCTTACAGCGATGTTCTCTCGCTTGAAAAATACCGTGAACTTTTCGGCGAAAACAAGCATGAATTTACCGGCGTTGACTATGTTGAATATTACGGCAACATCGTTAAAGAAGCAGGCGCAGAGGTTGAAATCATTTTTGCAAACAACGCAAAAGCAATCCTCAACTACACAGACTGCGTTATCAACTGCGATATCCACACCAGAGCAAGAACAAAGAGAATTCTTAAAGCGGCAGGCGCAAAAATCGTTTGCGGCCTTGATGATATTCTTACTTCATCAATCGACGGCAGCGGCTTCAACGAGAGCTACGGCCTTCTCGGCTCAAACAAATCAACGGAAGACACAATCAAGCTCTTCCCCAGAGAATGCAATGAATTTGTAAACGAAACGCAGAAGCTTCTTATCGCCGCAAGCGGCAAGAAGGTTGAAGTTATGGTTTACGGCGACGGCGCTTTCAAGGATCCCCAGGGCAAAATCTGGGAGCTTGCAGACCCCGTTGTTTCGCCCGCATACACAGACGGCCTTTGCGGCACTCCCAACGAGCTCAAGCTCAAGTATCTTGCCGATAACGATTTCAAAGATCTCAGCGGCGATGCTCTTAAGGACGCTATTTCAAAGAAGATTTCCGAAAAAGAAGGCAGCCTTGTAGGCAATATGGCTTCCCAGGGCACCACTCCCCGTAAGTTCACAGACCTCATCGGTTCTCTTTGTGACCTCACGAGCGGCTCGGGCGACAAGGGAACTCCCGTTGTTCTTATCCAGGGCTATTTCGACAACTACACCAACTGATCGGAGGAATATAAAATGCAGACAGAATTCAGACCCGAAAACATGGCAAGAATCAACACTCCCGAGCTTGCCAATGCTTTCATAGATGAGCAGATCGCAGCTCTTCAGGCTCAAATCGGCAGCAAGAAAGTTCTTCTTGCTCTTTCAGGCGGCGTTGATTCCTCGGTTGTTGCCGCTCTCCTCGTTAAAGCAGTCGGCAAACAGCTCGTTTGCGTTCATGTTAACCACGGTCTTCTCCGCAAGGGCGAGCCGGAGCAGGTTATCAAGGTTTTCCATGATGAGCTTGACGCCAACCTCGTTTATGTTGATGCTGTTGACCGCTTCCTTGATAAGCTTGCAGGAGTTGCAGACCCCGAAACAAAGCGTAAAATCATCGGCAAGGAATTCATCGAAGTTTTTGCTGAAGAAGCAAAGAAGCAGGAAGGCATTTCGTTCCTCGCTCAGGGAACAATCTATCCCGATATTCTTGAGAGTGACGGCGTTAAGGCTCACCACAATGTCGGCGGTCTTCCCGAAGAGCTCAATTTTGAGCTTGTTGAGCCGGTCAAATTCCTTTATAAAGACGAAGTCCGTATGGTCGGCAAGGCACTCGGTCTGCCCGATAATATGGTTTACCGTCAGCCGTTCCCCGGCCCCGGCCTCGGTGTTCGCTGCGTAGGTGCCATCACAAGAGACAGACTTGAAGCAGTTCGTGAAGCTGATGCCATTCTCCGTGAAGAATTTGATAATCACGGCCTTGCAGACAAGGTATGGCAGTATTTTACCATTGTTCCCGATTTCAAATCAACCGGAATCAAAGATAATAAACGCACTTATGAATGGCCCGTTGTTCTGCGTGCGGTCAACTCAATCGACGCAACCGCAGCAACAATCGAAGAAATCCCCTATGATGTTCTCGGCATCATCGTCAACAGAATCCTCAACGAGGTCAAAGGCGTAAACAGAGTTCTCTATGACCTCTCACCCAAGCCCGTTGCAACTATCGAGTGGGAATAATACCAAGAATGCCGTAAAGCCTTGATAATAAAGGATTTACGCCGCTCAATTTGTCCAATGATAACAAAATGATAACACACGGCACAAAACAAATTATTTTGTTTGTTATAAATGGCTTGTGAGTTATCAAAAACATAATACTGTATTATATGATTTAAGCCCTTGTCGGAGTAATCCGGCAAGGGCTTTTTTGTCGTTATATAATTATTTTCTTATTTTAATCCTTCTTTAATCCAATCCATCAATCCTGCTGACGGAACACTTACTTTTCTTTGAGAATTGTCATTGGCAGGATAGTTATAACGCCAGTTGTCATATTCGTCAAGGGATATTTCACCCTTTTTATATTTTTCCGCAACATCAGCCCATGATAATAATCTGCTGAATAATTCGGCAGATTTAGTTCCTTTACCTTTACCGAGTTTCAAAGATATTTCACCATCGGTACTGTCAATTTTCAAATCATATAAATCTTCAAGTGCAAAAAGAGTGTGCATAATACCGTCTTCAGTGTCAATATTCGGAACATCAAGCGCCTGAGGCGATACGCCGAGAACAGAAGCAATCTGAGAAGTAATATCCGCTTTCGGACTTCTGTTTCCGGTTTCATACTGAGCAATACGAATATCCGCTGCCCTATCCGGAAAGCCAATAAGTAAACCAAGATATTTTTGAGTCATTCCTCTTAGGTTCCTTATATATTTTATTCTTTCTCCGATTCCCATAATCAATTCTCCTGACAATTTGTTATATCTTAAGTATAACACATTTGTTAATGTTGTCAAGAAAAACTTTAGCAAAAAAGTTAAAGTTTTTTTGCGAAAAAGGCTTGACTTTAACAGAATTGTTAAGTATAATGATGCTGTCAGTAGATGATTAACGCAAAATCGAATGATCGGCTGAACGGAATAAACCGCGAAGATTTTCCCACGCAAATAAAAGGAAAGGAGCGCTTTCTTATGAAAAATTGAAAGACTGCACAGCGCCCGTAGAAATAAGAGGAATGCCTGCAGGAACCGGAATCAGAAAAACCGACAAAACAAATTTATCAGAGAAAGGAGTGAAAAACATATGGAGAAAACATTTATGACAGTAAAAGATGTGATGAAAGAGCTCAGTATTGCCGAATCCACGGCCTATAAAATAATGAGGCAGCTTAATAAAGAATTAGCGGCAAAGGGCTATATCACACTTGCAGGCAGAATTAACCGTGATTATTTCTTTGAAAGATTATCGCCGAGCAGAAAGGAGGATTAACATGCCGGTATTTAAAAATGAAGAAAACGGAACATGGTATGTAATGGCAAGGTATGTTAATTGGAAAGGCGAACACAAGCAGAAATGTAAAAGAGGGTTTGCCACCAAACGTGAGGCACAGGAATGGGAACGTGAGTTTCAGCAGAAAGAGAGTAAAGATATAAACATGTCTTTTTCTTCGTTCTGCGAATTGTATGAAAATGACATTCGGCCGAGAATTAAAGAAAACACATGGCTTACCAAAGAACATATCATCAAAACAAAGCTTCTCCCCTATTTCGGGAACAAGAATTTATGTGATATTACCACCGCTGATGTAAGAGCGTGGCAAAATGAACTTTTAGCTTATCGTGACAATAAGAAAAAACCTTATTCGCAGACATATCTGAAAACAGTGCATAACCAACTGAGTGCAATATTTAATCACGCTGTAAAATATTATAACCTCAGTTTTAATCCTGCTGCAAAAGCAGGAAATATGGGCTCCGAAGAAAAGCCGGAAATGGAATTCTGGACAAAGGAAGAATATCTCAAATTTGCAGAAGTGATGATGAATAAGCCGTTATATTACTACGCTTTTGAAATGCTCTACTGGTGCGGAATCAGGGAGGGCGAGCTGTTGGCACTGACGCCTGCCGACTTTGATTTTAAGAACAGTACAGTATCCATCACAAAATCATATCAGCGCTTGCATGGGGAAGATGTTATTACTTCTCCGAAAACAAAGAAGAGTGTGCGTACAATTAAAATGCCGTCATTTCTCTGCGAAGAAATGCAGGAATATATGACTAAGCTTTATAAAATTGAAAAGAACGACCGTCTTTTTCAAATCACCAAAAATGCTCTCATATATGAAATGGAAAGAGGCTCAAAGCTTGCCGGAGTAAAGAAAATCAAAATTCACGGACTTCGCCACAGTCACATCAGTTTGCTGATTGATATGGGATTTTCTGCGGTAGCTATTGCCGACAGAGTCGGGCACGAAAGCATAGATATAACTTACAGATATGCACATCTGTTTCCGTCCAAGCAAGTGGAAATGGCAGATAGATTAGATTCAGAAAGAGGTGAATATGGCAATGTCAGCTAAAAATGTAGACAGGCATAACCGTTTCAGAAACATAACCGTCGGGTTCAGAGTATCGCCGGAGGAAAATGAGCAAATCAATAAAGCAGTTGCTCTTTCGGGACTTTCAAAACAGGAGTACTGTTACCGCCGCTGCCTTGAAAGAGATATTGTTGTTCAGGGGAATCCGAGAGTATATAAAGCTCTCAAAAATCAGCTTTCCGAAATACTGACCGAACTCATACGCATTGAAAATGCAGGTGAAATATCCGATGAATTTCTTGAAAACATCAATCTTGTTTCAGTTACCCTTAACGGTCTGAAAGCAGAATAAGGAGAGATATTATGAATACAGTATCAGATAATAATATCTTTTCTTTTCCGTCGGGTCTGACGGATTCACAAAAATATTCCATAGGTTTCTTCGGCAGAAGAAGGCTTGAATTCCTGAAAGCAGAATGCAAAACCGAATATATTAATCTCTTGAAAAAAGAACAGTTATATGATCATCTTACTGACATTAATGATAAGTCGGAAATCCGTATGGAAGAAATAATTTCTCAGTTAAAAGTATCAGAGAATATCAATGAGGAAATGAAAAACAACGGTCTGGAATGGGTTCAGAAAATGAACAGCATCCGTGACCGTGCAGCCGAAATGGTACTGAAAGAAATTGTATATGCGTGATAAACATGAAAGCAGGAGCCGAAGCAATTTGGTTCCTGCTGTTTTTTCACACTCTGTCTCAAAACAGAATGTGAAAAATAAGCACACGGCAGATAATTGCGTTTTGTATCTGTCGTGTGGTGATGCTCAAACAGATTTTGTACACAACAAAATCGTTTCGGCATCACTGCGGAGTTTGAGGAAGCAATCCTCAATATCCCACGGCAGTCTGCTGAAGACCTCAATCCGGGTTATGATAGTATGTCATAACCGGTATTGAGTTACTGCTTTTGACAAGACAGGTGCAGTAACCGTATTCTTACCGCAAATTTCTGTTAAAAATCCGTATTATGCAACATTTCTGAGACACACCGTATATCTGAATTATGCAACAAATATGACACGGCAATAAAAACCAATTATGAAACAATATGATACAAACAGAAAGGATGATGTATTTGAATGAAATCAGAATAAGTATCGAAATTGAAAACGAGGATTATTCAAAAAGAGATGAATTGATGAAATGTCTCAGAAGAAATTATGAGATAAGATTCATTAAGGAAAATTCATCTTACGCAAACAAGAAATATCTGCAATATGAGCTTACTCTCAAAGACAAATCCAAACTCGGCAGAAAAAGAATTCTCTCTCCCGAAGATGAATCGGAAATCAAACTGAAACACTATGATGAAGGTTATACCCTCGATGATCTTTCATGTTTATTCTGCGTCAGCAAAGCTACAATTTGCAGAACATTGAAGAGGTAAAATATGCCCTTTACCATAGCGACCCATGTAGGAACAAACATTGCCCGTCAGCATAATATCAGAGATAAAAGAATTACGGATAAGGAAAGTCATATTGATCCAAACGGCATACACGAAGTATGGCTCGGTGCTGATTTAACCGAGCGTGAAGCGTATCATAAAATTTTTGATACAGCCGTTTCGGAATACAATATGAAACAGAAGCGTAACGACAGAAAGATTGCGGATTACTACGAAAAGATAAAATCGGATAAGCAGAAACATACCGCCTATGAAATGATCGTTTCCGTCGGTAATATGGATGAACGAATACCCGAAGAAGTCGGTTATGAAATCTTAAAAGAATTTGCAAATGGATGGATAGATAAGAATCCGAATATGATTATGTTCGGCTGTTATTATCATGCCGATGAACAGGGAGTACCGCATATTCACATTGACTATATTCCCGTAGGAACAGAATTCAGAAAAGGATTATCAAAGCAGGTAAGTTCAACCCAGGCTCTCAAAGAAATGGGATTTGTCAGTGACGGCTGCAACAATACTGCACAGACAAAATGGATACATTCCGAAAATGCGAGACTTGAAGAAATCTGCAATGATCACGGCATTGAAGTTTATCATCCCATGACCGGCAGAGAACATCAGGAAAAAGAGCAATACATTCTTGAAAGGCAAATAGAAAAACTTGAAGCCGAAATATCCGAATTGGAAGAAACAAGGCAAACCAAAATCAGAGACACATTATCTGTTCTTGATTCATTGGAAAATCAAAAATCCGAGCTTGAGGATGAGATAACGGAATTGAAGCATGACAAGCAAGTTGCAAAAAATGAGCTTGATGAAATTGCACCGAGAATCAACAAAATTATAAGTGATTTTGATGAAGAAATGCCGACAGCTTCAAAGATATTACCTTTACCGGAAAAGAAAGAAACTGCATCCGATTACAGAGCAAGAGTCATTCCGATAATCAACAAAGCCATTGATAAAATCATCAGCAAATCCCGAAGCTGGCACCGAACAATGATTGACCTTGTTAAAGAAAACAAAGCTTTGAAAGAGAAGGTCGGCAGCATACCCGAAAAGGATGAAAAGATCAAAGCTCTTACAGATGAAAACATGAATCTGACAAAAGATTATGAAGACTTATGTCAAATCTACGGCAGACAAACCCTCAGAGAAAAGCTTGCCGAATACCGTGAAAAACGTAGACTTGAATCCGAAAAACGCAGAGAAAAAACATCAGTCACAGAACGCCTTTCCGAAGCACAAAAGCAGGCTGACCAGAACAAAAACAATTCCCGCACGGTTAAACGCACCGGGCAGGAACGATAAGGTTGATAATTGGCTTTTTGTAACAGATAAAGTATAGTCAAGAAAACAAACATGTCCATCTTTACAATCCTCCAATAATATATTATAATTTGAGTGAATACTAAAAGTCTACATACAATAAGTAACTGATGGGGGCGCTTACTATGAAATTAAGAAATTTCTTGTATCTTAACACAAAAGTCCTTGAAGACTACATCGCGGCTATAGATGGCTATACATATGATGAAGAATCGCAGGAAATAGCCACCAGTACCGAAAAAACACTTGCTGGTAAAGCTGGTGCGTCACTTATCGGAGGATCTGGAGAACATAAAGGCACACAAGCCGAGGAGATAAAAAGATCCGTTAAGATAAGTGATGCAGCAAAATTTGAAAAAATATATAATTATCTTCAAAACGAAGATGACGAATCAGGCTTGAAATACTATGAATTCATTTCAGATGATATATACACACAGCTAAGCCGAGACGATTTTCTCGAAGTTTTAGTTACAGCCCGCTTTTCAAAGATGAAAGAATTGACTGATAGTATTTCAAAAATTGCCGAACTGGCATCTGTATTTGAAACAATTACAGATCAACAGATTTTAGATAAAAAGACTTCAGATGCAGTCAATGGCTTTTCAGCATTGGGTCAACTAAAATCCGGAAAAGAGATTTCTTGCATTTTCCAGTTTGAAGATGGTAGCTATCCTATGGTGGCATATCTTGATGAAAGCTACTTCCGATGCGCAAAAGAGAATTTTGTGGGACAAGCCTATATGCTTTGTAAGATCATTAGGAAAATACCAAAAGGTCAGAATATTAAACTTGACGAAATCTTTGATGATATAAAAAAGATGCCCCTTAACAGAGCCCAGCGTAGAAGTATGCCTCAGAATATGGACAACCCCGCAGAGATTCGTGATGTTATTAAAGGGCCCGCTTTTATTGTGCTACCAATAGCCGTTTATCAATGATTTGAAACAAGCCAAGATTCTGGCAACATATTGGCAACAAAAATTCTGATAGCCCAAGTTTTTGGGGTAATACAGATGATACAAATACCACGAGCTAAAATTCATAAACAAAGCTGTTTAAGTTTAGAATTCCTTGAGCGAGTGGGAATAATACCAAGTGGTTTTTAATTAAATGATAAAGCCTTGAAATTGCTTGATTTTCAGCAGTTTCAAGGCTTTTTTCAATTTATGCCGTTGTTTTTTCGTTATAATACTGTGCCTGGGCGTTCCATAATTTATAGTATTTACCATCAGGCTGTGCGAGCAGTTCTTCATGAGTGCCCTGTTGAATGATTTCTCCCTTATCAAAAACGATTATGCGTGAGCAGAAGCGGCAGGAAGATAAACGGTGTGAGATATAGACAGCGGTTTTACTGCCGACGATTTCATTGAATTTTGAATAAATCTCACTTTCGGCAATGGGATCAAGTGCCGCTGTCGGTTCGTCAAGTACCACAAAAGCTCCGTCTTTATACAAAGCTCTTGCAATGGCAAGCTTTTGTTCTTCACCGCCGGACAAATCAACACCGTCTTTTTCATAGAGCTTGTAAATTGACTGTTTGAGTCCGTTCGGGAATTCCTTAACTCTGTCATACGCTCCCGACATTTTAAGGCAGTTCCATACCTTTTGCTCATCATATTCTTCAGAGCAGGCGATATTCTCACCCACCGAAAACGCAAGCAGCTTGAAATCCTGAAAAACGATCGAAAACAGCTTCAGGTATTCTGTGTAGTCAAACTCACGGATGTCGATTCCGTTGACGGTGATATAACCTTCATTCGGGTCATACAGACGGGCAAGCAGCTTTATCATTGTAGATTTACCGCTGCCATTCATGCCGACAACAGCAAGGTGTTCACCCTGAGTTATTTTAAGAGAAATATTTTTCAGCACAAGCGGCTCGGTTTCGGGATAGCGGAAGCTGACATTGTGAAATTCAAATTCAAGGTTATCCGTGTCGATTTCGTCCGCTTTTCTTGTGCCGTTTTCCATATCGGAGGTAAGTGCAAGGTATTCAAGCTCCTGCTTCATCTGCGGACAGTTTGCCCTCAGATAACCGAAACAGCCCGCAATATCAGAGCAGGAATTTATGAGCTTTGTTATTGCGCCGTAGTATTCAACGACTTTGCCTGCACCAAATGCTCCCGTAAAAGCCTTTAACCCCACAAAAATATAAACCGTACCGCCGAGCACATTTGAAATAATCCCGGTAACGCTGCCGTAGGTTGCCCAGATTTTAAAGCGTTCTTTGACATTACGGGTGATCGGCTCATAAACTTTGGTTTTCAGCTCTTCGTTGAGCAGCGGCGCTTCGTTATATATTCTCACATCCTTGCCGCAGTCGGTTTCGTTGAGATATTTTTTATCGTAATGTTCTTTAAGAGGCCAGCATTTGACGGAATTATAGCTTTTAAAGTTTTTCTTTTCAGCAATGCTTTGATATTTAACCGTGAGCGAAATGCACAAAACGGTTATCACCGCAAGCAGAGCGGTAAAATAAGGCGTATCAGCAAATTTCATCGCTCCACTTAGAGACTTCGTTGCTCTGCCGAAAGCCATTCCCGACACCATAATAATTGCAATGACAATGGATGCGGCATTTGCGATTATCTGCGCCGCCATATCGGCAACCCACGCTATTCCGTCGCCGTGATTAGCCGTTTCTTCAATTTTTCCCCGAAGCGTCTGAACGGACGAGCTTTCCGCCTTGGCGTAGTCAAGCGAAAGTGCTTTTCGTGAAAGCACGGCACAATGCTTGTAGTAGCAGGAATTGAGCATTGTGAGTCTGTAAAAATTCATCCAACGCATTATAAGATCGCTTATGAGAGTTGAAAATGATGCAATCAGCACATATCGAAGTATTACCGAAAATTCTTTGCCTTGAGTCAACGCAGTTATTACAAGTCCTGTGCAGTAAACGGTGATATACGGCGCAACAGTGCGAAGCGTCATCTGCACGGTATTTATCAGCAGATAATGATTGCCGAGATAATCATTTATCAAACCTAAGCTTTTGAGAATAACCGAAATATCATTCTTTAAGGCTATAAACTTTTCTTTCAAAATATCGCCTCCTCTTTGTAGTAGCGGCTTTGTGTATTAAACATTTCGGCGTATCTTCCGCCGAGTGAAAGCAGTTCTTCGTGAGTACCTTCCTCAATAATTCTGCCGTCGCCCAAAAGATAAATTCTGTCGCAGAATCGTGTTGAGGAAAGACGGTGAGAAATATAAATCGCAGTTTTGCCCGTGCAGAATTCACCGTATTTCATATACATATCGTTTTCGGCTATGGGGTCAAGAGCTGCCGTCGGCTCATCAAGAATGAGTATCGGCGAGTTTTTATAAAGTGCTCTCGCAAGCAGCAAACGCTGTGTTTCACCGCCGGAAAGCGCAATTCCTCCCTCGTGCACCTCACGCACAAGCAGGGTGTTTTCCTTTTGCGGCAGAGAATTCACTTTTTCAAGGATACCCGAAAGACGCATACATTCAAAAAGGCGGTCACGGTCGATCTCCGATTCCTCACATAGAGCAATATTCTTTGCGATGCTTGACGGCAGAATCGAAGCCTCCTGAAATACGGTTGAAAGGAGAGAATAATAGTCATTTCTGTCATAGTCGGATATGTTCACGCCGTTTACGAGTATTTCGCCGCTTTTGGGTTTTAAAAGTCCGCAAATCAGTTTTACAAGCGTTGATTTTCCTGCTCCGTTCACGCCGACTATCGCTATTTTTTCACCTTTTCCGATTTTCAAAGATACATTGTTCAGCGTATCCTTTTCCTGCTCCTCATAGGCAAAGCTCACATCTTTAAGCTCAATTTCACATTCACCCGTCGGCACGGGAACGGGATTTTCGGTTTCAGGCTCTTCGGAAATATCAAGAAAATTTCTGAAATCGTTCACCTTATGGTCAGCCTCTATGAATGTTGATATTCCGTCAACAAGCTTTGCAAGCCACATTCCGAAGCCCGTTATCGCTCCGAAATAAAGCGAAAAATCACCAATCGTCATTGAACTGCTTATTTTCAGCTTAACAAGATACACATAAGCCGCAATGCCTATGGCAAATTTCAGAACATCCTCCAAAACGGTATTTGAAATGTGACCGACGTTGACACGCCTGTTGATATCGGTGATATCGGCAACATGGCGGTTAATTTTGCTCATAATAAAATCCGTCATGCCGTAAACACGGATATCCTTTGCCGAGGTAAAATCCTTTGAATTGTAGGTAACATAACCGAGCTTAAGTTTGACTGCGCTGCGTTCATCCTTCAGCTTATCCTTGTATTTCTGCAAAAGGAGCCAACCGACCATACTCAGACCATAGCTTACAATAAGCACGGGAATGAATAACCACGAGGCCTGAACGATGATTGCCGTGAAAGCCGTAAAACCGAACAGCGATGATAAAATCTCAACTGCTCTTGTCACATAACCGCAGATTCCGTCCTCCCAGCTTTCAAGGGCAGTCCACGCCTTTTCACGCTTTACTCTTGTTTCGCCGCTGATGTATTTCATATACTCCATATTCATAAGCTTTTTGTTGATGCGGGAATAAAACCATACATTGTTCATTTCTCTGAAATTGCGAAAATAATACTGCGATAAAAAGAACTGTGCATAACCGAAAACGATTATTACAACCGAGAGAAGAGCTATCACCGTAACCATAAAACTTGGTGATTTGTCATTTTCGAGGCAGTCAAGCACGAATTTAGGCAGATAGGCTGTAATAACCGAGGTTATTGCCGCAAGCGGTGCCGAAGCAATATCACACGGAATAAACCTTTTGTCATAGGCGTTATGCTCTTTTATCATGAATTTAAGATTACTGATAACGCCGTATTTTTTGTCTTTGTTTTTTGACATCTGTTTTCCTCCTGTTAAAGTATATGGGATAAAAAATAGACACACCGATAGCCGATGTGCCTATGATAAATAATATTATGTTTGTATTCAACGGGTTTTGCAAAGGTGATAATTTCAAATACAAAAGTGATTAAATCTTGTCATTGCAAAGAATAACCGAAAGTATAAATTCACCGTTTTCCGCTTTAACAGACAGCGTTCCGGAATATTTTTCCGCAATCGCCTCAATACTTTTCAGACCGTAGCCGTGATTACCCGCATCTGTTTTTGTGGTTTTCAAACTGCCGATTTCAAAATCAGCGGAAATGGGATTTTTCACCTCAACCGAAAGCATATCACCGTAAGTGATAACGCTTAAAAGTACCTGCCGGTTTTCCTGCTTTGCCGCCGCTTCAATAGCGTTGTCAAGGGCGTTGCCCACAAGAATTCCGATGTCTATATCATCAATCCGAATCGGTGAAGCTATACGCACATAAGGAATGATTTCAACCTGCTGAGTTTTTGCCAGTGCGATTTTTGAGCTTATCACGGCGTCAAGTGCGGCATTGCCCGAATAAGCCATATTCTTCAATCCGTCAAAGTTAAAGCTTTTTTCTATAAGCTCCGCCGCACTTTCCGCTCCGTTTTCCCGAAGCGAAGCCATCAATGAAGTGTAAAGGTTTTTGGAATCGTGACGGAATTGCTTCAGCTCCTCCTGTGCGGCAAACAGCTCGGAATAGTGTGTTCTTTCAAGCTCAAGCATCGACTTTGTCTGTTCAAGCTCCGCCTTTTCCTCATAAAAATCCTCCTGCTTATTGATGATAAAGAATGTACTCATATTTGCGGCAAGAAGAAGCAGGGAACAGATCACCGTCGGAATATAATAAGCTTCATTCCCGTTCCGGTATATCAGAAAGAAGAAAAGGAAAAGAGCAAACATACTTGCCGCAGGCAGTGCGGATATACCGATTACAAAAACTGGAGGAAGCTTTGTTTTTCGGTTTTTTCCGCTTCGAATCATTTGTTCAAACAGCAAGGTGAGAAAAAGCGAAATAATAAGCGAAAGCGTATTCAGCTGAATGCTGGATTTCGTTTCGTCTATGGAGACGCCCGAAACGGTACAAACACCATAGATACCAACGGTTTCTGCTGCGATGGTTATGGCGAGAAACAATAAGCATAAAAGCAGTTTTTTCAAAAATCCGAAATCAAAAATCAGCGTTATCAGGAACACAGAAGTGAAATAGAACAGAGACATATAAGGCGTCATGCTGAAAATAAAAGTCATTCCGCCTTCAAGGAGCATTGCTGCGATTATAACGGGAATGCTGACGGATTTTTTATATTTCACTTTCCCGAATTTGCCAAACAGCATATACGCAATAAATATTTCAAACATTCCCGATAAAGCGGTTGCGGCTTCTTTCATCACCAAAGAACCCCTTTCAGATAATCATCAAATATCCTGAGTGCCTGAGTTCTTCTGCGCTGACTGACCGGAACGGAGGTGCCGTTATTCAGCGTTACGCTTTCTTTATCAAAACGGCGGATTCGGCTCATATTTACAACAAAACCCTGATGTGTCTGTACAAATCCGTGCGTGGAAAGCATTTCATAAATATCGCTGAGCTTGGCAACACTTTCATATTTACCGTTGTCCGTATAAATCATTACATGGCGGTTATAGCCCTCACAGTACAATATGTCATTGATGCAGATAACCGCTCTGTCGCTCAAAAACCGTGATGGCAGAAAGGAATGGAGCGAGTTATATTTGCTTATGGCACGGACAAATACCCGCTCGAATTCAAGCTCGGTTATGGGCTTTACCATAAAATGCAAAGCCTCCACGCTGAAAGCCTCAAAGACATAATCCGGATGGTTGGAAATAAAAATGATAATGGCGTTGGGATTAAGCCGTCTTACCGTCTGAGCAACCTCAAGTCCGCTTATGGAATCAAGCTGAATATCCATAAAAAGTATGTCATAACTGATTCCCGACATACAGTCTTTAATCAAATCATTACCATTGAACCGTGAAACGATTTCAGGCTTCTGTGTAAGCAGAAAAAAACCGTTTATGTAGTTCTTGATTATCTCGTGCTGACTTTTATCGTCATCACAAATGCAGATGTGCATCTTAATCACCCCGTTTTTTTATTTTTGGCTTTCTTATTTCTTTTTGCATATAACCGACATTCTGATATGTTCCGTCTTTAAGTTTAAATTTTTTCGGACTTACCGAAACAACTTTCAGTCCAAATTTTTCATAGAGTGCTTTTGCCCGGTCATTTCCCTCAACAAATTCAAGCTCAACGATTTCGGCTTTTTCGTTTTCTTCTGTCGCTTTCATAAGCTCCCCAAGCATGGCAGAACCTATGCCGATATTCCAGTATTTTTTTTGTATGGCAATGCCCAATATCGCTCGGTGAGATGTTTTGATGCCGGTCATAAAACTTATCTCACTGCTTCCTGCTGCTTTTCCGTCAATGAAGCAGGTAATCAGCAAAGTGTTATTATTTTCACGATGATGTCTTATCCACTCTTTCTCACTTTCAACGGTTGCTTTTGACCAATCCTCGGGATACATAGAAAGAAAATCCGTTTCGCCCGAGCAGATCCGTATGTTTTCAAGCATTGTTTCGGCATCTTCGATTTCGGGCGTTTTCAGAATCGCCTCTGTGCCGTTTTTTAATATAATTTTCTTTTCTTCCAATATCATTTTTATACCTCCAAAATAAAAAAACACCTCCGAAAACGGAAGTGCCGAAAATACGGTTTTGTCCGGTTGCAAATCACCTAAGAACGCAGACAAAACGGCACTTCATTATTAACAATAACTATGGTAAGTTCACGCTGATCGATATATTTCATTGTCATTTTGTCCGCCTCCTTTCGTTTTTCTATAAGTATAAGCAATATAAGAAATAAAGTCAACATCACTTTTGCAGATTATCACATCACTTTTGCTTTAAACAGTACATTTGAAATCGAATCAACTGATTATCAGAAAAAACAGTTGAAAATATCTGTTATTTCTGCTATACTATTAGTCAGAAAATGATTTAAGTCTATTAACAGCAAAAATTGTTATCACATGATAACAAAATGATAACAAACACTCCGGCAGCGAGGATAATACAGGAAATGTTTGCTGTCATTGGATATTAAACATCAGTTACCATATTCCTTTAACAAAGATGTTTAACAAGAGTTGAGTGGGAATAATACCAAGAATGCCTTAAAGCCTTGATAACAAAGGACTTTTAAAATCCGAAAACGGCTTTTGGCATCATCTGATATAAAAACCGTGAGCTGCCTGATTTTTTAAAAATCAGGCAGTTTTTTTCTGTTTCGTCATCGTCATTCTCTTATGAAACTTATACAAAATACGATGCTGAAAAAACTATACAGCAAAAAAACAAGTAGTATGTTGATATTTAAAACATATATGTTATTATTACAAATGGAGATTTTTCTTTAAACGCAATAACCCCGAATTGTGTATTGCCGATAAAAATATTCAAAGGGATTGAGAATATGAAAAACAAATCAGCGCTTCAGTAGAGGGGCGGCAAAGAAAAAACTTATAATCTGAAAATCAACAAAGCGAATAAGCTTCGTCTTCTTGTTGCTATGGCGGCTATTTTTATCATAATGTTCATCTGCTGCCAGTTTGTGATCGTAAGAGGTACCGAACAGCATTTCTTAAGCTCGGCGGAGGTCCTTTCTTCGCAGATCGGAAAGCTGATCGAAAATAACGATAACGACAACGATGCTCTTCAAACATCGCTGAAGGAAGAATATATTGACAGAGCCAAAGCCGTTGCCTATATTCTCGAAAACAATCCCGACCTTCAGAAAAATTACGATGAGCTTTGCGAGCTGGCATCAATTCTGAATATTGATGAAATCAACATTTTCGGCCAGAACGGTCTGATCACTTACAGCACCGTTCCCGATTATGTCGGATACGGCATTTACAGCGGCGGTCAGATTGCATTCTTTGAGCGCATGATGGACAATATGAATCTTGAAATCTGCCAGGACCTTACCCCGAATTCAAAGGACGGCAAGCTTATTATGTGTGCAGCGGTATGGCGTGCAGACAGAGACAGCATCGTTCAGATAGGCGTATCTCCCGCTCGTCTTCTTAATGCGCTGAACAGGAGCAATATTTCAAAGATCCTCTACAAGATGCCCCTGGAAAACACAATGTATTTCATCTATGACTCCAGGCGGGACAAAATCGTTTCTTCAACCAACGATAAATTATACGGCCTTTCGGATAATGAAGCCCCGATAGATTTCAGCGTTTCTTCCGAAGAAATCAAAAGAATCAAAGTTAACGGAACGAAATATGTTTACACCCTGTTTGACTTTGAACAATATGAAATCGGAATCTGCGAGCAATCGAATCACTTATATCGAAATGTCAAAAACAATGCTATCATTCTTTTGATTTTCCTTGCGATAAGCCTCAGCGGTATTTTCCTTTTAATCACGATCATATCGAAGCAGGAAAAACTGATGGGCGGCACGATTGCAATCGAAAGCAAGCTCGGAGCCGGCACAACAGTTGTTCTGGAATTTGAATATCGCATTGCAGAGCCTGTTTCACCCAAGGAAGAGATTCCCAAAAATGTTCCTTTGAATTTCAGCGGAAAGAAGATTCTTCTTGTTGAAGATAACGAGCTTAACCGTGAAATCGCAACGGAAATCCTTGAAGAAGAGGGAATCATTGTTGACACCGCAGAAGACGGTGACATTGCCGTTGAAAAGATGCAGAATGCGGCGCAGGGTCAGTATGACCTCATTCTGATGGATATCCAGATGCCGAGAATGAACGGCTATGATTCAACAAGAGCCATCAGAGCGCTTCCGAATCAATATGCCTCCGGAATCCCGATTATTGCGATGACGGCAAACGCATTTGACGAGGATAAGCAAAACGCATTTGATGCCGGAATGAACGGACACCTTGCAAAGCCGATTGATATTCCGAAGCTGTTTAACACCCTTTCCGATATTTTCGGATAACAGAATTGAAGGGCACGGATTTATCCGTGCCGTGTATAAATTTACAATTGATTTTGCAGAATGACGGCAAGCATAAATGCTTACCCTACGATTTTTTCGGCAAGCTTAAATGCTTGCCCTACGATGTTTGCCTTGTCACTTTTTCGGTAAGCATAAATACTTACCCTGCGGGAAATGATATTGGCCAAACAAAAGAGAGATGATTTTCGAAAAATTCCGAATTTCATCTCTCTTTTTAACTATGATATATATTTTGCCGGATTCTGTGTTTCTCCCTGCCAGATAACTTCAAAATGAAGATGCGGACCGGTTGAGTTGCCGGTTGAGCCGACCTTGCCGATTGTCTGGCCCGCTTCAACTCTCTGACCTACCGAAACAAGAATAGAGCCTGCAACCATGTGCGCATATCTTGTCATATATCCGTCTTCGTGGTCAATGAGAACCATATAACCGTAGCTTGAATTGCTGCGCTGAACCCTTTCAACAATTCCGCCCTTTGAAGCAATAACAGGTGTTCCGTATGCTCCGCCGCCGGAGCGGCAAAGATCAATTCCGTTGTGCCAGCCGCTGCTTCGCCAGCCGTAAGGAGAGCTGACATAATGGCAGCTCGGCGCAGGCCACAGGAATCCCATCTTCGTTGCATAGCCGACATAAACTCCGTTGACTGTTGTCTTTGTTCCTACGGTAACGATTTCGTCAACCGGCTCCTTGATGATTTCATAAGAATATTGAGTGTCATCAAGCTCGCCGTCGATATATGTGACCGTTTTGATAACTCTTTCCGTTCCGTTGACGCCTTCCTGATGAACAACTCTGTATCCGCTGAACTTTGTTGCATCTCTTCTCTGAACAGTTTCAAATTCAACCTCTCTGACCGATGAAGTTGTAACGGTCTTTTTGAAGCTGATATATTTTGTTGAGATCCTGACGATAACCATATCGCCCTTCTTGAGATTATTCAGATCTGCATCCGGATTATCCTGAACGACCTTTTCATAAGAAACGCCGTATTTTGAACAGATTTCGTCAATCGTTTCATTGCCCTGAACAGTATAAAGATATTGCTTTTCGGCCTCGCCTCTCAATGCCGATTCTAGCCTTGAAGCATCCCATATTATGCTTTCATCGTCGCTGTAAAGTCCCTGAATATAGTCTATATTTTCGGCAAAGCTGACGGTATAATTGCCTTTCTTTGCCTCTTCTTCATACGGCTCAAGTATATTATAGAAAGCCGTTTTTGCATCGGATTCATTTTTTACTGCGCAGACAAATTTATCGTCAATATAAACGCCGCAGGCATGGGTAAGATTATCAACAGAATTTTCAACTATCTTATCGGAAATTGTTCTTGCGTCATTTATATCCTGAATTGAAACAAGCGAAAGCGCATAGCGGGCGTTGAGATTCGCCGTGCCCGAATAGTTGATTTCTGCCGTTGATGTGTTGCTCAAGCGGTCTTTAACAAGCTTTTTTGCTTCGATATAGACCGATTCATCGCTGATATAGCCTATGCTCTTTTCATTATATATAACCTCAAGAGCAAAAGTAACGCTGTTCCAATAGTTGATTGTAAATATAAGCAGGGTAAGCGAAGCGGCAGGCAGGGCGATATTGACCGCCGTGCGCAGAAGATCCTTGTGCCTTGTCCATGCTTTTTTGAAATAGTGGCCGAGCACGGACGGAAGAACCTTCGGCTTTTTCAAGGCGATTCTGATATTTTTTCTCGCCGATCTGATTTCTTTTCTGAAATATGCCGCTTCTTCAGCCGTTGCTTTGAGGTATCTTCTCAAGCGGAGCTTTGTGCCTGCGGTTGCAGAGCTTAAAGCCTTGCCGAGCTTCACAAACGGGAATTTTATAATTCCGAAAACAATTTCAAATATTCTCAAAAAGAATCTGTAAATAACATCTCCGAAAGAATAGATGAAATAATATAAATCTCCCGTATCGGTGATATATTCGGGCTGTTTTTTCTTTTTTTCTTTTTTCGGTTTCTTTGCTCTTTTGCTTTTTCCCGGTTTTTCTTCGGCTGCGGGCAAAGCCTCTTCCGCTTTTTTCTCTTCGCCGTCAATGCCCGAATCAATCAGACTGTCTATTCTTTCGATTTCCTCTCTGACCGTTTCTTCGGCAGAAGGAACCTCTATATAGGTCTTTTTCGGCGGCGGCGGAGTTTCTTCGGATCTGCTTTTCGCATTTTCAAGCTGAAACGAATATCTTCTCTCAATATCCTCACGGATAGCGTTCATTTCCGCTTTTCTTCTTTGTTCTTCCTTCAAACGAAGCTCGTCTTCTCTCGAAACCGGCTCGGCAGGCTTTTCGGGCTCCGGCTCGGGCGGAGAATCGGAATAAAGCATCGTCAGATTGCGAAAGTCCGCCATTATTTCATCAAAGGCGTTTTGGCTTTCGTTTTCCGGAGCTTTGTTGTTTTCGTTATCCATATAAACTCCTATTTAAAATATCTCTCAAGCGCATCTTGCCATGAGGGCAGACGGTCAAAGCCGTTTTCGTCAAGCGATACTTTGGACATTCTTGAATTTTCGGGTCTTGCTGCGGCAGACTTATATTCTGCGGAGCTGATCGGAACTATCTTCGTTTTGCTGCCGGACAGTTCCATGATCTTCTCTGCGAATTCCGCCCATGAGCAAAAGCCCTCGTTGGTCGCATGATATGTGCCGTATTTTTCGGTTGCAATCATTTTGCAGAGCAGCGAAGCAAGGTCAGGCGTATAGGTCGGGGAGCCGACCTGATCGTTAACAACGCTGATTTCATCTTTTTCCTGCGAAAGGCGAAGCATCGTTTTCACGAAATTCTTTCCGCTCTTTCCGAACACCCACGAAATACGGACTATAAAGTGTTTTCCGTTTTTACGAACAGCTTCTTCGCCGAGATACTTTGTTTCGCCGTAATAGTTGCAGGGGGAAATTTCGGAATCGGTTTCATAGGGAACATCTCCCCTGCCGCCGAAAACATAATCGGTGCTTAAATAGAGAAGCTTTGCGCCGCAGAGCCTGCACGCATAAGCGATGTTCTCCGTTCCGTCAACATTTATCGAGCGGCATTTTTCTCTTTCCGTTTCTGCAAGGTCAACGGCGGTAAAAGCCGCACAGTGAATAACCGCATCGGGATGATTCCCGGAGATAACGCCGATTGTTTTTTCTTTGTCTGTTATATCAAGCTCCGGAAGATCTGCGGGAATCGCTTCGCATCCGAGCTTTTTCAGTTCTTTCATAACATCGGTGCCGAGCTGACCGCCGGCGCCGGTAACGATAACTTTCATGTTTCGCTTCCTTATTGACAACACTGCCCGATATTTTAAATTATTTTATCACAAATCAATATAATACTCAATATTTTTTTGAAAATACCTTTATATTTCAGAAAAATGTGTTATTATATATTTAAGAAATATTTGGGAAGCGATGACTTGGCATTTAAAAATATCATTGATTTACACACACATACCGACTGCTCATTTGACGGCCACCATTCAACGATGTTTCTCTGCGAAACCGCCTGCATGAAAGGAATGAGAGCGGTTGCGTTCACGGATCATCTTGAGATAGACGCTTTTTACAGAGACCGTTTTGACCGCACCGCAATCCAGTCTTTTTTTGAAATTTCCAAGGCAAAATCGGCGTTTGAAGGCAAGCTCCTCGTCTGCGTCGGCGCAGAGCTCGGCCAGGCAGTCTATGATAAACCCGTTGCCGAAAAACTCATAGACGCAATGAAATATGATATTGTCATCGGAGCAATTCATAATCTGCCGAATCAGGACGATCCTTACTATATGGATTTCAGCGACGAAAGCGTTGACCATATTGAACTGCTCCGAAGATATTTTGAATGCGAGCTTGAGCTTGCTCAATGGGCAAAGTTTGACACTCTCGCCCATATAACCTATCCCCTGCGCTACATAACCGGCAAATACGGAATTGCCGTTGATATGAGCAGATTCAGCGAAATCATTGATGAAATTCTGATAACTCTCATAAAAAATGAAAAAGCTCTTGAAATCAACACCGCAGGCCTTCGCCAGCAGATAGGCGAAACATCCCCGAACGAATCAATAGTCAGAAGATACAAAGAACTCGGTGGAAAGCTTATCACTATCGGCTCGGACGCACACTATGCAAAGGATCTCGGAGCGGGAATCGACAAAGGCTATGAGCTTGCTCTGAAATGCGGATTTGACAAAATTGCGATTTATCAGAACAGAACGCCGACTCTTATCCCGATAATTGAGTGACGATAATCCGAAACAATTTGCCCAAATAAGGAGAATAAAATGAAAATAACCGTTGATGCGCCGGCAAAAATCAATCTTTTTCTTGATATAGTCGGAAAACTTGATAACGGGTACCACAGTCTTTTTATGGTTATGCAGTCCGTTGACCTTTGTGACACGGTAACGGTTGAAAATGCCGAAAGCGGAATTGCTCTTACCTGCTCTGACGAAAGACTTCCCTGCAACGAAAAAAACATCGCATATAAAGCGGCTGACGCATTTTTCAAAAAAGCAAATATTGAGCCTGCCGTTAAGATTCACATAGAAAAAAGGATTCCTTTTGCCGCAGGTCTTGCAGGCGGAAGCGCAGACGGAGCGGCAGTTCTTGCTGCTCTGAACAGACTGTATGATAATGCTCTGACTGAGGAGGAGCTGCTGAAAACGGGTCTTTCCGTCGGAAGTGACATCCCGTTCTGCATTCTCGGCGGCACAAGGCTTGCCCTGAACACGGGCGGAGTGCTTGCCCCGCTCGCTCCGCTTAAAGAGTGCTTTATTGTGCTTTCAAAGCCGGACAGAGGCGTTTCAACTGCGCAGGCTTACGCCGATGCGGACAGCACCCACATTTATCATCCCGACTGTATGAAAATGCTTGATGCCTGCGAAAATGGCGATTTTGAAAATATCTGCCGCTATGCCGGAAATGTTTTTGAGCAGGTCGTTGAAGTCCCCGAAAGGGTTGAAATAAAGGAAATTATGCGTTCATCCGGCGCATCGCTCTGCCAGATGAGCGGAAGCGGACCGACTGTTTTCGGCTTGTTCGGCAGCAAAACCGATGCCGAAGCCTGCCTTGAAAAAGTCAGAAAGATATGCCCCGATTCATTTCTCGCAATGCCTTGCCGCCACGGAGCGGAAATTATATAAGCAGAACATACAAAAGGCAGAGTGCCCAGCGCACTCTGCCTTTTTCATATCATTTTCCTATTAAGGATTCAAATTTTTCTTTCAGAGAGAAATCCCGAAGCTTTGAAAGGATTCTGTCCGAAAATCTGATTTTCATTCTGTAATCCGTTTCGGCAGGCACTATTGCCTTTGAAAATCCGGGAGCTTTTCCGTTTTCGAGTTTAACATCAAACTTAAGTGACCTGAAAGGATTGAGAGTTCCGATACGGATAAAATTAATTGTGATTCCGGCTGTTGACGCCCCCTTTTCGGGGATTTTTCCGCTGAACGGAATTTCAACCGATTCTCCCGGCGAAATGATTTCCGAGCCGAGCGCATCAAAATCAAGCTCTGTTTCATCCGAAACAACCGATATAACCTTTATATAATCCTTATCGGTAACATTTTTTATTATAAGCACATTATTTTCAGAAGATAAAACCGATTTATCTTCCGATGAAAAGCCGATATCTATTGAACGGTAACTGTTATCGGAATTCGCAAACTGCGGAAAATCCGGGTCAGAATACACATCCTTTATCTCATCGGAAGTGAGAAGCTTTGTAACGAGCGAGCGGGTATAATTTTCATAATAATACTGCCCGTGATAATGATTTTCAACAAACCATGTGTTTTCCGGCAAATATGCGCTTGAAGCGTCAATTTCCATTGAAGGTGAAATATGATTATGCGTTTTATCTTTGCAGGCAGAATGAATTCCCATGTAGCCGTCTGCAAATCTGCTTCCGAGAGGAGCCGTTGTTGCTCCGCTGACACCGCTTGCAGGAAGAATAACATCTCCGTTAAGGTCACCTCCGAGGCAAAGCCTGCTTCCCGTGCCGCAGATTATCGAAATCTGCATTCCCTGCGCCATAAGCTTTGAATAGGTTTCCGAAAGCTTCGGCATTACCTCGTTATGGATAACATCAATTTTTCTGATAAGCTCCGCATTTTTTACGGGGTCAAGATAATCCGCCTTAAGGCTTTCATATTCCTCCTGCGAGCAAAGGCACCAGAAGCTGCCCCAGTTTTTTGCAAGAAGGCTCAGCTTATCGGCAAAGCCCGCTGCGAATCTGTCTATCCATTCTATTCTTTTCGATTCAAATATTTTTGCCATATTTGAACTGCCGCCGAGAGCGGTTTCAACAAAGGTTGTTACCGAATCCTCCGAAACCTCAATATCTCCACGCAGAATTTTAGCCGGAATATTCGTTCCGCCGAGAGCCGGAACGCTCATAACAACTCTGCCGACATCGTTTTCGTTTCCGTAAAAAGTCAGATAGGTTGAGGTTATGAGACCTCCGTAGCTGAGCGCAACAAGACTGACCTTGTCACTTTCGGTAAATCCTTTGACCTCTTTGATGAATTGATGCAGCTCGTCTGCAAGCTCCTTCGCCTCAAGCCTTGAATCATACTGGAAACAGAAAACTCTTTTTCCTCCGACTCTTTCCGCCATATAGACGCAGAAATTCTTTTCGTAAAGATACTTTCCGCCGTCTTTTTTCAGCAGATATTCAACATTTGAGGTTTCGGGATGATTCGGATAATGCTGAACCTCATATTTTGAAGTTCCGTCGGGATTGCATTGAAGCGCTTCGAGAGCTGCGCCGGCTCCGTCTGCAATTTTTTCTCCGAAATCTTCGGCTTTTCCTTTGAACAAATCGGAAACCATGCCGCCGAAATCATTTTTTGCATACGAAAGAATTTTTGAAACATCCGGTCCCCAGACTTTTTTCTGCGAACCCGTGCCGAAATCCGTAAAGAGCTGCGAACACATAAATCCGGAAATCAGGATAACAGGATCGGGAGTTTTTGCCGCAGAAGCATCAATGCAGACTGTTGAAAACACAATCAGCAGACATACTGCAAGGCTGATGATCCTTTTCAATGTTATCCCTCCTTTCAAGAATTACCTTGTGATTTTTTTGATCCAGTTATAGCTTCTGACCTTAAAGAATGCAACAACACATTTGAGCACCTGGTCCGCCTTGAGGCATGCAAAGGTAACAACAACAGGCCATTTGAAAACGAATGCGCTCAGCGCCGAAACCGGCAGAACGATAAGCCACATAAAAATGAAATCATTTTTCAGCACGAAGCTCGTTGCACCGCCTCCGGAAACAATTCCGCAGAGCGAGGGTGCTTCATAAGCCGTGCCGATAATTGAAACCGAAAGCACCCAGATAAACTGATTCGTATACATAACGGTTTCGGGAGAAGCATCATAAAAATCAATAATAAGTGTTTTGCAAAGCAAAAGAATTGCGCTTGAGCAAACACCTATACACACGAAAATGAGCTGAAGCTTTCTGCTCCTTTGTTTTATAAGCTCAATGCTTCCGTCTTCGCCTATGGTCTTTCCTATAAGCACGCAGGCAGCGTTGCTCGAAGCATAGCAGATAACCGTTGCTATCTGGAATATCGTTGTTGCAATGCTGTTTGCGGCAATTGCGGATTCAACAAGTCTGCCGATGATTGCGCCCTGGATGCTCATTGCAATTCCCCAGGAAACAGAGCTGAACATAAGCGGAGCGCCGGTTTTGAAATAATCCTTTATCATTTCCGCATCGGTTATGAAAAGATCACGGATCCTGAACCGAAGCTTTTTATCAATGAACAGAAGATAAATAACAACCACAACAAGCTCAATAACCCTCGAAACGAGAGTTGCAACAGCTGCTCCCCTGATTCCCATTTCAGGCATACCCAATCTGCCGTAAATAAGTGCGTAATTCAGCAGAATATTGATTGCGAATGATGAAAGCGAAACATAAAATCCGATTTTTACCGTTTCAACGCTTCGCAATATGGAAAGTATTATGGTTGAAACAGCATAAACTATGTAAGAATATTTTATGACATCAAGGTATTCAACAGCCTGCTCAATAACCGCCTGCTTATCTGTAAAAAGTCTGATAAGCCATTCGGGAGCGGCAGTGGAAACAATTGTTATTCCCGCCGCAAAAATAATTGCGACCCACATGGCAACGGCAGAAACTCTGTGAATCGGCTTTATCTCGTTTTTGCCCCAATACTGCGATGCGATGACCGTCATTCCGGAAGCCGTACCGGTTGCCGCCATCATCAGAAAATACTGAATATTGTTGCAGATCCCGACCCCGCTCAAAGCCGTTTCGCTGTAAGCGCCCATCATAACGGAATCCGCAAGGTTAACTCCGAAAACTATTAAATTCTGAAGAGCCATTGTAAAGGTCATCACAAAAAACGCCTTATAAAATGCTCCGTCTTTAAAATCTCTTTTCATTTTCCACACTCTCTGTTAAAGCTCGGCAATTATCTGCCAGTAATCAAACGAATAATATTTTGTCAGCCTTTCAAGAGCATCATCAATGCCCTTGAAAAAATCTTTTGAAAATCCGTCCGGCTCCGCATAAAGTCCCCAGGCGGAAGCCTCCGAGATCGACGGAAAATATTTATCACGAAGAAGCTTTTCGCCGATATTTTTATTGAAATTTAGATATTGCGCATCGCTCCTGACTGCATCACGAACTTTGCTGAAATCCGAAAGAAGCTCGTTCATTTCTTTCTGCGGGCAGCCTCCCAATGAAAAATATTCCGCTCTGACTTTGATGCTCTCAAGAGTTGATATATATTTTACCATTCTCAATGCAAGCGCTTTGTCATCAAGCTTTTCAAGCTTTATATTACCAGTCATCATTTTCATCCTCAAGCACGGCGTGCGCACAGCGGATCCCGTCAACCGCAGCTGAAACGATTCCTCCGGCATAGCCTGCTCCCTCTCCGCATGGATAAAGTCCTCTGATGTTCGACTGAAGAAGATCATCACGAAGAATTCTGACCGGCGATGAGCTTCTTGTTTCGGGAGCAGTCAGCATCGCATCGGACAAGGCAAAACCGTTAAGACTTTTATCCATCCGGACTATTGCCGAAGCGAGCGTATCCGTAACTTTCTTCGGGAGAACTCTTCTGATATCCGACGGAACAACACCAGTCGGGCATGACGGCTTAACGCTTCCGAATTTCTTTGACGGCGTTTCGTTGAGAAAATCTCCTACGGTCTGGCCGGGAGCGGCATAATCTCCGCCGCCAAGCTCAAAAGCCGTGCTTTCGATTTCTCTCTGCATCTGCATTCCCGCAAGAGGATGCTCGCTTCCAAAATCCGCAGGCTCAATGCCGACGAGCAGAGCCGTGTTTGAATTTTCGGCATCACGGGCATATTCGCTCATACCGTTGACAACAACTCTTTTTTCCTCCGATGCCGCCGCAACAACCGTGCCGCCCGGACACATACAGAAAGTATAGGCTCCCCTGCCGTGTTCGGGATGGCAAGCCATTTTATAATTCGCCGCTCCGAGAGCCGGGTGGCCGGCAAACGAGCCATATTGCGCTTTATCGATCATTTCCCTCGGATGCTCGATTCTGACTCCTACCGAAAACGGCTTCTGAATCATATTAATGCCTTTTCTGTGAAGCATTTCAAGGGTATCACGGGCTGAATGACCGATGCAGAGCAAAAGAGTATCTGTTTCAATATCTCCGCTTCCGCCGTTTTTATCAACATAACTGATTCCCTGAACATAGCCGTTTGCAATGATTATATCCGAAAGGCGGCATCCGAAACGCACCTCGCCTCCGAGAGAAATTATTTCTTCTCTGAATTTTCTGACTACTCCGCCAAGTCTGTCCGTTCCGATGTGCGGATGAGATGAATATGCGATTTCTTCCGGCGCTCCGTGCTTCACAAGTTCCTCAACGACCTTTGAGCAAAGAGGATCTTTGATTCCCGTTGTGAGCTTGCCGTCGGAAAAAGTTCCGGCGCCGCCTTCTCCGAACTGAACATTGCTTTCGGTGTTGAGATTTCCGCTTTTCCAAAAGCCCTTTACATCGGCAGTCCTTGTTTCAACATCGTTGCCTCTTTCGATAACTATCGGCTTAAGCCCGGATCTTGCAAGAATAAGAGCGGCAAAAAAACCTGCCGGCCCGAATCCCGCTATGATAGGTCTTAACCCGCTTGTTCTTTTGTTTTCGGGCATTTCATACACATATTCCGTGTATTTTTCAACTCTGGGATTTCCGCAGCGGTTAAGAACGGATTTTTCATCCGAATTAAGCTCAACCGCAACATTGTAGACGAAAAAGATATTCTCTTTTTTGCGGCAGTCAACCGCCTTTTTGAGAATCTTTATTGATTTTATGTTTTCTTCTTTGCATTTCAACGCCTTTGAAGCGGCTGACTTCAGTTCTTCATCTCCGCTGTCAAGGCAGAGCTTTATTTCGCTGATTTTAAGCATATTGCGCTCCTTATTTCAATTCGCCTGCAAGCAGACCCGATGACCACGCCCATTGAAGATTGAAGCCTCCGCAGCCGCCGTCAACATCAATTATTTCCCCTGCAAAATATAATCCTCTGCTGATTTTCGATTCCATCGTTCCGGGATCAATTTCATTCACTCTGATACCGCCTCTTGTTACCTGCGAATCTTTAAAATCCTTTGTTCCCGTTACGGCGAGAGAAAAATCCTTGATTTTCTCTGCAAGTTTTTCGCATTCGTCCTCTGTTAATGATGATGCTTTTTTATCCGACTTGTAAAGGTTTATTGCTTTACAAATCTGTATTCCTATCATTTTCGGAAGAATTCCCGTCAGCAATTCATCAACCGGGAGATTTCCTCTGATTTTTGATTGCCTTTTTATGTAATCCGAAAGCTCACCGGCGCTCATTTCCGGCAAAAAATCAATATGTGTAAAGATATTTTCCTTTACATTTTCGTTGATTTCAGCCGCCAACTCCATCGCCGCTATGCCCGAAATCCCGTTATCCGTGAAGAGAATTTCGCCGCCTGATTCCGCAATTTTTCTGCCTTCGCATTCGGCGGTCAGTTTAACTCCCGACGCTCTCAGGCCTTTCAAAGCTTTTGTTTGTTCGGGGAGAGATGTGAGCGGCACAAGCGCCGGATAAAGCGGAGTAAATGAATGCCCGAGAGCTCTGACTGCTTCAAATATGCTGCCGTCGGAACCCTGCGCCGGAGAAGATTTTCCTCCGCAGGCAATAATTATCTTTTTTGAGAAAAATTCATCATTGATAATAAATCCGTCTTTTGTTTTTCGGATTTTTCTTGCCGCAGTATCGCAGAAAACGGAAATTCCGCATTTTTCAACTTCAAACCTCAACGCATCAAGCACCGACGAAGCGGCATTGCTCCTCGGATATACCCTGCCCTCACCGTCAGTTTTCGTAAGCATTCCCATACTTACGAAAAAGGCTTTGACCGCTTCGGGGTCATAGTCATTCAGCGCAGATGAAGCAAATCCGTAATTATGATAAGGATGCGAAAGCGCATTCTCATTTGTGAGATTGCATCTTCCGTTGCCTGTTGCGAGAATTTTTTTGCCGATTCTCGGAAGCTTTTCCATAACTGCGATATTCAGATTTTCATGAAGTCTCTTTGCGTTGATTGCCGCCGCAAGGCCTGCGGAGCATCCGCCGATGACCGTAACATCAAAATTCCTCATTCATCCTCGTCCATTCATAAGCAAAAAATAATCCATTATAAGGTATTATATAGTGTGCCGTGAATTTTGTCAATCGCAAGCTATTGATATTATTATAAATAAGTGATATAATAAACGCATAAACCGGAAAGGAAGTTTTTAAAATGACTGAAATTACAAAAGATATGAAAATCGGCGAAATCCTTGATGAAAACCGTGAAGTTGCTCCCTTCTTCCTCGAAATGGGAATGCACTGCCTCGGATGCCCCTCGGCAAGAAACGAAACCGTTGCTCAGGCCTGCATGGTTCACGGCGTAAATGCTGACGAACTCGTTGCAAAAGTCAACGCTTTCCTTGCAAAATAATGATTAAGCTTTCCGAAAGAATGATGATGGCGGCGAATATGGTCAGGCACGGAAGCAGAATTGCCGACATCGGCACCGACCATGCCTATCTCCCCGCTTATCTTATCGAAAAAGGAATTGCTTCAGAGGCTCTTGCGTGCGATGTGCGCAGGGGTCCTCTTTCAAATGCTCAAAAAACCGTTGAGCTTTTCGGAATTCAGGATAAAATAACGCTTCGCCTTTCGGACGGATTTGATGAAATTGAGCCGTTTGAAGCAGATGATTTCATAATGTGCGGAATGGGCGGAACTCTTATGGCGGAGCTTGTCAGCCGTGCATACTGGCTGAAGGATCCTTCAAAAAAACTCATTCTTCAGCCGCAGTCACATTCGGAAGATATAAGAAAGTTTCTTGTTGAAAACGGGTTCGCCATTCTTTGCGAGGATGCCTGCACCGATGACGGCAAGCTTTATTCCGCTCTTTCGGCGCAATACACCGGCGAAAAGCAGGATGTTGACGAAGCATATTATTACTGCGGCAAACTGATCGAATGCGAAAAACCGGAAGCGAAACAGATTCTTCTGAAAGCCCTCGAAAGGCTGAAAATCAAGCTTGATGCCGCAAAGGATCACGGCACACACGAAGAATATCAGAAGCTTGAATTATTAACCGAAAAACTGGAGGCGGTTATCAATGGCAAATGAAATTACGGTTCAGAATATCGTTGACTTTATGAATACATACTGCCCGTTTGAAACAAAATGTGAATGGGATAACTGCGGTCTTCTGGTCGGAGATGCTTCTCAAAAAGTTGCCAAAATCGGCTTTGCTCTTGACATAACAAACGAAGCGGCTGAATTCGCATCAAAAAACGGAATAGACCTCATCATCAGCCATCATCCCGTTATCTTTAAGCCCGTGCGCTCGGTTGCAAAGGGAAATCCGGTTTATACGATGATAAACAATAACATTTCCGCAATCTGCGCTCACACCTGCCTTGACAAAGCCTCCGGCGGAGTAAACGATGCCCTTGCCGCAAAACTCGGCTTCAAGGCATATCCGCTTACCGATTCCGGCGATGAGGCAATGGTCAGAATTGCAGAAACCGAAGCAATGAGCGGCGTGGAACTTGCGGAATATGTCGGCAGAAAGCTCAACGCCGAAATAAGACTTGCGGACTGCGGAAAAGAAATCAGAAAAATCGCAATGTGCGGCGGCTCGGGCTGCGACTTCATTCAGAATACCGTTGATGCGGGCTGCGATGCCTTCATTACCGGCGACGCTTCTCACCGTAATTTTCTTGATGCTCTTGCATCGGGAATAACCCTCATAGCCGCAGGACATTTTGAAACGGAAAATCCCGTGATGAGCCTTCTTGCAGAAGAGATCGGAAAGAAATATAACATCGAAACCATTCTCATTCCGCAATGCTCACCCGTAAAATACATAAAATAAGAGGAAATATCTATGCCCCTTGACGGACTTACTCTCTGCTTATTGAAGCAGGAACTTTCAGAAAAGATAACCGGAAGCAGAATAGAAAAAATACACCAGCCATCCAAAGATGAACTGGTGTTTCATCTGCGCACGAGAGAGGGCGCTTACCGTCTGCTGATCTCCGCATCGGCAAATAGCCCCAGAGCGCACCTCACCTCAACTGCGCCCGAAAACCCAGCAGCCCCTCCGATGCTCTGCATGCTTCTGCGAAAACATCTTTCATCTGCAGCGATAACGAATATCCGCCAGCTCGGGCTTGACAGAGTGCTGTTTTTTGACATTGCAGGCACAAACGAAATCGGAGATGCCGTAACTTTCACCCTCTGCGTTGAAATAATGGCAAAACACAGCAATATCATTCTCGTAAATTCGGATGGAATAATTGTTGATTCTGTAAAGCGAATTGACTTTACGCAATCTTCCGTAAGGCAGATTCTGCCCGGATTCATATATGAGCTTCCGCCGCAGCAGAACAAGCTGAATATTGCCGAAAGCGAAATTTCAGGCCTCATTTCCGCAATAAAAGAATGCAAAGGCAAGCGCCTTTCAGGCGCAATTCTTGATACTCTTCAGGGCTTCTCTCCGTTGATATGCCGTGAACTCGCCGAAAAATGCGCCGGAAATGACATTGCGGTTGAAGAGCTTCTGCCGATTCATATCGAAAAGCTTGAAAAAGAACTTGAAGCAATCAGAAAAATACTTGAAAGCGGAAAAGCCGAGCCGACTATGCTCATTCGTGAAAATGTAAAGCCATTTGACTTTACATTCACGGATATAACGCAATACGGATTCACGGTTTCTGCTAAAACATACGGAAGTTTTTCAGAGCTTCTTGACGGTTTTTATTATGAAAAAGACCGTTTTGAACGCACAAAGCAGAGAAGCCAGTCGCTTCTGAAAACAATAACAAACGCATCCGCAAGAGCTTCAAGAAAACTGCAGAGCAGAAAAGCGGAACTTGAAGCCTGCGCCGATAAAGATAAGCTGCGCATCAACGCAGAGCTGATTTTTGCAAATCAATATCAGCTTCAGAAAGGCTCATTTTATTACGACCTTGCAAATTTTTATGACAACAACAATATTATCCGCATTCCCGCCGACCCAGCCCTTTCGCCATCGGCAAATGCGCAGAAATATTTTAAAGAATATCGCAAATCCAAAACAGCGGAATCCATGCTCGGCGAGCTGATTGAGCAGAGCGAGCAGGAACTGAATTACCTTGAAAGCGTTATTGATGCGGTCAACAGAGCAGACGGATATGCGGAACTTGCCGAAATCCGTTCGGAGCTTTATGAGCAGGGTTATCTCAAGCGTGCCAAAAACGATAAATCAAAAAAAATCAAGCCGATGCCTCCGATGGAATATATTTCCGATGACGGATATACGATTCTCGTTGGCAGAAACAATATTCAGAATGAGCTTCTGACATTCAAAACAGCAAGAAAAGACGATTCGTGGTTTCATGTTCAGAAAATGCCCGGCTCTCATGTTGTTGTTATCGGAAACGGTGAAATCATTCCCGAAAGGACCTGCCGCCAGGCGGCGATACTTGCCGCATATCACAGCAGCGCAAGAGAATCAGCACAGGTTGCGGTTGACTATACCGAGGTCAGAGAGCTGAAAAAGCCTAACGGCGCAAAGCCCGGCAAGGTCATTTATCATACATATAACACGATGTGGGTCACGCCGGACAGAGAGCTCTGTGAAAAACTCAAAAAGAAAAAATAATATTCAATATAGCAAAAGAGACGGATTGCCGATTCGGTAATCCGTCTCTGAATTTTTATGCAAGAACTTTTGAAAGGAACTCTTTAAGTCTCGGATTCTGCGGATTCGAAAAGAATTCCGCAGGAGCGTTTTCTTCTGCGATAACACCGTCATCAATGAAGACCACTCTTGAAGCAACTTCCTTTGCAAAGCCCATCTCGTGAGTAACGATAACCATCGTCATGCCTTCGTTTGCAAGCTTCTTCATAACATCAAGAACTTCGCCTACCATTTCGGGGTCAAGCGCCGAGGTCGGCTCATCAAAAAGCATAACCTGCGGATTCATTGCAAGCGCACGCACTATTGCGATTCTCTGCTTCTGGCCGCCCGAAAGCATACTCGGGTAATCGTTCGCTCTGTCCTTAAGTCCGACTCTGTCAAGAAGCTCAAGTGCCTTCGCTTCGGCTTCCTCTTTGCTCATTTTAAGCAGCTTCATCGGAGCAATTGTCATATTGCGCATAATAGTCATGTGAGGGAAAAGATTGAACTGCTGAAAAACCATTCCCATTTTCTGGCGGTGGATATTTATATCAACGGATGTGTCCGCAATGTCAACGCCGTCAAAATAGATGTTGCCGCCGGTAGGGTCTTCAAGGCAGTTGAGGCATCTCAGAAATGTTGATTTGCCCGAACCGGAAGCGCCGATAATAACAACAACCTCGCCCTTTTTGATTTCGGTTGAAATACCCTTGAGAACATGATTTTTTCCAAAGGATTTTTGCAGATTTTCAACCTTTATAACCGTATTATTCTCAATGGTCACTCTTTCTCAACCTCTTTTCAAATGCTCTGAGCAGCTTGGTCATTGCTATAACTATAACGAGATAGATAATTGCCAGCGAAATATAGGGCACCATCGCTGAATATGTTTTGCTGATAATATTCTGCGTCTGCTTTGTTACATCACGAAGAGCGATAACCGAAACAAGAGAAGTATCCTTGAGAAGAGTTATCATTTCGTTGCCGAGAGCAGGAAGAATATTCTTGATTGCCTGAGGAATAACGATATACCACATTGTCTGGGCATAGCTGAATCCGAGGCTTCTGCCTGCTTCCGCCTGACCTTTATCAACCGACATAAGACCGGAACGGACTATTTCGGCAACATAGGCGCCTGAATTTATGCCGAGAGTAAGAATACCGCATATAATTCTGCCCTCTTCCGTTTTGGGAACCATAATAACGAATCCCATAATAAGAAGCTGAACCATCATAGGAGTTCCTCTGATGACGGTAAGATATATTTCAGTAAAGAAATTCAGAATTCTTAAAATAACAGGCGGCTTCGTGGCGGTATAGCTTTCTTTCATAGTTCTGATGATAGCAAGCACAAGGCCGATAACAACGCCCATTAAAAGCGCACCGATAGTAACGATAAATGTTATTTTAAGGCCGGATGTAAAGAACTGCCATCTGTCTTTATAGATAAAAGTCTGATAAAGCTGAAAAACAAGATTTTGTAATCCTTCAGGCAGAGAAAGGACCCATGCGGGAGCTTCCGCAATCCATTTTGAGAAACTCAGAACTCCCATATTCATACCTTCTTTCGAAAAAAGTATTAAACCGAAATTGAGACATCGGGGTTTGATCCGATGCCTCAAATCATTATGCCATGCTGTTAAAATTATGCTTCTTTATACTTTGCGAAGATAGCATCGAGAGAACCGTCTGCCTTAATCTTTGCAAGATATTCGTTGAACTGACCGAGAAGCTCTGTGTCTTCAAAGTTGAATGCAACTGCATACTGCTCTTCGCCGTAAGCTGTGTCAAGCTTCTTGATGCTGGGGTTGGCTTTAAGGAATTCAACTGCGGTCTGCTCATCGAGAACAACGCAGTCAACCTGCTTGTTTAAGAGAGCCTGAATGGCAAGTGAATATTTATCATACTGGTTAACAGCATCCTGACCGAAATCTTCTGTAACGAAATCGTCACCGGTTGTGCCTGCCTGAACGCCGATAAGCTTACCGGCAAGATCTTCTTTTGTCTTGATGTCTGATCCTTCAAGAACGAGGATCGACTGGCAGGTGATTTCGTAAGGATCGGAGAAGTTAACGCTGAGCTTTCTTTCGTCGGTAATTGTGAATCCGGACATACCGAAGTCAACAGCCTTTGAATTAACAGCGGTGATGATTGATTTGAAATCCATATCCTGAATTTCAAGGTCATAATTATAAGCGTCGGCAAAGCCTCTGATTATTTCGATGTCGATGCCTGCATAGTCGCCGTTATCTTCAACATATTCATAGGGAGGGAAGTCTGCGCTTGTGCCCATAACGAGCTTTGTCTTTTCAACGGGAGCTTCGGGTTCTTCTTTTCCGCATGAAGCGAACATTGATGCTGCAACCGCAATAACCATTACAACAGCAAGAATTTTTGCAAGTTTTTTCATTTATATTACCTCCGTAAAATTTAGGATGTTTTAATTATAACATCAATTTTTTGCTTGTCAAGTATAAAAATACAATATTTGTAAACATTATGCACAATATGCAATATTCGCCGTATATTTACGCCTTGTTATTCATTTTATACAGAATTTCCTTGAAATCGGAGCAGAAATCGCCCTCAAAAACCATTTCTTTATTTGTTACGGGATGTATAAATGTGCATTTTGCGCAATGCAAAAGCTGATGCCCTATCTCCGGCATAAAGCTCCCGTACATATTATCTCCCGCAAGCGGATGGCCGATATACGCCATATGAACTCTTATCTGATGTGTTCTGCCCGTTTCAAGATTCAGCCTTATCAGCGCCGCATTTTCAAACTGCTTTTCAGTTTTCCAATGGGTAACCGCCGGCTCATTGCCGAGTTCATACGAGCAGGCACGCAGGGTTTTCATCGGATCGGGTCTGAAAATCGGCACATCAACCGTGCCTGATTTCCCGATCCTTCCTTCAACAAGAGCGGCATACTCCTTTTTGACCTTTCCCGAAAGCCTGCACGCCGAAAGCTGATTGAGAGCGCAGACAACAAGCCCCGAAGTGCCCTTATCAAGCCTTCCGACCGCTCTGAAGGTCGGATTTTTGCCCTTATCATTCATATAGGCGCAAAGGGCGTTGGCAAGAGTATCCCCCTGATGGTTGTGGGTCGGATGCATAGCCATAAACGGGCTTTTATTTATTACAATTATATCGTCATCCTCATAGACAATATCAAGCTCTGCCCGCAGAGGCTCGATTCCGTTTCCGTCATCGGGGATACAGATGCTTATAACATCCCCGCATTTCACTCTGTCGATCGTTCTGACATGAATCCCGTTGAGCTTCATTCCGCCTTCGCTGAATTTGAGCGAGCGAACAAGCCTTGTTGAAAGTCCGCAGAAGCCCCGCAGAAATGATATTGCTTTTTTGCCGTCATACTGCTCCGGCACCGTATAATCAATTTTTCTCGGCATAATATTATTTTATGTTGACCTTACCGTCAAAAACAACTTCATATTCAACGCCTGCGGGAACGCTGACGGTGCATTCGTTCTTTTCACGGTTGATGCTGACGGAAACTCTGCCGGCGGGGATCTCAAAATATCCCTCTGCGCTGCCCGTAACATCATTTGTTTTCGGCTCGATTATCAGCTTTTTATATCCTGCCGAATTTTCGGGCTGACGGATGCCGAGGATATATGAGAACAGGAATTTAACTGCGCTTCCGAACATCGGATGCGACATTGAACGGGGATTTTTCCATTCCTCCCAGAGCGTTGTTGCGCCCGATTTCATCATAAAGCCGAATGACGGATATTCCTCCCTTGAAAGGAATTCCACCGCTTCGTCAAAATAGCCGTTTTTGAAAAGGTTCTTTGCAACAAGCTCCGTTCCGAATATGCCCGTGTCAAGCGGCTGCGTTCTGACCTTTTCAACGAGATTAAGAAGCGTTCTTTCGTCGCCGATTCCGATTTCAAGAGCAAACGCATTTGCGCTGTTGAGATTGTTTGCAAAATCTCCGGTTGCTTCGTCAAAATACTTATCGTAAATTGCCTTGACCTTTCTCTTTCTTATAAAGACAAGCTCCGTTCTTATTTCGCTTTTTCCGAGGACATCCGCTATCTCGCACATTTTATCTATCATTCTGATATAGAAATATGTATTGACAAAAGGCTCGGGAATATCGGGTCTCGAACCGTGAACAAGCTGGGGAGAGCACCATTCTCCGAGGCACCACAATGTCGGTTGACCGCTCGTCACAAGATCGTTTTCGCTGTGATTCTCAAGATAATCAAGGTATCTTAACATACCATCAAAATATTTTTCGGCAGGCTTTATGTCCCCGAAATGCTTATAAAAAACATAAGGGACCTCCGAAATTGCGCTTCCCCATCCGCCGGGACCGCCGCCGCAATGAGCATAAGGAGCTGTATACTGAACATTGCCGGATTTTCTGTCCCGGCAGTCTGAAATATCCTCCATCCATTTGCGATAGAATTTTTCGGTTTCAAGCATCATCATAACCGCTTCGCAGGTGAGTTGTCCGTCGCCGGTATATCCTCTGCGTTCAAGGTGAGGGCAGTCGGAGGGAATGCCTGCGTGCATATTGCAAAGCTGCGTTCTGATGAAAGCGTTATACATCCAGTTAAGCACTTCATTTTCACATTTGAAAGACGATGTTACGGGAGCATCGCAATGAATAACATCAACTCCGATAACATCCGCACCCTTGCTGATTTCAAAATATCTGAATGCGTGCCAGGTGAAAAGAAGCTTATATTCTCTGTCTTTTCCGTCTGTTATGAATTCGGCAAACTGACCCTGGGTCCAATCCTCGTGAGGCTTTCCGTCGGAATCAAGTTCTTCGGAAACAACAACGGAAATCTTTTCGTTTGCCTTATCGCAGGTAAAAACATAGCTGCCGGTGATGTTTTCGCCGGCGTCATATATAAGTGTATTCTCGGTTTCGCCGATAAGAAGCGGCTTGATCGTTCTGATAACTCTGTCATTCGGACAATCCTGAATATAAAATTCGGTTTCCGGCATGGCATATTCAACCGCATTCTGCCATGCACCGTCATCAAAATCGGGATTTATCCAGTTATCGTCAAGGCAGGGCTTCGTGAAATCCTGTTTTTCACCCTTGGTGAATTTAAAGAAGGTAAGCGGACCGTCATTAACCTTAACCGATTCATCCGAAAGAACAACTCTGTCTGCAATTTCGATCTTATAGCAGAGAGTGCATTCTCCCTTGTAATTGAAATACCAGCCCGGTCCGACCTCAACGCAGAGAACATTTTCTCCGTCAACAAGCAGATCGGAAATATCGTATTTCATGCAGTAAACACGGCAGGCAAGCTCCTCGCCGAGTTCTTCCTCACAGAAGCATCCTTCAAAATGATGATAAAAGCTCGTTACAGGAGCAAAAACGGAATCATCCGTTCTTTTTCCGTTGATATAAAGTCTGAAAAAGCCGAGTCCGCAAACGGTTATTTCCGCTTTTTCGCCTTTCTTTGCGCCGAATCGGCCTCTGAATCTCGGAGACATTGAGCCTTCGGCAGATTTGAGAAATTTCGCTCCCGAAAACATTTCAAACTTATTCATAAATTACCTCTTAAAGTAAAACTTCTTTTCCGGTTTTTGCGGATTCATAAATTGCCGAGAGGATTTTTATCATATCGATACCCTGTTCGGGAACGAATATCGGTTCCGCCGAGCCTTCAAGCACATCAATAAAGTGGCTGATATTGTTTTTATGTCCGTCAAGCGTTCTGCCGCTGACCTTTTTGTTTTTCTGCTTTCCGTTGACCTCATAGAAAACATCGGCTTTTCCTCCGTGCCACGAAAGTCCGGCCTTATCGCCACGAAGTTCAACGAATCTGCGCTCTTTTTTTATGTTTGATGCCCACGAAAATTCAATCTGAAGCACGGCGCCGTTATCGAATCTGATAAAGCCCATTGCAAGGTCTTCAACATCGAATGTGCCGCCCTCGACCTTATCGCCGAATTTCGATTCCGGCGAATCACTGACATCGCAGTCGGCAAACTTGCAGAAAGTGTTTCCGCTGACGCTCACCGGCTTGGGATTTCCCATAAACCATATTGCAAGGTCGATCATGTGAACGCCGAGATCAATAAGCGGTCCGCCGCCGGACATTGCCTTTGTTGTGAACCATCCGCCCTTGCCGGGGATTCCTCTGCGGCGCACCCATCCGCATCTGCCGGCATAAAATTCACCGAATTCTCCTGCATCAATGAGCTTTCTTACATTCTGTGAGGTGCCGATATATCTGTTGTTTCTGATGATCATAAGGCGCTTTCCGTTTTTCTCGGAAGCCTCTTTCATTTTAAGCGCTTCTTCAACGCTGACAGCATCGGGCTTTTCGCAGAGAACATTTTTCCCTGCGTTGAGAGCATCAACGGCAATTATCGAATGAAGATAATTCGGAGTGCATATATCAACATAATCTATGCTTTCATCCTTAAGAAGCTCTTTATAATCCGTATATGTTTTTGCGTTTCTGAAAAAAGTTTTTCTGACAAATTCCGCTCTTTCGGGTTTAATATCACAAACAGCAACTATCTCCGCTCTTTTTTCAAGAAGATATGCGGGAATATGAGCTGCTTTGCATATTCCGCCGCATCCGATGATTCCTACTCTGAATTTAGCCATATTATTTTCCTCCCGTCAGTCGCAGAAGCTTTTCATAGCTTCAAGAGTTTTTTCAAGCAGTTCATCGATCTCCCAGCCGAGCATTTCGGCTCCCTCGGAGATGACCTCTCTTGAACAGCCTGCCGCAAACTTTTTATCCTTGAATTTTTTCTTAAGGGATTTAAGTTCCATATCCTGAACACTTTTTGAAGGTCTCATCAGCGCCGCTGCGCCGATAAGTCCCGTAAGCTCATCAGCCGCATAAAGCACCTTTTCCATCTGATGAGCAGGCTCAACATCGGAGCATCTGCCGCAGCCGTGGCTGCACACGCCGTGAATAACGGCATCGTCAATGCCCTTTGATTTGAGAATTTCAACGCACTTGACGCAATGTTCTTCGGGATACATTTCAAAATCAATATCATGAAGAAGACCGACAAGAGCCCAGAAATCGGCTTCATCGCCGTAACCGAGTTCTTTTGCATACCATCTCATAACGCCCTCAACGGTTTCGCCGTGGAGAATATGGAACGGCTCTTTGTTATATTCTTTAAGAAAATCAAGCGCTTCTTCTCTCGAAATCATAACAATACCCCTTTTATTATATTTATGTAATATTATCACATCTTTAAAGCTGTGTCAATCAGCATATTTATGTTGACATTCGGCAAAAAAAGACTAAAATATAACCGAAAGGACTGATAAAAATGATTTATGATAAAATTGAAAACTTAAGACAATATGCCGGCATCGACGAGCGTTTCAATGCAATTGCCGATTTTATCGAAAAAAGCGATCTGAAAACCATCCCGACGGGCAGCTATGAGGTCTGCGAAGGCGTTAAAGCGGGCATTTCGGAATATGAGCCTGCTCTCGGAGGAGACTATGAAGCTCACAGATGCTTCAATGATCTTCAGTATGCGATCACTGGCTGCGAAGCGATTGATGTTGTGCCTGCCTCCGATTGCAGAGAATCGACCGGCTATAAACCCGACATAGAATTTTTCAAAGAAAAAACCTGCGGCGTTTCAAGAGTTTCTCTTGACGAAGGCACTTTCGCCTTTCTTGCTCCGCAGGATGCCCACAAGCCCTGCATCAAAACAACAAGCAACAAAATCCGCAAGGCCGTGTTTAAAATCGAAATTATAAAGTAGGCAAAAAAACTGCCCCATCATCCGATGAGGCGGTTTCCTTTTTTAATTGTCCGAATCATTATCAGTTATCGCAACGCCTTCGGAATCTCTGAAGAGAAGCGAAATGCACCAGATACCTGCAAGAGCAACGAGAGTATAGATGATTCTGCTGAGAATCGCTCCCTGACCGCCGAATATCCATGCAACGATATCAAACTGAAAAAGACCGATGCTGCCCCAGTTGATTGCGCCGATAATGACGAGAGCCAATGAAATTTTATCAAGCATAAGTTTCAACTCCTTATCTGCTTTTTCACAGATATTATTGGCCGAAATTCTGCCGATATTCATTGCACATTTTAATATTTGAATTTAACATCGCTTTCTTTAAGAAACGGTGCATTTTTGTCTTTTTCCGAAAGCACGGGATTCTCTTCGTTCCATTCAACGCCGATTTCGGGATCGTTGAATCTGATGCTTCTGTCGGCTGACGGTTCATAGAAATTATCTACCTTATATGAAATTTCAACATCATCGGTCAGCGAAACGAAGCCGTGAAGACAGCCTCTCGGAATGAAAAGCATTTTTTTGTTTTCGCCCGTAAGCTTTACCATGACTTTTTTCATAAATGTCGGCGAACCTTCACGGATATCGACCGCAACATCAATGATTTCGCCCCTGAGGCAGGTAACGATTTTTGCCTGCGCATAAGGCTCTTTTTGGCAGTGAAGGCCCCGAAGAGTACCTTTTTTTGCAGAAAACGAACGGTTATCCTGAACAAAATCAATATTTATCCCGTTTTCTTCAAATGCTTTTTCGGAATATGATTCATAAAACCATCCCCTGCTATCGCCGAAAACCTTCGGCAAAACCTCGAAGCATCCGTCTATTTCCGTTCTGATAAAATCCATAATTTAAACCTCTTATTAAACTTTAAAATGAGCATACTCTTGCTCCGGATGTCAAATATAATATCACTATTCTTTATTGATGTCAAACAGACATTCTTCAGAAAAAATATTATAATAATATTTACATTTGCTGAACATTTGTGCTATAATATGAGAAATCCGGCTTCAGGGAGGTTTCAGCTTGGACAGATTCATTCTGCATTCAAAATATGCGCCGACGGGCGATCAGCCAAAAGCTATCCGTGAGCTTGTTGACGGCATAAATAAAGGCTATGCGGAGCAGACCCTGCTCGGCGTTACCGGTTCGGGCAAAACCTTTACGATGGCGAATGTTATTGCCGAGGTCAACAGACCCACGCTCGTTCTCGCTCATAACAAAACTCTTGCGGCGCAGCTCTGCAGCGAATTCAGAGAATTTTTTCCGGAAAATGCCGTTGAGTATTTTGTTTCATACTATGATTATTACCAGCCGGAAGCATATATTGCAACAACCGATACCTATATTGAAAAAGATTCGGCGGTCAACGATGAAATTGATAAACTCCGCCATTCGGCAACATCAGCCCTTTCGGAACGAAGGGATGTTATCATCGTTGCCAGCGTTTCCTGCATATATACCCTCGGCGATCCGATCGACTACCGCAGCATGGTCATTTCTCTGCGCACGGGTATGGAAAAAAACAGAGATGAGCTGATTGAAAAGCTTGTTTCGATTCAGTATGAAAGAAACGATATTGATTTCAGCCGAAACAAATTCCGGGTCAGAGGCGATGTTATCGAAGTCTTTCCCGTATATTCAAACGAGAATGCGATCCGCATTGAATTTTTCGGCGACGAAATAGACAGAATAAACGAAATCAACGCTCTCACCGGCCAGGTCAAGGCTGTGCTTTCCCACGTTGCGATTTATCCAGCTTCACATTATGTTATCAGCCCCGATAAAATGGAAAGATCAATTTCCGAAATTTACGGCGAAATGCTTGAGAGAGTTAAGGAATTTGAAAGTCAGGGCAAACTCCTTGAAGCGCAGAGAATCAGAGAAAGAACCGAGCACGATATAGAGATGCTCCGTGAAACCGGCTTCTGCAAGGGAATCGAAAACTATTCAAGAGTTATGTCCGGCAGAGAGCCCGGCTCTGCTCCGTTTACGCTTCTGAATTATTTCCCCGATGATTATCTGCTTTTCGTTGATGAATCCCATGTCACTCTGCCGCAAGTCAGAGCGATGTACGGCGGCGACAGAGCGAGAAAAACGAGCCTTATTGATTTCGGCTTCCGTCTTCCGTCCGCTTATGATAACAGGCCGCTCACATTTGATGAATTCTATGAGCGGACTCATCAGAAAATATTTGTCAGCGCAACTCCCGGCGACTTTGAAAAAGAACACAGCGCACAGATCGCCGAACAGGTAATCAGACCGACCGGACTTCTTGACCCCGAAATTTCCGTCAGACCCGTTGAAGGCCAGATAGACGACCTCGTTTCGGAAATAAATATCCGCACGGGAAAAGGAGAAAGAGTTCTCGTCACCACACTTACAAAGAAAATGGCGGAAGATCTGACCGATTATCTTGAAAATCTCGATATAAAAGTCAGATATATGCATCACGATATTGATACAATTGAGCGCATGGAAATCATCAGAGGTCTTCGACTGGGTGAATTTGATGTGCTTGTGGGCATCAATCTTCTGCGTGAAGGTCTTGATATTCCCGAAGTTTCGCTCGTTGCGATCCTTGATGCCGATAAAGAAGGCTTCCTGCGTTCCGAAACATCGCTCATTCAGACCGTCGGCAGAGCTGCAAGAAACAGCGAGGGAACGGTTATCATGTATGCCGATTCCGTTACCCCATCAATGGAAAGAGCAATAACTGAAACGGAACGCCGCCGCAGAAAACAGATGAAATATAATGAAGAAAACGGAATAACGCCAAAGACGATAGTCAAGGATGTTCATGAAATTATCGAAATTTCAACAAAAGCGGATTCCGACGGCGATGTTTCAAGAATGAGCAGAAAAGAAAGAGAAATCCTTATCAACAGACTCACCGCTGAAATGAAGGCAGCCGCAAAGATTCTCGAATTTGAGCACGCCGCCTATCTTCGTGACAGAATAGAAAAGCTCCGGAAAGGAAAATGAGAACCTGAAATGTGTTGCATTTCAGAGCCTTGTTGCAGGTGCAATAATATGGCATTCAAAAATTTAGTTGTCAGAGGTGCCAAAGAACACAACCTCAAAAATGTTGATGTGAGCATTCCCAGAGATAAGCTCGTTGTTTTTACGGGTCTTTCGGGCTCGGGCAAATCATCGCTCGCATTTGATACAATATATGCCGAGGGTCAGCGCAGATATGTTGAATCGCTTTCATCTTATGCGAGGCAGTTTCTCGGTCAGATGGAAAAGCCCAATGTTGAAGCCATTGAAGGGCTTTCCCCTGCCATATCCATCGACCAGAAGACGACCTCAAAGAATCCCCGCTCAACCGTCGGCACGGTTACGGAAATCTATGACTATCTGCGTCTTCTTTATGCAAGAATCGGCATCCCGCATTGCCCCGTCTGCGGCAGAGAGATCCGCAGGCAGACTGTTGACGATGTGACAACAAAAATTCTCGAGCTTGAAGAAGGCACGAAAATACAGATCCTCGCCCCCATTGCAAGAGGCAAAAAGGGCGAATACACCAAAGAATTCGAAAGCATAAGAAAAAGCGGATTTGCAAGGGTAAGAGTTGACTCCATAACCTATGACCTTTCCGAAGAAATCAGGCTTGATAAAAATATAAAACACAATATCGAAGTTATCGTTGACCGCCTTGTTATTAAAGACGGCATCCGTTCAAGGCTTGCCGAATCCGTTGAAACCGCAACGGGTCTTTCCGACGGTCTGCTTATGATCGACATTATCGGCGGCGAAGAGCTTCTCTTTTCGCTCAATTACGCCTGCCCCGAACACGGAGTAAGCATGGAAGAGCTTGAGCCTCGCTCATTCTCATTCAATAACCCCTTCGGCGCCTGCCCGAAATGTATGGGTCTCGGAGTGTTTTCCAAAATCAACCCGTCGCTCGTTGTTCCGGACGGCAGTCTTTCTCTGCGTGACGGTGCAATCAAGGCGAGCGGATGGTCAAAAAATGACGGCGGAACTATTTCGCAGATGTATATGGAGGGACTTGCGAGTGCCTATGATTTTTCGCTTGACACTCCGTTTGACAAGCTTTCCGAAAAGGCGAAGAATGTTATTTTCTACGGAACAGACGGCAAAAAAATCAAGCTTTCACGAAGCACGGAATATGGTTCGGGCACATATATGACCGATTTTGAGGGAATAATCAACAACCTTGAACGCAGATATAACGAGAGCACCAGTGAAGCTTCAAGAGCGGATATTGAATCGCTGATGACAATTGAAAAATGTCACGAATGCGGCGGAGCAAGGCTCAGAAAGGAATCCCTCGGCGTAACGGTCGGCGGCATAAATATAAACGAATTCGTAAACAAGTCAATAAAAGAAGAAATTAAATTCGTTGAAAATCTTGAGCTTTCGGAGCGTGAAAAGATGATTGCGGATATGATCCTGCGTGAAATCAGAAGCAGGCTCAAATTTCTTTCAAGCGTCGGTCTTGATTATCTTTCTCTCGCCCGTTCTGCGGCAACTCTGTCCGGCGGCGAAGCGCAGAGAATAAGGCTTGCAACGCAGATAGGCTCTTCTCTTATGGGAGTGCTTTATATCCTCGATGAGCCGAGCATCGGTCTTCATCAGAGAGATAATGAAAAGCTTCTAAACACGCTCAAGGAGCTTCGTGACCTGGGCAATACCCTTATTGTTGTTGAACACGATGAGGACACAATGCGTGCCGCCGATTATATAGTTGACGTCGGTCCCGGTGCGGGAATCCACGGCGGCGAAATTATATGCTGCGGAACGGCGCAGGACATTATGGAATGCGAAAAATCAATAACCGGTCAGTATTTAAGCGGAAAGAAATCCATTCCCGTGCCCGAAAAGAGAAGAGAGGGCAGCGGAAAAATGCTCACCGTTTACGGCGCAAGGGAAAACAATCTGCAAAATATTGATGTCAATTTCCCGCTCGGCAAATTTATATGCGTAACGGGTGTTTCCGGCAGCGGAAAATCCTCGCTCGTCAATGAAATTCTCAATAAGCATCTTGCCTGCGAGCTCAACAAGGCAAAAAAAATCTGCGGCTCCTTCGACAGAATAGAGGGCACAGAATATCTTGACAAGGTCATAAATATCGACCAGTCCCCCATCGGCAGAACTCCCCGTTCAAATCCCGCAACTTATACGGGAGTTTTCACCGATATCCGTGAACTTTTTGCCGCAACAGTCGATTCCAAAAAGAGAGGCTATAAGGCAAACCGTTTCTCGTTCAACGTCAAGGGCGGCAGATGCGAAGCCTGCCAAGGCGACGGCATAGTTAAAATCGAAATGCACTTTCTTGCCGACATCTATGTTCCGTGTGAGGTCTGCGGCGGAAAAAGATATAATCACGAAACACTTGAAGTTAAATATAAAGGCAAAACCATCTATGATGTGCTTGAAATGACGGTTGAAGAGGGAATGCATTTCTTTGAAGCGCAGCCGAAAATATGCAGCAAGCTCAAAACGCTTTACGATGTCGGCCTCGGATACATCAAAATCGGTCAGCCGGCAACAACTCTTTCGGGAGGCGAAGCGCAGAGAGTTAAGCTTGCAACAGAGCTTTCAAAGCATTCAACCGGCAGAACCTGCTATATTCTTGATGAGCCGACAACGGGTCTTCACACCGCCGATGTTCACAGACTGATAGATGTGCTTCAGAGGTTCGTTGATTCCGGCAATACGGTCATAGTGATTGAGCATAATCTCGATGTTATCAAGGTTGCCGACCACATAATCGACCTCGGCCCCGAAGGCGGAGACGGCGGCGGAACGATCGTTGCCGAGGGCACTCCGGAGAAAGTTGCGGAAAATCCAAAATCCTACACGGGAATTTATCTTAAGAAAATGCTTTAAAATAAAATCTCAATATTCAATAAAGAATGCCGTCAGGCTCTGCTTATAATACGGCAGAACATAAAGCACGGGAAGTCCGAAAATGCAGAGCGCAAACCACAGAAAAAATCCCGCCTTGAAAAGAGCGGTGTTCATCAGCTTGCCTTCGGTATGCTTTATGCTGAGGCGTATTGCTTCAACGGGCGAAATCCCTCTGTATGCCGCAAGATAGAATTCGGCTCTTGAATATTTCTGAATATGAACAAAAAATGCGGCTGCGCCGATAAGAAAGGCTGCTGTTATTCCGAGCAAAACGGAAATCACCGCTTTTTCACTTATATTCTCTTCACGAAGTTTTTTCAGAAGAAAAAGCATTGCCGCAAACGGCAGAGCCTCATAAACCGCAAAATAGAAAAATCTGATAAACATCAGAAAAAGATTGAGAATGCAGGAATTGACTGCGCTTTCAAAATCTACTTTATCTGACGAACGGGCTCCGGAATAAAGCAGGATATATCTCCTCTGCATTTTCAGTTTCAGCGGTGAAATGCAGAAAAGTGCAAGCGGAGCGCTTAAAAATGCCGCCGCAGAAAGCAGATAAGGCGGTATCTCATAAGGAACAGCCGTCAATCCGGCATTGCAGAGCGAAAAAAGCAGGAAGAAAAACATCAGCAGAAATGTACCCGGCAGAACAGACAGCTCTTCTCCGAGAAGCGCACGGCGGGCGGATAATTTTACCTGAGCAAACATAATATCATTCCATAAAAAATATTCGGGAGAAAACTCTCCCGAATATTTTTTGCTTTTTATGTGATTTTATTCCGTTATCTTTTTATCTTATCAACAAATCCGAAGACTGCCGCCATTGCCGGGGCAAGCACATCCGTATAAACGGAATTGATCTTTTCATAGGTCGGTGGAACAGCGCCGTCTGCAAAATTGCCGAGAGCTATAACACGAAGATTCGGCTTATCATTCTGAAGAAACTGGGTAAACTTCGGATTGCTGAAAACCGTTAAATCTTCATCGGAATATGCGAACCAGTTATAAAGCTCTCTTATTCCGTCGTGGCAGTTTGCGTGGAGCATTCCCTTGATAAACCAGGTGTATTCGGGCAGGATGCAGGTTGAAGCATCAATTCTGCCGTCGGGTGAAACATGATTATGACCGTCCTGAATCTTCTGAACATAACCGTCTCCGAGAGTTGTGCCTCTTTCGGCAACGGTTGCGCCTGCCGATGCATATTTTGTGTCAACAGTTCCGTCACTGTCAGAGGTCATTGATTCAACAAGCGGAGTTCTCTGAATATCATAACCGGCAACTATCATGATTTTTGTTCCCGATTCAATTGCGCCGTTAAGAATTTCTTTTGCTTTGCACTGAACATTATAATGATAATAATCTGCCTTTGCAATAAGACCGGCCTGCTTTTCGGGGTCAAGGTTGATTTCTTTTGCCTGCTCGTATGAATCGTCGGGAACGAATGCCCATAAGCCGAGAAGCGTGCCGAAAACCGGCGTCATAAGCTCATCAAATACTCTTGTCTGAAGCTTGTCGAGAATCTTTTCTCCTGCTCCCATAACAACATCAACAAGTCCCGAATAATAGAGAATATTGAAAAGAAGAGTAAGAGCGAAGCCTTCTGCATCTGCCGGCGGGAAAGCACCCGTGCCGTAATCATAAAGCGCTCTGCCGTCAAGCTTGAGCTTTCTGCAAAGCAGGTCACCTGCAACGGCTGTGCCGAGAAGCGGACAGCATTGGAAGATGCAGACATCAACATCATCATAGCCGTATTCATTGAAATAAGCCATTGCAACAACGCCGCCCATTGATGACGCTCTGAAATTAACGGTATCATGGCGGGTAAGTTTTTTGACTTTTTCAACAAAATCCTTGAGCTGGGCGGCAACCTCAACCGGGTCAAGTCGCCAGTCATAATGGAAATAATAATCCTTGTTGATTCCGTGGTCGCTTCCGGTGGGCTTTGAAAGCTTAACGCTGACATTCGGAGCGGAATTTCCGTTTCCGTCAAGAGCCATAGCCCCCATTGCATCGTCTACTGCGTTGATAAGAGCTGTTCCGAATCTGTCATAATTTCTGAAAACCGGAAGCAAAAGAAGAGAAGGAAGAATCTTTCCGACTATGCCGAGAATCGACTTTGTTTCGGGTCTGAAAAGTATCCTTTCGTTTTCGGCGCCGGGATTTTCATAAATATCCGTGTTGCCGAGCGGACCAACATAGATGGTGGGATTCACTCCGCAGGTGCATTTGCCCGATTCTGCGTTTGCGGCAGGGGCTGCAAGAGCGAATACGATTGCGAGAGCAAGAATAACGGAAAAAACTTTTTTCATTTTCTTCACCTCTTGAATTATTCTCTTTGCCTGTCATTTTATCATATCTTTTCACCTTATACAAGATTATTTTGACAACTCATTGAAAATATGTTACATATATGATAGTATATAACATATATGTTTCGGAGGCGCAAAATGTTAAAATTCAATAACGGAAAATTCAAAATACTCATATTCGGCGATATACACGAATGTGAAGATTATAAAACGAGCCCCAATTTCAAAGATATGCAAAAGCTGATGAATGCGGCTCTTGATGAATATAAGCCCGATCTCTGCGTGCTTATGGGCGACAACTGCTCAACCGGCAATATCGGCAAAGATCCTGACGGATTCAGAAAAATGATGGAAGCGGTCACAGCTCCCATAAGAGAAAGAAAAATTCCCGCTGCCGTGATTCTCGGCAATCATGAACACGATCACGGCTTTGAAAAAGAGGTTGTTGAAATCTGCGGCTCAACAAAAGGCTTGATCATGCGCAACGATGCGCCCGAAGAAATCACCGGATCTGCAAATTTCAAGGAGCTTATTTATTCAGCAGACGGCTCAACTCCCGAATTCTGCCTTTGGTTCATTGATTCAAACAACTGCGGAGAAGATAAAGAGGTCTGCCACTATGATTTCGTTCACAGCGACCAGATAAAATGGTTTGAAGACGAAAGCGCAAAGCTTAAAGAAATGAACGGCGGCAAACCGATGCCTGCATTCATTTTTCAGCATATTCCCGTCCCCGAGGAATATCAGTTATTCAGAAAAGCAAAATTATGGGAGCTTCCGTGGGCAACAAGAGGCTTCCGTAATAAATCATCAAATTTCTATATGCTCAAAAAAGGCTGCAAGGGCTATCTCGGCGAAGGTCCCTGCTCCCCGGATATAAATAACGGTCAGTTTGCGAGCTGGAAGAGAGTCGGCGGAATTCTCGCCGCATTCTTCGGCCATGACCATCTCAATGATTTCAGCGGCTTCGTTGACGGAATCTACCTTGCCCAACATAAAACAAGCGGTTTCAGAGTCTACACGGACGGATGCCACTCAATGGTAAGATGCGTCACCATTGACGAAAAGAATCCCGAAGCATTCACCGATGAAATCAAACATTTCAAGGAATTCGGCCTGAAATGCGAATGCTTAGGCCCGATATTCAGAAATTTAACGGACAGAGAAAGCAGAAATATTCACATTGCGGCAGATATACTTTATGCCGCCGGCGGCATTGCGGCTGCCGTTATCGGAACAAAACTCATAAAATCCAAAGGAGGAAGAAAAAATGGCTAAAAGCGAAAAGCTCGGCAAGCTCACAATGTTCAACATAATTCTTTTCGGATTTATCGGTCAGATCGCATGGGCGGTTGAAAACAACTTTTTCAACACATTCCTTTTCTCATTCGGCGGCACAACAGAAGATATTTCAACAATGGTTGCCGCAAGCTCGGTTGTTGCGGTTATTGCAACATTCCTTATGGGCACATTAAGTGACAAACTCGGCAGAAGAAAAGTTTTTCTTAATGCCGGATATATCGCATGGGGCATAACCGTTATGGCTTTCGCCTTCATTTCAAGAGAAAACCTCGGCGCTCTTATCGGCAAAGAGGCTTCCTCTGCGGCAGCTCTTTCCGCAACGGTAACAACGGTTATCATTATGGACTGCCTTATGACCTTTATGGGCTCAACCAGCAACGATTCGGCTTTCAATGCCTGGGTAACAGATGTTACCTCAACCTCAAACAGAGCAAAGGTTGAAGGTCTTCTTGCGATCTTCCCCGTTGTTGCTCTCGTGCTTGTTACCGCAGTTTTCGGCGCTGTTGCAGGCGACAGCAACAACTATGCCCCCTGCTTCCTCGGCCTCGGCATCGTTGTTGTTATCTGCGGCATTCTCGGCATTTTCACAGTCAAAGAATCACTCTCGGGCGAAAAGACAGAAAGCAACTTCCGGAGCGACCTCATTTACGGCTTCAGACCGAGCGTTATAAAGAGCCACAAAAGCCTTTATCTTTCGCTCTGCTGCATGGGAATCTATGCAATTGCAAGCCAGATATTCTTCCCCTATATCTTCATCTATCTTGAACATCAGGTCGATTTCAAAACGCAGTTCAGCATCCCCTCGGCAATAATCGCAGGCATAATCATTATTGCTGTTCTTGCAGGCGTTGTTGCTTCGATATTCCTTATGGATAAGCTCGGCAAGGCAAAATTTGCCTATCCGGCAGTTGTCCTTTTCTGCGTCGGACTCACTGCTCTTCATTTTGCCGGCAGCCATCTCATAAAATTTGCGGTTTCGATGGTTATTGCGATCGGCGGCTACGGAATGCTTATGATTCTTCTCGGAGCTGCGATCCGTGACTTCACTCCCGAAGACAAAGCCGGCCAGTTCCAGGGCGTAAGAATGATATTCGCAGTTATGCTTCCGATGATCATCGGCCCGAAAATCGGCTCGATCGTAACCGAAAACTTCTCAACAACAAATTATACCAACGAATACGGCGAAACGGTTCTTGTTCCCCCTCCGCATATCTTCCTCGCTTCCGCAATAGTCGGAATTTTCATTCTTATTCCGCTTGTTTTCCTTGTCAAAGAATGGAAAAAATCAAAAAACAGTTGACATTTCCGGATTATTGGCTAAAATACATAATTACTACTGAAAAAAGGAAGAATTATCAATTATGCATATTATCATTGTCGGCCAGGGCAAGCTCGGCGTAACCCTTACCAAAATGCTTTCAACCGAAGGACATGATATTGTTGTTGTTGATAAGCTTGATGAGGTTGTTGAATCAACCGTCAATGCTTACGATGTTATGGGAATCTGCGGAAACGGCGCCGACTGCTCGGTGCTTCAGGAAGCAGGTGCCGAAAAGGCAAAGCTCATAATCGCAGTTACGACCTCTGATGAGCTTAATATTCTCTGCTGCCTTATCGCAAAGAAAATGGGCACGGAGCATACCATAGCAAGAGTTCGCAACCCGGACTATGCTAAACAGACGCATTTTCTTCGCTCCGAGCTCGGCATAAATATGATAGTTAATCCAGAATTTGAAACGGCAAACGAATTATCGAGAATCATCCGCTTTCCCTCTGCCGCAAATCTTGATTCATTTGCAAGAGGCAAAATCGAAATCGCCCGTGTAAGAATTCATTCGGATAACCCGCTCTGCGATGTTGCGATCCGTGACATACGCAAAAAGGTCAGGGCATTCGTGCTTATATGCGCCGTTCAGCGTGAAGATGAAGTGTATATCCCCTCCGGCGATTTTGTTCTGCGCAAGGATGACATCATCAGCATTACCGGCATCAGAGCGGAGCTTTCGGTCTTTATGAAGCAGACCGGAGTTTATAAGCAAAAAATCAAAAATGTTATGATAATCGGCGGCGGAAGAATTGCATATTATCTTTCAACTCTCCTTGCCGACACAGGCAGAAACATCAAACTCATTGAAATGAACGAAAACAGATGCCGTGAAATGAGTGAACTTCTTCCCGACGATGTTTCGATCATCCACGGCGACGGAACAGACCAGGATATTCTCGAAGAGCTGGGAATCGACAGGCAGGATGCGCTTGTTGCTCTGACGGGAATCGACGAAGAAAACATCATTGTTTCGATGTATGCCGAATCAAAGGGCGTAAACAAGGTTCTGACAAAGGTCAACCGCCATTCATCCTCGCTCCTCAACGAAATCGGACTCGAAACCATCGTTTCTCCCCAGGTCGTTGCAAGTAACCTTGTTACAAGGTATGTTCGTGCGCTTCATAATTCAGACGGAAATTCAAGTATGCAGACTCTCTATAAGCTTGTCGGCGGAAGAGTTGAGGCGGTTGAATTCATCGTTCCCGATGATGCGCAATATACCGATATCCCCTTTAAGGATCTGTGTTTCCTTCCGAATCTTCTCATCGCCTGCATCATCCGCAACGGCAAAATCATCTTCCCCTGCGGCTCCGATGTTATGAAAACAAATGACAGCGTCATCGTCATAACCGCAGGCAGAATCGTTGAAGATCTGCACGACATATTTGTATAAGAATCGGGAAAAAGAAATGAATCATCGAATTGTAATTTATAATGTTGGCAGAATTTTGCTTGTTGAAGCGGTTCTGCTTGTACTGCCTGCGATAGGTTCGTTAATCTACGGCGAAAATACGTTTTTTGCTTTTGCGCTCACAATTGCAGCGCTTGCGGCAATCGGTTTGATTTCAACGCATAAAAAGCCTGAAAAAACCTCCCTTTACGCAAAGGAAGGCTATCTGATAGTTGCAATTTCGTGGATCACAATGTCGCTTTTCGGCGCTCTTCCGTTTGTTATCAGCGGATATATTCCGAATCTTGTTGATGCTTTTTTTGAAACCGTTTCCGGCTTTACAACAACCGGCTCAACCATTCTTTCGGAAATAGAATCTCTCCCGAAAAGTCTTCTTTTCTGGCGAAGCTTCACCCATTGGATAGGCGGCATGGGCATCCTTGTTTTCGTAATTGCCATTATGCCGAAAACCGAAAGAACAGCCATGCACATAATGAGAGCGGAGGTCCCCGGGCCGACAGTCGGCAAGCTTGTTTCAAAGCTCGGCGCATCGGCAAGAATTCTTTACGGAATCTACTGCGTGCTTACGGTTATTGAAATCATTCTCCTTTTTGCCGGCGGAATGCCCTTGTTTGACAGCATTGTCAACTCATTCGCAACCGCAGGTACCGGCGGCTTTGCAGTTCTCAACAACAGCATTGAGGGCTATAACAGCCTTTATTCGGAAATAGTTATCGGCATTTTTATGCTGATATTCGGCGTTAACTTCAACCTCTATTATCTCGTTATAAAAGGCAATATCAAACAGGCTCTCAAAAGCGAAGAGCTTCATTGGTATCTCGGACTTGTGACCGCAAGTGTTCTTATTATCGGTCTTAATCTGACCGCCACAACATATCACATCGGCGAAGCCTTCAGGCACGCATTCTTCCAGGTTTCATCAATTGTAACAACAACGGGCTTTTCTTCAATAGATTTCAATAAGTGGCCCGTGCTTTCAAAGGGTATTCTCGTTCTGCTTATGTTTATGGGAGCCTGCGCAGGCTCAACCGGCGGCGGCCTTAAGGTTTCAAGAACCATGATATTCTTTAAGGGCTTTGCAAGAGACCTCAAAAAAGCTCTGAATCCCAGGAGCATTGAAACCATCAAGATAGACAAGAAAACGGTTGATGAAAACATCGTAAAGGGTGTTTTCGTTTTCGGAGCATCGTATATAATCGTTATTTTTGCATCCTGCCTCATCGTTTCGCTTGACGGATTCAGCCTCGAATCGACTTTTACGGCGGTGCTTGCCTGCATAAGCAACATCGGCCCCGGACTCGGTCATTTCGGGCCGGCTTCCAACTTTGCCGATCTTTCGTCGCTCAGCAAGGTCGTTTTGTCAATTGATATGCTTGCAGGCAGACTTGAGCTTATTCCTATTCTTATCCTCTTTACTCCCGCAACCTGGTCAAGAAAATAAATATTGAATTATATCTCTCTGTGTGTTAAAATAGAATATCGGATCCGGTTGAATCCGGGTCCGATTTTCATTTTATCAAGCAAAATTTTTATAATACCGGTGATTTTAATTTGAATTTTTTCACAAATCAAAAAAGCAAAAGGCGAAAGCCGCTGAATATAAGTCAGTTTATTTCGCTTGTTTTTCTCGGAATCATCATTCTCGGAACATTTCTTCTGCTTCTCCCCTTTTCTTCAAGAAACGGTGAAAGCTGCGGATTGAGGATTGCGATTTTCACCGCAACCTCTGCCACCTGCGTAACCGGTCTTTCTCTTGTTGATACGTGGACGCAGTGGAGCGGCTTCGGCCAGGCAGTTCTGCTCGGATTGATCGAAATCGGCGGACTCGGATTTATGTCCGCCGCATCGCTTGTTATTTTCAGCCTGAAAAGGAAGGTAAACATCAACCAGAGGATGGTTATGGCTCAATCCTTCGGCTCGGATAATCTTTTCAGCGCAACAAGGATTCAGAAAAGCATTATCAAATATTGTCTTTCGGTTGAAGGAATAGGCGCTCTGTTGCTTGCGATCCGTTTTTTCCCTGAATACGGGCTGAAAAAATCTGTTGTTCTCGGAATCTTCCATTCGATTTCCGCATTCTGCAATGCCGGCTTCGATATTTTCGGATTTGAAGTTCCCGGCCGGAGCCTTATAAAATTCGGCTCAGATCCTGCGGTATGCCTGATTCTTTCGTTTCTGATCATCATTGGCGGACTCGGCTTCCTCGTTTGGGACGAAATCGGCAGCAACCATTCCCCCAAAAAATGGAGCGTTTACACAAAGCTTGTTATTCTTACCACCGCCGCCCTGCTTTTCATCGGAACGGTTTTATTCTGCATAACTGAATGGAATAATCCGCTCACTATCGGCAAAATGTCCGTTCCGGGAAAAATCATTGCGGGCTTTTTCCAATCGGCAACAACAAGAACGGCGGGTTTTGCGGGAATCAATCAGGGCGCAATGACCGAAGGCGGAAAGGCAATAACAATTTTTCTTATGTTCATCGGCGGCAGCTCCGGCTCAACTGCAGGCGGTCTTAAAACCGTCACATTCATTGTTCTTTTCCTCTTCCTTTATTCACGAATACGGGGAAACAAATCCGTTAATATTTTCAACAGAACAATTCCCAACAAAAGCATTCTCGATGCAGTAACCGTTTCGATGATTATGGTTATTCTTTCGTTCTTCGGATCTACCGTTATCAGCTTCCGTTCGGGAATCGGCTTCACGGAAGGACTTTATGAATCCGTTTCCGCTCTCGCAACGGTAGGCCTTTCAACGGGAATAACATCATCGCTTTCTCTGCCGGCACAGCTTCTGATGATCATATATATGTATTTCGGCAGAGTCGGAATTCTGACGGTCAGCATCGGATTCCTTAAAAATGACAGCAGCAAAGCCAACCACAAATTTGCAGAAACGAATCTTCTTATAGGATAGGTGTAAATATGAAGTCTTATGTAGTAATCGGTCTCGGCAGATTCGGCACAAGAATTGCAGCAAAGCTTTATGAGCTTGGCGAGGATGTGCTGGCAATCGACACAAACGAAGCCGTCATCAACGACATTGCGGATAATGTTTCAAAGGCGGTCATTGCCGACGCAAAGGATATTGATGTTCTCAAGGGTCTCGGAGTTCAGAGCTGCGATTGCGCAATAGTTGCCATCGGCTCGGATCTTGCCGCTTCGGTGCTCGTTACAATGAATCTGAAGAATTTGGGCATTCCGCAGATCATCTGCAAGACCTATGACGAAACCCATTCCGAAATTCTCCGCAAGCTCGGAGCTGATAAGGTCATAATTCCCGAACACATTATGGCAGACAAAACCGCAAGAATTCTTTCGGCTCCGAATATCCTTGAGCATATTGAGCTTTCCGAAGATTACGGCATATCGGAGCTTTCAGCCCCGAAAACATGGGTCGGTCATTCTCTGCGTGAATTGAATATCAGGGCAAAATTCGGCGTTTTCATAATCGGAGTACGCATGAACGATCAGACAAAAATTTCACCCGATGCGGATTATATCATAGAAAAGGATTCCGTTCTTATTCTTCTCGGCGATTATAATTCGCTTGAAAAGGTCAGAAACGCCAAATAAATTAACCGGAAGATAAAATTAACGGGCACATCAATTGATGTGCCCGTTTTACTGTTTTTATTGCTTATTTGTCGTTATCCTTAATGATGTCGTTTATCATTACATAAAACTGGTTTTCATCAAAGCCGTTGTCATTTGCCTTGGGAACAACGGGAGCTGCGGGAGCCGCATCGGCTGCGGGAGCTGCGTTCGAGCCGAACTTCGGAATGCTGGGAGCCGAAGGAGCCGCGGGAGCTTTGGGAGCTGCGGGAGCTGCCTGAGGAGCCGCCGTGGAAGCTGCTCTTGCCGCTGCAAAAGGATTAACGCTTGCTGCGGGAGCCTTGGGAGCTTCAGCTGCGGGAGTTTTTGAATCAAAACCGGTAGCGATAACCGTGATAACCATTTCATCGTCAAGCTCGGAATCAAATGCGATACCCCAGGTGATGTTTGCATCAACATGAGCCTTTTCGGTGATGATTTCTGCTGCATTTTCAACTTCTTCAAGATCAACATCTTCTGAAGCGGTAATGCTGATAATAACGCCCTTTGCACCTGCGATTGAGGTTTCAAGAAGCGGGCTTGAAACTGCTGCGTTTGCTGCGCATTCTGCCTTGTCTTTGCCCTTTGCTCTGCCTACGCCCATGTGAGCATAGCCGGCTTCCTTCATAACGCTGGTAACATCAGCGAAGTCAAGGTTGATAAAGCCGGGAACTTTGATAAGCTCTGAAATGCTCTTAACGCCCTGAAGAAGAACTTCATCAGCCTCTGCAAAAGCTTCTGCAATTGTCTTTTTCTTTTCGTCAAGCGCACGAAGTCTGTCATTCGGAATAACGATAAGGCTGTCTACGGATTCGGCAAGCTTTGAAATGCCGTCCTGAGCCTGAAGCATTCTCTTTTTGCCTTCAAACTTGAAGGGCTTTGTAACAACACCGATGGTGAGGCATCCCATATCCTTTGCAACAGAAGCAATAACGGGAGCTGCGCCCGTGCCTGTGCCGCCGCCCATACCGGCAGTAATGAATACCATATCCGTGCCCTTGAGAGCATCGGCAATGGAATCTCTGCTTTCTTCAGCAGCCTTTGCGCCGATTTCGGGCTTGCCGCCTGCGCCCTGACCGTGAGTTGATTTTTCACCGATCTGAATTTTATGAGTTGCCTTTGAATGAACAAGAACCTGCTTGTCCGTGTTTACTGCAATAAATTCTGCGCCGAGAACGCCGGAGGTTATCATTCTGTTGACTGCGTTTCCGCCGCCGCCGCCGACACCGATTACCTTTATCTGCACTGCGCTTTCAAAATCGTTGTCAATTTCAAATGCCATTTGGTTGACCTCCTAAATTTTAATTTCTGTAAATTTTCGCATTTTAAACGAAATCATATTAACATATTATTTTTAAAAATACAAGAATAATTATAAAAAAACATTATTATATGCGGAATATTTTACAATTTGTAAACATTTTCTGCGTTTTTATTCCGATTATTCCTCTTCTTCCTCATCCTCATTATTTTCGGCAGCCGTTTCTTCCTCTTCATCTTCGCCGGTTTCTTCTTCATTTTCTGCCGGTTCACCGTTTTCATCGGTTTCGGGTTCAACGGGATTGCCGTCTTCATCCGTCAGCGGTTCTTCCTCTTCGGGAACTTCATCGCCGAAATATTCAAGCAGCTCCGGAATATCTTTCTTTGCCTCTTCGCTGAAAAACGCCTGCATATCAACGGTCAGATTAATAACGCCCGTCTGATAAATCGAATTTTGATTTTCGGCTTCGATAACCTTTTTGCCGAGAGCTATTTTTCTTGAAATATTTGAGCTGTCGCCCAGATTCATCACTATTCTTTCATTATAAATCAGATAAATATGAGTAGGAGAGCCGATGTTGATGAGGTTTATATCCTCAAGCTCATTTTCCGCAATTGAATTTGAAATTTCCATAAGGAGCGAAAGCGAATCATCGCCGACCGGTTTCCCGCTTTCGTCAAAGGATGCGGCATTTCCGTTAAACGAAATATATTCTCCCTTGACCGCAAGCACGGCGGGAGTGCCCGAAATGAGGGTTGCGCCTTCGGGGAAAACTTCGGTTGTTTCTATCACTCTGAATGACGGCGAAAGAACCGCATACGAATTTTCAGTCACCTGAATCGCAAACTGCTTTTCGGCTTCGCCGTATCTTATGATAATTGTTCCGGGGAATTTTTTAAGCACTTTAACATCCGCAATATACGGAAGCCCGGATTCTATTCTGTTTTTGACATCATCAACATCAACAAACAGAAGACTTCTGCCCTCCGGAACTCCGCTTGCAAGAATAATTTCGTCTTTTGTATACGGGCTCTGACCTTCAAGGCTGAAATTTCTGACTCTCAAGGCGGCAAACACAATAATCGGACCTGCCGTCAGAATGATAATAAGGCAGAAAACCGTCACAACAAGTGCCAGCCTTCTTTTCCTTTTTCTTTTCATTTTTTTTATGCGCTCTTCACGCTCTTCGGCAGTCAGCCGGCGTTCGCCGGAATTTTCAAATTCGTTTCCCATCTTTTCACCCGTTCACTGATCTTATATCCGCCCCGAGAGACGAAAAGTATTTTTCAATATCGTAAAATCCTCTGTAAATGCAGGAAATTTTTCCAATCCGTGTTTCTCCTTCTGCGCAGAGGCCGGCAACAACAAGCGCCGTTCCGCCCCGAAGATCCGTTGCCGCAACATTTGCGCCGTGAAGCTTTTCAACACCCTCTGCAATTGCAAGGCAGCCGTTCTCAACTCTTATATTCGCACCCATCCGGATAAGTTCGGGAACGAATCTGAAGCGATTTTCGAAAATGCTTTCCGAAATAACGCTTGTTCCTTTTCCGATTGAAGCCATAACCGTTATCAGCGACTGCGAATCGGTCGGAAATCCCGGATAAGGCATTGTTTTGACATATCGTATTCTGCGAAGCTTTTCGGGCGCAGCTATTTCGATTCTGTTTTCATCGGATTTCACGGAGCATCCCGATTCTTCAAACACGGGAATAATCGGTGCAAGATGCTTTCTCTCTGCACCGTTTATTGTTATTTTTCCGCCGGTGCAGGCAGCAGCAGCCATATAAGTTGAAGCGATGATCCTGTCAGGAATAACAGAATGCTCCGCAGAATGAATCGTTTCAACTCCGCATATTGTTATTATGCTCCCTCCTGCGCCTCTTATATCAGCTCCGCACTTATTCAGAAAATCCGCAAGATCTTTTATTTCCGGCTCTCTTGCGGCATTTGTGATAACCGTTTCGCCCTTTGCTTTTATTGAAGCGAGAATAATGTTTTCGGTTGCACCTACGCTCGGAAAATTCAGCGAAAGCCTTCTGCCGCAAATTCCTTTCGGGCAGATGCATTCGATTATCCCCCCGTTTTCGTTTATCTCAACGCCCATTCCGGCAAATGCTTCAAGATGATAATCAATGGGTCTTAATCCGATTTCGCAGCCTCCGGGTGCCGCAACGGTGCCCCTACCGAATCTTGAAAGCAATGCGCCGAGAAAAATGATCGAAGAACGCATTTCTCTCATGAGCGCTTCGGGTATTTCCCATCCGGATGCATCGGTCGAATCAACGATGACCGTTTCATTCTCTATATCTACCCTGCACCCGATATGTCTTAATATTTTTATTGACGCATCAACATCCGAAAGATGCGGACAATTATGTATTACGCTTATTCCGTCGGCGGCAGCAGCTGCCGCAAGGATAGGCAGAACGCTGTTCTTTGCGCCTTGAAGATTAACCTCTCCGCAAAGTCTTCTTCCGCCGTTTATGATCAACTTTTTCATCTTGCACGCTCCCGATAATCTGCATGGTACATATTATTCCGGAAGCCGTGCGTTGGTGATTTATTTTACTATTTCACAAAGGGTTTCATATATTCTCTGCGTTGCATCCATAACCGCCATTTTCTTTGCGTTTTCGCCTATTACGGCAAGCTTTGTGGGGTCGGCAATAAGAGCATTGACCTTTTCGGTCAGAGTATCAGCCGAAAGGTCTTTTTCTTCAAGAATTTCTGCGGCTCCGTTGCTGACAAGAGCCATTGCATTATGATACTGGTGATTTTCGGTAACATAGGGCGACGGAATGAGGATCGAGGGCTTTCCGAGAGCCTGAAGCTCGCTCAGGCTGCTTGCGCCCGACCTTGAAATAACAAGATCTGCGGCAGGAAGACACTTCGGAATGTCGATATATTCAACAACTCTGATATGAGGATTCTTTTCCGGATCAACGCCGTTTTCTTCAAGAGCCTTTTTGAACCAATCGCCGTTTTTGCCCGTTGCGTGAAGAAATACGCAGTCGTTATCTTTATATTTATTGAGAATAAGTCCGAGGACTGCATCGTTGACCGGCTTTGCGCCAAGGCTGCCGCCCATTGAAAGAATGAGAGGCTTGCTGCCGATATTCATTTCGGCTCTTGCGAAATCACGGTCGCCCGTGAGCATTTCACCTCTGATGGGAAGACCGGTTATCACGCATGGATTTTTCGGTTTCATATATTTTTCAGCCTGCGGAGCGGTGAGCATAACTCTGTCCACCTTGCCGGCAAGAGCTTTGTTTGTAACGCCCGGGAAAGCGTTCTGCTCATGAACAGCCGTCGGGATGTGCATCTTTGCCGCCATGCGAAGAACGGGCCCGCTGACATAGCCGCCAAAGCCTATAACAAGGTCAGGCTTAAAATCTTTGATTATCTTCTTTGCCTGGCTTGAAGCCTTGAAAATTCTTATGAGTGTTTTAAGATTATGCTTTATGGCTTCCATTGAAAAGCTTCTGTAAAATCCGCTTATTTCAATAGTGCGAAGCTCATATCCCGCTTCGGGAACAAGCTTTGCTTCCATTTTATCTGCCGTTCCCGCAAAAATTATTTCCGCATCGGGACACATTTTTTTAATATAGCCGGCAGTTCCGAGCGCCGGATTGATATGTCCGCCCGTGCCGCCTGCCGCAATAAGAATTCTTTTTCCGTTAAGCATTTCAGCTCTTCCTTTCTTCGTTTCTCGAAACCGCAAGAACCATTCCCATTTCAATCAGAAGCATAACGAGCGAAGTGCCGCCGTAGCTGAAAAACGGGAGGCTGATGCCTGTATTCGGCAGAGTTGATGTAACAACTCCGATATTCAGAGCCGCCTGGAATCCGACCTGAAGGCTGATTCCCATCGCAAGCAAAGCTCCGAATTTCGATTTTGCTCTCATGCCGATAATAAAGCCTCTTGCAACAACGAGTACGAAAAGAATAATTATAAGCAGGGATTTGATGAAGCCGAGTTCTTCGCAGACAACTGCAAAAACAAAGTCATTCTGCGGCTCGGGAAGATAGAGATATTTCTGCCTTGAATTGCCGAATCCGAGCCCGAACAGACCGCCGGAGCCGATTGCATAGAGCGATTGAAGGCTCTGCCATGCAGAGCCGGTTGATTCGGCTCTTGTCAGCTCTGCGCCGGTCAGAAGCTTCTTCCATGTTTCGATTCTTTCGGCGGAATAGCCTTTAAGAATTATATCCGGCTTCATAACAACTATCGTTACGGCAAGAATTCCGACAATTCCGGCAACGGCATACCACTGCCATTTAACTCCGCCGAGGAACATCATTGCGGCGCCGATAAGGAAAATAAGAATCGTGCCGGAAACATGATTTTCAAGATAAACAAGTCCGCAGATGATACAAACGGCAATTCCGTGAGGCACGATCATCATTGCGTTCTTTTCAGTCGATTTTGAAAATTTTTCAAGCATATAGGCAAGGATCATAATAACTGCAAGCTTGCCTATTTCAGACGGCTGGAAAGTTGTAAATCCGAGATTTATCCAACGCTTGAAATCCTCTTTGCCCTGAATGATATGAGGATTGATAAGAACATAAACCAAAAGGAGGATCGCAACAAGATAAATAAACCCGGCGCAGTCACGGTAAAAATCCGTTCTGATGAACGAAACCGCTATCATCAGAACAACTCCTATAACTGCGAAAAGAGCCTGCCTTTTTACATAATAATAAGGGTCATTCTTTGATGACGCCGAATTCCACGCATTGACATAGCTTGCCGAAAACATCATAACAACGCCGACGGTGAGAAGAGCTATAACAAGAGTAAGAAAAGTAATATCAAAAGGAGCCGCCGAGAAGAAATCTCTTAATTTTTTTCTTCCCGCAAATAAATCTTTTATCCAGTCAATAATCCCGAAAGCACGCCTGAATTCAAATTTCAGCTTTGACAAAATTGCCGAAGAGATCTCTGCTCCGAAAGATGAATCTGACATTTCGTTTCTCCTTTCTTTAGACAAGATATAGTTATAAGAAAAATCCTCCCGCTTTGAGAAGAACAAGCGAAGCAACTCCTCCGATTATATCAACAATAATAAATATTCCGATTATTTTTCCCTCTTTCGTTCCGCATTCTTTAAAATGAAATTGAAGAGGGTAAGCTTTAAAAAGTCTTTTTTCATTTATTCTGTAATAAATGACTCTTATTATTTCGCATATCCCGATAACCGAATACGAAGCTCCGCAGAGAATAAGCATAAGCGGACAGCCGAGGGAATATGCGATTGCGGCAGTTACACCGCCGATAAACAGCGAGCCGATGCTCCCTGCCCTGACTTTCTTATTCCAAAGCAGAAATCCTGTTGAAGCGCCTGCAAGAGAAACACACAGAATAAGCGCTCCGTAATTTTCTCTCAAAGCCGAGGCAATGCCGAGAAAAACGCAGGTCATAAGAGAATTGACTGCACACAAGCCGTCGATTCCGTCCGCAAGATCAACTGAATTAACATACGCCGGGATGAATATCATTCCGAATATCCAATAAAACAAACCGGTGACCGTCATTCCCGCAAAAGGAATAAACATATACGGCTCTCCCTGCATTCCGAGATAACTGCTCAAAAGGAATGAGAGAGCAATGAGAAACATTGCCGCATATTTTCTTGAAACGGTCAGCCCGAGAGATGAATTGTTTATGATTTTTGCATAATCATCAACCGCTCCCGCAAGAGCAAATGCACCTGCCGTCATCAGACCGCTCCAGAATTTTGTATACATTTCCTGCGGAACGAAGCTGCCGGAAGCGATTATATCTCCTCCCGTAAGCTTATCCGTTACGATCACAGCAGCAACAGCCGCCGCTGTTCCGAGAACGATCATTATTCCGCCCATTGACGGAATGTTGATTCTGCTTTTAAACCATTTTTGCTCAAAGCCCTCGGTTATCTTTCCGAAATTCACTTTTCGCAGAAACGGTATTACCGTAAATCCGGATGCGCCCGTCACAACAAGTCCCGCTGCGGCGGCAAGAACTGCTGCGGAAATATTATTCATTTATTTTCTCCGTTTTCAAGCGATTCATAGACGGAATAAATAATATCTTCAAGCTTCATCGCTCTGCTTGCCTTAAAGAGAACGGCATCGCCCTGCGAAAGCATTTCAAGAAGCTTTGCGGTAAGCTCCGCCTTGTCTGTGAAGCTCATAACATTTTCAATTCCGTTTTCCTTTGCTCCTCTGGCGGTTTCTTTTGCTCTTTCGCCATAAGTGAGCATAATGTCGATTTTATTTTCAGCCGCTCTGACGCCAACATCGTAATGAGCCTTTTCGCTGACGCATCCGAGCTCAAGCATATCGCCGGCAACGGCTATTTTTCTTTTTGCATTCATCGAGCCGAGAACAGCCATTGCAGCCGCCTGCGAATCCGGGCTTGCATTATAGCAATCTTCAATGAATGTGATGTCGTTTTTCTTTGTGATCCTCTGGCGCATTCCGGACGGAACATATTTTTTGAGAGCTTCAAGAGCCTCATCTTCGGATATTCCGAAAAGTTTTCCGGCAGCAGCTGCGGCAAGAGCGTTATAAACATTGTGGATTCCCGAGCAGGGAAGCTTTGCTTTGAATTCTTTTTCGCCGTTTTTCAGAATGAAATCCGATCCGTTTTCATCCGAAACAACATCTTTTGCTTTGTATTCACAGATTTCATTTTCGATTCCGTACCATATCAGCGGCCTGCCGTTCGCTTCAACGGTTTTAAGCATATCGTTATCCGCATTGAGGATCAGCGGAGAATCGGCTTTCATGCTTTCGAGAATTTCAAGCTTCGCCTTGAGAATGCCCTCTCTTGAGCCGAGCTTTTCAATATGGGAAACGCCGATATTTGAAATGATTGCGGCATCGGGTCTGACTGCGGCAGTCATTCTTGAAATTTCTCCGAAGCCGCTCATTCCCATTTCTATGACCGCCGCCTCGTGACTTTTATCAAGCCTGAAAAGAGTAAGCGGAACGCCGATTTCGTTATTGAGGTTGCCCTCGTTTTTGAGAGTATTGAATTTTGCGGACATGACCGCATGAGTCATTTCCTTTGTTGTTGTTTTGCCTACGCTGCCCGTGATTCCGATAACCGGAATATTGAAAAGGCTTCTGTAATATCCGGCAAGCTCAAGCAGCGCAGTTCTTGAATTTTCAACAATTATCTGCTTTTCCTTAAGCCCCGTATCTCTTTCGCAGATAACGGCGGCCGCTCCGCCTTCAATCGCTTTTGCGGCAAACTCGTTGCCGTCAAAATTTTCGCCCTTAATGCAGATAAAAAGACAGCCTTTGATTATTTTTCTTGTGTCGGTGCAAACGTTTTCAAAAGTGCCTTCAAGCTCCGAAACGGAATGAACGGCTTCAGCCGCTTCTTTGAAAGTAAGAGGAATCATTTGCCTGCCTCCGTTTTTTCCGCAAGAATATTTTTAACTATTTCTCTTTCATCATAATGGATCTTTCCTGTTGAAAGGATCTGATAGGTTTCGTGTCCCTTGCCGGCAAGCACGATCACATCGCCCTCTCTGGCGATGTTAAGAGCTTTTCTGATAGCTTCCGTGCGGTCCGCTTCAACAATGAGCTTTGAGGAATGCTTTGAAACTCCCTCAAGAATATTTTTTATGATTTCATCGGGATCTTCGCTTCTCGGATTGTCGGAGGTTATGACCGCAACGTCCGAAAGCTCCGTTCCGATTCTGCCCATTATCGGGCGCTTGGTTTTATCTCTGTCCCCTCCGCAGCCGAAAACGGCGATCACCTTGCCGTCGGTTATTTCTCTGACGCATGAAAGAACATTTTCAAGTCCGTCCGGAGAATGAGCATAGTCTATTATGACCGTGTAAGGCGTGTCAGCCGGTACAACCTCCATCCTGCCCGGAACGCCGGTACATTCTGCAAGCGCATCAACAACGCTTCTGAAATCCATACCCAGCTCAACAAGGCAGACAGCCGCACCCATTGAATTATAAACCGAAAACTCACCGGGAACCGCAAAATTGACTCTTGCTATGTCGCTGCTGCTGACAAGCTCATATTTAACTCCCGAAGCCGCCACCTTGATATTCTTTGCAGTATAATCCGAATCATCCTTCTTAACGGAAAAAGTTACATTCCTGCAAGATGTGTTCTGCATCATATATTCCGAAGCTTCATCATCTGCATTCATAATCGCAAGCGATGAATTTTCAAAAAGGATATGCTTTGCAGCCATATAGTTTTCAAAAGTTCCGTGATAATCAAGATGGTCTCTTGTAAGATTCGTGAATATTGCGGATTCAAAATGAATTCCGTCAACTCTGCGCTGATCGAGAGCCTGCGAAGAAACCTCCATAACGCAGAATTCGCATTCCGCCTTTACCATTTCATCAAACAGACCGAAAAGCTCAAGGCAATCGGGAGTTGTGAGCGAAGCGGAATATTCTTTGTCGCCGACTATATTCTTGACCGTTCCGATAAGTCCGGTTTTATGTCCGAGCTTTTCGAGCATTGATTTAAGAATAAAGCAGGATGTTGTTTTGCCGTTTGTGCCGGTAACTCCGATAATGCGGAGCTTCTTTTCGGGATGGCCGAAATATGCGGCGCAGAGCTTTGTATAAGCGCTTCTTGTGTTTTCAACAAGGATCTGCTTATCAAGTCCCATATCCTTCTGAACAACAACTGCCGCCGCTCCTTTTTCAAGAGCCTCCGCCGCTTTTGTGTGTCCGTCAAAATGCTTTCCCTCTATACAAACGAAAATGCAGCCTTCGCTGATTTTTGCCGAATTATCGGTTATAAGGCTTATTTCTCTGTCGCAGGGAATTTCTTTTCCTAACTCTGCGGCAAGAATATTGAGTTTCATTGCGGTTCTCTCCTTTGCCGGGTTAATCAGCGTAGTCGATTACTCCCGTATTTGACATAAAGTAAACGGTAACGGTTCTGCCGTATTCAACCGTTTCGCCTGCTTCGATGCTCTGTTCATACGAAACAAGCTCGCTGCTGTTAAGCACATTGCCCGAAATCTTGACATTAAGTCCGAGCGAATGAGCATATTTATTTACCTGATTCGGTGTCATTCCGCTGAAATCCGGAACCTCCACCAAAAGTCTTTCTGCTTCTGCTTCGGTATAAAGCACAACAACTCCGCCGCTCTGCATAGACTGCGTTGCCGCAGGAACCTGAGTTATGACCTTTTCGCCGGAGCCGGATGTTTTAACCGTAAAGCCTTCGCTTTCAAGAAGCTCTCTTGCATCCTCTACCTCTGTTCCGACAACATTCGGAGCAACCGTATCAAGCTCTGCAAGCTCATCTTCCGAATACTGCCTTTCAACGCTGAGATATTCGAGCGTTTTTTCAACAATTTTTGCCGCAACGGGGGTGCATATCGTACCGCCGTTGATATTTGTTACGGGGTCGTCAACGATAACGAGAACTGCAATTTCCGGATCGTTTGCCGGAGCAAAGCATCCGAACGAAGCAACATAATGGCCCTGTCTGTCAAGCTTCTGCGATGTTCCGGTTTTGCCTGCAACTCTGTAACCGGAAACATAGGCATTTTTACCCGTGCCGTCTGTTACAACGGATTCCATCATTTTTGAAACGATTGCGGCAGTTTCTTTTGAAATGACCTGCCTTCTGACCGTCGGTTTTGTTTCGCTCACAACATTTCCGTTCTGGTCAAGCTCTTTTGCAACAACATAGGGCTTCATAAGGTAGCCGCCGTTTGCAATTGCGCTTATTGCCGTAATCATCTGAATCGGAGTAACCTGGAACGACTGACCGAACGACGAGCTGGAAAGCTCAACAATTCCCATCGTGTCAAGAGTATGGTAGTTAACTCCGCCAACCGGCATCGTTTCAGCAGGAAGATCAATCCCCGTTTTCTCGGTAAAACCGAATGCCTCAAAATACTGATAGAATTTTTCGGCTCCGAGCTTCTGACCGACTGTTATGAAGAACGGGTTGCAGGAGTTCATAAGTCCGTGTTCAAGGTCCTGCGTTCCGTGGCCGGAATGGTTATGGCATTTTATCGTTCTGTCGGCAACCTGAATCTTGCCGTAGCAGGTGTATGAGAATTCCGGAGTAACAGCATTTTCTTCAAGCGCCGCCGAAGCGGTTATGATTTTGAAAACCGATCCGGGATCGTAAATATCGCTGACAACAAAATTTCTCCATTGCTTATAGAGCTTCTTGTTTGTGATGACCTGCTTTCTTGCAGCAGCTCTTTCTTCAACCGTGCCGTATTTTTCGTTGATTTCCTTGAGTTCGTTTTCGGTAAGCTCTTCGGTTTCTTCGTTTTCGGCTTCCTTTTCGATGTATTCCCTGACCTCATCCTTAAGAGCCTGCGGATCGTTCAGGTCAAAATTCTCTTCGCACGCCATAGCGAGAATTGCGCCCGTTTTGACGCTCATAACAACGCCGTAAGCGCCGGCTCCGAGGCTGTCTTTATAAAGCTGCTTGATATCCTCTTCAACATAGCGCTGAATAACTTCATCAATCGTCAGCACAAGGCTGTTGCCCTGAACCGCATCGTAAACGGTCTGATATTCCTCATCCATCTTTCCGTTAAGACCGTTTTGTGCAGTAACTATCCTGCCGGGAGTGCCGGTAAGGCTTGTGTCATATTTAAGCTCGATACCCGATCTTCCTATATCGTCTGCTCCGGTGAATCCGATAACTGCGGAAGCAAGTGAGCCGTAAGGATAATATCTCTTGACATCGGGGTCGATTCCGATTGCCGTTCCGAACGAAATCTTTTTCGTTTTGGTAACAGTTGAACCGTCCGCATTCGTTACTTGATATGGAATCTCGGCCTTTTCCTTGAGAAGAGCATTTATTTCCTCTTTCTCGGCATATTCAATCTGCCTTTTGACAACGAGATAAGCATATTTCGATTTATCCGCCTTGTCTTTGATGTTTTCTTCGCTGACGCCGGTGATTTCCGAAAGTCTTCTGCAAACCTCGGTTTTGAAGGCTTCGTCTTCAATTGCATTCGGCTTTATGTAAACCTTCCATACGGATGCGCTCTGCGCAAGAATCGTTCCGTTGGCATCGTAAATGATTCCACGCTCGGCGGCGATTTCGGTATCGTGAAGCTGATTCTTTTCTGCCTCACCCTTATATTTTTCGCTGTCAACAAGCTGAATTCTGAAAAGGTTGGCTGCGGGGAAGCCGAAAAGCACAACTGCAAGAATCAGAAAAACTATAACCGCTCTCCGAAAGAGCTTTCTTCTCGGCGAAATCTTCTCCAAAGTTCATCAATCCTTTCATAAATTCGACAATTGAGCGTTTATTTTTATTTTATATATAAAAAATCTTATCCCGAGACCTGAAAAGGTCACGGGAAAGCAGAAAATCACATAATGATTCTATGTACCCTATAAAATTTTTATGCCGCAAAAAGCAGACGGAATCACCTTTTTTCGGATTTCTCCGCAGGTGCTTTTCCGTTGACGATAACGACCTCATCGGCAGCTTTTTCTTCAAAATAATGAATCTGATAACGTTCAAGCTTGTGCATTCCGAGCACTCCGGTCGCATAGGCTTCAACCTTTTCTTTTGAAACCGTTGAGCTGAGCTGGTTGCGGAGCCTCGTATTCTCGCTGTTCGCATCATTTATGAGGCTCTGAATCCTTGTCGCTTCTTTATCGAGCGATTCGATATTTATTCTTGTGAGCAGAATTCCCGCAAAAAGCACAAGCAGAACTGCCGCAACCGTAAAAATTCTCGCCGTACGCAAAGCGGTTCCTAATGTCTTTTTGCTGACCTTGACTGCCGCTCTGCCGCCGTTTTGTTTTCTGCCCGGCTGAGCCTGCGGTCTTTCGATTGGGGGCTCGGGTATTTTAATTGCAGGTATAGAATATGAAAGCTGATACGCTTCACTTCTGTTATAGTTTGCCATCCTGCATTTCCTCCGTCAGTATTTTTAAATCAAAGCTTTTCTGCCGTCCTCAATCTTGCACTTCTGCTTCTGGGATTTTCTTCAAGCTCTTTTTCGCCCGGAGCAACAGCCTTGAACAGCTTTGCTTCCGGCTTTTTTCCGCATACACAGACCGGGAAGCTTCTCGGGCAGGTGCATCCCTTTGAAAAAGGCGCAAGCGCCTGCTTGACCGTTCTGTCTTCAAGCGAATGGAAAGTGATTATGCTCACTCTTCCTCCGGGTTTAAGGCAGCCGAACATATCCGAAACGGCATCTCCGAGCCCGTCAAGCTCTCCGTTGACATATATTCTGATCGCCTGGAATGTTTTTCTTGCCGGATGCCCGTCTCTTTTTGCAGCGGCAGGCATGGCGGATTTTATTATTTCGGAAAGTTCAAAAGTTGTTTCAACAGGCTTTATCTGCCTTGCTTTGACAATCGCTTTTGAGATTGACGAAGCAAATTTTTCTTCGCCGTATTCGCTGATGATTTTCATAAGCTCCTGCTGCGAAAGATTATTCACCGCATCCGCAGCGCTCATTCCCTCAAGGCTCATTCTCATATCAAGAGGAGCATCGTGATGAAACGAAAATCCCCTTTCGGGTTCATCAAGCTGATGGGAGCTTACTCCGAGGTCGGCAAGGATTCCATCCACAGCATCTATGCCGGCCTCGTTAAGTATCTTCCTTATATCAAAGAAATTGCCGTGAACAACCGTTACACAAGGCATATCTCTGAATTTATTTTTAAGATTGGCGATCGCTTCGGGATCTCTGTCTATGGCGATCAGCCTTCCGCTCGAAAGCAGCTTCGCAATTGCCATTGAATGGCCGCCTCCGCCGGAGGTGCAGTCAACATAAACTCCGTCGGGTCTGATGTTCAGCGAAGCAATTGTTTCTTCAAAAAGAACGGGAATATGGTGAAATTCAGCCGTTACGCTCATCCCCTGTTCCTCCTGGGAGTGAGGCTGATCTTCTTGAAGTCTGCCTTCTTGCCGCAGCGTTCATTCCAATTTTCTTCAAGCCACAGCTCAATTCTGTTGTTTGCGCCTATAACAAGCACATCCTCATTAAGCTGCGCATATTCTTTATAATCATCCTTAAGAGTGATTCTTCCTGATTTGTCAACCGAAGCCATCTCCGAAGAATCCGCAATGGTGCGTTCCGCATCAATAAGCTCCTCTGAATCAAACGAATCCGTGACCATATCCATAAATCTGCCCCATTCCTCTTCGGAATAAATCAGAAGGCAGGGATCTTCCTGAACGGATTTGAGTATGTAAACCGTTTGACCGAGCCCGTCTCTGAAAGCAGGAGGAATTGACATTCTGTTTACCTGGTCAAACTTTCTGCGTTCTTTTCCGGCAAAATATGTCGCCATCATTTCCTCCTCCTTTCATCGCACGTCTTACCATTTTTGTCCTTTACTTCCCTTTGCTTCCCAAAGGTTCACAGTTATTATAAATGCAGTTGCAAAATAAATCAAGTAGTTTTTCCAAAAAAATAAAATTTTTTCTGACTTTTTGTCCGATTTTTCATCACGAAGTGAGCATAATCAGGTCTTCGGCGCTGATTTCGGGCTGAAGCGCACGGTTTATCGCAAGCGAAGTCAGCTTTGCGGCGTGTTCAATCATCAGATCGACCTCCCTCGGAGTAACCATCATTCCGGGATGCGGATATTCCGCAGAGGGATTCCCGGCGAAATCCGAAACGAGAGTTGCGGCGTCAACAACCGTCGGCACCCCTATTGCGATAACGGGCACTCCGATCGTTTTTTCATTTATTTCCGAGCGTGAATTCCCGACTCCCGAGCCGGGAGTTATCCCCGTGCTGCACATCTGAACCGTGTTGCCGAGCCTTTCAATGCTTCTTGCCGCAAGGGCATCTATCGTTATCACGGCAGACGGATCAAGCTGATTCACAAGCGCTTTGATTATTTCACCCGCTTCCGCACCGGTATTTCCCAGAACGCCGGTCGAAAATGCACAGACGCATCTTAAATTATTCAATCCCGTTTCTTTGAGGATTTCTCCCTTAATGTGCCTCGTTGCAAAAATCATATCGGCACATTTAGGCCCGAGAGCATCAGGCGTAATAGATGAATTTCCGAGGCCGGCAACCAAAACGGAGCCCTCTTCGGGGATAAGCGACGAAATCTCCTTTGCGATCATTTCAAGTTCTTCGCCGATAAACTGCGCATGCTTTGCAAAAGGCTGCGTTTCGGCGGTTATATATTTTCCTATCGGTTTTCCGATGAGTTTTGCTCCGTTTTTATCGGTCACTTCTATTCTTGTTATCTTGACATTTCCTGCGGAAAAACTCTCGCTTGTTACTCCGCTGACGGAATTTATATCCGTATTTTCACATTTTTCAAGCGCAAGATCGGTTCTTATCTCCATATTTTTTTAATACCTCTTGATTTTTCTGAAAAAATTTAGTATTATTAATTGCAAAACTTTAACACAATTTTCAAAAAATCTATTGCAATTGAGAAAAAAGTGTGCTATCATATTGACCTGTATTGAAGAAGGAGGTGTCGTTAATGCCTAACATCAAGTCCGCAAAGAAGAGAGTTATCGTCAACAAGACCAGAGCAGCAAGAAACAAGTCAAGAAATTCAGCTCTTAAAACTGCTATCAAAAAGGCTCATGCTGCTGTTGAAGCAAATGCTCCCGAAAAGGAAGCTCTTGTTAAGGAAGCTATCAAAAAAGTTGATCAGGCTGCTGCAAAGGGTCTTATCCACAAGAACAACGCAGCCCGCAAGAAATCAGCTCTCGCTCTTCTCATTAAATAATTGAATTAAGCGAAACAAACGGCCGTGGGCAAATTTTCTGCTTCCACGGCTGTTAAGTTATTGACAATTTAATTTCTTTAGTTTATAATTGAGCTATAATAATTAAACGGAGGTTTATTTATGAAGTGCATTAAGAAAGTTATCAAAATAGTTGCTATCGTTCTCGCAGTTGCCGCTGCAGTTGCAGGCATTTATTTTGCAGTTAAGAAATTCCTTGATAAGAAAAAAGCTGCCGCTGACGAAGAAGCTAACTTCGTTTCATGCTCCTGCTGCGAAGCAAAGGCATAAATTTTATGAAAGCTCTCCCCATCCGTTCCGGATGGGGATTTTTCTTTTGCATCTATTCTTTTTCTTTGGGTTTCGTTACGAATGATGCAATCAATCCGCACAGCACCGCCGCAGTCACACCGCCGGACGATGCGGTCAATGCACCCGTAAGAATTCCCATTGCGCCCTGTTCCTCTATCGCTTTCTCGATTCCCTTTGCCATTGCATAGCCGAATCCCGTGAGCGGAACGGTTGCCCCCGCTTCAGCCCATTTTTCAAGAGGCTCATAAAGTCCGATCGCCGTGAGCACAACTCCGGCAACAACAAACATAACAAGAATTCTTCCGGGAGTAAGCTTCGTCATATCGATCAGTATCTGCCCTATAAGGCAAATCGCACCGCCCAGAGCGAACGCTTTCAGAAGACTTATGAATATATCCAAATCATTTTCCGCCTTTCGGTTAACACCATTTTGGCTGTAATGCTTTGTGCATTGCGAATGAGGGAAGCGAAGCAGACAGTTGCCGTAAAGCAAAAACAGCTTGATTTCCTTTTGCATGAGAGTTGAATATATCATTCCCGTATTAAATAAAGATATTCATTTTTTAAAAATACTATTGACAAAAGCGCATTTTATTAATATTATATATTCGTATTATGTTTCCGGGGGGAAACACAAAATATTTAAGGAGACTTAGAAAATGGTATTTGAACAGCTTAAAAAGATTATAAGCGAGCAGCTTGAGGTTGATGCAAACATTATCACGGAAAACGCATCAATCAGCGGTGATCTCGGCGCAGACAGCCTCGATCTTGTTGACCTTGCAATGTCAGTTGAAGATGAATTCGACATTGAACTTCCCGACGAAGCTCTTGAGAAGATCAAAACCGTCGGCGATCTTGTAGCTTTCATTGAAGACAGAATCTAAACGATTCAACCGCAGCGTCTTTAAGGGCGCTGCTTTTCTTTTTTCGGAGATGTTATTATGATTTTAAAAAATGCAACTGTTTACGGCGAGGACTTTTTCCCCAGCGTTACCGACATTACAATTGAAAACGGGATTATAACAAGCCTTGACAAAACGGAAAATCCCGGAACAGACTGCACGGGCAAGGCAATCATCCCGGGATTTATTGACATTCATATTCACGGCTGCAATATGGCTGATGCAACCGATGGCAAACCCGATTCCGTTCTTGAAATGAGCCGCTTTCTCCCGAAATGCGGAGTGACCTCATTTTGTCCGACTACAATGACGATTTCAACGGAGGGCCTGCGAAAAAGCTTTTCGTTTGCTGCTGCTGCAATGGGAAGAGAAGAGGGCGCTTACATTCACGGAATCAATATGGAGGGCCCGTTCATTTCCCCCGCAAAAAAAGGCGCTCAGGCGCAGGAACACATCAAAGCTCCCGACATTGAGCTTTTCAAGGAACTGAATTCCGTCTGCCCGGTCAAGCTGGTTGACATTGCTCCGGAAGAAAAGGGCAGCGAAGAATTTATAAAAGAAATAAAAAATATATGCGTTGTTTCCGCCGCTCATACCTGCTGCGATTACGCAAAGGCAAAAGAATCATTCGGATGGGGCATTTCTCACGCAACTCACCTTTTTAACGCAATGAGCGGTCTCTGCTCAAGAGAGCCGGGATTGGTAGGCGCCGTGTTTGATTCGGATAATATAAACGCAGAGCTTATCTGTGACGGAATCCATATCCATCCTGCAACTCTTCGCTCCGCATTCGCAATCCTCGGCAAAAACAGAACCGTTGTTATAAGCGACTCAACAATGGCTTCGGGGCTTGCGGACGGTGAATACACTCTCGGAGGACAGAAAGTTTTCAAAAAAGGTGCAGTAAGGCTTGAAGACGGAACGCTCGCCGGAAGCGCAACAAATCTTTTTGAGGAATTCCGAAATCTGATTGACTTCGGAATACCGCTTGAACAAGCTCTCCGCTCTGTAACGATCAATCCGGCAAGAGCAATCGGGGCCGACAAAATAACCGGCAGTTTAGCCGTTGGAAAGAACGCAGATATGCTCATTATGTCAGAAGATTTACGGCATATATTTAATGTTTTTATAAAAGGAAAATCTATTATATAATATAATATGAAGGCAATCCTGCAAGGCTGAAAATGATTATTCATTTTCGGCCTTTTTATATGCATGAATATATGCGTAAGGCTAAAAAACTTTACTTTTTTCTCTTGTAAAGTAACTCACCTTGCGTGTGTGGATAACTCCGTGGAAAAAGTGAATAACTCTCAATTATTATGCTGATTCGGAATAATACAAGTAAAGTTTTTCACTTTACAAGCGTTTTTAATCGCATTTTTATGAATATTTTGCGTGAATATTCATATTTCAGCGTGAATAACTTTTGCAGGATTCATCATTTTTCCTTCATTTTTATGTCAGAAACAGGTAATTTATTTTTGTGCCACAGGGCACATTCCGTGTCGAATTTTACAACCGTTTTTGCCGGAAACCGTAGGGCATGGATTCATCCGTGCCGTGTCAAATTTCACAATTGTTTTGCCGGAAACCGTAGGGCACGGATTTATCCGCGCCGTGCCAAATTCACAATTGTTTTGCCGGAAACCGTAGGGCACGGATTTATCCGTGCCGTGTCAAATTTCACAATTGTTTTGCCGGAAGACGGTAAGCATAAATGCTTACCCTACGATTTTTTCACAGTAAGCATAAATGCTTATCCTACAATTTTTCACGGTAAACATAAATGCTTGCCCTGCGGGATAAAAAAACTTCAAACATAAAATAACGCCCATCGTCATTGACGATGGGCGCATTTAATGATTAGGTTTTTGCTCTGCCTGTTATCAATCAGCTTTCGGAGCTGTGTCCTGACTGGCTGATAACGCTGCGGTAGTTATAATGATCTTCAATAAGCTTTGCATCATTTTCATCAACATTGCCGTCGTGGTTAACATCGGCTGCTTCAAATTTTGCATCGCCCATTGCATCTTTTGTATTCTGACCGGTTATGAGATAGTAGTTTACAGATGACTTATCTGTACCGTCGATACGGGTATCGCCATTGATATCGCCGAAGAGAACGGCAACATAGTAGAACTTCTGAGTCTGACCGTCATAAGCCTGATAGGAAGCACCTGTGCCTAAGCCCTTTGTTGTGGGAACAACATTCAGTGATTTACCGCTTTCATAGTCTTCATACATACCTACAAGCTTAACCAGTTCCTTGGTAAGACCAACGCCTTCTTCAAGGTTATATACCTGGCCTACAATTCGGGCGCCGGGAGTAATAACAACAAACTCAATTTCCGAATCCTCTGAGGAAATAATGTTCGCCTGAACCTTGTAAGCAAGCGAGTTAATAGCCTGAATAAGGTCATTAGCTTCGTTATCAATGATATCCTGGCTCTCGCAGTCATATCCGGAATTAAGACGGATATCGTTTGCAATTGAAAGCTCGTTCATAAGAGCGTTATAGCTTTCAACTGTGTAGCCGTTTTCATCATCTTCAGAATATCCTTCTGTGAGGCTCTGAGCAAGTGCAATATACTTATCGAGCTGCTGCCATTTAGCTTCGCCGCTGAACGGAGCAAGCGCCTGATAAGCCTTGATAAGACCCATATAAGCCTTTGAAATGATCGACTGAGTAAGTCCGCCTACGGATGCAGCGCCTGTTGCAGTATTCAGAACTGAATTTGCAAAATCATAAGCATCCTGGAACTTCTGATATGAAGCTGAAGTATAAATCTTTGAATAGGTGAATACGCCGTTAACAACGCCGACTATCTTTTGGTTGCGAAGACCCGATGTGGAATTGATATAAGCGGATTCTGTATATTTCTTTGCCCAAACAAGTGAAGTAATATCAACTGTTGAGTTTCTGCCGTTTTCAGCCGCTTCAACTCTCTTTCCGACTTCGTTGAGTTGATTATAGAGAGAAAGTCTTGACTGTCTGATTTCGGAAACATAGGAATCATAGCCTTCAGTAATTGCATTGTTGAGCTTCTGAACATCTGTTTCATCCTTGGTTTCAACAACGGGATTTACATTTTCGCCCGAGATTCCGAAGGTCCAGCTTGAGGTGATGAAATCAAAGGGCTTTCTTGTGATCGTATATGCGCCGTTATTGTTAACAAGCGTATAGCCGTTTGCTGCGCAGAAATTGCCGATCTGCGAAATCTGATCTCCGGAAAGGCCGCCCCACTGAAGAGAACCGGTATAGCTTCCGTCTGTGTTGGCAGTAATATCAAAATTAAGAGTGCCGAGAGCAAGTCTGACAATTTCTTCTGCCTGGTTATCGGGAAGAACAACAACATTTGCGGGATCGTTTGCATAAGCAACAGCCATTGCAAGAACTTCATAGTTGGCAGTTGTGAATTCGTTCTTGTTAACGGTTGTCTGTCTGCCGATAACACCCTGGTTAACCTCATCATAGAATGACCATGTGCCGCCCCCTGTTGTTGTGAAGGGATACATTGCCGAGGGAGCTGAAGGCTTGTTTGCGTCTGCAACACCGTCGCCGTCAACATCATAAAGATTTGCGGCTGCAAGCCTTGACTGAATCGAATATCTTGACCATGCTGCGTATGCTGCGGGAAGATCGTTCTTTGCAAGTCCTTCGTAATCCGAAATGAAGTCCCGAGCGTCTTCAATAGCATCTTCATAGTTGTTGTAGTTATAAAGAGCTTTGCTGAAGTCTTCCGCTTCAAAGAATCTGAACTCATCATCATAATGAGTGATGGGATCGGAAGCGCTTCTGGGAGCCGTTAATTCGGCATGGTTGAAATTAGAATAAGTGTGATATGTGCCGGCATCATCTGTGAGATCCGCAGATTTTGTTGCGCTCTTAAGATAATCTCTTCTTGCGTATACATAATAAAGAGTTTCACCGTTTACAACATAAGATGTTGCGTAACCGCCGTCAAAATATCTTGCGGCAAGGTTTGCTTCCTTTTCTGTAGCATAATGATCGGGGAAAACAACCTCGTATTCAAACAAGCCGGAATTAAAAGGAATTTCGGTTACTGTTGTGCCGAGAGTTTCTGCTGCCGATTCGGCAGTCTTCTTCTTTTCAAAGCGGATTGCGCCGGACTGCTTAACACCGTTAACATCCTTATCAAGGTCATCAATATAAGCCTGAAGGTCAGCGATCTTATAGCTTGTGAGATCTGTGCCGAAAAGTGCTTCATCATAAGGCGGAACGAATTTAGCCGAAAGAAGAAGCGGGAAAACCGTTACGCAAAGAGTTCTGCCCTTGTTTTGAAGTGCTTCTAAAAGATTGTTTACAAGAGCTGCAAGCGAATTCTTTGAAAGAAGCTCATCAAAGCTGTCAATACAAGTCGGATTTGTTGAGAAGAGCGAGGATGTACCGTCTGTCTGGAGGATCGGAGTTCCTGCGAATACCAATCCGAGAACACGGGCAACAAGGTTAATAACGACCTTTGCAACGGAATTGTTGAGCTCGCCTTCGTCGTTGACCGAAAGGAGAGAGAGGATCTGCTGAATATCAATATCCGTTATTGCATTCAGAAGCCATCCGTTAAGGAAGCCGTAGAAGCTTGCAAATCGAGCGGGAAGCCAGTCTGCGGGAATGACTCCGAAGAGGATCGCATCAACGCAGCCGTAAATGCTGTCGAAATTGGGATTTGCCTTAAGAATGTTGTTCTTCGGGTCTGAATAGCAGGCATTGATAACAGCATTGACCTCGTTTGAGAACGGACCGCCTGAATAAAGACCTGTGTTTGCATCTCTCTGGCCGGCAAGCATGGGAAGATATGTGTAGAAGCCCCACATAAGGAATTCAACTGCGAACTGCTCAAGAGTTGTGCCGTGAACCGTAAGATTCTGGCCCTTGAAGTCAAACACACCGTTAAGATAGAAAGCACCGATTGCAGCGCCGATATCAAGAGCTGCCTTGGGGATAACAACATCGGGAGTCTTTCCCGTCGGGTCTGCCTTAACTATTTCATAAGGAATTGCATCGTATGCCTTATCGGGATTCTTGAACTGATAGGTCTGGCCGAGCTCAACCTCATAATGATATCTGTCAAGTCTTTCGATGAAGTTTTCTTCGGGAAGAATCGTTGCTGCCATTGAAGCAAGAGCATAAGCGCCTGCCGATGAAATTGAATCTGCCCATTCGGGGAAATAGCAGCCTTCAATGAAATCATTAAGAAGAACCTTAAGAAGGGATGCCCATACCTTTGAGGTCGGGATAACGAAATCACTTCTGATGAAGGTGGGGTTGATGTAGTCTGCTCTGGAGGCATCCGTTATGTTAACAGGAGAGCCGGAGCCTACATATCCGTATGATTTCGGAACTCTTACATCGTTTTCAACCTTGAATTCCGAAACATAGAGCTGATACTGCTTGCCGTTTTCGTCTTTCTCATACGAAAGGAATGCTTCGCTTATAACATCGGGATCATCCTTATCGCAGATCTGATAACTGCTGTTAACATATTTAATTGCATTGAGTTCATCAGACGAATAAACTATTGATTCGGGAAGCTCCATCTCAAGAAGTCCGCCGAGAAGGCCGGGAGCAAGGCGCGCAATATCGTTGAGAAGAGACATAAAGTTATCCGTTACATGAACGCCGTAATAGTCAAATCTGATAAGAGTTGCAAGACCGCCGTTCGGCATGAAGAACCAATCGAGAAGGCAATTGATTTTGGGAACGGGATAGGTCATGGCGTCATCGGTATATTCAACCGGAGGAGCGCCGTTCTGAACGCAGAGGCCTTCAACAGCGCCGACGATGGTGTTAAACATAACATCGCTCATAAGTGCGGGATCGCCCTTACCGTCGTTGACCGAAGGATCAACATCGAGAGCATCATAAAGAACATCGGTGAGAAGGTCTTTGAGCATTCCGCTCAGAAGAGCCTGGATCGCATTGCTGAAGAGCTGATAGAAACTCATTGTGTGTGCTTCGGGAACGCCGTCGCCGTCACGGTCTGCCTGAATTGCTCTTGCATCAATTGCAGCCTGACCGGGCTGATTTGCAATAGCGGGAAGGAAAGCTTCCATATTTTCGCCGAGGATCGAGTTTGCGCCGGTTTCGGGAGTAACGCCCGTGCCGGTAATAAGAGCCCAGTCGGCAACCTTCTGGAGAGCGGCATCAACCGTCATTCCGCTGGGAATCGTATCAACCGAATCATCAACAAGAGCGGAATAGATAGTGTCCTTAAGGAAACCGGGAAGGTCTCTGACGATCTTCATAATATCATCGTCGAGAACGAGATCTTCAAGAATTGCACCAAGCGAGAACTCACCTTTAACGAAATCAACAAGATAGGGTTTGAGAGAATAAAGCCAGTTGATAACATTGAAGAGAACCTCTATATCGTCAACACCGTTCTGATAAAGAGGAGCGGTACCTCTGCGCTTCTGGGTTGAAAGATATTCATGGGTGCCGAGAAGCTTTGTGATGTCGCCGAGCAGCGGGCTCAGAATATCAACAGCTGCGGCTGAGTCAAGAAGCGAAAGAGCCTGCTCAAGTTCAAGGATGCAGTTATCAATGCTGGTGAGATAAAGAATACCATCTTCGCCATAGTCTTTGTAATTTTTGCCGCTTCTGATATTAACGAGAGGAGTAACGGCGTGAGGAAGAAGTCCTTTCTGCCCGTCAACCGTTATATCATCATCAAGCGGAAGAATAAGATTTGCTTCGGCAAGCATGTTATCAAGCAGGTCAAGGACATAAGTTGCGCCCTGCTCTGCAGTGAAGAAATACTTACCTACACTGTTGTTACCGTAAATTCTGTAGTCACTCGAGCTTCCTGCGCCGCCTTTACGGGCATAAACGGGAAGGCACGATGCGCTCGCAATCATGATTACGGCAAGAATGATTGCAAGAAGTCTTTTTGCCTTTTTCATAGTTTGCACCTCCATAAGTGTTAACAAGAAAGACTTAAGCCGCATGCGCAGCTTTAATTTACTGTTTCTTGAAGCTTTTCAAGGCTTCAAACGGAGAAGATATACTTTTCCCCATAATTACATTTATTAATTTATATATCTTTTGTTGCACCTTCGGTGCAGGTCGATTAATAAACAGTAAATATTTTATGAACATTTTATTAACAAGCGCTGTTTTTGCCGTATTTCAACCATATTTGCGGCAATTTCACAATACATTTTTGCGCTATTTTGTTTGTTTGTGAACTGTTTGTTAACAAATTTTGTTTCCGGACAAAAAAAATCCGTCTAATTTTCATAATAGAAAAATAAGACAAATTCGAAGCATTTTATTGATTTTTTCTATGTGAATACATACTTTGATTGCTATGTATCCCGTTTTTTATTCCGCATTGCAGGATACGCCGTGCTGCCGCTCACTTGAAAATCGCAGCCCATTTCCGGCAAGCAGGCAGTTAACGCTTTCACAGCAAGCATGAATGCTTGCTCTACTGTGAACAACGGAAAACATCATTCCGTAGGGCACGGATTTATCCGTGCCGGGTCGAATTTTACAATTGATTTTGTGGGAAAACGGCAAGCATAAACGCTTACCCTACGGAGCGTGATTTTTCGTGTGAATAAAAAGATTCATATAATTTCTCGAAGAGAATCAACAATTCTCGCTCCGGATGAGGCAAGCCTTTCGGGCTTCTCGTGGCCCGTCGAAAGCAGAATGCAATCAGCGTTTATCTCTTTTGCCAGCATTGCATCGTGTGCCAGGTCTCCGATAACAAGCACCTCATTTTCACCCGCATTATGTGCTTTCAGATAGCTCACAGCCCGGTCGATTTTGGAATCCGCCATATAGTCTGCGGCTCCGAGAACTGAATCAAACCATTGCATAACGCCATATTTTTCAACATTTTTCATAAGCTGGTCATTGTTCGATGAGGAAACGATGACCTGCTTTTTTCTTTCCTGCGCAAACCTTTCAAGCAGTTCTTCTGCGCCGTCCGAAAGGCTGCATTCCGGCAGATGATTCAGATAGCCTTCATTATATTCTTTTATTATTACATTATAGTCTTCTCTGCTCATATCGAAAACCTTATCATAAAACACTCTTATCGGCACTCCGACGCAGTCACGGTATCTGACCTTGTCGATCGGCGCCATTCCCCTTTTTTCAAGCATATCGTTGACGCTCCGGAGCGAAGCGCTGATGTCATCAAGCAGCGTTCCGTTCCAATCCCAGATTATATATTTATACTTATCCATAATACATTCACTTTCTAAAAAATCCCACCGCTGCTGCGGTGGGGTTAAATTATTCAACTATCTGCCATCCACCAACGGACTTATATCCGTCATAATATTCCTTGAATGACTCCTTTACAACGCCCTCTGTCTTGAATACAACCATCCTGCTTGCGGCATCTTTTTTATATATATTCTTATCCTCCTTGCCGGACTGGATAAGCGCATTATAAGCATCCCTGTTCGGAGCAAAATAATAATTTAACATATAATCGCCGTTGCCGTCTTTATCCATCATAATAACTCTGTATTGCTTGGTATGTGAATTGTCTCTGTAAAGAACAAGCTTTTTGCCTTTTATTGTTTTGCCCACATCATCCGAAACTTCCGCCAATCCCTCGGAAACCTTTGCTTCGGCTTCCTGAGATTCAGCCGCTCTCTTGGATTCTTCTGCGGAAACATATTTACTGTATTCCTCTTCCGTCATATCTTTTTTGGAATGGCAGGCTGAAAAAGAAACGGCAACTGCGCAAAGAAGAAATATTGCAGCTATTTTTTTCATGATCCGTTACCTCCGCAAATCATTATATATAATATGTTACATCAATATAAATAAAAGTCAATATTAATGAAAGAAAATTTACAATTTTGAGCAGCAAGGTATCAAAAATCCGAACCTGCAAGCATTTTTTTCAGCCTGACGATTTCTTCAAGCTCCTGCGTTACATTCTTCAGATATTCATACAATTCCGGGTCACGCACCATACATTGAGCCGCCCTGCGAAGCGCTTTGACGAATCCGGTATCAAACTGCCTTTTGCCGCTTGAAAGAGGACACATTCCAGCCCTCGGATCTATGACTATGCGAATTTCAGGCTCTCCGTTTTCTTCCGTCACCATAGGAAAAAGCGGAAAAATGCGGCAGGCAAGAGGTCTGATCCTTCTGTCGCATTCGCCGGAACAGATAACCATCGGATAGCCGTAATTGCCCTGCGTTTCGCAGATTTCAAATCCTTCTTTATCCTTCATCAGCTCTTCTTCTCCGGGGAAAAGCCACATTCCGCTTTCGTCGCCCCGGCAGCAGAGACCGTCGCACAATCTGCCGCAGTTATAGAAGCCGAGCGGCGTTTCGTGATATAAAATTTCATAGGCTTTCAGCAATTCTTTTGATGGTTTTCCGTTCATTGTTTCACTTCCGTTCTCGCATTAAGTAAAGTATATAAGCTTTACAAATGCACAAACTTTTCGATTATTTAATAACCAGGTATCAGAATCAGCAATTTCCTTTATTATCAACGATTTATATGCGGATTTCCGCAATTTTCCACCACCGATTTTACAATAATTTCACTTGAGTAAAGCTTTAACGCTTTACAGATTCGATCAAATAATGCAGCGTGACAAAGCCTTGAAATTCGTTGACTTTTTTGCATTGTTCTGTTTTCATTTTTATTTTAATATAGTTTTTCAAAAATATCAAGTTTTTTTAAAAATTACTTTATTTTTACTCTTTATTATGTTATACTTACTTGATTACATTATGAAAGGTACAGATTATGAAAAGGCAAAGCGGAATCCTGATGCACATTTCTTCCCTTTACGGCGATTATTCAATCGGCAATTTCGGAAAGAATGCAAAGGAATTCATAGATTTTATCGTTGACAACGGTTTCCATGTGTGGCAGGTTCTGCCGTTCACCGTGACCGATGAATATAATTCACCTTATAAATCTTTTTCGGCTTTCGGCGGCAATCCGTTTTTCATTGACCCCGAAAAGCTTTATAAGAAAGGTCTTCTTTCAAAAGCGGACCTTGAAAACGCAAAGCAGGAAACGCCTTATTCCTGCGAATTCAAAAGGCTCGGCAAAGAGAGGTTTGCGCTTCTGAAAAAAGCCTCCGAAAACGTTGCCGACAGAGGCGAAATCAATTCATTCATTGAAAATCATCCGAGGCTTGAAGCATTCTGCCGCTTCATGACATTGAGAAGTGAAAACGGCGGCAAACCGTGGCAGGAATGGACGATAAACGAAATAACGGATCCCGAAACTTTTGATGCCTGGAAGTTCGCTCAATATGAATTTTTCACTCAATGGGCTGAAATCAAAAAATATGCAAATTCAAAGGGAGTCAGCATCATAGGCGACATACCCATTTATGTTGCCGATGACAGCTGCGATGTTTGGGAAAACAGAGAGCTTTTTGAAGTTGATGAAAAAGGCTATCCTTCGTCTGTTGCGGGTGTTCCGCCCGATTATTTTGCAGAAGACGGTCAGCTTTGGGGCAATCCTCTTTATAATTGGAAAAAGCTCCGTGAAACAGGCTTCGGCTGGTGGAAAGAGAGAATTGACCATACTCTTGAAATGTTTGATGGCGTTCGCATTGACCATTTTCGTGCAATTGAGGCATATTGGTCGGTTGAAGCAACCGAAACAACCGCCAAAAACGGAAAATGGATAAAGGGACCCGGAATTGATTTCGTCAATGCAATCAAAAAGGGCCACGATGATAAACTCATCATTGCAGAAGACCTCGGCGACATAACCGATGAAGTCCGTGAGCTTGTCAGAGAAAGCGGCTTCCCCGGAATGAGAATATTCCAATTCGGTTTTCTTGATGACGGCGACAGCATCCATCTGCCGCATAACTATATAAAGAATTCAATCGCATATTCCGGCACTCATGATAACAACACTCTTTTCGGCTATCTCTGGGAAAGCAGCGATGCCGTGAGAAACAGAATGCTCGAATATTGCGGCTTCGGCGGCGGCGACTGGGGAAACGCTTCTCCCTTGCTTTTAAGAACGGTTTTCGCATCGGTCAGCGATCTTGCGATCATTCCCATTCAGGATTTCCTGATGTTCGGCTCCGACACGAGAATCAACACTCCCGGCGTTGCCGACGGCAACTGGAGCTACCGTGTGACAAAGGAACAGCTTCTGAATGCCGACTGCGATTTCTTCAGGAATCTCAACAGAATTTACAAAAGATAAGAAGGTTTTGAATGTGAAAGAATTCTTTTCTTTCAGCGACAAAATAAAAAAAGCTTCGGCGGCTGCTCTTGAAAAAACAAAAGATCAGTTTGCCGCAATTGAAAATATAAAAGAATATAATCAGCAGAAAATCCTTGCCGCATTTCAGCATAACAATGTCTGCGAAGCGGATTTCGGAGAAACAACCGGCTACGGCTACGGCGACAGAGGAAGAGAAAAACTCGATGCTATCTATGCCGAAGCCTTCGGCGCAGAGGATGCGATAGTCCGCCATTCATTCACCTGCGGCACTCACACTCTCGCAATTGCTCTTTACGGTATTCTGCGTCCGAATGACACAATGCTCTGCGTAACCGGCACTCCCTATGACACGATTCACGGAGTTATCGGAATCAGCGGTGAAGGAATGGGTTCTCTTAAGGATTTCGGCGTTAAATATGCGCAGGTCGATCTCGGCAAAAACGGAAAGCCGGACCTTGAAGCAATTGAAAAAGCTCTTGAAATCAACCCGAAAATGGTTTATATTCAGCGTTCAAGAGGTTACAGCCTTCGCCCGTCGCTTTCGGTTGACGAAATAGGCGAAATCGCAAGGCTCGTCAAGTCAAAATGCGATGCAGTCATTATGGTTGACAACTGCTACGGTGAATTTGTTGAAACCCGGGAGCCGACAGAGGTCGGAGCAGATATAATCGCAGGCTCGCTCATCAAAAATGCGGGCGGCGCAATTGCCAGAACAGGCGGATATATAGCGGGCAGAAAAGACCTCGTTGAGCTTTGCTCATACCGTGCAACAACTCCCGGTCTCGGCAAGGAGGTCGGCTGCACTCTCGGAGAAAACAGAAATATGTTCATGGGCATTTTCAACGCTCCGACAGTTGTTTCGGAAGCTCTGAAAACCGCCGTATTTTCAGCCGCACTCTTTGAAGACCTCGGCTTTAAAGTTTCTCCCGCAAGCAGCGAAAACCGCCACGATATAATTCAGGCTCTCTGCCTTGAAACTCCCGAAAAGCTCGTGAATTTCTGCCGTGGGATTCAGTCCGGCGCTCCGGTCGATTCGTTTGTTGTGCCTGAGCCGTGGGATATGCCGGGATATGACAGCAAGGTCATTATGGCGGCAGGTGCATTCATTATGGGCTCATCAATCGAGCTTTCGGCAGATGCTCCGCTCCGTGAGCCCTATGCGGTATGGATGCAGGGAGGCATAAACTTCTCCTCGGCAAAGGTTGCGGTTATGCTTGCCGCAGATAAGCTTAACAAGGAGGGACTGCTTTGAGCGAATTCAGAGGAATAAAGCCCGAAATTCTTTTTCTGCTTGCGGAAAACAGATTCAGGGATTCAAAGCCTTTCTATGAGGAGCACAAAGAGAAAATCAAAGAGGGAATCACCCTCCCGATGAGAGAAATTGCCGGAATAATCGGCGAAGAACTTCTTTCGATTGACCCTCTTATGAATACCGTCCCCTGGAAGATGGTTTCAAGAATACGCCGTGACACAAGATACACTCACGATAAATCGCTTTACAGAGAAAATATGTGGATAATGTTTATGCGTGATAAGCACAAATGGCATAATTATCCCTGCTTCTGGTTTGAAGTCACCCCGTCAAATTATTCGATGGGTGTCGGCTTCTTCGGAGACGATTCGGGGCTTTACAAGGTCTTCCGTAATCATCTTCGGGAAAAGAAAGATGAATTTCTCAGCTGCGCAAAAAAATGCGAAAAAACGGGGGCGGCTCTTTTCGGAAAAGAATACAAAAGACCGATGCCGGACTGCCCCGATGGTCTTGAAAAATATTATAATCACAAGGATTTCGGCTATATAATTTATTCGGATAAGCTTTCGGATCTGAAAGACGAAACGATAATTGATATAATCAGAAAGAATTTCAAGGCGTTCTCGCCGATGTATTCTTTCATGCTTGATGTTTCCGATGAATTTTTCTCAAAGGAGGATGAATAATGGACTATTCAAAATTCAAAAGCGGAAGCGATATAAGAGGCTATGCGCTCGGCGACGAAAGCAATCCCCTCTATATGAGCGATGAAATGGTTATGCGCTCAACTGCCGCATTTGCCGCATGGCTCAAAAAAAGAACAAACAAGGATAAGCTTTATATTTCGGTTGGCCACGACAGCAGACTTTCTGCAGAAAGAATAAAGAACGCCGTTATAAAAGTTCTTGTTTCTCACGGAATCAGCGTTGCAGACTGCGCTCTCTGCTCAACCCCGGCAATGTTTATGACAACCGTTGAAATGGGCTGCGACGGAGCAGTTCAAATCACTGCGAGCCATCATCCGAAGGACAGAAACGGTCTTAAATTCTTCACCCGTGACGGCGGACTTGACGGCTCCGACATAGCGGATATTCTTTCGGCGGCATCTGAAACGGAAAATCCGCTCGGAAGCGAAAAAGGCGAATGCGTTTCCTGCAATTTTATGGGCAGATATTCCGAAATTCTGCGCAATATGATTATTGACGGCGTTGATGACAAGGCAGACAGACTTCATCCTCTCAAGGGTATGAAGATAGTTGTTGACGCAGGAAACGGCGTGGGCGGCTTCTATGCTCACGATGTGCTTGAAGTTCTCGGCGCTGACACCGAAGGGAGCCTTTATCTTGACCCCGACGGAAACTTTCCGAATCACGCTCCCAACCCCGAAAACAAAGAGGCAATGGACTGCATTTCAAAGGCAGTTAAGAATTCGGGCGCTGACCTCGGAGTTATATTCGACACCGATGTTGACCGTGCGGCGTGCGTAGGCAAGGGCGGATTTGAAATCAACAGAAACAGAATCGTTGCTCTTGCTTCAAAGGTCGCTCTTGATTCATGCCCCGGCGGAGTTATTGTTACGGACAGCGTTACATCCGACGGCCTTGCGGAATTCATCAAGGCAAACGGCGGCACCCATCTGAGATTCAAGAGAGGCTACCGCAATGTTATAAACAAACAGATTGAGCTTTGCAATGAAGGCGGAAAATGCCCTCTTGCAATGGAAACCTCCGGCCACGCCGCATTTGCTGAAAATTATTTTCTTGATGACGGTGCATATCTCATCACAAAACTCATCATTGAAGCTGCGGCTCTTTCAAAGCAGGGCAAATGCCTTGATGATCTCATCGCTTCTCTGCGTGAGCCTGTTGAAGAAAAAGAGCTTCGTTTCAAGATCCTCTGCGATGATTTCAGACCCGAGGGCGAAAAAATCATAAGGCTTTTTGCTGATGAAATCGAAAAACATTCAGAATGGAGTCCATGCTCAGACAATTATGAAGGAATCCGCATCAACGCCGATAAAGATAACGGAAACGGCTGGTTCCTGCTTCGTTTGAGTGTTCACGATCCGATTATCGTTCTCAACACGGAAAGCGATGAAAATGGCGGCGTTCTCAAAATGTGCAAATCAGTTCTCGATGTTATCTCAACTGCCGCCAATATTGATATTCTCGATATTTCGGCTCTGACGGATTTTGTAAAGTGAGGCGCTGAAAATGATTGACAAAATAATAACATTTTTCCTTTCACTTCTCACATCTTTTTATTCAATAGGATATACTCCGACACCCGTCGCAAAAGTCAACCCCGAAAATATTCCCGAATTCACAAAAGAACAGCAAATCACTGTTCTTGCCTATAATGTCTATTTCGGCGGCGATGGCGAAATGTCACCCGAAAACAGAGCGCCGCTCATCGTTGAAACGATCAGAAACTTCGCCCCCGATTCATTCGGCGCAGAGGAATGCACTCCCGAGTGGAAAAAGCTTCTCACGGAACAGCTTCCGGAATACACCTGGGTCGGCACTCCGAGGAATCTTCTTTTCGGCGAAGCAAGCCCCGTTTTCTATAATTCGGAAAAATATGAAGCGCTGGATTCCGGCACATTCTGGCTTTCAACAACTCCGCTGATCCCGAGCAGAGGATGGGACGGACAGTTCAACAGAGTTTGCTCATACGTTGTGCTGAAAGACAAAATAACGGGCTTCACTTATGCCCATTTCAACACTCATTTTGACCACAGAGGCAAAATTGCAAGGCTTGAAGCGGTTGCGGTCGTTTCAAAGATGATCGCAAAAATCTGTCCGGGCATCCCCGTTATATTAAGCGGCGATCTGAACGAAACGGAGAAATCCGAAATGTATTCAAGAGTTGTTGAATGCGGCTTTGCCGACACAAGACTTGAGGCAAAAAAAGTCATCAACGGCGAAAGCGCAACTTATCACGGTTACAGCGATATTCAAAACACCCCGATTGATTTTATCTTCGTTAACAGCACATTCGTAAAGAGCGTTGAGCTTTACGAAACCGATTTAACGAAATATAACAATATTTATCCGTCAGATCATCATCCCGTTATTGCGGAAATGACAATATATAATTAAGGAGATAGTAAAAATGTTCAGAATCTTATCATCAAATGTTCTATGCTGGGGCAGAGAGGGCCACGAAATCGAAAAAAGAATTCCTCTTCTTTGCAGAATGCTCAAAGAAGCAAAGCCCGATTCTTTCGGCGTTCAGGAAGCTCACATTCAGTGGATAAATGCCATCAAGGAAAATCTTCCCGAATATGACTATGTCGGCGTCGGAAGAGATGACGGAAAAGAGAAAGGCGAATTTACGGCAGTTTTCTATCTCAAAGATAAATTTGACGCAAGCGAAAGCGGAAATTTCTGGATCTCGGAAACTCCCGAAAAGCCCTCAAAGGGTTGGGATTCAGCCTGCACAAGAGTTGCAACTTTCGTTAAACTTACCGAAAAGTCAACCGGAATTTCTTATGTTCATTTCAACACCCATCTTGACCATGTGGGCAGAATTGCGCAGGTCAACGGCGCAAAGATGATCCAGGAAAAGGCCGCTTCATTCGGCGGTGTTCCCGTTGTCTGCACGGGCGATTTCAACGTTGAACAGGGCTCGGACTGCTATCAGACAATGGTCAGCGCAAATATGGGCGACGCAAGGCTTCTTGCTCCCGATTCGGATGATTCATTCACCTTCCATGGCTTTGAGCCCGAAAAGACTCATATCATCATCGACTTTGTTTTCGTTGACAAGGCAACGGTTGAGCCGAAGGTATTCCGAGTTATCAATAAGAAAATCGGTGGCGAATTCTATTCAGACCACTATGCTATTTATTCTGATATTGAAATAAAATAATCGGAGGACACAATGGGACTTACTATCGGACAAAAACTTATTAAAAATCACCTCGTAAGCGGCGAAATGATTCCCGGAACGGAAATCGGACTTAAAATTGACCAGACTCTTACCCAAGACGCAACCGGAACAATGGCATATCTTGAATTTGAAGCAATGGGCGTTGAAAGAGTGCGCACGGAGCTTTCTGTTGCTTACATAGACCACAACACTCTTCAGACCGGCTTTGAAAACGCCGATGACCACAGATTTATTCAGAGCGTTGCAAAGAAGAGAGGTCTTCTCTTCTCGAAGCCCGGCAACGGAATCTGCCATCAGCTCCATCTTGAGCGCTTCGGCAAGCCCGGCAAAACTCTTATCGGTTCAGACAGCCATACTCCCACCGGCGGCGGAATCGGTATGCTTGCAATCGGTGCAGGCGGACTTGACGTTGCCGTTGCAATGGGCGGCGGCACATATTACACAACAATGCCCAAAATGACTCTTGTTCGCCTTTCGGGAAAGCTTTCTCCGTGGGTCGGCGCAAAGGACATCATTCTGAAGGTGCTCCAAATCATGAGCGTTAAAGGCGGCGTAGGCAAAATCATCGAATACGGCGGCGAGGGAGTTAAAACTCTTTCCGTTCCCGAAAGAGCAACAATAACCAATATGGGTGCGGAGCTCGGAGCAACGACCTCCGTCTTCCCCTCCGATGAAATAACAAAGGCCTTCCTCAAGGCGCAGGGCAGAGAAGAAGACTGGAGCGAGCTTAAGAGCGACGATGATGCCGTTTATGACGAAATCATTGATATCGACCTTTGCAAGCTTGTTCCCATGGCGGCAATGCCTCACATGCCCGACAACGTAAAAACAGTTGAAGAAATCGGCAATATAGAAATCAGCCAGGTCTGCATCGGATCCTGCACCAACTCTTCTCTTCTTGACCTTCTTAAGGTTGCTTCGATTCTTAAGGGCAAAAAGGTTGCTCCGAATGTCAGCCTCACGATTTCTCCCGGCTCAATGCAGGTTCTCAATATGCTTTCCCTCAACGGCGCTCTTTCGGATATTCTTTCCGCAGGCGCAAGGCTTCTTGAATGCTCGTGCGGTCCCTGCATCGGCATGGGACAGTCTCCGCAGTCAAAAGGCGTTTCGCTTCGCACATTCAACAGAAACTTTGAGGGCCGTTCCGGCACGGCAGATGCCGGAATCTATCTCGTTTCTCCCGAGGTCGCAGCCGCATCAGCTCTCACGGGCGTTCTCACCGATCCGAGAACTCTCGGAGAAATGCCCGAAATCACCATGCCCGATCGCTTCATCATCAACGACAATATGATTGAAAAGCCTGCTTCGGTTGAAGAAGCCGACGCAGTTGAAATCAAATACGGCCCCAACATCAAGCCGTTCCCATCAAGCACAGAGCTTCCCGAAAGCATTGAAGCTCCCGCAATCCTCAAGGTCGGCGACAACATCACAACAGACCATATCATGCCAGCAGGCGCAAAGATTCTCCCCTACCGTTCAAACATTCCGTTCCTTTCAAACTTCTGCTTCAGACAGTGCGATGAAAAGTTTGCGGAGCGCTGCAAGGCGGCAGGCAAGGGATTCATCATCGGCGGAGCAAACTACGGCCAGGGCTCATCAAGAGAACACGCCGCTCTCGTTCCCCTTTATCTCGGCATCAAAGCGGTTATTGCAAAATCGTTTGCAAGGATTCACTGCGCAAACCTCATCAACGCAGGAATTATGCCGTTCACATTTGCAGATACAGATGATTATGACAAGATAGATACCGATGATATTCTTGCTCTTGAAGGCATCCGTGATGCCGTAAAGGGCGGCAAAAAGGTTGTTCTCAAGAACATAACCAAGGGTCAGGAATATGCACTTGATTATGATTATTCCGAAAGACAGATTTCAATGATTCTTGAAGGCGGTCTTCTCAACTACACGAGAAACTGCGCAAAATAAGGAGACGATATTATGACAGAAGTACAGCTTAAAAATGCTCTTGAAAAATTTGAGGCCCTTATCAGAGAGCAGGACGCAAGAAGCGAAATGATAAAGAAGCAGGGCGATTTTATCGACTATTCAAAGCTTGATAAGCTCACCATCGGCGTTTGCGGCGGCGACGGCATCGGCCCCATCATCACAAGCGAAGCTGCAAGAGTTCTTAAGTTTCTTCTCAAAAAAGATGTTGACGAGGGAAAAATCGAATTCAAAAACATTGACGGCCTCACAATCGAAAACCGTGTTGCAGTCAACAAGGCTATCCCCGATGATGTTCTCGAAGAGCTGAAAAAATGCCCCGTTATCCTTAAGGGACCCACAACAACTCCGCAGGCCGGCGATCCCTGGCCCAACATCGAAAGCGCAAATGTTGCAATGAGAAAGGCTCTTGATCTTTTTGCGAATGTACGCCCCGTTAAGATCCCCGACCAGGGCATTGACTGGACATTCTTCCGTGAAAACACCGAAGGTGCTTATGCAGTCGGCTCAAAGGGCGTTCATGTTACCGATGACCTTGCAATGGACTTTGTTGTTACCACAACAGAAGGCTCCGAAAGAATCGCAAAGCTCGCTTATGAATATGCAAAGAATAATCATAAGGACAGAGTTTCAATCATTCAGAAAGCAAATGTCATCAAGACAACAGACGGCAAATTCCTCAACCTCTGCAAGAACATCGGCAAGGATTATCCCGAAATCACAACTGACGAGTGGTATATCGACATCACAACCGCAAAACTCATTGACGAGAAGCGCAGAAGAGATTTCAAGGTGTTCATTCTTCCCAATCTTTACGGCGATATCATTACCGACGAAGCTGCCGAATTCCAAGGCGGCGTCGGCACGGCAGGCAGCGCAAACATAGGCAAAAAATATGCAATGTTTGAAGCGATCCACGGCTCGGCTCCGAGGATGATAAAAGAAGGCAGAGGTAAATATGCAGATCCCTGCTCAATGCTCCGTGCTGCTGTTATGCTTCTTTCGCATATCGGCAGACAGGCAGAAGCTGATAAGCTCGAAAAAGCTCTCGACATCTGCATGCTTGAAGAAAAGAAGCTCACCATTACAGGCAGAGAAGACGGCGCAACCTGCGAAGAATTCGGCAACTATGTAATGGAAACTCTTGCAAAATTATAATTTGATTTTATAAAAAGAATGCGGCCTTCTCGTTTGAGCGGCGCCGCATTCTTTAAATTATTTGTAAAATATATTTAAACATTGTTGACAAACCCGTCTTTATAAATTATAATAGCCGGGAAGATGAATAGAAGGGTTTGCTTTTATTCATTCTTATGCCGGTGTGGCGAAATCGGCAGACGCAAGGGACTTAAAATCCCTCGCTGGCAACAGCGTACCGGTTCAAGTCCGGTCACCGGCACCATAATGCCTTTGCTTGCGCAATCAGGGGCATTAATTAATGAATAATGAATAGTATTGGTCAAACAGTGCTTTTTCTCTGCAAGGGAACAATTGTTAACGCTCTGTTTATCTTTATTGTTCATTGTTCATTTTTTATACCCAATTGGCAGACAGGAATTAATTTCCGGATAATTTTTCAGAATCATTAGCCATTTTCTGTAAATCATCGTATAAACAGATGTAAAGGAGATGGTGTTATGAACAACAAGAATAACGAAAACAAAAAGATGGCAAAACAGCTTACCGATGAAGAGATCGAAACCGTTACCGGCGGAATGAAGGTCGATGTTGAAGCAGCGGCAGAAGAAGAGCTGAGCTGGTGGAAAACAATAATAAATTTCATCTTCAAAATAAAAAGCTGATAGTATCACACAGATTGCACTATAAAAACAAAACCTCCGGCACAGGAGTATCACCTCATAAACCAATTTGCACCTTAAAATGGTTTATGAAATGACGCACAACCGGAGGTTATTATTTATTCTTCCGAATACGATTCGCTGACCGTTTCGGTAACGGTCTGAACGGGTTCATCCTTTATGGTCTCTTCAAGAGCTTCGCCGTTCATAAGTTTGAGGAATTCTTCGCCGCTGATTTTTTCTCTTTCGAGAAGAGCATTTGCAACGGTATGGAGCTTATCCATATTTTCGCTGAGTATTTTTTTCGTTTTTGCATAGGCTTTTTTGATGATTTCTTCAATTTCCTCATCAATTCTCGCTGCAACATTTTCGGAATAATTGCGAACATGATTGAAATCCTTGCCGAGGAAAACTTCATTGCTCTGATCGCCGAAAACGATGGGACCGAGATTTTCGCTCATACCGTATTTCGTGACCATATTTCTGGCTGTTTCGGTTACTCTTTCAAGGTCGTTTGAAGCGCCCGTTGAAATATCTCCGAGCACAAGAGCTTCCGCAACACGGCCGCCGAGGGCGCTGACAAGCGAATCAAGCATCTGATTCTTTGAGGTATAGTTCTTGTCCTCTTCGGGTCTGTAAAGCGTATATCCGCCCGCCATGCCTCTGGGAATGATGGAAACCTGGTGAACGGGATCTTTATGCTCAAGATAAAAGCTTGAAACTGCGTGACCTGCTTCATGATAAGCGGTGAGCTTCTTTGCTTTTTCGTTCATCTTATGAGATTTCTTTTCGGAGCCCATTTCGACCTTAAGTGCTGCTTCGTCGATTTCTTCCATTGTGATAGCCTTCTTGCCGCTTCTTGCTGCAAGCAGAGCCGCTTCGTTGAGAAGATTTTCAAGGTCTGCGCCGGTGAATCCGACTGTTGCATGAGCAATGCTTTCAAGATCAACATCGGGGGCGAGAGGCTTCTTTCTTGCGTGAACCTTGAGTATTTCAACCCTGCCCTTTGTGTCGGGATAATTAACGGTTACCTGGCGGTCAAAGCGTCCGGGTCTTAAGAGAGCCGGGTCAAGAATATCGGGGCGGTTAGTTGCGGCAATAACGATAACTCCTTCGTTTGCGCCGAAGCCGTCCATTTCAACAAGGAGCTGATTAAGTGTCTGCTCTCTTTCATCGTGGCCGCCGCCCATACCTGCGCCTCTGTGTCTGCCGACAGCATCAATTTCATCAATGAAAATGATGGCAGGCGAGCTTTTCTTTGCCTGGTCAAAAAGATCACGGACTCTCGATGCGCCGACACCGACATACATTTCAACGAAATCAGAGCCGGAAATCGAAAGGAACGGAACATCTGCTTCGCCGGCAACTGCTCTTGCAAGAAGAGTTTTACCGGTTCCCGGAGGGCCTACAAGCAAAACGCCCTTGGGAATTCTTGCGCCGAGCTCATCAAATTTCTTGGGATTTTTGAGGAATTCAACGATTTCGGCAAGCTCCTCTTTTTCTTCATCTGCACCTGCAACATCTTCGAATGTCGTTTTTCTCTTTTCGTCCTTGACCTGCTTGACTCTGGCCTTTCCGAAAGAGAGCGTGCGGTTGTTTTCGTTTCCGATGGTCTGATTCATTCTTCTGAACATAAAGAAGGTTATTCCCGCCATTGCAAGAAGAAGAACGAGAGTCGGCAAAATATTCGTTATCCATTGGCCGGTTGAGCCGGTCACATAGCAGGCCTTGATCATTTCGTCTGGGTGAGCGGCGTTATAAGTCATGACCTTTTCGTGAACATCGTCAACAAAAAGAGCAACGCTCGGAACGGTATATGCCTTGGCCTGCTTCTCGCCCTTTTTAACATATTCAAGCGCACCGCTGCTTAAATTGAGCTTATATTCGGCTATTTCTCCCTTTTCAAACATTGAAACAACTTCATAGTATTCCAGCTTTTCAACGTGCTGCGCATTGACATAATAATAAAGTCCGCTGATAAGCGCAACCGTTATGATCAGGTAAGGAAGAAGCGAAAGCAGCTTTCTCTGCTTTTTATTATTATCATTATTTGTGTTCAATTGGAAAAATCACTCCTTAAATATTTTTGTCCGTCCGCCGGATTTTATTCCGAATATACTTCTCTTTTGAGAATTCCGATAAACGGAAGATTTCTGTATTTTTCATCAAAATCAAGACCGTAGCCGACAACAAATTCATCAGGAACATTCATTCCGAAATAATCGGCCTTAAGGTCAACAACTCTGCGCTCCGGCTTATCAAGAAGAGTGCAGATTTTTATGCTGCTCGGATTTCTGCCGAGAAGAATCGATTTAACATAATTGAGAGTTCTGCCCGAATCGAGAATATCCTCAACAATAAGCACATCATAGCCTTTGAGGTTAATATCAAGGTCCTTAACGATTTTTACCACGCCGCTCGATTCAGAGCCGCTGCCGTATGACGAAACGCACATAAAATCAATTTTGCATGGAACGGTTATCGCTCTCATAAGGTCTGCCATAAAAACAACGGAGCCCTTGAGAATGCTGACAAGGAGCAGATTTTTATCCTTATAATCCTCGCTGATTCTTGCGCCGAGCTTCTGCGCTATTTCACGAAGCTCCTCTTCGCTGTAAAGGATTTTTTCAATATCGTTGATCATTTTTCAATTCCTTTCGCCCGATATTTTTATCTTCATAATTTTTTCGGTTTTTGCCGATACCTTAACTCTTGAATCAAATCCGATTCCCGGAATAAGAATTATTCCGTTCTCGTCCGCAAGCATCGGCAGCGACGCTCTGATTTCGGGAGCGACCGCTTTTTCGTTGAAAAGCTTTTTCAGAGATTTCGTGCATTGGGACGGGAAAAGCTTTATTTTGTCGCCCTCCTGTCTGCATCTTACGAAAGGTCTGCCGATTATTTTATCATAATCAAGGAAATATTCCAATATATTCCTGTTAACTTTTTCTGAACTTTGTTTTTCGGAGCTGTTAATTATTTCGCAGGTAAAAACCAGATTTCCGCATTCAGCTCTGCCGTTTATGAATTCGGCGGGAACGGGTATTTCTTCGCTTTCTTCCGGGAATTCGATATATCCTCTTCTAACCCTCACTCTGACACCGCCGTTGATTTCGCAGGCCCCGCCGCCGAGAATTGAATTCATTCGCTCAACTGCACCGTATTCGGGAGTTACGCCCGCCTGCGCCTCTGCAAGCTTTATAAGCGCACGCCTTTTCAGCGGCTCCGGCGCAGATGCGATAATCCGTGCCGATATTCCGTTTTCATCCGCCGCTTTTTCAAGAAGACCTTCCGCAAGAAGCGAGAGAAATTTTTCATCCTCGCCTATTGCTTCAATACATCTTGATGCGCAGTCATCAAACCCGGGATTGATTTTTTTCAATTCCGTAATAACATTGTGTCTTATTCTGTTTCTCGAATAAAGAGTGTCTTCATTCGTTTTATCGATAACATATTTTATTCCTTTTTTTTCACAGAAAGCATTGATTTCGGCCTTTGTGCATTCGATGACCGGGCGGATTATATTGCCTCTTTTGGCCGGAATCGAACAAAGTCCTCTTAAAGCGCATCCTCTGGCAAAATTAAAAAGGAAGGTTTCTTCTCTGTCGTTGAGATTATGAGCCGTTGCAACGGTAACATCATCGCCGAGGGATGAAAAGAATTCATATCTGATTCTTCTGCCTTCCTCTTCCGTTCCCGTGCCGTTCTGCTTTGCGAGAGAAGCAACATCCGCCCGAAGCAAATGAAACGGAATATCCCATTCTCTGCATATTTTTTCAACATATTTTTCATCGGAATCGGAATCTGCTCCCCGAAGGCAATGATTGACATGGGCAGCTTCAAGAGAAAAATCAAAATTTTCCTTAAGAGCATTGAGGCAGAAAAGCATTGCCATTGAATCGCTTCCGCCCGAAACGGCGGCAACAACTCTGCTTCCCGGCTGAATCATATCATATTTGAGAATCGTATCGGCGACCTTATCAATCATCGTGAATCCTCTCAAGCGGGATAAAGAGCGTATGCTCGCCATCCCATGCGAATTTAACCGTTCCCGTTTCGCCGTGTCTGTTTTTGACAACAAGCACCTGAACGGTATTTACCTCTTCCTCTTCTTCGGGAGGAGCGTCATCTTCTTTTTCGCCTTTATAATAGTCCGGACGATAAAGCATCATAACTATATCGGCATCCTGCTCGATTGAGCCTGATTCACGAAGGTCGGCAAGCTGGGGCTTATGCGATTTTCCTCTTGCCTCCGTGCCTCTGGAAAGCTGAGCGCAGCAGATGACGGGAATATTGAGGTCCTTCGCCATCATTTTAAGATTTCTCGTAATTTCAGAAACCTCGTTAACACGGTTTTCGGCTCTTGTTGCGCCCTTGATCAATCCGAGATAGTCGATGATAACGCACTCAACGCCGCCGAGTCTTCTGATTTTCGCCTTCATTTCGGGCACGGTAATGCTTGAAGTATCGTCAAAATAGAGCTCGCAATCATTGAGCGCACTCGTTGCCGTGCCGAGCCTTACCCATTCATCGTTTGAAATCTGACCGCTTCTCATCTTCATGCTTGAAACCCTTGCTTCCGTTCCGAGAACTCGCATTGCAAGCTGTTCCTTTGTCATTTCAAGAGAGAAAAACAGCACCTTGCGTTTGCCGACTGCCGAAACATTTCTTGCAAGGTTGAGCGCAAAACTCGTTTTGCCCATTGCAGGGCGGGCACCGACTATTATAAGGTCAGAACGGTTGAGACCGGTCAGCACTTTATCGAGATCGGAAAATCCCGTTGTGAAGCCTTTATAAAGTTCTTTGTCTTCGCCCGTGATTTTCTGAAGCGTATCATAAACATTGTTTACAATAATATCCTTAAGCTTTGAGGGAGCATTCGTTGTTTTGCCCTGACGGATATTATATATTTTCTGCTCTGCATTATCCAGCAGAACATCTGCCGTTTCTTCCTGCGAAACAGCACTTTCAATAGTTTCTCCCGAAACAGTAATAAGAGTTCTGACGAAGAATTTTTCTCTTACTATCTTTGCATACATCTCAACATTGGCTGTTGACGGCACCATCTGGGCAAGCTCAAAAAGATATGTTCTACCCGAGGCATTGTCGTAAACGCCCTGCTGAACAAGCTGTTCAAGCACAACAAGAGGGTCTATCTTTGATCCGGTTGAGTCTATCATCAGCATTGCGGCAAAAATCGCCTGATGCTGCGGAAGATAAAAAGATTCGGGATTTATGTATACTGCCGCCTGAGAAAGGCACGAAGGATCAACAAGGATGCTTCCGAGCACCGCCTGCTCTGCCTCAAGGCTGAACGGCATACTTATATTTTCAAGAGAGAAAAAACTGTTTTCAGCCATTTTGATTCCCCATTATTTTTGAAATCTTGATTATTCGTTGACCGTTACATACATTGAAGCGGAAATTCCGTTATAGAGCTTGACCTCAACGGGATAAGTTCCGAAGACTTTAATATCCTCAACGGTGACCTTGCGCTTGTCCAGCTCGATTTTGAATTCGTTTGAAATTGCATCTGCAACATCCTTTGCGGTAACGGAGCCGAAGAGCTTTCCGTTTGCGCCTGCTTTTGCCGAAAGTCTGACCGTTTTGCCCTCAAGCTTTGCAGCGGCAGCCTTTGCGTTTGCAACTTCTGTATCGTGTTTGAATTTTTCGGATGCTTCTCTGTTTTTCAGCTCACTCATTGCCTGGGCATTTGCTTCCATTGCGAGCTTGCGGGGGAAAAGGAAATTTCTTGCATAGCCTTCTGCGGCTGTAACAAGTTCACCCTTCTTGCCGAGTCCTTTAACATCCTGTGTGAGTACAACTTTCATAATTCTATCTCCTTATTCTGCATAAAAATCATCTATTGCCGAGCAAAGCCTTGTGCGTGCATCCGCCATATTTCCGCCCTTGAGGCTACATGCCGCCATAGTCTGATGGCCGCCGCCGCCGAGAGCTTCCATAATAAGCTGAACATTGATTTCGCCAAGACTTCTTGCGGAAATATTAACGGCGCCGCCGCTCTCATAGAGAACAAACGAGGCCTTTATATCATTGATGTTGAGCATTTCATCCGCCGCCTGCGCACTGATGATCCTTATATCATCCGATTTGAAATCAGCAGCCGATATTGCGCAGTCCTTGTATTTTTCTGCCGAAGAAATAACTTCATTGCGAAGCTTGTTAACTTCAAGAGAATTCGCAAACAGCTTCTTGACGCTGACCGTATCTGCGCCGCAATCCTTAAGGAGAGCCGCCGCTTCAAAGGTCCTTACACCGGAGCGGATGATGAAATTTTTTGTGTCAAGCATAATGCCTGACATAAGAGCCTCTGCAATGAGCTTCGGTATGACTATATCCTGACCCATATACTGAATAAGCTCCGTTACCATTTCGCTCGCAGATGAAGCGCCGGGATCGTGATGAAAAATAATCACATTTTCAATCTGCGCAACCGCTCTTCTGTGGTGGTCAATAATGACTTTCGTTGATGCCGATTCATATATTTCAGGGAACTCGGCAAATGATTCGATATGAGTATCGGTTAAAATCACAAGGCTCTTTTTCCCCGCAAGCTCCGATGCCTGTTCACCGTCAATTATAATATCGGGAATTTCGGCATCAATTCTTTCAACAAGCGGCAAAGCAAGAGTGCTTTTTCTGTCTGCCGCAACATACGCCTTTGCGCCGAGAGACCTTGCAGCATAGGCAATTCCGAGAGCCGAGCCGAGAGCATCAAAATCGGAATAGGAATGGCCCATAACGATAACCTCGGAAGCGTTTCTGATAAGCTCCGAAAGAGCCGAGCCGACCACTCTCGCCTTGACCTTGTTCCGCTTTTCGGCGCTTTTTGAAACGCCGCCTATGAATTCATAACTGTCTTTTTCTTTTATTGCAACCTGGTCGCCGCCTCTGCCGATTGCCATTTCGATCGCCTTGCGTGAATTCTTTTCGCATTCGGCAATGCTTGAGCCGCTTCCCACTCCGACTGAAAGGGTTATATACGGTTTATTGCCCTTATATTCAAAATTTCTTATCTTTTCGAGTATCAGGAATTTATCCTCTTTCATACGGCTGAAATTTTTTTGCTCGGTAACGATAAGATACCTGTCATCGCTGATTCGTTTAAGCAGGCTGTTATAAGATTCCGCCCATTCATCAAGCATAGCCTCAAGGCGGCTTCTGATTTCGGTCTTTTCGCTGTCACGGTAATCAAGCCTTGAATCGTCAATATTATCAAGCTCCGCAAGAATCGCATAAGGGCGTGAAAGATAATATTCGATTTCTCTCTTTTTGAGGGTCGAATTTTCAAAATAATAAATGCTGTAATACTTTATGCCGCTTTTTCTGAAAGAATTGGCGCTGACGGTATAGAATCTGTCGCTTATCTGAACGGTCACCATTGAACCGTGAAGCAGATCTTCCGGAGAAATACCGCCGGTAAGCTCCTCTATTTTTTCTTCGGGATCGATGCTTCCCTCGGAAATTTCGTTGATGAATCTCTCGCTTCCCCATTCTATGTAACCGTCTTCGTTACATATCGCAACGGGGAACGGGAAATTGGAAAGCACTTTTTCATCGGTATAATCAAGCTCTCTTGAAACCCTTAAAATGAATTTTTTATATTTTCCGCGCATTGTAAGCATTCTGTAAAGCACAACGCCCGCAACGGCAATAAAAACAATACATTCGGCAAGGGCAAGCTCCGGATTCACAAAAACAGTTGCAACAATGAACGCCGCCGCAGCCGCTGCGGCAACGCTGATCGAAACTCCGTCATAAGTAAATCCTTTCAGCTTCATTTAAACCTCCATAATTATCGGCAGAATCATCGGGCTTCTCTTTGTTTGCTCATAAACGAAATGAGAAACGGCATCACGAAGCTTTCCTTTGATTGCGCCTATATCCGTGATATTTGAATAATAGCAGTTTTCAAGAGCTTTTTCGGCAACATTTCTCGCCTGTTCAATAAGCTCTTCTGCCTCTTTTACATAAATAAATCCTCTTGAGATGACCTCGGGTCCCGCAATGAGCTGACCGGTTGAATAATCAAGCGAAGCGGTAACAACAATGATTCCGTCTTCTCCGAGATGCTTTCTGTCACGAAGAACAACGCTTCCGACATCGCCTACACCGTAACCGTCAACAAATACTCTTCCTGCCGGAACAGGCGAGCCCGCCTTGATCGATTTTGATGTCAGCTCCGCAACCTGGCCGTTATCGGCAATAAAGATATTGTCTGCCGGGATTCCCATTCCCTGCGCAAGAAGAGCGTGCTTGCGCAGATGCTTCTGCTCGCCGTGGACGGGAATGAAATATTCAGGCTTAACAAGGCCCATTATGAGCTTCAGCTCTTCCTGGCAGGCGTGGCCCGAAACATGAACATCATACATTTTTTCATAAATTACATTTGCGCCGAGCTTCATAAGCTCATTAACAACATTTCCGACTGTTTTTTCATTTCCGGGGATAGGATTCGCCGAAATGATAACATAATCGTTAGGGCAGATCTCAACCTTTCTGTGGTCTGAAAAAGCCATTCTCGTGAGCGCCGACATAGGCTCTCCCTGGCTGCCCGTAGTAATGATGACCATCTGATCTGCGGGGTATCTGTTGATTAAATCCGCATTTACAAGAACATTTTCGGGAATATTGAGATAACCGAGCTCATTGCTTATTGCAACAACATTTTCAAGGCTCCTGCCGATAATGGCAACCTTTCTTCCCATTGATGCCGCAACGTTGATGATCTGCTGAACTCTGTGGATATTGGAAGCGAAGGTTGCAACGATGATCCTGTTTCTGCCTGCCTTGTGGAACAGGATGTCAAAGGATTCGCCGACCTTTCTTTCGCTTTCGGTGTAACCGGGTCTTTCGGCGTTGGTCGAATCCGAAAGGAGAGCAAGAACTCCGTCTGCTCCGAGCTCCGAAAATCTTGCAAGGTCGATCATTCCGCCGTCAATGGGAGTGCTGTCTATCTTGAAGTCGCCGGTCTGAACGATTACGCCTCCCTCGCACTTGATTGCGAGAGCAATGGCATCCGGAATGGAATGATTGACATGGATCATCTCAACCTTGAAGCTGCCGAGGGAAACGGTATCTCCCGGCTTGACCTCGTGAAGCTTTGCGCTTGAAAGCAGGTTATGCTCCTTAAGCTTGCCCTGAATAAGGCCGATAGTGAGCTTCGTGCCGTAAACGGGCATATTGACCGTTTTGAGAAGATAGGCAAGTCCTCCTATGTGATCCTCATGGCCGTGAGTGATGATGATGCCCTTGATTTTATCCTTGTTTTTTTCAACAAAAGAAAAATCAGGAATAACAAGATCAACGCCGGGAAGCTCGCTGTCCGGGAAAGCAAGTCCGCAGTCAACAATGAACATATCGCCGTTATATTCATAAAGGGTCATATTCTTGCCGACTTCATTGATGCCTCCGAGAAACGCAATGCGTATCGGAGTTTCGTTATGCTTCTTTCCGTATTTCTTTGCAGAGCCGTTTCTGGGCTTTGAACTTTTCTTCTTTGTTTTTTCCGGGATCTGCTTTTCTTTCTGAATATTCACATTTTCTTTCTTTAACGGCTTGTTTTCGCCGGAAGCATTCTTCTTGCTTTTCTGCGAAGATTTCTGCTTCATATTCTGAGATTTTTCTTTCTCAGCATTTGTTTTTTTCTGCATATATACTCCTAAATAAAATTAAAATCTATGTAACCGCGGGCCGAAATACGTTTTCTGTGACCCGCTTTTGCTCCTATCCCATTTTAATATAATATATTTTATTAATTGATATGTCAAGTCAATACATAAAATTCACATATTATTCACCATTATTTTCCGATTTTCTTCCGATGATTTCTTCCATATCAACGCATAATTCACGAGCAGCCTCCATTGAATCCGCCTCTGCCGTAATGCTGACAAATTCTCCGCTTCTTTCCGGCACAATGAAAAGCTTTCCGCCGTTTTTGGATAATCTGACTCCTTCAAAGCAATTGCCTTTTATTCTTTCATCGGAACCTACTGCCTTTGCAAGGTCAACGGGTGAAAATCCGATTGCAACTTTCTTTCTGAACACCGATATATCGGGCACTTCCGCCGCAAGTTCATCAATAAAGCATTCTCTTTCTTTGATTATCGAAAGCAGACGAAACGCAAGGAACAGCGCATCTCTGACGAAAACCTGCCTTGATGCGAGCCTTCTCGCCGCCGAATCAGAGGAATCCGCAGGCGAAGAAAGGTATCTGAAAACTTTTCTTCCGTTTTCAGCCGCAAGGACATCAAGAAACTGCGGCGCATCATAAGGAACGGATATATCCCTGCCCTTTTTCATTTCGTCAAGGCAGCAAACGGCAAGAAGCCTTTCATAGGGATAGCGTACACCGTCTGCAACGGCAGAAAGGCTTAAGCCGTCCGAATCAATTTCGAGAGTTATGCCGGAAGCAAAAGCCGCTCCCGCTTTTTTCAGAGATAATTCCATAAGATTTTTGATTTTTTCATCCGGACATTCAACATAAGCGCCGATGCCCTTAAGTCCGTAAGGCGCCTGCTTCATAAGCTCCTGACGATAAAGCATCTGCATACCGGACATATCGGAAATTTCTCTCATTTCGGATTCCGAAACCTCTCTGAATTCGCATTTTCTGATTGCCGCCTCAATATTTCTTTCAAAGCTCCTTGTTATCGTAAGTCCGCCTTCTCCGCAGATCCTGATTTCGTTTTTATCGTCTCCTCTGACAAAGATTCCCGCTCCGAGTCCCGCAAAATTGACGAGAAATTCAAGCTCTGCTTCAAAACATTCTCCGAAATTCCATACCGATGCTCCGGAGCTTAAAAGTCCGGATATGATCGCATGGGTCAATGCCTTTCCTCTTGCCGACGAATCGCAGGCAATGCCGGTTTTTCTGCCCTGATAAGTGCTTCCGACTGCCGAACCGAGCCGGGCGCATATTTCGGGATTGAGTCTTATGCTTTCGCCCGAAACAACGCCGTTTTCGGAGAGAATTTCGTTTTTCATGCTGCCGTATTTAACATTGAAATTGAGGTTCGTTCCCCTGCCTACCGTCTTGCCCGGCCAGACCGAAATGTTGGGACTTACGGTGGCGTTTTCGCCTATCACGGAGCCCGCTCCCGCAACGCTGTTTTCAAACATTGCCGTTCCTTTTTTTATTGCCGCTCCGGGGCATACAAGAGCGCCCGTAATGCACGCTCCGTCACCTATCCACGAGTTTTCGAGAACTGTTGAAAAGCGGATTTTCGCATTTGCCCCTATTGAAGCTCCGTCATCTATAACGGCATAAGGTCCTATGACCGAATCCGTTGATATATCAACATTTTCGCCGATATAAACGGGCGGAATAATTCTGAATTCATCGCCCGGAAATTCTTCAGAGCTGATTATTTTTCTGCCGTTTGAGCCGTAGATTTTCATTCTTCCGTCGAAAATATCTTTCTGACATTTCATATAGGATTCTATGCTTCCCACATCGCACCAATAATCATCGGAATGATAGCAGTAAATCGGCATTTCCTTTTCCAACATAAGCGGAAAGAGGTCGGATGCAAAATCGAATTTTTCATCCTTGGGAATGAGCTTCAGGCACTCGGGATTGATAATATAAACACCCGTATTTGCAAGGTCTGTTACCGACTGCGACCACGACGGCTTTTCGATGAATCCTACAACTCTGTTTTCTTCGTCAACTTTAAGAAGACCGTATTCTCTCGGATCGGTCTGCGACACCGCAACAATGGTTATTGCCGCTCTGCGGGCCTTATGATAATCCATTATTTTGGTCAGGTCAAAATCGCACATTGCGTCGCCGCTGATAACCACAAACGGTTCATCAAATTCCGATGCGGCATTGCGAACGCTTCCCGCCGTGCCGAGAGGCTCATCTTCACGGCAGAAATTCAGCTTCATTCCGCTGAAGCCGTCTTCATAAGCATTTTCAATTATATGCGGAAGATAGCCGAGCGTAACCGCCGCCTCATCTGTTTTATGCTCTGCGAGCAGATTGAAAATATACTCAATAATTGGTCTGCCGAGAATTTTTGCCATCGGTTTCGGAAAAGTGCAGGTGAGCGGACGCAGTCTGCTCCCCTCGCCGCCTGCCATGATTACTGCTTTCATTAAATCACCTTTTTCTTTGTATTTGATAGCAAAGCTACCGATTCAAAGATATTATTTCCGATTCATTTGCGGTTTAACCAAATTTTTCTTGAAGTATCCGACTTCTGTATGATATAATGTATATATAAACAATTTATCGGAGAATAAGATGGAAGAATTACAGAAAGTAGATATTTTTACGGACGGCGCCTGCTCCGGAAATCCGGGTCCGGGCGGATGGGGAGCCATTCTGCGTTACGGCGAAAGAGAGCTTGAGCTCTGCGGCGGAGAAAAAAGCACAACCAACAACCGTATGGAGCTGACCGCCGTTATCGAGGCTCTTAAAAAATTGAAGCATAAATGCGATGTGACCGTTTATACGGATTCAAAATATGTTGCGGACGCGTTCCTTCAGGAATGGGTCTGGAACTGGATGAAAAAAGGCTGGAAAAAAGCCGACGGGAAGCCCGTTCTCAACCCCGAATTATGGCAGGAGCTTCTTTCCGAAATTCGCAAGCACGAATACAGATTCGTATGGGTCAAAGGTCACGCAGGACACCCCGAAAATGAACGCTGCGACAAGCTCGCAACATCAAAATCGCTCGAATATTCGGATTAAGAATCAGGAAGTAATATTATGGCATCGGCTTCAACCATCCTTATGTAGCTTGCGGCGGCAGGCTCACTTATAGCCTCTGCAGTTTCGTGGTTTTCTCCGAAATGCAGAAAAAATTATCTGCCGTCAAAAATGGTTAATTCCGCCTTGTTTGTGCTGACGGCGGTTTTTGCTTCTCTCTCGGCCGGTACCGATTCGGTTTATCCGGTGCTAATAACTGCAGGTCTCGTTTTCGGACTTATCGGCGACTTCTTTCTTGAATGGAAAAACGGAAAGCTTTTCTATCTCGGCGTTCTCTTTTTTTCCGTTAACCATCTCTTTTATATCTATTCTTTTATCAGACTTTTCGACACCGACATTATGAAATATGAAAAGGATATGCTGATCACCCTTGCGGTCGTTATCGTGGCGGGTATCGTTGACATCATCTTTGAAAAAATCAAACTTGAAGGATTTGCAAAGGTCATGCTGATTTATTCGGCTGTTCTTATAGCATCTTTCATTTTCAGCCTTTTCAGAGGCGTTTCATCAATTATTGATGACGGAAACACCGTTTTCGGCATCCTCATTGCCGCAGCCGGAGCGTTCTTTATTGCTTCAGACACATTCCTTGCAGCGCAGCTTTACGGCAAAAGTCATTTCAAGCATCCGGAAGCGTTTGTTCTCTTTTTCTATTTCCCTGCGTAGACTCTTTTTGCGCTCAGCATTCATTTCTTCAAATAAACTATTGACAAAACTGTTTTTATATTGCAAAATAATCCCGTTGAATTTAAATTATAAAAGGAAGGCAAATATCAATGAAAGACATTTTTACAGCCCCGTTCGTTAAGGGCATGATGAAAACAACCGCAAATATGTATCGCATGGGCTGGGACGAAAGAAACGGCGGCAACATCAGCATGATGCTTGATAATGACGAGGTTGCCGAATATCTCGACATAAACAAATCAATCAGAAAGATCGAAATGGGATTCGATGCAAAAGAGCTTGTCGGCAAAATCTTCATCGTTACCGGCACAGGCAAATATTTCAAGAATGTTGAAGACGATCCCGAATGCAATCTCGGCATCATCAGAGTTGCCGAAGACGGCGTAACCGCAGACCTGCTCTGGGGTTACAGCGACGGCGGCAGACCGACCAGCGAGCTCCCCGCTCACCTCATGAGCCACATTTCAAGACTTCATGCAAATCCCGAAAACAGAGTCATTATGCACAGCCACCCCACAAATACTCTTGCAATGACCTATGTTCATGAGCTTGACGAGAAAAAATTCACCCATTCTCTTTGGGAAATGTGCACCGAGTGCATCGTTGTTTTCCCGGACGGAATCGGCGTTCTTCCCTGGATGGTCTGCGGAACAAACGAAATCGGCATTGCAACCGCAGAGAAAATGAAGGAATTCAGACTTGTTATCTGGGGTCAGCACGGTATCTACGGCTGCGGCAAGGATCTTGACGAGGCGTTCGGACTTATCGAAACAGTTGAAAAGGCCGCTCAGCTTTATCTGATGACCGCTCATCTTCCGAGAGTAAACACCATCACCGATCCCGACCTTGTTGAGCTTGCAAAGGCTTTCAAACTTGATTACAGAAAAGATTATCTTGATCTTTAATTTGCATTTCAGCTCCGTTTCTGACGGGGCTTTTTTTATATCCGATATTTTCTTCCGGCATAAGATATATTGTGGATGTTTTCATCCGCTGAAAGAAAAAAATTTGCTCCCCGAAAGCAGATTTGCGGTTATTTCGGCATTCATCTGTCAAGAATAAAACCGTAGGAACTTAAAAGAAAAACGGAGAGTGATTTAATGACTGTTAAACGGGGAGAAATATATTATGCCGATTTAAGTCCCGTTATCGGTTCCGAACAGGGCGGAACCCGTCCGGTACTTATAGTTCAGAACGATGTCGGCAACAAATTCAGCCCGACCGTGATTGCCGCCGCAATCACAAGCAGAAGCTTCAAGGCCGATCTGCCGACGCACATCAAAGTCAACGCAGACGGCTGCGGACTTGCAAAAGATTCAATCGTTCTTCTTGAGCAGGTACGCACCCTCGACAAAAAGAGGCTCAAGGAAAAAATGGGCAATCTTGACGATGCCGATATGGGCAGGGTCAATCAGGCTCTTTCCGTCAGCCTCGGAATAGGAATGTTTTGAAAACAAGCTGCCGTGTCCGGAAATTTGCCGAACACGGCTTCATATTTGGGAAAAATCATATTTTTTTGAAATTTTTGTTGAAATAAATATAACAGACTTATATAATAAAAGGAGTTAATATTTCCCCGAAAGGATTTTTAATATGGGATACTATCAGAAAGAAATCGAAACAATGCCCCGGGAGGAGCTGAAAAAGCTTCAGAGCGAACGCCTTGCCGCGCAGATAAAGCACGTTTATGAAAATGTTCCTTATTACAGGCAGAAAATGGATGAAAAAGGCGTTACTCCCGACGATATAAAATCAGTTGACGATCTTCACAAGCTTCCGTTCATCAGCAAGGCGGATCTTCGTGAATCCTATCCTTACGGTCTGCTTGCAGTTCCGCTTAAGGACTGCGTCAGAATTCATTCAACCTCCGGCACAACCGGCAAAAGAGTTGTTGCATTCTATACACAGCACGATGTTGACCTTTGGGAAGACTGCTGCGCAAGAGCGATCATGGCAACCGGCGCAACAAACGAAGATGTTTGCCAGGTCTGCTACGGTTACGGCCTTTTCACGGGCGGCGCCGGCCTTCACGGCGGCTCTCACAAAGCGGGATGCCTTACTCTTCCGATGTCATCGGGCAACACCGAAAGGCAGCTTCAGTTTATGAGTGACCTCGGCACAACCGTTCTTTGCTGCACCCCCTCTTATGCGGCATACATTGCCGAAACAGCAACCGAAACGGGCGCCATCAACGATATTCATCTTCGTGCCGGTATATTCGGAGCAGAGGCATGGACCGAGGAAATGCGCCGTGAAATCGAAACAAAGCTCGGAATCAAGGCCTATGATATTTACGGCCTTACCGAATTAAGCGGACCGGGCGTTGCATTCGAATGCTCGGAGCAGCACGGAATGCACATCAACGAAGACCATTTCATCGCCGAAATCATCGACCCCGTAACGGAAGAGGTGCTTCCCTACGGTGAAAAAGGCGAGCTTGTTTTTACTTCAATAACCAAAGAAGCTTTCCCGATGATAAGATACAGAACAAAGGATATCTGCGTTCTCAATGCAGAGCCGTGCGCTTGCGGAAGAACTCATATCCGCATGGCAAAGCCGATGGGCCGTTCCGATGATATGCTCATCATAAGAGGCGTTAACGTCTTCCCGTCGCAGATAGAATCCGTTCTTCTGAATAACGGTATGCCGGCAAATTACCGCATTATCGTTGACAGAGTAAATAACACCGACACCTTCGATATTGATGTTGAAATGCCCGTTGATTTTATGTCCGATACCGTTTCTGACATTGAGAAGAAAGAAAAGCAGCTTGTTTCCGCTCTCAAATCAATGCTCGGCATTATGGCAAAGGTTCACCTTGTTGCCCCCAAAACCATCACCAGAAGCGAAGGCAAAGCGGTAAGGATCATAGACAACCGCAAACTTTATTAAGGAGGATTTAAAATGATTGTCAATCAGCTTTCGGTTTTTCTTGAAAACAAACCCGGAAAACTTTCAGAATTCATTCAGACCCTTGCAAAGGACAAAATTGACCTTCTGGCTCTTTCAATTGCCGAAACCTCCGATTACGGAATTCTTCGCACGATAGTTGATAAGCCCGAAGAAACCGCAAAGCTCCTTTCTTCGGAGGACTGGGCCTGCAAAATAACCCCCGTTCTTGCAGTTACCGTTCCAGATGAGCCGGGCAGCCTGACACGCATTCTCGGAGTGCTTGCGGAAAACGGAATCAGCCTTGCATATTCATACGCATTCTTTTCAAGAGATACCGGCAGCGCCTGCATCATCCTTCGTGTTGATGATAACGCCGCCGCAGAAAAGATTCTCTCGGAAGCCGGAATTAAGTTATAATAACAAAAACAGCCTCCTCGGGCAAAACTTCATAAACAGTTTTTGGTTATGAAGTGCTGCCCGAGGAGGCTGCTTGATTTTGTTATTATTGTTATTTGAAATAAACGGAGGTACAGGCGCTGAGATATTTGCCGAGTTTGTCCGAAATCTTATCAACGCTGCAATTTATGTCGCCCGAGATCCAGCTCATAAGCGTATACTTTGCTCCGTTTGATGCAAACGAAAGATAAATATCCGCATTTTCTCTGCTTCCGCCCTCTTCAACAAGCTTTTCAAGGGTCTTATCATAATAAATATCAATAATTCTGCTGATGAAATTATTGAGAATATTGGATTCGATAAGCATTCTGTAATAATCGAGATCGTTTGACATATAAAGGCAGATTTCTCTGATGAAATCCGCAGGATTTTCAACGATTGAACTCATTCCGAATTTGTCAACAAAATCAATAAGCTTTTTAAGTTCTTCCTGCTCTATCTGCTCCGCAACTCCGTGCACATCGGGATAGTGAGCATAGAAGGTTCCTCTGCTTATGTCTGCCTCTCTTATGATGTCGGAAACGGTGATCTTGCTCATTTCCTTTTCACGGAGAAGCTTCGCAAGCGCCTTCTTTATCAGATTTTTTGAGCGGATTGAGCTTCTGTATTCAGCTTTTGCCATTTTTTATTTTCTCCTTAACTTAAATTTTCCCTATATAACTTTAGTACAAAAATTCCCCGATGTCAACATTTCAATTGTAACTTTTTGATTAATTTTGAATTCCGTGCCGAAAAATGTTGTAGTTCCCCAAAAATATGATATAATGTAATCTGCTTACCATAAGAGGTGAATAATAATGAAACTTGTTACCCAAACCGAACACTTAAGCTCAAGATTCGGAGATGAGCTTGCAATAAAAATAATATGCAAAAGCGGCTTTGACGGCATTGATTATTCGATGTTTTCGATGGAAAAGGACGATTGCATTCTCAACACTCCGGCATACGAAAAATACGCTTTAAAGCTTCTTGATATTTCCGAATCCTTCGGCAAAACCTTTGAGCAGGCTCACGCTCCGTTCCCGACCTGCAAAGACGGAGATGAAAAATACAATAAAACCATGATGGAACGAGTTAAGCGTTCAATTGAAATTGCCGGAATCCTCAATGCAAAAATAATTGTAGTTCATCCTGTTGCATACAAGAAAAATCAGTTTGAAAAGAACATCGAAATGTATAAGGAGCTTGAAAAAACCGCCGAAAAGAGCGGAGTTAAAATAGCTCTCGAAAATATGTGGGGATGGAATGGAAAAAGAATCGTTCCGAATGTGTGCAGCATCGCAGAAGATTTCAACAAACATTTCGATGCTCTCAACACGAAAAATTTCACCTGCTGCCTTGACCTCGGCCACTGCGGACTTGTTGGCGAAGATGCCGCAGATATGATAAGAGAGATGGGGCATGACCGAATCGGCGCACTTCACATTCACGATAACAACAACATAAACGACAGTCATACCCTCCCCTACACGATGAATATGGATTGGGATTCAATTCTGATGGCTCTCGGCCAGATAAATTATCCGGGCAATTTTACATACGAAGCCGATAATTTCCTTGCCCGCTTCCCTGGCGACCTTATGCCCGCCTGCGAAAAATTTATGCACGATGTAGGAAGAAGCATGATGAAAAAAATTGAATTTTACAGATTAAAATGAGAAATTTTTTTATTTGTCCCGTATGCGAAAAAAAACTGAATGAAGAAGAAAGACTTTATCGCTGCGAAAGCGGACATTGCTTTGATAAATCAAAATTCGGCTATGTCAACCTGCTGATGTCGCAGAAATCCTCCGCCAAGCGCCACGGAGATGACAGACTGATGGTCAGAGCCCGCCGTGACTTCTTATCGAAGAATTATTATGGCTTTCTGCGTGACCGCTTATGCGTAATATGCGAAAAACATTTTGAAGGCGGCTCGGTCATTCTTGATGCGGGCTGCGGAGAATGCTGGTATTCATCGGGAATTCTCGATTATCTTTCGTCAAAAAATATCGAAGCCGAATTTTTCGGAATTGATATTTCAAAGGACGCTCTCGAATTCGCTTCAAAAAGGAAAAGCGGGATAAGGGCTGCCGTTGCCAGTCTTTTTTCAATTCCTCTTCCGGACGAAAGCTGCGACGGACTTCTGAATATTTTTTCTCCCGGCGCATTTGAGGAATTCAGAAGAGTTCTGAAAACGGACGGTATTCTGATAAGAGTAATTCCTCTTGAAAAACACCTTTTCAACCTCAAGGCGGCGATCTATGATAAGCCGTATTTCAACGATGTTCCCGGCCCTGCAATTGAGGGCTTTGAACTGATCGAAGAAACGGAGCTTAAGAAAACAATAAACATCCGGGGTAATAAAGATATTGAGGCTCTTTTTATGATGACACCCTATTACTACAAAACCGGAAAAGACGACCAGCAAAAACTCGAAAGCCTTGAAAGCTTTTCGACTCAAGCTGAATTCGGAATAAGAATATATAAGAAAATTTAACGAACGGAGAAAAATATGGAAAGACAGCCGAATTACAGATTCGCATCGGAAAACCCCGACCATATTATGATCAGCTTTTCTGACGATGCGAAAACAACGATGACCGTCACCTGGAGATGCTGCAAAGAAACGGAAAACGGCTATATTGAATATTACGAAAAAGGCGGCGAAATCCGCAGAGCCGATGCCATAGTAAAGCCCTTCAAAAGCGAGGTCAACACAAGCAATATTTTCTGGGCAAAGGCAACCGGTCTGAAGCCCGGCACAAGATATTACTACACCTGCGGAAACGATAAAATCAGAAGTGAAGAATATTGGTTTGACACTGAAGAGGAAAATCTCACAAAATTCAGATTCATCGCCATTTCCGACCACCAAAAAGACAATGACCATTATAATCCCGATTATTCCGCTCTGAACAGTTTTCTAAAAAAGGCGCTTGCAAAATATCCCGATATAAGATTTATTTTAACCGCCGGCGACAACACAAACTGCGGCCAGCACGAAATTCAATGGAACGCAATGTTTGAGGGAATGAAAGGAATCATTGAGCATATTCCTTATATGATGACCTGCGGAAACCACGATAACAGAGGCTTTGAATTCTATTTTCCGGAGGAAAAAAACAGATATTATGCGGAGCCTGCCGAATTTTTCAACACACAGCTTGAATATTCATATCCTAAAAACGGCCCCGAAGGCTGGCAGACGGAAAACTATTCGTTCGATTACGGCAACACTCATTTCGTGGTTTTCGGCGTTAATGAGCCGGAGCTTGTCAACGAATGGGCAATAAATGATATTGATTCCTCCTGTAAAACATGGAAGCTCGGCACATATCATTTTCCGATTTATTATGCCGGCCCGAACCTTTCAAATGATGACGGTTATCCTATGATGAGAGAATCAATGGAAAAGCTTGACATTCTTTTTGAAGGTCACGAGCATAATTTTTCAAGAAGCTTCCCGATAAAAAACGAAGAAATTTTTGACCGTCCTTCGCAGGGACTCATTCATTATGAGCTCGGCAACGGCAATTCAAATCCTCCCGGAACTAAAACCTGCGACAAGGTCTGGCACGCATCCTTCTATCCGCAGGAGGAAGAAGTGAGCGCATTTGCTCTCATTGAGATTGACGGAAATAAAATGACTCTCATAACCGAGCTTGATGACGGCAGGATCGCAGATGAATGTCTTATCGACAAGGATAAGGATGAAATCAGGCCTTACAGAGTTGCTCCGGTGTTCGGTCCGGGCAGAACAAGAATTTTCTACAAAGGCGTTGACCTCGGTCTCTGCGCATCATCTCTCCCTCCGGAGTGCATAAACGGCACCTGGTTTGCTGCTTTTGCAACGCTCATTTCCTTTATCGGCGGTGAAGTCAGCCGTGAAAAAGGAAAGGTCACTCTTGAAGTTTACCGTAAAAAAGCCGTATTCACAGAGGGAAGCAGCATTGCCGAAACCGACAAAGGAAGCTTCAACCTCGGTGAAAAGGTTTACAGAGGCAGAGAAGGCCAGCTTTATATACCGGTTGACGGCGCCTGCAGGATTTTCGGAATGAAATGGGCTTATGCCGCAAGAAACAATTTCATAACCATTGAATGCAGCAGCGAAGACCATCCCGTTCCCGTTCAGCCGTAAAACAGTTAGGCAAAAGAGATTCGAACCCTATATGCCTTAAAAAGCGAACTTCACGCACATTCCGGCGTTTTTCTCCTTGAAATACGGGAGTATGTCTTCGTCGAAGAAACACCGGACTGCACGCAAATTTCAACATTTTAAGGTGCTTCGCAGTTTTGGCAGACAGATTTTCTGCCGAGATGAGGCGAAAAGCGCAGGAATACTTTGTGTATTCCGAGCATTTTTAACAAAATATCGGCAAAAAGGTGTCGCCAAAACCATATTGAGTTCGACTCCCTTTTGCCTAACCGAGTGATGATAAAACGAACCCATTTTCTTTCGTTTTAAAGCAGCTATCTGCTTCGTTGCCCTCATTCGCAATACACAAAGTATTACTCATTCGGCCGCCTCGCATATAACTACTCTAAAACGAAATAAAACTTGCCTTGAATTTGAGATATTTTTTCGTATGACAAGGAAGAGGAAGCAGCAAGGCTTGGTGCCTTGCAATGACGATGACGCTGTCAGGCGGAAAAAGAACCGGATTCAAGGTGGGTTCGGATTATTATCACTCGGTTAAGGAAGTGACAATATGAGTGAAGCAATCAAAGAAAAAGAAAAACCCGTTGAATCAGGTCTGCATCTCAACAAAAAAATCAATTATCGACATCTGCATTCTTCTGACATTTATTCTCTTCTTTGCCGGAGCGCTTACGTAGCTTATGCCCAGAGGAGAATATTACACCTATCCGCTCAACACATATAAGCTTGCAGACGGAACCGTTCAGAAGCTCGCCGGAATTCCCGTTTTTTCGGGTCTGTGGATGAGACTTATCATGTTTGTTCTCGTTTATGCCGTGCTTGTTTCGTTCATTGTTATCTATGCAAAGAAAATTGAAAAAATTCGAAAAAATCCTATTGCTACGAAACCGACAAGGCGCTGAAAGAAAAATTCAGACTCGACAACAGCCTTGAGCTTCTTTCAAACGAAAAAACAAGGAAAGCAACCAAAACATTCGTGCTCTGCGTAAGCGGCGTGCTTCTGCTTGTTGTTATCGACTTTGCATTCAGCCTCGGCGGTATGCTTTCCCTTCCCGGAATGGGCATTCTGTTCACGGCAGGCGGTCTTTCGGCGGGATATATCTCCGGCGTCAGAGGCAAGGAGCTTTTCAAAGGCTTTGCAAGAGGCGTTAAAACCATTGCTCCCGCAATTCCGATGATATTCTTCATTCTCGGCATAACCTATATTCTCCGTGAAGGCATGATAGTTCACACGATTCTGAACTATGTTTATAACATTATCGGCGGATTCTCGCCCTACGGAGCAATTCTTTTGCTCTTTGCGTTCATCGTTATTCTTGAATTCTTCATCGGCTCGGGCACGGCAAAGGCATTTCTCATTATGCCCATAGTCGCTCCCCTCGCCCACCTTATCGGCATTTCCGGCAACTCCGTTGTGCTTACATTCTGCATGGGCGACGGCTTTACGAACCTTCTCTATCCCACAAGCGGAATAATGATAATCGCAATCGGTCTTGTAAATGTTTCATACGGCAAATGGCTCAAATTCACCTGGAAGCTCTTTCTTGCCGAAGGCCTTCTGGCGGTTGCGATCATGCACCTTGCCCTATTTGTAAATTACGCATAAAATTCAATTTATTCAGGAGAAAAAAATGTACAGCAGAATATGGACTTTTATCAGGCAGAATTCAATCCGTGCATTGCTCACGGCGGAGGATGCGATTTATAAAATCAGCGGCGGAAAAAAGCCGGCTTCCGAATTCTGTCTTCGTGCGGACCCGCACAAAATAGACACCGATGTAAAAATCATCCGTTCGTCATCTTACTCGACGGACATTGCAAAATTTAACCCGGATGGTTCAATCAGCGACGATGATTTCGTTATCGTCACAACAACCGATTTCCACTTTGAGGATGACAACGAAGAAAACTCAAAAAGCTTTGACCGCTTCTTCCGTCAGCTCGAAGAAATAAGACCCGACCTTGTTATTCTTACGGGCGACATCATCGTTACAAAATATCAGCAAATAGACGCTCTCCGTTTCGCAAGAGCAATGGAAAAAACAGGGATCTACTGGACTGCGGTTTTCGGCAATCACGAAGTCAGAGAAGAAAAGGGATTTTATAAATATCTGCTTCTCAAGAATTTTGCGGATTATCCGCATTGTCTGTGCAAATTCGGCCCCGATGAAATGTATGGCTACGGCAACCACACAATAAACATCATCGGAAGCGGAAACACGCTCCGCCAGACTCTCTTTATGTTTGATTCGGGAAGAGATATAAGAGACCGTCTGCGCAGAGAATATAACATCCCCGACGATATGAACGGTTATGATTTTCTCAAAAAAGAGCAAATTGATTTTTATAAGAATGAAATTGACCGCCTGAAAGCCGCATACGGCGAATTTAACTCCATGATGTATATGCACATTCCTCTTAAGGAATATGAGCATGTGTTCAAAGGGAACGAGAAAGACGGATATATTCCGTCCGGAGAATGCGAAATTCTTTACGGCGAGCAGTATGAAAGCGTCGGCTCATCTCCTTTCAACAGCGGAATGTTTGATGCAATTCTTGAAAAGGGAAGCACAAAAGCCGTTTTTGCAGGTCACGACCATGTGAACGACTGGTGCGCCGTATATAAAGGAATTTATCTTGTTTACAGCCTTCACGGAGGCTACAGCCCATATCACATGGGTTACAAAACAGACAAACCCGAAAGCGAATGGGTTCAGGGCGTTACCGTCACAACGCTTCACGGCGGAGAGATCGCATCCATTCGCCCGAGCTATAACAGAAAATATCTTGAAAAATGATGAAAGACATATACGCATTTTTTCTTGACATAGACGGAACTCTCTGCTCCGGCGGAAAGGTGCCTGCCGTCAATACCGAAGCAATAGAAAAAGCAAGAAAACTCGGGCATAAATTTTTCATTGACACCGCACGCTCACTCGGGCATATTCCGCCTGCGGTCACAGCACTCGGTCTTGACGGTTATGTTGCCGGGATCGGATGCACGGTTGTTGTTGAAGGCAAAAAGATCCTTTCGGAAAATATTCCGATCGGGGTTATTGCGGAGCTTTTTGATTATTTTACCGATTCGGGCAGAAAATTTATGCTTGAGGGCGAAGAAATAACCGTTGTTAACAAGCATTTTGAAAATCCCGACGGCAAATATATTTTCGTTGAAAGCGGAAAAGAGCTTATTGAAAATTTCGGCAGTCAGGTGCTTGCGAAGGCATATATTCCTCATATTCTTTCAGCAGAGGAGCAGAAAAATCTTGATGAAAGATTTATGTTTTTTCAGCATCCCGACTATGCGGAATTTTCCAAAAAAGGTTTCAGCAAGGCAACCGGTATGCAGAAAGTGCTTGATTATTACGGCATTGACCGCTCGCATTGTGTTGCCATGGGCGACAGCGCCAACGATCTTGATATGCTCCGCTACGCCGGAATATCCGTTGCAATGGGAAATTCTTCAAAAGAAGTAAAGGATTCCTGCGATATAGTCACCTGCGATAACGATAAAGGCGGAGTTTCAGAGGGAATAATCAGAATTCTCGGCAATATTTTTCCTTGACAAAAAAATGGGTATAATATAAAATTATTATATAAACATCCTTTGGAGGTGCTTTTATGGCAAAATGCCTCAACTGCGGCAGAAAGCTCCATCTTTATAACTGGAAGCCGAACTGCCCGGGCTGCGGAGTGAATCTCGTTTATTTCAGATCAAACGAAATTCTTCTTGATGACAGCGAAAAAGCAGAAATCGAACACGCACATTTTCAGCCGAAGGTAGACAGAGCAAAGGCAGCATATTTCAGCTCAAAGCTGACTGTTATGAGAATCGTATTTACCGTTCTCCCTGTTGTGAGCCTTCTGATTCCGTTTATTAAGGCTTCGGGCGCATCGGGAAGCAAAAACATCGGTCTTATCCAGCTCGTTCAATACATAATGAAGGCTGATTTCGGCGCAATAATAAACAAGGTCACTTCAGGCGACCCTGCGGCAATTTCGCTCGCTCTGCTCCTTGTTGCAGTTGTTTTCTTTCTGGTCAATCTTATCAACATCGTCACTTCCCTCGGCAAACACGGCAAGGGCAGAACGATAGCACTTTACGGAATAATGACCGGCTGCGGAATTGCCTCCGCAATCGTTTTGGCGGCAGGCGGAAGCATTGCCTCACTTTCGGAGGAATTCACATCCGCAAAGCTTTTCATCGGCGCATTTGTTTATATTGCACTTCTTATATGGATTTTTGCGCTGAATTTCCGCATCTGCAAAAAAGGCATTGATGTCAAATATACCACCTGCCTCATCGGCGGACTTCCCAAAGAGGAATATTTCGCTTATGTTGAGCAGGGTATGACAAAAGAAGAAATCCGCAGAAAAATGCTCGTTGCCCTCACGGAGCTTCAGATAAAAGCCAATGAGGAACGGGAAGCGGCAGAAAATGCAGAAAAAGTCAAGGAGGTTGTCTGATGGCTGAAATTACCAAAGCCGCTGCAATTGAGCTTGCGCAAAACGGCACAGATGAAGAAGTCAACAAACAACTTCGCCAGCTTGTTGACGTTGACCGCCGTGTTATTTCAAGAAAAGAAACCATCGGCTATATGCTCTTTGATTCTTTCAAGGGCTTCAACATTGACGGTCACAAAGAGCATTTCACGGTCAATGTTCTTAAAATCGGCTGGAATCTCCAGTCATATTACAACATTTTCGCAGGTATATGGGATATCCTTGATGACCTTCTTATAGCCGGCATCGTTGAAAAAACCCGCACACGCTGGGGCAAATTCATTCCCTATATGGCAATGAGCGGTCTCCCCCTTGCATTCATCGCTCTTTGCTACTGGTGCCTGCCCGCCATTTTCGGCCAGGCAAATGTTGACAACACGGAATATCTTCCCAAGTTCTTTGCATGGGCACTTCTTGAAACAATAAATGAGGTTTTTCAGAATTTCAAGTCTGCCGGCGTTGGCGGATATATGGCAACGGTAACGCCTTATCCCTCCGACAGAAGAAGACTTCTCGCAATTTCCTCTTATGCAAGCATAATTCTTTCAAGAATTCCCGACCTTGTCATTGAATTCACAATGGACTTTATCACAAACGGTCTTGTTAAATCCGTCAAGGGCAATGAATCGGCTGCTCTGACAAAAGCATTTATGATTCTCGGACCGACAACAATGTTCATTTCGGGTCTCGTTATCACCTGGTACTGCTCAATTGCCAAGGAAAGAGTTCATCAGAAAATCGAAGTTCCGAAGCTTAAGGAAAGCCTTCGTGTTGTTTTCACAAACAGACCGCTTCTTGCAAAGATGATCGCAGACGCTCTCGGATCATTCGGAACGGGCGTTTCGACCAACGATTACTACCGTTATGTTCTCTATATGACAACCTTTGAAACCTTTGCCGGCATCCCCTCATTCTTCTTCCAGCCCATCGGTTTCTCAAAATACAACACCTTCGCAGCAAAATATTCCACGAAATCGCTCTATATGATCTCTCAGGTATTCGCAAAAACTTTCTACATTCCCGTTTGGCTCTACGGACGCTTATTCAAATTCAGCAAGGGCAAAAACAAGGGACAATATTTCTTCCAGAACCGCTGGGCAATGCTTCCGATCACGGCAGTCTGGGAATGCATTTACGCAACATTCTGGGGCATCAAGAATATTTCAGGCTCCGAAATCGGCAACGAATGCAACGACTATATTGAATGGAAATACGGCCAGAGAAACGAAGCAACTCTTTCGGTTGCAGGTTCTCTTATCTGCAAGATTCCCGCAAGACTCAACGGCATCTTCCAGCCGCAGTTCAAAAAATGGATCGGATTTGATCAGAATAAATACGATCTCGTTCAGCCGCAGTCCTTCCAGGCTCAGAAATGGCTTTTCGCCTTCTCAACGATCATCACATCCGCTCTCGTTCTCAGCAGTATGATACCGATGTTCTGGTATAATATTGACAAAGAGACCCGTGACCGTATGTATCGTGAGCTTAACGAAAGAAGAGTTAAGACCGCAGAAAAAATCAACAATCTTCAGGATGCGGAAGCGGCAGAAAACTGAAAAACGCCATAAAAAAGCGTTCTCGAAGGGGCAGCCCGACGAGAACGCTTTTTTAAATTATATTTCTCAATATTCCGAAAATCACAAGAACGGCGGCCATAATTATCTGAATCACATTTTCAGCTTTTGTCAGATTGAATTTGCCGTATCTTATCCACTCATAAACATATCTCCCGATAAAAAAGAGTATCATCGGAAGCATGATAAACAGAACGGGATTATAATGGATTGCCGCTTCAAAATCAAGCAAAGCAATGCTTCTGAACATCCTTGTTGCTCCGCAACCCGGGCATTGCCGACCGGTTATAAGATTGAAAAAGCAGGGTATTCCGATTCCCGTTTTCATAAAGAATAGCAGATAAGCGCAGCCCGCAACAAAAAGGACTGCGCTTGTTTTTATCGCTTTTTTCGTTCTTTCTTTCATCAGTTGAGAGAAATCTTGTTAAGCTCATTCTGAATCAGACAATAATCCGCAATCGAAAGCTGGCAGATTGCAAGAATGATGAAAAGAAGACCGAGGCTTGATGAGGGTTCCCCGTTGAGCTGCCTTATGTTGTCAATTCTGTTGCCGGCTTTATAAAGCCAGTAATAACCGTAAATTCCGCAGGTAATTATCGTAAGCAGGATAACGGCTATTGCGCTCGGCGAATCCTCTTCGGGAGCCGCAATATTCAGCTCTTCAATAAGTTTATAATACCAGTATATGCCGTAAATTCCGCAGGTAACAACTGAAAGAATAACACAGATCGCAAGATCTCTTCTCGGCACATCGGCACGGTAAGTTCCGGCGGGCTGCTGATTGAAATTCTGCTGATATCCGCAATTCGGCTGACTTCCGGAATTCTGTTCGTTTGCCTTGTTTTCATAAAATCTCTGCTGATAATCGGGAGCCTTGCTTCCATACACAGGCTCTGATTCATAATTATTTTCAGTCTTATTGACCGCTGCCCCGCAGTTAGTGCAGAATGAAGCATTGTCGGGCAGTTTTGAGCCGCATTGAGTGCAAAATGGCATAATATAACCTCCGTATTTTTTCTGAAATAATTATATTATCCGCTCTGAAAAATGTCAATGTAAAAAAATTAAACAAACTGTGGAAAAACTATTAACACTATGATATAATCAAAAATATTAAGGAGGAATAAAAATGCTTGAATATCTTGATTTTGATAAAAACAACGAAAAACTTCTCTGCGAAATAAACGGGAAAAATGCGGATATGAATATGACCATCCGGGTCAAACGCCTCTTAAAAGGTGAAAAATTTGAGCTTTTTGATTCAGAAAACGAAACCGCTTTTCTCATTCTCCGGGGTGAAATGAACATAAGCTGGAACGGAAAAACGGAAAATATGAAAAGAAAGAATCCTTTTGAAAAGCGCCCGTTCTGCCTTCATGTCTGCAAAAACATAAAGGTTGAAATCGAAGCCGCCGAGGACAGCGAATTCATCATTCAGCAAACAGATAATAACAAGGAATTTGAGCCGGTTTTCTATTCTCCCGATGATGTTCTTTATCAGCATTTCGGAAAAGGCCAATGGGACGGCACGGGTTACCGTATCTGCTCAACCATTTTTGATTATGATAATGCCCCCTATTCAAATATGGTTATGGGAGAAGTATTCAATCAACCGGGCAGATGGTCAAGTTATCCGCCTCATCATCATCCGCAGCCGGAGGTTTATTATTATCAGTTTGATCCGCAGCAGGGCTTCGGCGCCTGCTTCAACAGCGATGAAGTTTATAAAAGCACCGACGGCTCATTTGCAACCATTACCGACGGCTATGATCATCAGCAGGTAGTTGCACCCGGCTACACAATGTATTATGTCTGGATGATAAGACACATTGACGGCGATCCCTGGCTCAAGACATCACGCTTTTATGATAAAAACCACGAATGGCTTGTTAACGCCGATTAAAATTCAACACGGAGAGATAATAACGGCACGGATAAATCCGTGCCCTACGGTATTTTTTAACGCTATTCCCCGTAGGGTAAGCATTTATGCTTACCGTTTCTCCGCAAAACAATTATTGATTTTTCACACGGCACGGATAAATCCATACCCTATGGTATTTTTTAACGCTATTCCCCGTAGGGTAAGCATTTATGCTTACCGTTTCTCCGCAAAACAATTATTGATTTTTCACACGGCACGAATGAATCCGTACCCTACGACAAAAACGAGAGATGATTGCAGATTTCTCTGAAATCATCTCTCATTATTTTTACAAATGCTTATTTCATGATAATTGACATCAGCTTGCCGAATACATTAATGCACCAGATTATTATATTTGTAATAACCGAAAACGCTGTCATCAGGAATCCACCGTCAGGGTCAATTTCCATATAGGGATTTTCGGGGTCCGGATCAGTTGGTGTTGTGGGATCAGTTGGTGTTGTGGGATCAGTTGGTGTTGTGGGATCGGTCGGCGTTGTGGGATCGGTCGGTGTTGTGGGATCGGTCGGCGTTGTGGGATCGGTTGACTGCGCCGCCTTGACCGTTATAACAAGTTTATCCGTGAAGGTCTGAGCCGCACCCTGAGCAGGGGTAACCTTAACGCTTGCGGTAATTTCGGCAGTTCCCGCAGAAAGAGCGGTAATAAGTCCGGTTGTGTCGATCCATGCAACACCGGGTGCGGAGGTTGTCCACTCAACTGCTCCGGCTGTTCCTATTGCCGAAATTGCAGCGGCATTTGTTGTTGCCGATGCCTGAAGTGTTTCTCCGACGGTGATTTCCGTCTTCAATGCCGAAATTTCTATCTTTTTGACTTCTTCACTCTTGACATATCTGAAATTCATATCAACGTTTCCGTTAATGCCGTTTACCTTGCCGGTTGATGTATACTGCCACATCTCATATTTTCCGGTGTATGTAGGAGTTGTTTTATATTCTGCAAGCCATATAGGATAGATCGAATCAATGCTGCCTGCATAAAGCTTATCATTAAGCATATATTTGTTTGCATAAAGCATCGGCTGATAGCCTGCAGTCTTAATTGTGTTAAGGAAAGAAAGGCATATAAGGGTCTGCGTCAGATTTGAAAGACCCGCATCATACAGTCTGCCTGAATAACGGCTTCCGCTTTCGGCATATTCACAGTCATAGATAATAGGAAGAGAGATATTCTTGCCCTTGATTGCATCTATAACAAACTTTGCTTCTTCTTCTGCCTCTGCGGTTGTGATTGCCTGGGTATAGAAATAAACGCCTATCTTAAGGCCTGCCGCAAGAGCGCCGTTTACATTTGCCTCAAACTTATCATCAAGGTAAAGTCCGCCCTGCGTATTTCCTCTGTAACCTACTCGGATGATCGCTTCGTGGATTCCGTCTGCATAGACCTTTGCCCAGTCGATAACGCCGTTATGAGTTGAAACATCAATGGCGTTGATGATTTCATAGCCGCTCGCAAACCTTGCATCGCTCATATAGGTAACATTGGTGTAAGCTGCGGAGCCTGCAATCGTTGAAAAAATAACGATCAATGCGCAGAGCATAAGGCTGACTGCTTTTTTTAATGATTTCATAATTATCCCCCTGAATTTTTATAATTGATTTTAACATATAAATATTAACAAATCTTCTTTTATGGTCAAATATTATCATATTTTATTAACTTTTGCAACTGTAAAATAAATGCTTTTCTTGCATATCGGGTCAACTTATTATATAATGGATGAAAGGATGTGATCGAAATGACGGAAGAAGAAAAAATATTCAGCGGAATTATGTTCTGCCCCGGCGACCCTGCCCTCAAAGCGATCAAGCTTAAAGCACACAAGCTGAATCTTGATTATAACAAGCTATATGAGGACGAAACAGAAGAGAGAAATGCAATTCTTTCGGAGCTTATCGGCTCTCTCGGCAAAAATTGCTTTCTTCAGGGTCCCATAACCTTTCATTACGGCTCTCACACAACCATCGGCGACAACTGCTTCATAAACTTCAATTTTACCGTTCAGGACGATGCAAAGGTAACTATCGGCAGCGGCTGCAATTTCGGCCCCAATGTTACGATAGTCACTCCCTGCCATCCCATGCTTGCCGACGAGAGAAAAGAAATTCTCTGCGCAGACGGAGGCATCAGAAGGCTCTGCTATGCAAAGCCCGTCAGCATCGGCAAAGACTGCTGGTTCGGCGCCAATGTTGTTGTCTGCCCGGGAGTAACCGTCGGCGACAACTGCGTTATCGGCGCAGGCAGCGTCATAGTCAAGGATATTCCGTCTGATTGTTTCGCAGCCGGTAACCCCTGCAAAGTAATCAGAAAGCTCACCGAAGCAGACAGCATGATTCATAAGCCGGAAATTCTGGCAGATAACAGTATAATATAATAGGTATAGGTATCCCGTAGGGCACGGATTTTTCCGTGCCGTTAAAATTGATTTGGGTGAGCAGGATGCTTGCCTGCCTGCTCATAACTTTTCATGCAAAAGCACCTGACAAAAGAGACTCTCTCTTTCCTCAGGTGCTTTATTCTTTGCTGTCTTATTTATGCGAATGATAACCGCCGTTCTTTTTGCAGAATCCGAAAGCAAAACCGAGTTCGCTTTTATCCGCATCGGTGCGAACAGAATATTTTTCGATTATCTCTCTTGTCGAAAGCTTCTTTTCCGTAAAATGATCAAGCTGTCTCCGGTTATCGTCAGAAGCAAAGAGAATGCTTTTTTCTCTGCCAAGGCGAAGGGTTTCGCAGCTGTTCCGGAATGTTCTCTTTCCGTTTTCGTCACGGCCCTGAAGCACATAGAGCGTATCGCCTGCTTCGGCTGCTTTTTTCATATCATATCCGAGAACATTTTTCTGATACACGGCAAGCTCTGAAATGAGTCCGCCGCCGTCGGTGACCTTTCTTGTTGCTCTGTTGAAGCAGATAACAAGCTTCAGCGTTTCATATTCGGTACAGAAGCTGAAATCACCCGTTGAATCCATAAAGCCCGCAATCGGACCGTGATTTTCATATTCGGGAGCAATCGCATTGGTTATCGCAGTGACCTTACCCTCTGCAAAAGGCTGCGCTTTTGTAGGGGCAGACATCTTTTGCCATTTTCCACCCGGCAAAGCATAAAATCCGCAGCCCGTTTCGTAATCATATCCGTTAAGGTATCTTCCGCTTTCATCGGTTTTGTTTGTCATTCCGAGCATACCTTTGATATAACCGTGAAGCCCGAATGAATCAATGCAGGCTCTGACCGCTCCCGTGCATGAGGCAGAGCAGACCCAGACATCAATTCCGTTTTCGTTGAGAGTCTTATAAAGCTCTTTTATATTTTCGGTTGCATTAACGCCGAGAGTAAATTCATAAGAAACTCTGCCGGTTTTCGATTCGATTTCCGGTGACTCCCATTTAACTGTTACCGTATCCGAATCTTTGTATTTTTCGGCGCATCTCAAACCAAGCGCATATACCTCTTCTTCGGTCATTCCTGTAAACCAGTAAAGGATCCAGGGATAGGCAATTGCCGCCGATTCAACATCATAAACGAGGTCATACATCATTCGCAGCTTTGCCGCAAATTCCATCCAATATTCATCCGAATGGAGCGCATCAAGCTTTTCTTCGGCAACTCCCTTTGCCGAGAAGGGTCCGTATCTGTTCCACAGGCGGCTGTATGCTCCCGCAATATCGTCAGCCAGATTGCCGTAAGAGCCTTTGAAATATCCGTAACCGCTTAAATCTGCCGAGGTGTCGCTTAACTCCGTATAAAGGATCTCTCTGAAGTTTTCGGGCTTGATTTCAAAAGCCATAACTTCGATCTGAAACGCAGCAAGCTGCTCCTCGCAATCAAAAATCGTTGATGAATTATCAAAATCAAAAACCGCATACGAAGATTTGTCATAATTCCCGGAGTTTTTTCCGAACATGGCAATCAGATCGTTAACTGCGGCTCTGACATCATCAGACCAATCTTTTCTTAAAAGCAAAATCCGCTTTCCTTTCTGAATTTATCTTTTTTCGTACATCTGCTCGTAATATTCCGTATATTCGCCCGATGTGCATTCATCCATCCAGTCCATATTGTTCTTATACCATTCGATGGTCATTTCAATTCCGTCGGCAAACATCGTTGTGGGGCTCCAGCCCAGCTCTCTGTTCGCTTTTGTCGGATCAATTGCATATCTTCTGTCATGACCTTTACGGTCTGCAACATGGGTTATAAGGCTTTCGGGCTTGCCGAGCTTTTCAAGAATGATTTTTACTATTTCAATGTTCGCCTTCTCATTGTGGCCGCCGAGATTATAGACCTCGCCCTCTCTGCCCTTTTCAAGCACGGCAAGGATTCCGCGGCAATGGTCCTTAACATAAAGCCAATCTCTGATATTCAGCCCCTCACCGTAAACGGGAAGCGGTTTATCGTGAGATGCATTGTTTATCATAAGCGGAATCAGTTTTTCGGGAAACTGATAAGGTCCGTAATTGTTGCTGCATCTTGAAACCGTAACCGGCAGGCCGTAAGTTCTGAAATAAGCAAGAGCAAGAAGATCCGCAGATGCCTTTGAGGTTGAATACGGACTGCTTGTGTGGATCGGCGTATCCTCACGGAAAAGCAGATCGGGTCTGTCAAGCGGAAGATCGCCGTAAACCTCATCCGTTCCGACCTGATGGAATCTCTTTATTCCGTATTTTCTGCAGGCATCCATCATGACCTGCGTACCCAAAATATTTGTTTCAAGAAATATTCCGGGGTTTTCGATGCTTCTGTCAACATGGGATTCAGCCGCAAAATTAACAACAACATCGGGATGTTCTTTTTCAAAAATATCAAAAATACCTTCTCTGTTCCGGATATCCTCCTTATAGAATACGAAATCCGGATTTTCCATCGCCCTGTTCAGAGTGTGGATATTTGCGGCATAGGTCAGCGCATCAACGCACACTATCTGCCAACCGGGGCGCTCTTCGAGCAGAAGATATATAAAATTTGAGCCAATGAATCCGGCGCCGCCGGTAACAAGTATTTTCATTCTGATTTCATCAATCCTTCTGTTTAAGGGATTCATCTTCGGTGCCCCAAAGCGGTCTTTCGCCGGGCTTCGTTGAAGAATAAAGAATTTTGCCGTCTGCAACTTTTTTGAGATGCTCACCGTAAGGCGATTTGCCGTATCTTTCGGCAGACTGCATAAGCTCTTCCGGAGTTATCCAGCGCATATTATATGCTATTTCTTCGGGGACGGAAACCTGAATTCCCTGAAGCTTTTCAATAGTCTGAATATATTTCGTTGCCTTTAATATGTGGGCTTCGTCATCAGCCTCAAACCATGAGAAGCCTCTGTTCATAAACTTTATGTTAAGCTTGCCTTCTTCAAGATATCTTTGATTTATATCGGTTATTTCAAGCTTTCCTCTTGCGGAAGGTTTGAGAGCCTTTGCATATTCAACGACTTTGTTATCATAGAAATAAATTCCCGTAACCGCATAGGATGAAACCGTATGCTCGGGTTTTTCGATAATTGCAACGGGATCGTTGTTTTCATCAAGCTCAACAACGCCGTAATTCTTCGGCTTATCAACATAAATGCTGAAAATCGTTGCGCCGTCCCTGACCTTGCTCGCCTGGCGAAGCATATATCCGAGACCGTTTCCGTAGAAAATGTTATCGCCGAGAATCATTGCAACGCTGTCGCTGCCAATGAAATCCTCGCCGATTATGAATGCCTGAGCAAGTCCGTCCGGATGCTCCTGCACCGCATAGGAAAGATTTATTCCGAACTGCCTGCCGCTGCCGAGAAGCTTTTTAAGCTTCGGAGTGTCATCGGGAGTTGAGATAATCAGAATATCTCTTATTCCGGCAAGCATAAGAGTTGTCAGCGGATAATATATGAGCGGCTTATCATAAACCGGAAGAAGCTGTTTGCAGGTGATAAGAGTCATCGGATAAAGCTTTGTATCCGATCCGCCTGCAAGAATAATTCCTTTCATTTGACCCATCCTTCTGTTAAAGCATCTTGCCGTCGACAACATTCTTTATGTGCCGACCGTAGCTTGAGTCGCCGTATTTTTCGATTGATTTGAGAAGAGTTTCTCTTGTTATCCAGCCTTTCCTGAAAGCGATTTCTTCAAGCGCCGAAATTTTCATGCCCTGGTTCTGCTCGATCATTTCAACAAATGACGAAGCTTCAACAAGGCTGTCCATCGTGCCGGTGTCAAGCCATGCAAAGCCTCTGCCGAGAATCTGCGCTTTGAGAATGCCTTCCTGAAGATACATATCGTTGAGAGAAGTTATTTCAAGCTCTCCTCTTGCGGAAGGAGTGACCTTCTTTGCCTTCTCCGCAACGCCTTTCGGATAGAAATAAAGACCGGTTATGCAATAGTTGCTCTTCGGATTTTTGGGCTTTTCTTCAACTGAAAGAACTTCCCAGCTTTCGTTGATTTCCATAATTCCGAATCTTTCGGGATCGTGAACATAATAGCCGAAAATCGTTGCGCAGCCTTCTTCCGCAAACTTAACGGCATTATCGAGGTTGGCGGAAAGACCGCCTCCGTAAAAAATATTGTCGCCGAGAATGAGAGCGCAGGTATCGTCTCCGATAAAATCCTCTCCGATGATGAAAGCCTGGGCAAGGCCGTCCGGCGAAGGCTGCTCGACATAGCTGAGCTTAAGTCCGAACTGACTGCCGTCACCGAGAAGCTTTTCAAAATTCGGAAGATCATCGGGAGTTGATATAACAAGAATATCGTTTATACCCGCAAGCATAAGGGTTGAAAGAGGATAATATATCATCGGCTTATCATAAATAGGCAAAAGCTGTTTTGATGTTACCATAGTAAGCGGGTATAATCTTGTGCCGGCGCCTCCGGCTAATATAATACCTTTCATTTCTTCCTCCGGTGTTAGTTTATATAAAGCGTTCCGTTATATTCATTTTCGGAATCCGGTATGTTTTCGGCGGTTGTCTTCTGTCCGATTATAACAGATTTTCTATATAATAGCAATACATATTATTTTTCGCCGATGAACACTCTGAAAAGCGGAAGACAGCTGTTAAAAAACGCCTTGTATGCTTCGCAGTAATTGCGGTCATTCTTCATTCGCTTGCAGCCGCCGCCCCTGCAGAGAGGATAGAATCTGCACTCCCTGCATTTTTCATCCGCTTTCAGACTTTCCCGCAGAAATTCCTCAGCTTTATCGGAATGGGCAATCTTATCGAAATCGCTGTAGTTAATGTTTCCGAGCAGCCATTCATCCACGCAGTAAAAATCGCAGGGGTAAACATTGCCGTTGCCTTCAACAACAAACTGGTGCATACAATGTCCGCAGACTCCGCACTGCTCGGCAGGCCTGCCGAGAAAAAGGCAGACAAGATTATCAAAATATCTTACGCTTGTGTAATCGCCCCGGACATAATCCTTAACATAGGCATTAAACCCGTGAATGAGGAATTTGGCATACTGTCTGTTCGTCATATACATTTCGTTTTCCGATTTATCTCCGAACGAACGAAGGCACGGAATAAACTGAAGATATTTAAAGCCTTTGCGGGTCAGCGATTTATAAACCGCATCAATATTATCTGCGCAGTAACCCGTCAAAACGGTGAGAATATTGAATTCAACATTACGGGCTTTGAGAATTTCCGAAGCGGCAATTATCTTTTCATAGGCATTGTTTCCGTCGGCATCAATGCGGAATTTGTTATATTTATAATCCCCGTCCAGACTCAGCCCGATAAGGAACCCGTTTTCGCCGAAAAACCGTGCCCATTCATCGGTAACAAGAGTGCCGTTGGTCTGCAAGCCGAAATAAACAACGCTGTTTTTCTTATTGAGCTTTTTCACATGACTTACAAATTTTTTAAAATAATCAATGCCGGCAATCAGCGGCTCGCCGCCCTGAAAAGCAAAGGCAACGCTTTCACCGTCTGCAAATTCAAACGCTTTTTTTATCAGACTTTCAGCCGTGCTTTCCGTCATGATTCCGAAGCTTTTGACCTCACGGATATTTGAAACATCGTGATAAAAGCAATATCGGCACCGCATATTGCACAGACTTGACGCAGGCTTTATCATTATTGAAAGCGGAGGCATTATATCACCTTACCATTCCTCTGCGATTCGTCTTGAATTCGCTCATGATCGAATCCATTTTATCGCTCATTTCTTTTGAAACAGTAGGATAAACCGGAGTTCTGTTATAGTTTTCTCCTGCATCATCGGAAAGAATATGAAGCCAGTTTTTGCGGAATTTATCAAAGAACGCTGAGTTATCGTTCTGAATACGCTGAAAATACTTGAAATCAATATATTCGTTTTCTTTCAGCACTTTATAATCATAATTTTTATATTCTTCACGGGCAAGGATCTCACTTGACGGAACGGTATACTGAATCGCTTTCAGCTTTTCACGCTTCATATAGAGAATCGGGTTTTCGCTTGTGTGGATAACGCTGTCATCTTTAAGAACGGGAAGCATCGAAATGCCGTCAATTGTTCTGTCGGCAGGCAGATAGCTTTCATTTCCTCCGCCCGAAATTCCGCAAAGGTCAATCAGCGTCGGGAAAAGGTCAACAAGAGTTGCGCTCTGCGAACGGGTCGATCCCGCCTCCCATATTCCCGAATTGTTGCCCCAGCGGATCGCAAACGGGACCTTCTGGCCGCCTTCATAAGCAAGATATTTTCCGCCTCTCAATTCTCCGGTCGAACCTTCGAGAGCGGGTCCGTTATCGCTGGTGAAAACAATTATCGTATCGTCAAGCTCGCCTGCGGCTTCAAGCTTTTCAAACAGGAGGCCGAGATAATAATCGACCTCGGTAACGCAGTCAACATAAGTTCCCATGCCGGATTTTCCGTCAAAATCATCGCCCGCATAAACGGGAGCATGAGGCCACGGAGATGAATAATAGATAAAGAAAGGATCATCATTTTTAAGTTCTTCATCAAGCCACGAGAACATTTCTTCGTTGATCCATTCCGTTGCCCTGCTCTGATCCTTGAGTTCGTCTGTTCCGTGAACGATTTCATATTCGCCGTCTTCCTCGCTGACATGATAAAACGGCTTCATATCGTTTACATAATGGCTTCCGTAGAAATAATCAAAGCCCTGATTTGTGGGAAGATATTCATCATAATCGCCGAGATGCCATTTGCCGAAGCAGGCGGTGTCGTAACCGGCATTCTGGAACACCTCTGCAATTGTTATTTCGTCGCCGAGCATACCGTCACAGTTTGCACCCATTTCAATTGAATTGAAAAGTCTGGTGGCTGCAAACGGAGAGAAGCAGTCCACTGTCGGATACATAACATTATCCGCAAAGCCTCTGAAAGGATATCTGCCGGTCATCGCCGCAAATCTTGCGGGAGAACAGACCGAATAGCTTGAATAAAAATTATCAAAGCTTACGCCTTCGTCACATATACGGTCAAAGTTGGGGGTTTCATAAATTGCACCGTTAGCCGAAATATCTCCCCAGCCCATATCGTCCATAAGAATGAAAAGCACATTGGGGCTGTCTGCTTTATGTTCATCAACGCCTCGCAGATAATCATCATGTCCTTCCCACATACGCTTCGTGTTGGGTATGGAGCGAAGATTCATCGTCAGCACATAGAGAACGGTTGTTGCGGCAAGCATAACACTCAATACGGACGGAAGGATCTTTTTTGTTCCGTTCTTTTTCAATGCGGAAAAAATGAACAGGGAAAGCACGATGATCCACGGAGCGGCAATAAGAATATTGCCCGCCGCTCTTACGGGGAGCGCAGACCAATGAGTAAACAAGGTATGTTCAGCCGATTTGAATCCGGCGAGTCCGCTCGTGAAAGCACCGAATCCCGAATCGGCTCCGAAAATCGTATAGTAAAGGATTATTCCGAGGCCGGGTGCGCCGTAGCCGATAACATTGCCGAGATAAATCTTCTTTTTGATTATAAGAGCAAGAATTATCAGCGCAGACATAATGCACATATATGCAGCGCCCGCAACCGCCGCAAGGTTAAGCCTCAAAATAAATATTGCGGCAAAAACAACCACACCGATAACGGCGGTTATCATCGGAAAAACTTTTCTGCTTTTATCAAAAATCATCTCGAATCCTCCTGAAATAAATCTATATTCTCAATGAAGACTGATTATATTTTTGAATTATATCATATTATAGAGGATTTTTCTACTTGTTTTGAAATTTTTTACAAAACCGTTTTTCATCATTGTAAAATCATTCAAAATATGATATAATTCCGGCAAGATATTAGGGGAAGTGATAATGTGCTTGATCTTGATACGGAACAATTCTGGAAAGACGAAGAAACCGCACACGAGGAAAACTGCTTTTCAAAAAACGCAAAGCAGGTCGCCCTCGGAATAAGAATGAGCGGCGAATGCGTTTTTGCCGAGCTCGGCGAAGAAGGAGAGCCCTGGGGCTATACTCCGCCTGAGCGCAGGCTTGAACTGAACAAACGCTATAACGAAAAGGCGCTTAAAATCGTCGGCAGAAAGCTTCTCGGCGAAAATCCCCCCGCCCCCGCCGACAGCAAATTTCCGGATTACCGTCAGATCGGCGAGGTCTTCGGCGGAAAATATGTTTTTGACGGAAAAACGACCTGGCTTCAAGGCATGATAAACAGCGAAGACGAGCTTGAAAAGAAGCTGGATGAAATTGACAGAACTGATTTGCGTGAATTCATCCTGCCGCCGGACTGGGAAGAAAAGAAAAAATATATTTATGAAAAATACGGCAAAAAGCCGGAAAAATTTTCGGGAATAAGAGGCCCCGTTACTCTTGCAACATCCGTTTTCGGAACCGAAAATCTGATTTATCTTATCTATGATTCTCCCGAACTTGCATCCCGTTTTTCGGACACGATCGCAAAAGTCATCATAGGTTATTATGATATTTTTGTGTCGGAATCCGAAAATTCCGACACAAGCAGCGGATTCGGATTCTATGACGACAACTGCGCACTTCTTAATCCCGAACTGTATGAGATGTTCGGTTACCCGATTCTGAAAAAAGTTTTTGAACATTGCGCTCCGAACCCGGGCGACAAAAGATTTCAGCATTCCGATTCGGCAATGGAGCATTTGCTCCCGATACTCGGCAGGCTCAATCTGACCGGCTGCAATTTCGGGCCTACCGTTACGGTTGACAAAATCCGCAAATATATGAAAACCACAAGAATAGACGGCTGCCTTGCTCCGTTTACTTTTATGAGCAATGATGACGAAAAAATCATCGCAGAAATAAAGCGTGACTGCGAAGAGGCAAAAGTTGATGACATAAGAGGACTGAATCTTTCAACAGCCGGCTCGATCAACAACGGCTCCCTGCTGACAAGCATGAGAACAGTTATGGCTGCAATTCAGAACTTCGGAAGATATTAAAATAAAGCTCCGTATCAAAGACGATACGGAGCTTTTTGATTATCAGTATTCTATGTTGATAACGTGCATTTCGTTGATATATTCCTGCTTTTTAACATTAAGCCTTATCAGCGTTACTCTGCCGGAACCTGTTATCGTAACATGAGAGATCTGCTTGACCATAATAATGTGGTTGGTTTCGGGTTCATATTCAACAACGACCTTGCAGTCGTGATATGTATATGAAAATTCAACATCTTCGGTAATGGCTGCAACTATATCCATTTTAAGCACATCGTCAATTACCTTTTTCGGAAGCGGCTGGAAAATTGCGCCGTGATTTGACGGAGCAACCGTTGAATGCTTATCCGTTACCGCCTCGGGAGTTTTTTCGCTGTTGAGAACGATAGTGATTTCATAGTTTCCGTTCGGAAGCTCTTTAAAATCGGCAGTCTTTATCGCTTCGGTGTCGGTAAGAAGGCATCCGTAATCCGAATCACGGATCGGGAAGCAGTACATACTTTACATATTAATTTGTATTTATCACATTTTAAGCAAAAAATCAAATATGATTTCAAAATATCATCAGGTCATTGAAAAGTCTTTCGATCGGATTATATCCAAGCGCAAAGTATTTGAAAATCCATATTACCGAGCTCCACTTGAAAATAAGCCAGTCAAGAACGGTCACGAATCCTCTCAGGAAAGCGGGCAGGTCATGGGTTTTGGGCACATCAACGGGAGCATAGTCTATCGGATCGCCGTTTTCATCTGCCGCTCTGATAACCATAGGCTGTGAATAGCATATACCCTGCGGACCGGTCACATAGAATCTGACATAATAATTCAGCCCGTTTTTAAGTCCGTCCTCGTGAAGCGAAAGCGTGAATGTGCATTCTTCACCGTCGCCGGCATCCGAAACTTCTCTTTTGATAACATTTCCGTCGGAAACCCATACTATTCTGTCTGCGTTTTCGGCTTCAACGGTTATCGTGTCGGTCTCTTCGTCAACAACAATTCCCGTGACCATAGGGGTATCATTCATTTTGGCAAGCTGTTCGGGAGGCCAGCTCGTGTCCGGCTCTATGGCGGTAAATTCTCTCTCTCCGTCAAGCTCAACGCCGTTTGAATAATGAGAAACGGCAAAGAATTCTCCGTTTTCCATGCAGGAACGCAGCTTTTCGTTGCGCTGAGCATTATCAAGCTCGTGCCAATCGGGAATAAGCATCATACAATAGGCATTATTCATTGATGAAACATTATGCGAATCGGAAAAAGTAAAGCCCCAGGGCACAACTCCGTTGGGAATTGTTTTTGCAAGAATCTGATCATAAAGAATTCTGTCGCATCTGGTATGCTCATCCTCCGAGCTGTTTATTCCCATTCCGCATACGCTTCCCGGCTGTTTGCTGCTGCCGACGGGATTATCAAGAAAAATTCTCGCAAATTTATTTGCATAATAATCTTCAACCGGCTGGCCGACATGGTATCTTGAGGTCGTGTTCGTATTTGTATAAACATATTCACCGACATGGGAAAGCATAACAACGCCGCCCTGCTTTGAGCTTTCTCTTGAAGGAGTTTCATAATCGCCGTAAACGCCGGCAAGACCCTGGCCGTAATCGCACCAGTAGTGAGTAAGGTGACAGTCGGCAAACGGAGTTGCCATATTCAGCTCATTACCCATGGCAACATCAACAAGGCCGTCATCGTTTGTTCTGATCGAGCCATCGGAGGTTGAAGCCGTTCCGTTCAGATATGCGGCATATTCTTCCTCCGAAAGCGGAATTATCGGATTATAAGCTCCCCCGGAGCGTTCTTTCTTGATCGCACGCATAAGAGGAATATTTTCAGGCACTTTATTCCATCCGAGATTATTTGTTCCGTGGTCGGTAATGGCAACGATGTCATAATCAAGGTCATAATAAAGCTGAACTGCTTCTTTTATCGTAAGATAACCGTCAGAGGCGTTGGTATGGCAATGGAACTGCGCTTTATACGCCTTGACCGTTTCCCAATCAACATTTTCATAAGGGTTGGTAATGATATAATCATTTGCATTGAGCTTTTGATTCTCCGCCGCATACGACGGAATCTGAACTGCCGTTAATATCATCAGCAGGGAAATCAGCATTGAAATAAATTTTTTCATTTCCATATACCTCCGCAATTTTATGGGAACATTATACAATTTTTATTTCTGCATTTCAAGTCTCATAAAAAAGAAAAGCACCGACCCGTTGGTCTGTGCTTTTCCTGTGATTGATGGACGGTCTTGATACAAAGGATTCATTTTATGATATCTGACATTTTGCACCCGGCAATCAGAGAGATTATTTATTATCAATATATGATATGATTTTTTTCTTAACGGCATCCTTATCGCTGCTTGTCAGTATAGGGATAAGACTGTTAATTTCTTCAACGGTTTTATCCCACCAGTTCCATTCAAGCATCAGGGAGATCAACTCGTCGTCAAACCGCTTTTGAACGGACTTTGCCGGATTTCCGACAACAATGGTGTAAGGATCCACGTTACTCCCAACAACGCTGTTGGCTCCGATAATAGCGCCGTCACCGATATGGACACCGGGTAGTATGGTTGCGTTTTGTCCAATCCAAACATCGTTTCCGATTACGGTATCCCCTTTGAACGGCATATCATCTGCTTTGGGCGGCTCCATGTCCCAACCCTCTAACGTATAGAAAGGGAATGTGGAAACCGCATTCATTTGGTGATTTGCGTCGTTCATCATAAATTCCACGCCTTCGGCAATTTGACAGAATTTGCCGATAATCAATTTATCTTTGCTCCATGGATAGAAGTGCGTAACATGACTTTCAAAATCCGTATCGGCAATGTATGTAAAATCTCCAACAATAATATTGGGGTTTGTCAATGTTGGTTTTACATAGATTTCTTTTTCATATCCGACAATCGGATGAATTGTATTAGGATTTGGAATTGGTCCGGTTTTAATTTTAAACACCTCCGTGGGTTCCGATTCGTCTTATTTCGATAACACTATACTACAATTATTGTCACTAAATCAACTGTTTATGAAAACACAACTCCGAAAAGATGAAGTTCCGCTTGAATGATCGTGATGATGTGAAACCACGCAAAAACGGCGGACAGTCGGCAGCATTAAATGTATTCGGATTCGACAGTTTGCGGAAGGTCTCAAGCTAATAAATGCAAGAGGCGATGTTGATATTGGCATTAAGCCAATGCTGCTATTTTATGACAGATCAAATTCAAAGGCTTTTTCATAGGATCGATACAATGTTATAAAACAACTCAAATTGGGTGCAGATGTGATTGGATTATTCTACTTTCAATGAATATAAAGCTACTTGATAGTATCTTATTCTCAAAATAGCCTCAAATATAGCAAGATACCCCTGATATCAGGGGTATCTTGCCAGACGCCAAAGATATTGATGTATCATTTGCGTCCATCAATTATGGTGCAGGCGACGGGACTTGAACCCACATGAAATTAACTTTCACTGGAACCTGAATCCAGCGCGTCTGCCAATTCCGCCACGCCTGCATATAAATGAAAAGAGGATTCCGATAGGAATCCTCTCCTGGTGCGAGAGACGGGACTTGAACCCGTACGTGATTAACACACGCCCCTCAAACGTGCGCGTCTGCCTATTCCGCCACTCTCGCATTTGTTCTGTTCGGAACGAGCATTATTATAGCAAATGACTTTGCGAATGTCAAGCACTTTTTAAAACTTTTTTAAGAAAATTTTTTATCATAAATTTCTTGCAAGTTTTCTGATTTCTTCGGAAGAAAATCTGTATTTCTTATCGCAGAAATGGCAGCATACCTCTGTTCCGTTATCCTCTGCCATTTCTTCAAGAGCCTCTTTGCCCGTGCTGATAAGAGCCTTTTCAACTCTCTGCCTTGAACAGCTGCATCTGTATTCCGGCTCGGAGCCGTCAAGATATTCAAGCTCGAATTTTTTGAGGACCTTTCTGCATATCTGCTCGGGATCAAGCCCCGAAGTGAGCATCTGCGTTACCGAAGGAATATCTCTGATACATTCTTCAACAAGAGTTATCGTGTCCTCCGCAGCAGTCGGAAGAAGCTGAATAATAAATCCTCCTGCCGCTTTGATGGTTAAATCCGGGTTAACGAGCACGCCGAGAGCGCAGACCGTCGGAGTCTGCTCACTTACTGCATAATAACTCGTTATATCCTCCGCAATTTCTCCCGAAACGATGGGCACCTGGCCTATATACGGCTCTTTAAGGCCGAGATCTTTCATAACCGTCAGCGTTCCGTCTTTGCCGACTGCGCCTGAAACATCAAGCTTTCCTTTGATATTCAGCGGAATTTCAACTATCGGATTTTCAACATAACCCCTTACATTGCCCTCGCTGTCCGAAACGGCAATCACAACTCCGGCAGGTCCGCTGCCGTTCAGGCGCAGAGTTACGCTGTCATCTCTGCCCTTAAGCACCGCTCCCATAAGAGAAGCTGCTGTGAGAAGCCTTCCGAGAGCCGCAGAAGTGACTGCGGAGGTTTTGTGGATCCTCTCCATTTCGCTTACTATATCTGTTGTGTCAACTGCCATTGCGGTAAGTGTTCCGTCGGCAGAAATCATTCTGACTAATTTCCCCATTACTTTTTCCTCGCTGAAAATACTGCTCTTTCGGTGTTTGCTTTAACGGGATCAAGGGTCATATCGTCATATATGCCCATAACCTCAAAGCCGCTTTCCTCAAGCATTTTTTTAATTTCATCAAGCTCATAAGCCTTTTCCGAAAAGCTTTCAGAGCTTCTGTAATATACGCCGTCTTCCTCCTCAAAGAAATCAAGCTCAATATCAACGCTTCCGTCTTCGGGATCATAATTATTCTGCCATGCGCAGAAAACATCCTCCGTTTCATAGATAAATGCGTTATCGGCAAGCACGAATTCGTGCTTATAAAGCGTATTGACATCAAAAACAAATGCGCCGCCCGGATTCATAAAAAGCGAAACCTTTTCAAATGTCTTTTTCACATCGCCGGCAGACGGAAGATGATTTATTCCGTCAAGCACGCATATAGCGGCATCAACCGTTCCAAAAAGGTCAATATTCTGCATTTCCTGGTTGAGAAGCAGAATCTTTCCGCCGTATCCGGAGCATTTTTCCCTTGCGGCATTAAGCATTCCGATGCTCGAATCAACTCCGATAACATCAAAGCCTCTGTTTGCCATTTCAACGCTCATACTGCCGGTTCCGCAGCCGAGATCAAGAAGGATGCCCTCTTTTGCTCCGCATAACGAAAGAAGCCTGCAAAAATAATCTGCACGCTTCTCGTATTCAACATTATCGGTCAGACTGTCATAAAATCCGGAAAAAACATCGTAAGACATTATTCCTCATCCAATCTTGCGAATATTTTTTCATAACCGTTTGTGCCGTACAGAAGCGAACGGTTAACTCTGCTGATAGTTGCCGTGCTTGCGCCGGTTGCGGCAACAATGTCGCTGTAAACCTTTTTGTCACGGAGCATCTTTGCAACAACTATTCTCTGCGACATGGCTTTAAGCTCCGTCACGGTGCAGAGATCCTCAAAGAAATCATAGCATTCCTCAATATCTTTGAGCTTAAGAATTGCTTCAAACATAAAATCAATATTCTTATCTTTAATCTTGTCACTCACGGAAATCACTCCTTATGCCCCATATTTTAGCACTTTATAGCGTAAAAGTAAAGAGATTTCAGAAAATAAATGCGGAAATCACGCAGATAATCGCAACCTGAATTATCATATAGCCCATAACAACGGGAAATGAACCGTTTGCATAAAGCTCTTTCATGCTCTTTTTTTCAACTTTTCTGCCTCTGTAATATCTGAAAAATAGCTCTGCGGCAATATATGGCAGGCCTCCCGCAAAAATAATATCAAATGCGGAATATCCACCCTTGACGAAATCAAGCACAAGAGTTAAAACCGTTGCCGAAACAAACACGGCTGCCGGAAAAACAATTGATTTTCCCTTCGGGAAACGGTCTGCAATGCTCTTGACTGAAACCACAAAAATCAGCATAAACACCGTCATAAGTCTTGCGGCGCCGTTTGAACCGAGAAGCACGAATATCATCGGAACAACATTGAAAAAAGGTCTTTCGATAAGATCCATGACAAAGGAATTATATGAACCGCCTTTTTTCTCGACGAGATATTCATAAACATTTATAACGATTACCGCCGCAGCCGATGCAAGAATAACAAACGGCATAAAAGGCTCCGCTTTTGCGATCGGATTGAAAACGCCGTTGAGAGCGATTGCTTCATTGATTGCATTGATTTCCTTGCCGGAAAGGCAGAAAACAAGCGAAACGCCCATACCTCCGATTGCTCCGAGGGTAAATTCCATAACCTTCCATCCGTCAATCCGTTTTCTGTCAATCTTATCCCCGAAAATAAACCTTCCGTTTTTCATCGGGTGGATGCAGAGGTCATAGAACTTTATGGCAACGAGCCATCCGATAAAGCCGAACGCAAATCCGCCGCTTATAAGCGAGGTGAGCAGATTATCGTTTCTGAAAATACCGATTCCGAGCATTGTGAGCATAATTGCCAGATTGCTTCCCCATTCCTCACGGCTCTCATAGCAGAAATAAATTGCTGGAAATTTTCCGCTTTCCTTGTTATAAGGCCAGTTGAAAATTCTGTATCCGGCAATTCCGATAACAGGGATGAGCAGGCAGAAAACAACCAGACCGGCTGCGGAATATTTTCCGCTCATTGCGGACATCGAAAGCGCAATGAATCCGCCCGCAACGCCGAACCACAATCCGCCCTTGACCGCAAGGCCGGTGTATCCTCTGACAGGGTTATAATGCTCTTTATCTTCTCTGCAAAGAACGAAATGAATCGTGTCGCCATAGGGCTCCGTTCCACCGAAGGTCATACCCATAAGGCCCGCAGCAGCAGGAATCATAAAGTTTTCACGAATTCCCCCTCCGGCAAACCATGCAAGAATAAGTCCGAGATAAAGTCCCGGGAGCATGGCCCCTTTTTCGCCTCCTATGACCGTGCCTCTCATTCCCCAGCCGTAGCTGACGGCAAAAGATGCAAAAGCAACGCAGATAAGTATAGTTGAAAGTCCCATAATACCTCCGAAAGTTTGTTGAGTTGAATCCTTTTTGCCTACATAATATCATAAATTTGCGGATAATAATATAGTTTTTTAAAATTTTTCTTCTTGCATATATCGCACATAAAGTATATAATATTTGAGAAATTGCGGAAAGACGGTGAAAATAATGGATTCATATATAAAAGCACTTCTTAATTATGCCATTGAAAAAAAACTGATTGAGGAAAGCGACAGAGTTTATTGCGCAAACGGCATCCTTGCCCTTATGCAGCTTGATTCATACGATTCGGATTGCGAGGCTGCCGCCGGCGAAATAAATGTTATCCTCGATAAGCTCTGCGACAATGCCGCAGAAAGAGGAATAATCACTGATTCAATAACTTATCGTGATATTTTCGACACTGCTCTTATGGGCGTGCTTGCCGCCCGTCCGTCGCAGATAATCGAAAAATTCAATTCGCTCTATAAAGATTCTCCCGAAAAAGCGACAGACTGGTATTATGAATTCAGCGGAGATACGAATTATATCCGCAGAAACAGAGTTGCGAAGATTCTCAAATGGAAATATGACGGTGAATACGGCGCAATTGATATAACGATCAATCTTTCAAAGCCCGAAAAAGATCCGAAAGCCATTGCCGCCGCAAAGAATGCCCCGCAGTCGGGTTACCCGAAATGCCAGCTTTGCAGAGAGAGCGAGGGCTACACAGGCAGGGTTGATTTCCCCGCAAGGCAGAATCACAGGATCATTCCCGTTAAAATCAACGGCTCGGAATGGTTTATGCAGTATTCTCCCTATACCTATTATAACGAACATTGCATCGTTCTCAACAGCCGCCACACTCCGATGGTGATCGACAAATCGGCTTTCTCAAAGCTTTTTGATTTTGTTACTCTGTTTCCGCATTATTTTGTCGGTTCCAATGCGGATCTGCCGATAGTCGGCGGCTCAATTTTAAGCCACGAGCATTTCCAGGGCGGCAGATATGAATTCGCAATGGAGAGAGCGCCGATTGAAAAAGAAATAACATTTAAGGGATATGAAGATGTTGAAGCAGGCATAGTCAAATGGCCGATGTCAACGATCAGGCTCCGTTCGCTGAACAGAGCTTCTCTCACAGAACTTGCAGACAAGATCCTCACCTGCTGGAGAAAATACACAGACGAAAGTGCATTCATCTTTGCCGAAACGGATTCCGTTCCACATAACACAATAACGCCGATTGCCCGCCGCAGAGGAGAAAAATACGAGCTTGATTTGGTTCTGCGCAACAATATCACAACCGATGAACATCCTCTCGGAGTTTATCATCCTCACGCCGAGCTTCACCATATCAAAAAAGAAAACATCGGTCTTATTGAAGTTATGGGTCTTGCCGTTCTCCCCGCAAGACTTAAGGCGGAGCTTGAAGCGGTTGCAGATGCAATCGTAAACAGAAAAGATTTAAGAGCAGATGAGCTGACCGAAAAGCACGCCGACTGGGCAGAAGAATTCACCGGCAGATATGAGAATATCAACGCCGGAAACATTGACGGCATTATCCGTGACGAAGTCGGCAGAACATTTGCGGCAGTTCTTGAACACGCAGGCGTTTATAAGCGCACCGCAGAGGGCGAAGCGGCATTTATGAGATTCATTGAATCGGTAAATAAAAACTAAATCAAAAAATTAAGGACTGCTTTCCGAACGGATCGCAGTCCTTATTTCAATTATCTGTCTTATTTATATCTCTCTTGATTTTCTTTGCGGTCGTTCTGATGAAGTCCGTTTCCCTGATTGAAAAGCTTCTGATTTTCTTAAAACCGGGAAGCTTATCGTTAACATCATCAATAACTTTTTTTATGACTTTCTTTATTTCATCCGCCGAAGGAGCTTCGCCGAGAATTGAAGAAATCATTTCGGCTTCGGGGAAAATCTGAGCATGGATCTCAGCCTCTCCCTTTTTATTTTTGACCTCTTCAACCATGCAGGAATTAACAATCTCGCTCAATCCGAGATGATATTCAAGCTCTTCGGGATAGATATTCTTTCCGTTTGATGTAACAATAACATTCTTGCTTCTGCCGCTGATATGATAACAGCCTCTTTCATCCTTGAAGCCGAGATCGCCGGTGTGGAAGAATCTGTCTTTATCAATAACCTCGTCTGTTGCCTCCTGATTATGATAGTAGCCGAGCATGACCATATCGCCCTTGACGCATATTTCGCCGATGCCTTCATTATCGGGGCAGTCAATTTTTGCCTCAACGCCCGGAAGCGGAACGCCTACGGTGTCCGTTGTGTTCGTTTTATCATTATTGATAATGGCAAGCGGAGCGCATTCCGTCAGCCCGTAGCCGAAAATGACCTTGATTCCGAAGGTATTGAAATCCTCAAGGATCTGCGGATCGATTGCAGCGCCGCCGCAGACGATCATTCTCATATTTCCGCCGAAGGTATCCTGAATCTGCTTAAAGAAAACTTTTTTAAGGTCAATATGGAGTTTATCGCCTATCTTGGCAAGCTTAACGCCAACCTTGAACACAGCCTGCGTTTTCTTATCCTTGTTGATTTCCTTCATTATCCGCTTATGTACGGTTTCAAGCACCTGGGGAACCGCAACAAAAACGGACGGATTGAATTCTTTCATATTGCGAAGAACATATTTGAAGCCTTCGCAGAAAGTGACCTTTGCTCCGCAATAAGGAGCAATAAAAATCATAAGTGCGCTTTCAAACGTGTGATGGAAAGGCAGAATTGAAATTCCGCAATCTTCGGGATAAATTTTGATAACGCTCATTGCAGCTTTAACTTCAAAAACAAAGTTTTTCTGGCAGAGCATAACGCCCTTTGAAACACCCGTTGTGCCCGAAGTGAAAAGCAGGGTGCAGAGTTTATTGACATCATGTGTAATATTTTTATATAATTCCCTGCCATCGGCAATAAGCTTTCTGCCTCTGCCGATAAAACTTTCGAAGCTTTCGGCTTCTTCGGTGTCGTTATCAGCACCTATGCACACAAGCTTGATTCCGCCGAGATCGGTATCTTTGAGCCTTTCGAGAATCTTTGAATCAACAAAAAGGATTTTTGATTCCGAAGCATTGATTATTCCGAGAATATCCGCCGCAAACAGTTCCTTATCAACGGGAACAATAACGCCGCCTGCGCAAATCGCCGAAAGATAGAGCATACAATATTCATAGCAGTTATCGGAGCAGATGGCTGCGCAGTTATCCGTTATGCCGAAATCTATCAGCGCAGTTGAAAGAGCGTTGATATCTTCTCTGTATTCTTTATATGAAACAAGCCTCGTTGCTCCGCTTTTTTTCTTGATTTCAAAAGCGGGTCTGCTGCCGAAAAGGTCAGCAGACATATCAACAAGCTCTCTGATATTATCAAATTCTCTGACTTTGTAAAGAGGTTTTGTCATCAATTTTTCTCCTTGACAATGATGTATATATTTTATCATTAAAAAACCATACAAGTCAATTAAATTGTCTGAAATAATCCTTAATATTTGTTTAAGATTTTTGCAAATATCTTAATTATTAATCAATATAGAACTATTTTGACAAAAAGTGTTTATTTTTACCGTCGGCTTTCAATGCAGGTTACCGCTTCCGAAATATCCTTAAAAACCGGTGCCGCACTTGAAGCCCCTTCGCCTCCGTTTTCAATCATCACCGTAACGGAATATTCCGGAGCATCCGACGGAAAGAAGCCCGAAAACCACGCATTGAAAATCTCGCCGTCCTCGGTGAATCTTCCGGTCTGTGCCGTTGCCGTTTTTCCCGAAACCTCAACGATTTCCGAGCCTGCTTTTTTACCGCTTCCGTCTGTAACGGTTTTGCGCAGGGCGGCGCAGAGAAAGTCTGCCGTTTCCTCTGAAATGACCTGCTTTCTTTCGGAATATCTTCTGTATTCGGTCAAATTTCCGCTTCCATCTGTTTCTCCCGAAACAAGAAACGGTTCATAATAAACGCCCCCTGCCGCAATGGTTGCCGTCATTGAGCAGATTTGAAGCGGAGTAGCCGTCAGGGCGCCCTGGCCGAAAGAAATATTTGCTATTGCGGCGGCTGAATCAAGTTCATCGGCAGACGGCAGGTTACCGCTTGCGCTCGTTATCCCCTGCGCCGGATGACCGGCCTCTCCGAAACCGAATTTTTTTGCCATGTCAACGATTTTATCGCTTCCCACAAGCTGACCGAGCGACGCAAAGAAAGTGTTGCAGGAATACATCAGTGCCTGCTCAAGATCAAGCACAGAATGCCCGTCCTTTTTGTGGCAGTTGAAGGTAACTCCGCTGAAATCAACGCTTCCCATGCAGTCAAATGCAAAATCCCCGATGCCGTTTTCCAGCGCCGCAGATGCAATTACCGATTTGAAAACCGAGCCGGTGTTATATGCGCAAAAAGCACGGTTTATCAGCGGAGAATCTTCATCCGAAAGGCTTGCGGCAATGTTCATCGGGTCAAAAACAGGTCTTGAAGCGCACGCCCTTATCGCTCCGCTTCCGACCTCAACCACAACCGCACAGCCGCATTCGATTTCCGCTCTGTCAAGCGCATCTTCAACTGCCTGCTGAATATCTCTGTCAATTGTCAGCACAACTCCGCTCTCCGGAATTCCGCAGCCCGAAATTTCCGCTTTGCAGCCGTTCATTATCCTGCCTCTTGCGTCGGTGCGGAATCTGACGGATGCGGTTTCACGGGCCGAAAAGAGTTTTTCATCAAATGCCTTTTCAATTCCGCTGATCCCCCTGCCCTGCGAATCAAGATAACCGATAATATGGCACGCAGGCTGCCTTATTCCGTATCTTTCGGGAACGGAAAAAACAGTGACCGACGGCGAGGAATCTGTATATTCATCAACGGGTAAAACAATCGGTTTTCCGTTTTTGAGCCTTTCGGCAGCATCTGCGATTTTGTCAACACCGATGAATTTTTTAAGCTCCGTTACGGCGGTTTCGGAAGGTCTTACCGCCGCATAATATGCTTTTCCGGCGTTGGTCAGCGGCTTCATATTGCAGTCATAAACCGTTCCTCTGACCGTTTCAACATCAATGCTCAATCCGGATTCGGAATACCGAACGGGGATTTCGCTTTTCGAAAGGCTGAAAATTCTCGCTCCGAGGCCGGAGAAAAGAATCATCAGAAAAATAAAAAGCAGGATTGCTCTTTTGCGCATAAAAAATCACTCCCTGCTTATCATTCCGCAGGGAGTGCAGATTATTAAACATTAAATCTGAAAAGAACGATGTCGCCGTCTTTCATAACATATTCTTTTCCTTCGCTTCTGACAAGACCTTTTTCTTTTGCGGCAGCCATTGAGCCCTGCTCCATAAGATCTTCAAACGAAATAACCTCCGCTCTGATGAAGCCCCTTTCAAAATCGCTGTGAATCTTGCCCGCCGCCTGCGGAGCCTTTGTTCCCTTGGTAATTGTCCAGGCTCTGACCTCCGGCTGACCTGCGGTAAGATAGGAAATAAGTCCGAGAAGCGCATAGCTCTTCTTAACAAGGAGGTCAAGACCTCCGCTCTGAACGCCGAGCTCGCTCAGGAACATTTCTTTTTCTTCCGGTTCAAGAGAAGCGATTTCGGATTCTATCTGGGCGCAGATGGGAAGCACCTCGCTGCCCTCCGCCGCCGCAATTTCGCAGACCTTCTTATAGTTTTCGTTGTTTTCGATGCCGTCTGCAAAATCGGTTTCGCTCATATTGCAGGCATAGATAACCGGCTTCGCCGTCAGAAGAGCGACCTCCGAAAGCCATGCTTTTTCGTTTTCATCGCATTCGAGATTTCTTGCCGGAATGTTGTTTTCAAGCGCATTCTGAAGCTTTTTGAGGAATTCAAGCTCTGCGGCAAGAGTCTTATCGCCTTTAAGAGCCTTTGTTACTCTGTCTATTCTGCGCTCAACCATTTCCATATCGGAAAAGATAAGCTCAAGGTTGATCGTTTCAATATCTCTTTCGGGATTGATCGTTGCATCAACATGAACTATATCGTCATCTTCAAAGCATCTTACAACATGGATGACCGCATCAACCTCACGGATATGAGAAAGGAATTTATTGCCGAGACCTTCGCCCTTTGAGGCACCTCTTACAAGACCTGCTATATCAACAAATTCGATAACGGCGGGAGTGATCTTGACGGGATTATACATTTCGGCAAGCTTATCAAGCCTTTCATCGGGAACGGAAACAACGCCCACATTGGGCTCGATTGTGCAGAATGCATAGTTTGCGCTTTGAGCGCCGGCATTCGTGATTGCATTGAAAAGCGTGCTTTTGCCGACATTCGGCAGACCTACTATACCGAGTTTCATTATATCATTTCCTTTCGGAATTTTTTACATCCGGATTATTATAGCTTAAACGGAGAAAAAATACAACACAAAATTTAAAATTACTTATTTACTTTTATATGGCTTTTGTTATATTATATAGAATGTAAAATTATATGCGGAGGTGTTTTGCGATGCCGGAAGAAGAATATTCACGCTCGGAGCTGCTTCTCGGAAGCGGAGCGGCGGAAAAACTTGCACGAAAAAAAATCATCCTTTTCGGGCTCGGCGGAGTCGGTTCATACGCCGCAGAAGCACTTGCGAGAGCAGGCATCGGCCACATCACCGTTGTTGATAACGACTGCGTTTCGGTTTCCAATCTCAACCGCCAACTCTGCGCTCTGCATTCAACAATAGGCAAAACCAAGGCGGAAGTCATTGCCGAAAGAATCAAAGACATCAATCCCCGCTGTGAAATAACAGCAGTATGCAAATTCTGCCTGCCCGAAAACATTGACGAATTCGAACTTGAAAAATATGATTATATCGCCGATGCGATTGACACCGTGAGCGCAAAAATCGCTCTTGCCGAAAAAGCTTTTCAGTCAGGCATCCCAATAATCTCCTGCATGGGCACGGGCAATAAATATGACCCGTCACGCTTTAAGATAAGCGACATTTCAAAAACCTCGGTCTGCCCCCTTTGCCGTGTTATGCGCTGTGAGCTGAAAAAAAGAGGAGTTAAAAAGCTCAATGTTGTCTGGTCGGATGAAGAGCCGGCAAAAGTTTCTGCCGGATGCGAAAACGGCCGTCATTTTCCCGGAAGTCTTCCGTTTGTGCCGGGTGCGGCAGGTCTGATTATGGCAGGAAGAATAATTCTTGATTTAAACTGTGAGGAAAAACAATGAAAAAATTGATTTCTCTGCTGCTTTCCGTTCTTATTTTATTCGCTTTCTGCGGATGCGAAAAAAAAGATGAAAATGACTCCGGAACAGCCGATAACATTAGCGCAAAGGAAAGCATTCTGAATCTCGCCTATTCGATTTCGGAGGATCTTGATCCTTTTGCGGTTAAAACCGTTATCAACACACAGCTTATGTCGCTTGTTTATGACGGACTTTATAAGCTTGATAAAACCTATAAGCCGATTCCGACAGTTGCAAAGAGCGGAATCGTTTCGGAAACTACCGTCAACATCACTCTTGACAATGTCAGGTTCAGCGACGGTTCAAATGTTACAGCCCCCGATGTTGCCTATTCATTCAACAGAGCAAAGGAATCTCCGGCATATAAAACAAAGCTCGCTGATTTTGAAAGCGTTGATGTAACAGCGAATAATATGCTTATGTTTCATCTTACGGCCCCCAACGCTTATGCGTTGAGCGACCTCACATTCCCCATCATCAAAAACGGTGCGCTCGGTCTTATGCCAGTCGGCTGCGGAAGATATGTTTTTCAGCAGGACGGCGAAAAATCATATCTGATAGTAAACACCAACAAATCCGGCTTCAATCCGACTATCAAAACGATCACTCTCGTGCCCGTCAGAGGCGATGATTATCTTCAGAGCAGCCTTGAAATCGGAAACATCGGCTTCTGCTTCAACGATCTTTCAAGCGGCGAATATTCAAGAATAAATGCTCATTCCGTTGAAATGGGCATCAATAATTTCGTTTATCTCGGAATCAATTATGAAAGCTCGATTTTTTCGGATGTCAGCATCAGAAAAGCAATAAACCTCGTTATTGACCGCAGCGAAATAGCCAACACCGCTTTTCAGGGCCACGCAAGAGCGGTGTATTCGCCGTTCAACCCCGATTGGTATGCGCTCGCCTCAAAGGATCTGACGGTTTCGGGAACAAAGGAGGAAGCCGAAAAGCTCATTGAAGAATCCGAAACGGACATTGCTTACAGAGATATTTCAATTCTCGTCAATCAGGCAAATCCGTTTAAGGTTGAAGCCGCAGAGCTCATAGGAAAGAAGCTCGAAAGCATAGGCTTTGCGGTCACGATAAAGGATTACACGGCAGAATACTATCTTGATGCCCTCGATTCCGGAGCCTATGACCTTTATATCGGCGAATACAAGCTCACTCCCGATATGGACCTTAATCCACTTTTTTCCGGCGATTTAAAAATCGGGATCGATCCCGAATGCGTTTCAGCCGCAAGATATAATCAGCTTCTCAACGGCAAATGCGAGCTGATGGATTTTGTAAACACCTTCAATGAAGACCTTCCGGTCATCCCTCTCTGCTACCGGAATGCCGTTGCATCTTACACTAACTCGACCAATGCCGATTTTGCCTGCTGTGAGGGCGATGTTTATTTCGACATTGAAACCTGGAGATACAAATAATGAATTTTGACAGCGACATCAAATACCTCAGAGGCGTAGGCGAAAAAAGAGCCGCAATGCTTGCAAAGCTCGGAATTTCGGCTCTGCGTGATCTGCTCACATTCTATCCGAGGCTATATGAGGACTGGAGCAATATTACCGCAATAAAAGATGCCGTTTTCGGAGAGCAGGTGTGCATCCGTGCAATTGCAGGCTCAAGATGCCGTGAACATCGCATCCGCAAGGGCATGACACTCTATAAAACCGAAGTGACCGACGGCGAAGACCTTATTGACATCACTTTTTTCAATAATAAATATGCCGCCGAAATGATCGAGCAGGGCAAGGAATATCTTTTTTACGGCAGAATAACCGGCAAAGGGTATTTCAGAACTATGAATTCACCCGAATTCACCGAATTCAAAGGGAAAGGCGAACTCCGGGCGATTTATCCGCAGACTGCGGGCCTGAATTCAAGAGCAATAGAAAAACTGATAAAAACAGCTTTTGAATCCTGCGCCGATTATCCCGATCCGATTCCCGAAGATATAAGAGAAGCCTACTGCCTTATGAAATATAAGGATGCGCTTTTGAATATTCATTTTCCCGAAAACCCCGATATGCTTGCCGAAGCAAGAAGAAGGCTCATTTTTGAAGAGCTTTTCCTGCTTGAACTCGGTATGCTCCGTCTTCGTGAGAAATCAAGAGCTTCAAACGCATCTGCTCTTGAAAAAGATTATACCGGCGAATTCTTTTCGCTTCTTCCGTTTGAGCTGACCAATGCGCAGAAAAACGCAATCGCCGATTCCGCATCGGATATGATGCTTTCCCGCCCGATGAACCGCCTTCTTCAGGGCGATGTCGGCTCCGGAAAAACCGCAGTCAGCGCCGCTCTCATCTATAACTGCGCAAAAAACGGCTTCCAGAGCGCATTGATGGCGCCGACGGAGGTGCTTGCCGCCCAGCACTTCAAAACAATGACAAAATTCTTTGAAAACACGGATATAAAAATTTCTCTGCTAACAGGTTCAACTCCTGCCGCAGAAAAGAAGAAGATAAAAGCCGCTGTTAAGAGCGGCGAAACAGATCTGCTTATCGGCACTCACGCCATCATTCAGAAGGATGTTGAATTTTCTTCACTTGCCCTCGCCGTCACCGATGAGCAGCACCGCTTCGGCGTTAATCAGAGGGGCGCTTTAAGCTCAAAGGGCACAAGCCCTCATACTCTTGTTATGTCTGCAACGCCGATTCCGAGAACTCTCGCTCTTATTATATACGGTGACCTTGATTTAAGCATTCTCAATGAGATGCCCAAGGGCAGGCAGAAAACCGAAACATTTCTCATCAAATCCGAAATCCGTGAGCGTGCTTACGGATATATCAAGAAACACCTCTGTCAGGGTATGCAGGGCTATATTGTCTGCCCGCTCGTTGCCGAAAGCGAAGCAAGCGAGCTTACCGCCGCAAATGAGCTTTATAAAAAACTCTCGGACGGATTTTTCAAAGGTTTCACGGTCGGTTTGCTTCACGGAAAAATGAAGCCTGCCGAGAAGAAAACCGTTATGGATTCCTTCGCAGCCGGCGAAACGCAGCTTCTTATTTCAACAACCGTTATCGAAGTCGGCATTGATGTGCCGAATGCAGTTATAATGGTTATCGAAAATGCCGAAAGATTCGGCCTTTCCCAGCTTCATCAGCTTCGGGGAAGAATCGGCAGAGGAACCGAAAAATCAACCTGCATAATGATTTCGGATTCGGGAGACGAACATACTCTCGAAAGGCTCAATATAATGACTGAAACAACCGACGGCTTTAAAATTGCCGATGAAGACCTTCGTCTGCGCGGACCCGGCGATTTCTTCGGCTCAAGGCAGCACGGTCTGCCCGACCTCAAAATTGCCGATATGATGACCGACGGCGAAGCGATTCGTGAAACTCACGCCGCCGCAACGGAACTGCTCAAAAAAAATCCCACCCTTTCGGGCGGGAATTATGACCTTCTTCGCAATGCGGTCAATATGCTTTTTTCAAAAGGAATATCAATGAACTGATTTCGTTTCCGGATAATTTCTGTCAAACGGCAGAATTTTATATTCATCGCAGTTTTCGTCAATCATCGTAATCGGAATTTTCGGCATCAGCTCGTGAATCTGCTGAATAAATCCGCTTGAGCCATCCTTCGGAAAGCCCGTTATCACTAACTTTGCATCTGCTCTGACCGCCGCAACGGCAACTGTTATTGAAGCTTCATCGTTAAAATAAACATCCATAAGAGCGTCAAATTTTCCGGCGAATTCCGAAAGCCTTTCAAGGATCTGACTTGTTTCGGGATCCATACACCCTTCTTTCCGAAAAACGCTGATAACTCTCAATTCATAGCCCGTTTCTTTTGCGGCCCTTGCTCCGGCTTCAATAAGCCTTGTGCAGCATTCCTGAGGAGTAACGCAGACCATAACGCATGGAGATTTGCTTTTCAATTCAGGCACTCCTTTCAAGAGCAGAATTCTTTTCCGCTGCAGTAATATAATAACATTAAATTGTGTACAGATTCGGCATTATAAGTGTACGAAATGTAAACTTATTAAAAGGTTGAATTTTTTTCATTATATGCTATAATATAGATATACTTCATGAAAGGACTGTCTTTATGGAAATCATCAGAAAAGAATACACATTCCCGTCCGTTTCCGGTCTCTCGGAAATTTTTGCCCGTGCATGGATTCCTTCGGAAAATCTCAAGGCGGCGTTTCAGATTTCTCACGGAATGGCGGAGCATGGCGAAAGATATGAGGAGTTTGCCGCTTCTCTCTGTGAAAAAGGCTTTGCGGTTTTTCTTGCCGACCATATCGGCCACGGCAAATCGGTCAAATCTGATGATGACCTCGGTTTCTTTGGCAAAAACGGCTGGAACACCTTCGTTGAAGACCAGAGAGCCCTCACAAACATAATCAAAAAAGATTATCCCGAGCTTCCGATAATTTTCTTCGGCCACAGTATGGGCTCATTCATTGCAAGGGAATATATCGCCCGCTACGGCAAGGATGAAAAAATCAAGGGAGCAATAATATGCGGCACAAGCGGTAAAAATCCCGCTTCGGGAATCGCAATCGGTCTTGCAGGCGCAATCGGCAAGCTGAAAGGCGAAAGATTCAGAAGCAAATTCATTGACGGCCTTGCATTCGGCGCATACAACAACAAAATCAATCCCGCAAGAACGAATTTTGACTGGCTCACTCACGAAAACGAAATCGTTGATAAATATATTGCCGATAAATACTGCGGATTTATGTTCACCGCCGCTGGCTACAAGGATTTATTCACAATTTTAACAAAGGTTTCCGGAAAAGACTGGTTCGGAAGAGTTTATAACGGTCTTCCCCTCTTCATAATCGCAGGAAAAGAAGATCCCGTCGGTCAATACGGCGAAGGAGTCAAACAGGTTTATAACGATCTCAAGGCTGCCGGAAGCAAGGATATCACCCTTAAACTTTATGACGGTATGCGCCACGAAATTCATAACGAAATCGAAAGAAAATCAGTTTATGATGATATCGGAAACTGGGCTCTTTCAAAACTGGATTAAGCTTATTTTATGTTGCTTCTGTAAAGCTACGAAGCTTTACAGAAGCTCTTTTTTTGCATTCAGAACCCCTATACCCGTTGATAAACAAGAAAAACGGCTTGCAGCATCATACTGCAAGCCGTTGTCAATTTTGTAAAGTGATTTAGCTTTACGAGCGTGGAGATTCCGGATCCTCGTCAGAGGGAGAACGCGTGGCCGGAGTTGTGGGAGCATCTGTTGCGGGAGTTGTTGGAGCTTCCGTTGCAGGAGTTGTAGGAGCTTCTGTTGCGGGAGTTGTTGGAGCTTCCGTTGCAGGAGTTGTTGGAGCTTCCGTTGCAGGTGCATCCGTTGTTTTCTGTGTTGAAGACTGTCTTCTTGTTGTTTTTTCCGTATATCTGCGAGTTGTGTATGTTCTTCTTCTCGTTGTTTCTTCTGTTGTTTCTTCCGTTGTTGATTCTTCTGAAGTTGTTAAACTCCATGTTGAAATTTCGGAAACGGGAACAGTGGGAATATAATTCTGATAATTATATGTGGTTCCCGCCTCTGTTGTTGAAGCATCAGCCGAAGCTGCTTTCTTATCAATAACAGTTTTTATAACTGCCGCAGCGCCGATAAGAACAAGAAGAGCCGCAAGAATGATAAGAAGAATCTTTATGATCTTCATCTTGTCATTTCCGTCTTCGTATGCTCTTGCATCTGCATTTGCATAGGGAGAAACAGCATCTTCATCGAATGCCGCCTGGTTTGCGCCATAGCTGTTTCTGTATTCTTCCTCATAGTCCGCATCCTTGTCGCCGACCATTTTTTCGGCAATAGGAGTGAAAACTGCGGTTTCTTCCGCATTGATGAAAGCGGTCATAACCGTAACATTATCTTTTCCGCCGTTTTCAAGAGCTTTTCTGACAAGCTTTCCCGAAACATCCTGCGCACTTTCGCCCTTTGAAATAATATCGGCAATTTCGGCGTCTGAAAGCATATCGGTCAATCCGTCGCTGCAAAGCATAATAACATCGCCGTCATCAATATCGTTGATAATGCTGATATTCGGGGAAAGATTTGATTCTTCGGGAAAAACACCAAGATGCTTTGTTAATCTCTTTGCATCGGGAATACTGCTGATTTTTGCCTGCGGAGCTTCTCCGGCGTCAACAATGCTTTGAGCGTGAGTATGATCAAAGCTTATCTGCTCAAGCATACCCTTTGAGAAATGATAAATTCTCGTGTCGCCGATGTTAACGCAGATAACGCTTCCCTTAACAGCGTAAATTGCGGCAAGAGTTGTGCCCATTCTGGCACCCCTTGCGGTAATTTCATTGCAGATTTTTTCGTTTGCTTCATCAAGACTGTTTGAAATCGCAAAGCTGAAATCTTCGCCGCTTATATAAATTTCTTTTGCGTTCTTTGAAAGGGTTTCAACTGCAATTCCCGAAGCAAGTTCGCCGAAGCTTTCGCCGCCCATGCCGTCACAAACTACAAGATGGAACGGCTCGGTCATTTTCTGAACGAATGCAGAGCCTTTTTTCAGGTCTCCGTTTGATGTGAGCCTGCCGTTAAGGCTGTAATTATCTTCGTTTTCTTTACGAACTCTGCCCGCATGAGTAACAGCGCAGACATTTGCACTTAATTTTTTCATAATAACCCCCGCAATATGCTTGAATTATCAGTCAAGATCTCCGACTGATTTTGCCCAATCGTGATAAACTTCAAGTGATCTCATTCTTGCTTCGCCGAGATTGTGGCCGCCTCTTGTGTACCAATTCATCTTAATGCCCTGGAGATTGACAAGATATTTTGCGCTTGCATTAAAACCGGAATCAATGGCATTATCAAGAAGGATAATATGCTGATGAGTAATTTTTGCTTTTTCAATTTCTCCCTTTGCAAATTCATCCCACATCTTAACAAAAAGCTGAGTGCCGCAGGTTGTGGGAGTTGCAACAACGCCTCTTGCTCCTGCAAGATAAGCATCATAAAGGAGAGGAATATTCGCCTGAAGAACATTGGATTCGCCCTGAACGGCAATTTTTTCCTTAATCATATTCATGTGGCAGGTTGTGTCTTTAATTCCCTTGATGCCGATTGCGGCGAGCTTGCCATAAACATCAGCATTCATAAGATGCGGCTGCATTCCGGGGAATTCATAAAGAATAACGGGAAGCTTTGTTTCGGCAAGAAGAGCCGAAAGATAATCAAACTGCTCCGCCTGTTTGTCGCACATTCCCTTTGTTACGAAAACAAGGCCTGCAACGCCTGCCTGCTCAAGAGCTTTCATTTCTTCCGTCTGGGCATTAAAATCCGCTTCAAGGTTGCCGGTTGCGAAGATGGGAACGCCGTTTGAATTTTTAACGGCAAGGCCCGCAAGCTTGATTCTTTCCTCAACGGAAAGACTTGTCATTTCAGATGAACCGCAGTTTGCGAAAAGATGCTGCGGCTTCTTTGAAGCCTGCCACGCAACATAATTTTCATAAGCTTTGTAATCAATTGTTCTATCCCAGTTGAATGGGGTAAGCAGAAGCGAATAAACTCCGGCAAATTCATTGTATTCAGGCATAATAACAGCCTCCTTAACATATTTTTACATTTTACATTATATATCAAAAAGAGAAAAAAATCAATAGATGCAGAAGATAATCATTGACATTTTTGTCAATATAAAATAGAATTTAATTATATAATAATCAAAGGAGATTAACAATGTATTACAAAATTGAAAATGATTTTCTGACCTGCGAAATAGACGATATGGGCGCACAGCTTCATTCCCTCGTTTCTAAAGAAAACGGCAAGGAATATGTATGGTATGGCAAAACGGAAATCTGGTACGGCCAGGCTCCGATTCTTTTCCCGATAATCGGAATGCTTCTTGATGAAAAATATCGTTGGAGCGGGAAAGAATATTCAATGCCGAAGCACGGCCTTGCAAGAAAGCTTCTTTTCAATGTTGAAGAATGCAGCGGCTCAAAAGCGGTTTTTTCACTCTCTTCAACAGAAGATACGCTTGCAAAATATCCTTTCAGCTTCAAGCTGACCGTTATTTTTGAGCTCATCGGCAATGCTCTTAAAAACACTTTTGTTGTTGACAATACCAATAACGGCGAGATGTATTTTTCGCTCGGCGCACATCCCGGATTCAATTGCAGCATCGGTGACAAGATCGAATTTGAATATCCCGAAACAATTTCAACCGAAAGAATTGATTCCGACAGCATAATTATTGATAAGAAATATCCTCTTCTCGATAACTGCCGTGAAATCGAAATTACAAAAGAGATATTTGAGCCGGACGCTCTCATTCTTTCAGGCATGAAATCGAAGAAGCTTCGAATCAAGGGCGAAAACGAAATTGAATTCACCTTCGGCGACTGTCCGTTCCTCGGAATATGGGCAAAACCCGGAGCGCCCTATGTTTGCATTGAGCCGTGGTACGGCGTTAATGACGGCAGAGACCGCAAAGATGATTTTTCGCAGAAGAGAGGCATTCAGCATCTGAACAAAGGCGAAAAATTTGAATATTCCTGGACCGCAGAGGTCATTAAATAATTGACCATAAATATTTCAGAGCAGTAATCTTCAATGGATTACTGCTCATTTTATTTGTTGTTGAATTATCAAATCACACATCGTAGGGTAACCGAGTGATAATAATCCGAACCCACCTTGAATCCGGTTCTTTTTCCGCCTGACAGCGTCATCGTCATTGCAAGGCACCAAGCCTTGCTGCTTCCTCTTCCTTGTCATACGAAAAAATATCTCAAATTCAAGGCAAGTTTTATTTCGTTTTAGAGTAGTTATATGCGAGGCGGCCGAATGAGTAATACTTTGTGTATTGCGAATGAGGGCAACGAAGCAGATAGCTGCTTTAAAACGAAAGAAAATGGGTTCGTTTTATCATCACTCGGTCAACTTACCGTTCTCTTAAAAAATCAATCGTAAATTTTCACACAGCACGGATAAATCCGTGCCCTACGGTTTTGCTGAAAAAATTTTTCCTGCACATTGAATCCGTGCCCTGCGGGATTTGATTTCTGTTATTTGGCACAAAAAAGCGGCAACAAAAATGGCTGCCATGAAAATGGCAGCCATTAGGGTCTATTCAGTTGAAGAATCGCAAATTATTCTTCGTCTTCCTTTTTCTTCTTTGAAACAAGGAATGCTGCAACTGCTGCTGTTGAAATAGCTGCAAATGCTGCGAGACCTGCGGAAGATGAACCTGTTGCGGGGTTATCGGAATTGCTGTCGCTCCAAACTGCTTCGAATACTATATCTTCAGCAGGCATTCTTTCGGGAACTTCAGGATTCCAGCCCTTGAATTCTGCGCCTTCCTTGGTGGGATCAGCGGGAACGATGATCTTTGCGCCTTCAATGATTCTGAAGGTTCTGTAAACTTCGCCGTTTACCTTATAGGTTACATTGTAGGAATGCTCGATAACATGATGGATACCGGTGATAACTACAACGCCGCCGATGATTGCTGCGCCGGTGATGAGAGCAGTGTTAACTGCAGCTGCTGTTGCGATTGCTGCAACTGCTGCGCCTGCAACAACAACGCCGCCTACAACAACGGGATCAAAGTCTGTGTTGGTTTCCCACTGAGCTTCGAATGTGATGTCGTAATCAGGCATTACATCGGGAACTTCGGGATTCCAGCCGATGAAGGTCTTGCCGAACTTCTTGGGATCTTCAGGCTTCTGCATAGGATCGCCGGAATGGATAATATAGGTTTCGATCGTCTTGCCGTCAACCTTATAAGTTGCGGTATGATCTGAACCGAGTCTTCTGGGAACATAAGTTGCTGTGAAGTTAAGAGCCTGATCGGGCATATATTCATAGGTGTTTGCGGGAGTCCAACCTGCGAATACATATTCATAGTTTTCGGGATCTTCGTGAACGGGAGGAACAGGATCTTCTGCTGTGGGTATTTCTGATCCGTAAGTTACATCAAACTGCTCAAGAACTGTTGTGCCGTCTGCATCATAATAAGTTACCTTATTGGAATTAAGCTCAAACTTTGCGAATACATCGATATCAGCATCGGGCATTGTGTCCGGAAGCTCATTTCCGTCCTTATCAACCCAGCCGATAAATGTTGAACCTGTTCTGGTTGGATCATTTTCGGGAAGTGAAATTGTTTCGCCTTCGTCAACCCACTGTGTGTCGTAAGGCTCGCCTGCGGGTGTTCCGTCTTCATTCTTTGCAAGATAGAAGTTAACGTTGCCGCCCTTTCTTCTCCATTCACCGATAAGCTCAACATTTTCCTTGGGCATTTCGAATGTTGTAACAACTACGCCGTTATATTTCCAACCATCGAATTCCCAGCCTGCAAGTGAAGCTTTGCCTGCAACGATTATTGTTTCGCCGGAGACTGATTTGCTTTCTGCGGGAACTGCGGGTGCTCCTTCGGGAACATTCTGTCCGTATTTATAAGTGATCTTATATTCTTTTCTTGTCCACTGCGCTGTAAGATAAATATCGTTTGCGGGCATTGAATCAATCGATTCAACAGGTGTGCGTGCGCCATCTACCCAACCTGCGAAATCATAATCATCCTTTGTTGTTACGGGAAGGTTTTCAACGGGCTTTCCGAATTCAACTTCAAGTGATTCAACAGCTTCGCCGCCGGCAGCATCAAAGTTGATCTTAAACTTCTTTGTTGAAACATCAGCGGTAAGAGTTACATTATCTGCAGGCATTGTGAATTCAGAACCTGCTTCAACCTTTTCATCGCCGTTATACCAACCGTCGATTTCATATCCGTCGCCAACAGTGGGAAGGCTTTCAATAACAACCTTGTCATTATAATGCTTGCCTTCCGCCTTTGCGGGAGCGCTTACGCCGGCAGGAGCATTATTGACAACATAGGTGATTGAATAATCTATTGCTTTATACTTTGCGGTGAAGGTCTTGCTCTCGGTTACGGTGTCGGGAAGCTCTTCGCTCCAACCATCAAACTGATATCCGGTGGGAGGAACTATTTCTTCTTCGGGAAGAGCGGGAACATCACCATAGTAATAAGTTGCGGTCTTGGTTGTTGCATCGTCATCAAACTTACCTGAAACATTTTCTACTACAGCATTGAATGTGTAAGTATATTCAATCTTGCTTTCGGTTGCAACGAATTCAACATTCTTTGCGGGCATTTCAAATTCTGCTGCGGGAGCATAAGTTGCGCCGTCGAATGTCCAGCCTGTGTATTCCTTGCCTGCGTTTACGGGGAATGCAGCAACGTTGATCTTATCGCCTATGTGCTTACCGGTAAGACCGAGATCCGTAAGAGTTGCGGAAGTACCGTCAGCATAGTTTACTTTATAAGTTACAGTATAATCAATAGCCTTATAACGGGCTTCAAATTCTTTTGCTCCGTCATCAGTTACCTTTTCGGGAAGAACGGGTGCCCATGTGTCGAATTCATATCCTTCGGGAGGAGTGATTTCGCTGCTGGGATCTGTGATGTCAGCGCCGTAAGTGAGCTGAACTACCTTGCCTGCGTCATCGCCGAATTTACCTTCAAGACCTTTTTCCGAATCAGTTGCGCTGAATGTGAAATCATAGGTCTTGGGAGTAACAGAAGCTTTGATGGTTAAATCGCTATCGGGTACCGTTGTAACTCCGGCAGGATCGTATGTCCATGAAACATCATAACCTGTGGGAGCATAAGGAGTTTCGAGCGAGGGGATCTCATCGCCGAAATAAACATTTTCGAACGTTTTAAGTACTTCGTCATTTTCGTCCTTATAAACTACATCGTGCTGGTTTCTCTTATAATATACATTAATACTCTGCTTTGCTACTGCTGTGGGTTCGTCAACAAGGTCAACAGAAAGGTTGCCTGCTTCCTCATCAACAGTAAATCCGGTTACAGCTTCGGGAGTATATTCTATCTTCTGGCCGTCTTTGCCGGTTGCCTCTGATGTCTGGGGATTGCCGTAGGTGCCGTCAGTTCCCATAAAGTAGAGGTTAACATCATATTTAACATCAGCGGGGGGAAGCTTCTGCCATACAGCATAGAGAGTTAAATCTTCATAGCCGTACTTGAGATTTGCAAGATCCTGAGCGCTGAGGATACCGAGTTCAGCAATAGCTGCCTCATCTGCATCTGCCTCAGCAGGCTGATTCTGAGTTTTTGACCAACCCTTGAAGGCATTCTTTGCAAGTTCGGGAACTGCCGAAAATGCCGGAACAGCGCTGTCGATAAGACCGGATACGGTATTTGTAACGCCTTCATCAAATGCGCCGCCGTTAGGATCAAATGTTACCGAGCTGTTAATTGAAATTGTTGCGGGCGTTGTCGAAAGAGTAGGATCTTCATCGAACATCTTCATCGACTTGGTTACGCCGTTTTCAATTTTGAAAATATCGGTATAGTTTCCATCCTTGTCTATTGTGCAAACGAAATCAAGAGGAATATATGAAGTTGCAGAAATTGCATTTCTGACATATTCATTGTCATTAACCTCGAAAGGAAGTTCAAAAAGATATTTGGATGAATCGAACGGAGCCGGATCAACTTCTTCGTCAACGGAAAAGCCGGCTGTGATGAATCCGCACTTGCCAGCCATATCTGCTATGCTTTCAAAGCCGTAACTCTTCGCGGTATTATCATCGACATATTCGTAAAGTTCAAACGCATCCTGAAGAGTAAAGTTATCCTCATAGGTTTCAAACTCGCCAACTCTGAATCCGGCTACATAGGGATAATCGGGATTCAGATATTTAGTCAGTTTTGAAGCCTGAGTTGTTGTTCCGTTTTTGGTAAGCTGGAAATCAAGGAATCCCTTATCGAAGAACAACAGAAGGTTACTGTGACTGGCATCATAGTTAGTGCCTACATAAACGCGGACTCTGACTTCTTCGCCGGGTTTGACTTTCGTTGTTTCAACCCATTTTGATGTTTCCTCATCGTATCTGACGAATTTCAGCTTGAATTCGACAGAATCTCCATCTGCTGCGCTTACGCCAACTGCCATTGTTGAGAAAATCATAATAGCAGCAAGGAACATCGCAAGAGCTTTTTTCATGAGTTTCATGTGTTTTCCTCCTTATTTGCCTCAGGTGTCCATAAAAACACCTATATAAATACGGCTTATTCTAACATACAAAGCATGAAAATGCAAGTCCTTTTGTGAAATTTCTTTATATAAATGCGCATTTTTTTCGTAAAAAAGACGGTTTTCCGCATTTTAATTTCCATTTAGAATTAAACAGCACGAAGCAGCCGGAACAAACACGTGTTCTGACTGCTTCATAGCTAATATGGAGGATGAAACGGGCAAATCACAATTACCCACGGAGTTATCTTCCGTTAATGATTTTTGCACGGATGCCTTTGGTCTTTTTCATAAATTTCTGCGCAGCGTTGACTGCAGCAAATCCGGTTTTGCTTATAATAAGATCAGCCTCTCCCATGAATTCCATATAATCACGGCAGAATTTCTTTTTGAAAATAAAAATTCCGTGAAGAGGATTGTTTTCATCGGGATAGCCGCCGCGAAGGTCATACCACCTGCATCCCCTTGAAATCGTCCACTTTATCGCTTCCCACTGGAGAAGATAATTCGGCTGAAGGTCACGATGTTCATTTGAGCTTGCGCCGTAAAGCCACCAGACCTTGTCGCCATATTGAACATGAAGAGTGCAGCCGATGGCTTCACCGTTATAATAAGCAAAACATATTCTTGCATTATCGCCGAATGCGTCCATAACACGCTTGAAATAATCCGGCCCTCTTGTTGCGAAATTATCTCTTTCGCCGGTTATAAGCATGATTTTATGGAATTCCTCAACCGATTCGGGACCTTTTTCAACTATTTCAACGCCCTCTTTAATGGCTCTGCGCACGCAGTTTCTCGCTTTAGGATGGATAAGCGCCATTGCCTCCTCGTCGTTCTCTCCGTTGAGAGCAAGGCGGAAGATATACCTTGACTGAATTGTGTTATATTCGAGCGCATTGTCCTTGAAAGCAAAGCCGAGCGAACGCAGAAGATCCGTGTAATCGGTATTTGTTATAAGTGCATCCGTATCAATCGTAAAAGCATACGCTCCGTTCAGGGCGCCGTATTCTTTTGCGCCGAGAAGCAGCTCCGTTACGGTTTCCTTATCCGCAAGATCGCAGACCGGTCCTCTCGGAGCATACATCATTTTCCACGGAACGACCGGCATTTTTCTGAACAGAACGGCGCAGGTACCTTTTATTTTTCCTTCGGAATCTCTCGAAATGAAGCCTTTCCATTCCCATTCTTTTTTTACTTTTCCCCATGCGGAGCTCTGCATCATGTGTCCTTTGGGATGCGACGCAACAAAGGCATCAAACTCTGCCGCATTTTTAATATCAACTATTTCCATTTCCGGCTCCTTTCGCCAACTCCGAAGCCCTTTTCAAAAGAGCTTCTTTTTCGTTTTCTGTTTTGTCATCCATTACTTCGTCAAGCAGCCTTTCAAGCACTTCTCCCATCAGCGGAGAAGGCTCAATGCCTGATTTTTCAAGATCTTTACCGTTGATTTTTAAATCTTTTATGCTGAAACACGAATCCTCTTTTTCAATCTCTTCAAGGATTTTCAGACCCGTGATGTTTTCTTTTAAAGTCTGCTCATAAACAAAAGGTGCGTGCGCCGCAGAATCGGCTCTGCGGATTTCAAAAAGTGACCTGACCGTGTCTGCTCCGAGCAAAGCGATATAACGCCGGTAAGTCTTTTTACTTATCTTGTGCGGACAGAAGTCATGATATTCCACGAGCCCGGAAACAGTTTCACGAAGCTTGTTTGATGTCTTCATCCGTGCAAGTGATTTTTCCGCAATTTCACGGCTGACTTTTGCGTGGTCATAAAAATGATCAATGCCGTTTTCATCGGTGAATTTTGTTTTCGGTTTGCCGGAATCATGGAACAGCATCGCAAGCCGAAGTTCCCTTTCGGGAGCAACGGCAGCAACCGATCTGACCGTATGAATCCATACATCATATATATGATAAGGGTTTTTTTGTCCGCAGTTTTTCATCGGCTCAAGTTCCGGCAGAACAGCAAAAATCACATCCGAAAAATCAGTCAGAATCCGCTCCGCAGCCTGCCCGCAAAGAAGCTTGCAAAGTTCTGCAAAAATGCGTTCGCAGGACACATTCTTAAGCAATTCCCTGCATTTGTGTATACTTTCTGCGGTATTTTCTTCTATTTTAAAATTCAGAACAGACGAAAAACGTAGGGCACGGAGAATGCGCAAAGCATCCTCTTTGAAGCGTTTTTCGGGTTCTCCCACACATCTTATAAGTCTTTTTTCAATGTCGTCTCTGCCGCCGAAAGGATCAACCGTTTCGCCGCCCGGTGAAACTGCAACGGCGTTCATTGTAAAATCCCTGCGCATAAGATCTTCTTCGATTCTGCCGGTAAATCTGACAGAATCGGGATGGCGGTTGTCAGAATATCCGCCGTCAACACGGTAAGTTGTGATTTCAATGCTCATTCCTTCAACAATTGCCGTTACCGTTCCGTGCTTTATCCCCGTTTCGATCACACGGAAACCGTTAAACGCTTTCAGGATCTCCTGCGGCAAAGCGGAGGTTGTTATATCCCAGTCATCGGCGCTCCTGCCCATGAAGGCATCACGCACCGCTCCGCCCACAACATAGGCAGAATAACCGTTATCATATAGAATTTTCAACGCCCTATTGACTTGAGAAGGTATTTTAATCATAATGTATATATCATTATAGTAAAGGAATTGTCTGCATGAACATTCAGATTTTCGGAACCAACAAATGCTTTGATACCAAAAAGGCTCAAAGATATTTCAAAGAAAGAAACATTAAGTTTCAATTCATCGACCTTACTCAAAAGGGATTGAGCAGGGGCGAATACAGCAGCGTCAAGGCCGCCGTCGGATCTATGGAAGAGCTCATTGATGAAAAATCAAAAGCATACGAGAAAAATTTCATAAAGTATCTGGCAAATAAGGAAGCAGTTGAGGAAAAGCTGCTTGAAGACCCCGCGCTTTTCAAAACTCCCATAGTCCGCAACGGCAAGCTTGCTACTGTCGGGTATTGCCCCGATATATGGAAAACATGGGAATAATCAATATGCCTCAAACTTGCTGATAGTCGCAAAGCATCTTGCTTCGTTGATAACAAGCTTGAAATATCTGACCCTGATCTCATCAAAACGGCAGATTCTCTTATAACCTATTACTGTTTCGGCGGCGAGTTTTTTCCACTTGCCGTCGATTTTTGCATACAGAGTGAATTTCTCTATCTGCTGACCCGTTCTGATATGTTCGCCGAGAACTATTTTATCAATGTCATATTCATCGCCGAGGTCGAGAATCAGCTCGGAGCCTTCGGGATCATCGCCCGAATGCCAGTATTCATCGGGATCATTGCTGAGCGCCATCTGGCCGGTATGCTTTTCGTCAAGATGTCTGTTATCCGTGATTACAGAACCTTCGGCAAGGTTTTCGTTGAAGTCGATTTCAAGCTGTGCGCCAACCGAAAGAAGAGTTTCAACATCTTTTTCGTGGATCCTTCCCTCCGGCATCGGAGGAATATTAAGCAGAAGGCTGGCATTTGCGCCGACGGAATTATAATAAATCTGCATTATTTTTGTAAGCGGCTTTATATTATAATCATCGTCGGGATGATAGAACCATCCTTTTCTGAGGGAAACATCGACCTCCGAAGGATACCATATAAGCTTATTGCATTTTCTGATTGCTTTTCTGCTGCCGAGGTCAAGAGCAGTCGGATTTACCGTTTTGGGAGGCTTTGAAACATCCTGCTGGCTCTCTGCAGCAATCAGCTCGTGCCTTGAATGATAATACGGAACAACATTCCACTCGCTCTTGCGGCATACCCCCGCTTCGTTTCCGCACCAGCGGACATCGGGGCCGCATATACTTATAACGGCTTCCGGCTGAAGCTCTCGAATAAGAGCATAGTAGCTCTCCCAATCATATTCCTGCTTTCTGCCGTTTTTGCCTTCTCCGCAGGCTCCGTCAAACCACACGCAGAAAAGGTCGCCGTAATTCGTGAGAAGTTCACGAAGCTGATTTCTGAAAAATTCATTATACGCTTCGCCTGAACCGTAAGTCGGCTCGTGTCTGTCCCACGGAGAAACATAAATCCCGAATTTGATTCCGAATTCTTTGCACGCAGCGGCACATTCGGCAACAACATCGCCCTTTCCGTCCTTCCATTTGCTCGATGCAACAGAATGGTCGGTATATTTCGTCTGCCATAGGCAGAATCCGTCATGATGCTTCGCAGTCAGAATAAGTCCTTTCATTCCCGAAAGCTTGCAGAGCTTCGCCCACTGGCGGCAATCAAGCTTTTCGGGAGCAAAAAGCTCCGGATCCTCGTTTCCGCTGCCCCATTCGGAATTCGTATATGTGTTCATTCCGTAGTGCATAAAAGCGTAGAATTCCATCTCATGCCATTTGAGCTGGCGTTCGCTCGGAACTATGCTTGCGGCATATTTGACATATTCGGGAATATTTTTCTTCATATCGTTCTTCCTTTCACGATCGAATTAAGAACTTTCACCCAGTATTCGGGAGAAACATTGTTTTTCATTGCAGATCTGATAACTCCGATAAGCGGAGGGCATCCGGAAACATAATTGAAAAGTTCGGGAGGAAGCATACCTCTGTCCGCATAAGCGAGCATTCTGAATTTTTCCGAATTTTCGGAATCAAGCTCAAGGCGGGAAATGAGCTTCTGAATATCGGAATCATCCGGAGGAGATTTGTTTTTGCCCTTTTCCATGTTGCTGATATATTGAGCTGTTTTGTTAAGCACTTCAGCAAGCTCATCCTGCGATAAGCCGAGCTGCTCACGCATTTCTTTGAGCATCACTCCGAACGGTGACGGAGCATACATCAAACCCCTCCTTTCCAATTTATTATTGTAATATAAATATTTAAAGCGAAATTTTTTTAAATATAAACCATATCTTTGTAAAGTTATTATACCTTACAAAGAACATATATAGTCGTAAAATCAAATAAGATTAAAGAGTAAGAGAATTAATATATATATTCCGAATTCCAATAATATCAACGGTTTTATTTAAATCAACAGCAAAATTACATTACAGAATCTTTATAAAAATCCGGGAATTCATAATGCTCGAAAAGAAGACTATGTGTAAAGTTATTCAGCTTTACATATTTGAATTCAAATAATTTCAATAATTTGCGGGATCAAAGAAATGAAATAATTAAAATAGCTTAAAAAATATCCGAAATCCGCACCGTCAAAGGCTGAAATCAAAAAACAAATATATTTGCCAATAAATGTTCTGTTCATGAAACAAATGGAATTTGTCGACAAAAGTTCTGCTAATGAAGCAAATGAAATTTAGCCACAGAAGTTCAGCTCATGAAGCAAATGAAATTTAGCCACAGAAGTTCAGTTTAAAAGGCGATCGAAAATTCCGCCAAAGCCCCAAACGGTAAGAGGAAAGCGTGAGCAATATTTGCAAATAAACAAATTTGTTTATTTGCAAATAGAGAATATCATATTCTGGCGGAAATGTCAAGCGGCTGCGCATAATTTTTCGGAATAAGCCTTGGATTTTGTTCGGAACGGCATCGTTTTCCGTAGAATATCAGAACAAAGCGTCAGATTTTTCAATAAAAAAGGCAACAAAATGCTTTGAAATTTTTCAAATAAAGTCTTGACATATCCGTGTTGATATGATAAGATGTTTAAGCATTTACGGAGAGATACCGAAGTGGTCATAACGGAACGGTCTTGAAAACCGTCGTACCCCCTGGGTACCGTGGGTTCGAATCCCACTCTCTCCGCCATTTCGTGTTCAGTTCAAATTTCATATAAAAGCATTAACGCTGCCATCATGGAGAAGTACTCAAGTTGGTGACGAGGCGCCCCTGCTAAGGGCGTAGGTCGGGTAACCGGCGCGAGAGTTCGAGTCTCTCCTTCTCCGCCAAAAAAGCACAAGCAGAAATTTGCTTGTGCTTTTTTATTTTTGCGGCAAGGAGAAACCTAACCGAGCGACGGGGACCGGCGCGGGGCGAACCGACGAAGCGCTGCCTGCGGCAGATGAAGCGAGGCGGTGAGGTGAAGAAATAAGGAGCAGTGCGAAGTGCTCCAAGCGAGCAATGCGACTATATTTCTGAGGGGCATTTCGAGTCTCTCCTTCTCCGCCAAAAAAGCACAAGCAGAAATCTGCTTGTGCTTTTTTCTTTTGCGGAAAGAGAGAGTCGAACCGAGCGCCGGGACGGCGCGGGGCGAACCGACGAAGCGCTGCCTGCGGCAGATGAAGCGAGGCGGTGAGGTGAAGAAATAAGGAGCAGTGCGAAGTGCTCCAAGCGAGCAATGCGACTATATTTCTGAGGGGCATTTCGAGTCTCTCCTTCTCCGCCAAAAAAGCACAAGCAGAAATCTGCTTGTGCTTTTTTCTTTTGCGGAAAGAGAGAGTCGAACCGAGCGCCGGGGACCGATTTGACATTCAACAACCCCTGAAGGGATAATTTTCCTCATGCACACTAAACCCTCAATCATAATCATTCTTTACAAGTTGTCTGAATTCTGCTAAACTGATTCCATCAATTTATTTAAAAAGGAAAAATCATAATGTTGCACATATTTTCCAAAGAAGAAATATTTGAACAGCTTCGTTCTCTCGGGGTTCCCACCGACAGACCCGTTACTGTCCATACCTCGTTAAAAGCCGTCGGAGAAGTTGAAGGCAGAGGAGAAGGGCTTCTTGATATGCTGATTGAATATGTCACGGCTGACGGCGGTCTGCTCTGCATTCCGACTCACACATGGCACCGCTGCGACGGCCGGATAACTCTTGACATTGCCTCGGATGATGTCTGCATAGGCACCCTGCCGAAGATTGCATCAATCCGTAAAGACGCTCACCGTTCGCTGAATCCGACCCATTCGCTTGCGATTTTCGGCAGCAGCGAAAAGGCGGAGGCCTTTGCCGCTCTTGACGATTCGCTTTATTCTTCGTCTGACCCGAGCGGCTGTCTCGGAAGCTTTATCGGATATGACGGCTTTATTCTTCTTATCGGTGTCGGCCAGGAAAAGAACACTTTTCTTCATGTTATTGAGGATATGAACGGCGTTTCAAACCGTCTTTCTTCAGAGCCTTATCCCGCATCGGTCAGGCTTTCCGACGGAAGCATCATCAATAAGCCGCTGAAACTGATTGCTCCCCGTGAAATCGGCGATGTTTCGCAGAGATATCCGAAGCTTGAGCCTGCATTCCGTCTCGGCGGAGCAATAAAATACGGAAAAATCGGCAATGCGGATGTTCAGCTGTGCAGCGCACGAAAAATTGCCGGAATCTTTTCGGATATCATCAAAAAATCAGACGGCAGAGAACTTTTTACTGACGAAAGTCCCCTGCCGGAAGAATTATATAAGTGATCAAACGATATATTTTTTGATGACCGGGATCTGATTGAGAATCGCCGTTATTATCAGCGAAACCGTGCCGACGGAAGCCACAAGCAGTGGAACGGAAATGAACGGATTCATTGAAAGAGTATCAAAATGCAGGTTTTTGCTTATAAATTCAAGCACCATAACATGGCAGAGGTAAACTCCGAAGGTGTATTTTGAAAGAGTTCTGATAATTTTTCCGCCTCTTTCCGAGGGCGTACGTTTATCGCCGTTATACTTAAAGAAAATAAAAAGCGCCGCAGACTCAAGCACACATCCGAAGGTGTAATTATTGAGGAAGACCGTATTTGCTTTTCCGGTGTGAAGCGATGCGAGAGCAGTAAAAGCAACTATCGAAGCTGCTCCTGCGAATCCCGAAATATAGGCAATGATCCTCATTTTCTTTGAGATTTCCTTTTGAGAAAGCCAATATCCGAATACAAAATAGAAAAGGTATCCTCTGACAAAAGAAAGGTTGATTTTTCCCGAAACGGTGTTGATGACCGTATGCCAGTATTCGCTGTAAACCGAAAAAATCCCGATTGCGAACGGCAGAACGATTGAAAAAACAAACGAAAGGATAAGCAGATATTTCATCAGCCTTTCGGATTCGGTTATCTTTTTCAGGAAAGGGACTATCAGATAGAGAGCAGCAATGGTAAAAAGATACCAGAGATGATAATGTCCGCCGGCGAATTCTTTAAATCCTTCCGCAAAAGTCATTTCTTTTCCCCTGTGAGCGTCGGCAACAACATAGAGCGCTGACCAGAAAACAAATGCGGTTATTATTCTCAAAAAGTTGTTTTTCAGAATATGCCTTATTCCCCGCTCCCTGCTGAGGAAAAGCGAGCCGCTTATCATAATGAATATCGGCACCGCCCATCTCGAAGCGGCATCAAGAACGGTAAAAAGCATCCATTCCGTTGACATAAGTTTTACCGAATACCATTTCTGCGCCGAAACATGGATCATTATGACTGCAATTGCAGCGAAAATTTTGAGTTTATCGAAATAATATATTCTCTTTCGTTCAACCATAAATCTGTTCCTCAATATTTTTTATGCTCATATAATATCATAGCGAAAACCTTTTTTCAATTGGTTTTTGCAACACCTTTTTGACGATATTCCGTTAAAAGTTCCCGGAATACGCTTTAAAATCATGTTCCCGGAATACGCTTAAAAATCAGCCATTGACAAGCGCAATAAATGTGATATATAATTTATTTATTGATTGAACGGAGGCACAATATGGACGGTGTAGATTTTCTTGTTATACTGCTTATCCTCGCCCTTCTCGGCGCAACTCTCGCCTTTTCCGGCAAATGGAAGCTTCTGATAAAGAAGCCCACCGTCAAGGATGACGAAAAATCTGAATTATCATATATAGAAGCTGCTCAGCTCACCGCCATGAGGGCGGAAATGATGAGCGAAGCAAAGGATGAAAACGAAGACAGAGTCCTCTGCTCATTCTGCGAAACCTATGTTGATATTTCCGAAAACGAGCTTTGTCCGAACTGCGGCGCATCGCTGAAAGAAGCTATTGACAAAGAAAAAGAAAAGAAGGCTCTTATGCAGGTCGAACTTCTCCGCATTCAGAACGAAATGGAAAATGAACGCATGAAAAGAGAACGTACAAACAAAATTATTGATTCTGCCGCTCTGACCGCCGCTTCGCTGATATCACCCATTGCAGGCAGAACGGTTGTTAAAAACATCATAAAAAACAAGAGAAACAAATAATCCAAAAATAGCTGGAGGCTGCTGCATTGATTTGCAGCAGCCTCTTTTATGCAGAAAAAGCTCCCGTCCACTTTGGTGAACGGGAGCTCTTGGAGCTGGTAGTCGGACTCGAACCGACGACCTGCGCATTACGAATGCGCTGCTCTACCAACTGAGCCATACCAGCAATTTTTTAATGCTTTGATATTATATATGATTTATTTCATTTTTGCAAGCATTATTTTATTTTTTTTCGTTTTATTTTGCATCCGTTACAAATCCGAAACAATTTTTTAACAAACAACACTTGATTTAAGTTACAGAATAGGATATTCTAATATCATAGGCACCATATATTGTGCTTTTTCACAACACAATTGGAGGAAGATTTATGAAAAAAGGTTTTGTGGCTCTGATTCTGGTTTTTGCGTTGCTTTTCAGCTTTGCGGCATGCCGTAAGGTCGACGGCGGCAATGACGGACCTACCGAAATGCAGAGCGAAATATTCGCAGTAGGCGAGGACGGAAAAAAACACGATGTTCAGGCCGGGGTTGACGAGGAAGGAAACACCCAGTATTTCTATATTGATGAAAACGGCAACGAAGTTACCGTAAAGAGTGACAAGGTCGTTGTTGAAGAAAAGCCCGTAAAGGTTCTTGAAGCAACTCAGGCAGACGGCTCGCTTACTCCCGAAGCGCAGTCCATTCTCGACGCTTTCAATGATCCGAGCGCAATGGAAGGCCTTATTGACAGCACGGAGGTTGCTCCCACCCTTGCAATGGGCGAAGAAATCATCACGGCACCTCTTAAGAATCAGAGAAAGAAGCCCGTTGACAAAGACGGCAATCCTCTTCCGGAAAGCGACAAAAAAGTCGGCTCAACCAAAAATGCCAATGCAGAAACAACTACGGCCGCAAGCTCCGGCAACAACGGCGGAAATGCTTCCGGCGGAATTGTTAACAGCGGCACTCCCTCATCAGTCGATTATAAAAAGATTCTCAACGGAAACAAATTCACCGCTTCGTTCAATATCAAAACAACTGTCGGCGGCGAGTCGCTGACTCTCCCCGTCAAGATTGCCAGAAACGGCGAAATGTATTATCTTGAAACAACAATGCCCATCAGCGAAAAAGGCTCAACAAAATGCAACTTTCTTCTCCGTGACGGAACCTGCTATATGATTCTCCCGACTCTGCGTTCATATTATTCAACTCCTACTGCCGAAGAAGAGGATCTCGGAGTTGACGAAATCATCGGCGCAGTTCAGCAGGGCACTTATGTTTCTTCCGGCGATATAGTCATAAGCGGAAAAACCTACACCTGCGATATATATGAATCAGAAGGTCAGCAGATCAAATATTATTATCTCGGCAACACCCTCAAGAGAATAGAAACAACTATGGGCGAAGATACGACCATTATGGAAATCATCAGCATTTCAACCTATGTTGATTCTTCTCTCTTCAAGGTTCCCGTAGGATATATGGATATGTCAAAGCTTATGGGCGAAGAACCCGCAGCCTGAAAATAAATATGAATAAATGTGCATTTATCACCGGAGCATCCGGCGGAATCGGCAGCGAAATTGCTCTTCGCCTTGCTCGTGACGGCTTCGATATTGCGGCTTGTTATTATTCCGATGAGGCGGGAGCAGATGCCCTCGATTCCGCTCTTTCCGAAATGGGAATCAATCACAGGATATACCGGGCGGATGTTTCCGATTACAAAAAAATGAAAAGCATATTTGCAGACGCCACCGATTATTTCGGCGGCGTTTCTGTGCTTGTCAACAACGCCGGAATTGCCCAGCAGAAGCTTTTTACGGACATTACGGAAGAGGATTTTGACCGTATATCCGGCATAAACTTCAAGGGCGTTTTCAACTGCTGCAAATTTGCCGTTCCTTATATGATTCACGAAAAAAAAGGAAAAATCATCAACATTTCGTCAATGTGGGGCGTTTGCGGAGCTTCATGCGAAACCGTTTATTCCGCAACAAAGGCAGCAGTCATCGGTCTTACAAAAGCTCTGGCAAAAGAGCTTGCTCCGAGCAATATTCAGGTCAACTGCATTGCTCCCGGCGCAATAGACACCAAAATGAACAACAATCTTTCAGCTGAAGAAAAGGCGGCATTTGCGGATGAAATTCCGATGGGCAGATTCGGAATGCCGGAGGAAATTGCGGGGATCGTTTCATTTCTCGCAGGCGGAGATTCCGATTACATAACCGCCCAGGTCATAACCGCCGACGGTGGTTTGCTTTAATGGCAAATATGTCAAAAAAAGTCTGCTCTTTTTGGTTATACTTTACAATTGATTTAATGGAATTAATATGTTAAAATAATATGAACTTTTATCACACAATGGAGGAAAGACTATGGCAAGCTGTCCCAAATGCGGTCACAAACTCACATTTTTTGATTGGCGTCCCAACTGCCCCAAGTGCGGAGTCAATCTTGTATATTACGGACTTGATGAAAAACTTATGAACGAGGCTGACTCGGCAGAGCTTGAGCATGCTCATCTTCAGAAGAGAATCGACAGACTTAAGGCTTCTTTCGTAGGCTCCCCTCTCACAATTGCAAGAATTTTCCTTTCGCTTCTTCCCATTGGCGCTCTTATGCTTCCTCTTGCAAGCATTTCGTTCAGCGGTCCCATGATTGAGCAGACAACAAAGAGCATCAACGCAATCGAAATCTATAATCTTGTTTCATCTCTTGATTTCGGCGCTCTTTTCACAATGATGGGCTCGAAGCTTGTCGGCTCGGCATTCACCTCATATTTCATTTCCCTTGTCGCAATTCTTCTTTCGGTTGTTTTCATTCTCGTCAGTCTTTTCGCTCTTGTTGCGGCATGCGGACCTCACGGAAAAGGCAGAAACATTATCAACAACTGCATTTCAATTGCAGCGGCTGTTATTTCGGTTATTTTCTTCAATAGATTTGCAAGCCAGATAAACGGCGTTTTCCCCGAATTCATTTCCGGCAAACTCGGAATCGGCGTTATTGTTTATTTCGTTGCTCTTGCTCTTCTCCTCGTAATCAACATCATCATTGCCAAGAAAGGCGATTATGTTAAATATAAGCAGTGCTTCGTTGGCGGAATTCCCGCAGAAGAATACGAAAAGCTCCTTGCCGATGGCGTTGAAACTGACAAGATCCACGAAATGATGTATGAAGCTCTTGACAAGAAAAAGGCTGAAAAATTAGAAGCCGAAAGGAAGAAATTCGAAGAAAAAGAAGCTTCTGAAGAAAAGAAATAATCATAAAAAGAACAGCTCTGAAAGCAAAAAACTTTCAGAGCTGATTTTTTATGCCTGATTATTTTAAGAATCCGCTGATTATGACCTCTTCCGCTTCCTCTTCGCTCATTCCGAATGTCATGAGCTTAACAAGCTGATCGTTGTTGATTCTGCCGATTGCCGCCTCATGAACTATCTGCGCATCGGCACAGTTTGCGGTTATTGCCGGAATCGAACTGACCGTTGCGTTATCCATAATGATGGAATCGCATTGAACGTGCGCTCTGCATTCCGCATTGCCGATTGCGTTCGGATGAAAAATCTGCTTGGAATTATCCTTTGCAACGGAGCGTGAAATAATCTGCGAAGAAGCACCCGCACCGTTGAGGCTGATTTCCATATCGGAGCGTGCATACTGCTCACCGTGAGTGAGAAGCCTTTCCGTAACAATGAGCTTTGCGCCTGCGGCAAGAGAAGCTTTTGTGTCTCTGATAGTTGAATCAACGCCCTTTATCTGAACCATTTCCATTTCACAGGTCGAATTTTCGGCCTGATCAACAACAGTCACGGGGTTAAGCACTCTTGCGCCGCTTCCTTCGCCCTCGCCATAATGCTTTTCAATATATTTGACCTTTGCATTCTTTCCTATATGGAATGAATGGATGCCGTCATGCTGCGATTTCTGGTCGCCGCAATTGTGAATTCCACAGCCTGCAACAATAAGCACATCGGCATCATCGCCAATATAAAAATCGTTATAAACTACCTCTTCAAGTCCCGATTCAGTAATAATGACCGGAATATGGATGCTCTCGTTTTTTGTGCCTGCGGCAACAATTATATCAATTCCCGGCTTGTCTGATTTCTGAATGATTTCAATATTTACGGTTGAACGCTTTGAATCGGTCTCTCCGTTTTTGCGGATGCTGTAAGCACCCTCGGGAATCTCGTGAATATCGGCAATGGCTTCGAGAAGCCCTGAATCTGTTTTATCCATCATTCATTCCCCTTTCCTCTGAAACCGCAGTTCTCATTGAATTCGCCCATAAGCCTGGGAAAAATCTCTTCTCTTGTGCCCGAATCCCTGACCTTGCCGTCCGCAATGACGATCATTCTGTCTGCAAGCTGCATAATTCTTTCCTGGTGAGAAATAACAAGCACGCTGTTGTGGCTGCCTTCGCTCATTGCCTTAAAGGATTCAACAAGCATCGAAAAGCTCCAGAGGTCGATTCCGGCTTCGGGCTCATCAAAAATAGCAAGGCCGAGCTTTCGTGCCATAAGAGTTGCAATTTCTATTCTTTTCGCTTCTCCGCCAGAAAGAGACGAATCCATTTCTCTGTTGAGATAATCCCTTGAGCAGAGTCCGACACTTGTGAGGTAACCGCAGCATTCATCCTCCGGAAGCTCGCTGCCCGCAGCAAGCGAAAGCAGACGGCGCACCGTAAGTCCTTTGAATCTCGGAGGCTGCTGAAAAGCGTAGCCGATGCCGAGCTTTGCCCTTTCGGTAACGGATAAACCCGTGATATCCGTACCGTTGAAAAGGATTCTTCCGCCCGTCGGCTTTTCGATTCCCATAATCAGCCTTGCAAGAGTTGATTTTCCGCCGCCGTTCGGACCGGTAATAACCGTAAACGAGCCGTCGGGGATTTCAAGACTGACATTATCTATAATTTCAAGCTCCGAGCTGCCGTCTCCGACCTTGAACGATAAATTTTCAAGTTTTAACATATCTTTCTCCTGTGTCAAATTTTTCCGAATCAATTATATATCATATCCCCTGCATTATCAATACCCAATTTGCCGAATTTATTCCGGCGGCAAAGCAGTTTTCTGTGTGTAATTATTGATTTTCAATTTGAATATGCTATAATATTTTCAGATAAAGGCAAATAAAATATGTTGAGGTGATTTATACGAAAGAAATCAACATCAGAGATATTAAAATCAGCGCTCCCGAGCTCATCAGCGACGGCTGGGCGCTCGTTACCGCCGGCAGCGAAAAAGACTGCAACACAATGACGATAAGCTGGGGTTCTCTCGGCGAATTGTGGGGAAAGGATGTTGCCGTTGTATATATCCGTCCGCAGAGATACACTCGTGAATATCTTGACAGAGAAGAATATTTCACCGTTTCTTTCTATGATGAAAAATTCAGAAATGCTCTCAAAATCTGCGGAGCAAAGAGCGGAAGAAACTGCGATAAAATCAGCGAATCCGGTCTTTCCCCCGTTGAAACCGACGGCACGGTAACATTCAAAGAGGCAAAATATACACTTGTGTGCCGCAAAATCGCTGTTCAGGCGCTCGACCCGAAAGGTTTCCTTGACCCTGAAATAGAAACCAATTATTCAAAAAAGGATTATCATATTATTTATACAGGAGAGATAATAAAGGCTTATGAAAACTGAACTTGAACCGAAAATTCTCCGTTTTGCAGACGGAACAGAAGTTAAAAACGCAGAAGATTTCAAAAAGCGCAGAGCAGAAATGCTCGATATCCTTGCCCGTGAGGAATACGGATATATGCCTCCGGTAATGGGCGAAACAAGATTGAAATTCATCGGCGAGCCGGAATATATCTGCGCCGGAATGGCTCTGCTGCGCCGCGCCGAAGTGTCATTTGACACACCCAAGGGTGAATTTTCTTTTCCCGTTAAGCTTATGACTCCCGATGACGGCGAAAAGCATCCCTGCTTCCTTTTCAACAATTTTCAGGATCTGACCTATCATCATTATCTTCCGATTGAAGAAATCATTGCTCATCAATATTCCGTTGCGCTTATTTATTACAATGATATTACCAGCGATAACAACGATATGAGCGATAAGCTTGCCGGAATGTATGACAGAGCTGACGACGGCACCGGCTACGGCAAAATCACCCTTTGGGCATTTGCAATGAGCCGTCTTCTTGACCGCCTCGGCGACTGCCCCGGCTTTGACGCCGAAAATGTTGCCTCCATCGGACATTCCAGGCTCGGCAAAACCTCTCTCTGGTGCGGAGCCAATGATGAAAGAATCAAGCTCGTTATTTCCAATGACTCCGGCTGCGGCGGCGCTTCATCAGAACGAATCAAGCATAAGGGCGCCGAAAAAATATCGGATATGGCTGTTAAGTTCCCCTTCTGGTTCTGCGAGAACCGCTCGAAATACATTGACAAGCCCGACGAAATGCCCTTTGACCAGCATTTTCTGCTTGCCTGCGCCGCTCCGAGATATCTTTCGGTAGGAAGCGCCGAAAAGGACACCTGGGCAGATCCCTATTCGGAACAGCTCAGCTGCTTCAACGCCTCCCCCGCATGGGAGATTCAGGGTTTCTGCGGCTATACCGGCAAGGAAGAGCCTGCGGAAATCGGCGAATCCTTTGACGGAGGCAGAATCAGCTATCACATTCGCCGTGGCACGCATTTCCTCAGCCGCACAGACTGGCTTAACTATATGAAGGTATTTGATAATGTTATCGGAAGATAAGCTCCTTTTTGCAAAAATCGAAGATAAAGCACGCTCCTGCGCTGACAACTCGATGATAACTTCAAGCGACTTTCTCGATATGCGTCAGCGCTCGGAGGTCAGCTCCCTGCGTCTTCCGTTTTCCGATGTAAAACGCATCTTTTACGGCGGATTTGAGGGCGCAGAGCGGAGCGTTGCCGTTTTTCTGCCCGAATATATCAAGGCTGATAATGAAAGCTCCTTAAGAAAATATTTTATTGAAAATCCCGATGATGACCCGATAAGAATAATTGATGTTTCAAAAGACAGATTTTCTCCGAAGCTCTCTCACCGTGATTACCTCGGAGCGCTGATGGCTCTCGGAATCAAACGGGAAATGACGGGCGATATCATCGTCAGCGAAAGCGGATGCCGCATTGCCGCTCTCGAAAAAACTGCCCGGTTCATAGTTGAAAATCTTGATAAAGCCGGCAGAGGCTCTCTTGCCGCAAGAATCGTGCCGCTCGGAGATGCCGATGCGGATTCTGCTCCGCAGGGAAAACCCGACAGCTTCACCGTTTCATCTCTGCGGCTTGACAGCATAGTCAAAAACGGCTTCGGTATCTCCCGTTCAGCCGCCTGCGAAGCGATAAACGCCGGAATGGTTTTTGTCAACGATATCGAATGCACGAAAGCAGATAAAAGAATTGCCGAAAACGATAAAATCGTTATGCGGCATAAGGGAAGAATGATTGTTAACGATTGCTCCTCGTTTTCCAAAAAAGGCAGAGTGATAGTCAACATCCTGCGGTTTCAATAAAATATTTTAACTTTGGTCTTGACAAACTGCGATGTTATAATATATAATAGCATCCGTAATCGGTCGTTTAGCGCAGCTGGTAGCGCACTCGCTTGACGTGCGAGTGGTCACAGGTTCGAGTCCTGTAACGACCACCAGGAAATCGGGCATCACTTTTGTGGTGCCCGGTTTTGTTTTTACAAAAGCGAAAAGACTTGAAGAAGATGCAAAGCGGACAGGCATAACGGTTGCCTGCTTTTTGACTTCACCCCGAAAAATCATAACGAACAAAAAAGGGAAACAAAAATATGCTGATTGAAACAGAAAGATTGATAATAACCGAATTTACTCCGGATATGGCACAAGTCGTTCAGGAAAATTCGGTTGATGAAGACAACAAAAGGTTTGTTCCCGATGAGGTTTGGGAAACTGCAGAAGAGGCTGAAGAAACATTGAAATTTCTGATATCGCAATACGGCTCTTTTGACGGACCTCTTGTATATCCGGTCATCATCAAAAAAAACAATGAAAACGCAGGCTATGTTCAGCTCTGCCCGATTGATAACGGCAATTGGGAAATCGGCTATCACATTGCAAAGAAATATACAGGCTGCGGCTATGCTTCCGAAGCAGTAAAAGCTTTTCTCCCGGTCATTTCAAAAGAAGCCGGCTTAACCGAAATTTTCGGAATCTGCGTGGCAGAAAACAAAGCTTCTCTTGCCGTTATGAAAAATTGCGGATTTGAAAATGTATTCACGGGAACAGGATCATACCAGGGGATCAAACGAAAAATCGTTAAAAATGTTTGGAAATATTGCAGCGGAAAGCAGTGATTGAAAATGAACTGTAAAAAAATCACAAAAGTAACCACAGACAAAAACTGATTAAAAGCAGGAAATAAAACAGTTATGATTGCAAATGTTATTACATTCAGCCGGATAATTTTTTCGCTTTTATTGCTAATCCTCTCCCCAGATTCATTCGCATTCGCAGCGCTTTATTTGCTGTGCGGTCTGACCGATGTGCTGGACGGATTTATCGCAAGAAAGCTTCACACGGAAAGCAAAACGGGCGCAGCTCTCGACAGCATTGCGGATCTGTTTTTTTGCGCAGCTTATGCCATGAAGGTGATTCCGGTTATGGACATTCCGTTCCGGATATGGATTTGGACGGCAATGATTGCGGCAATAAAAATCACAGTAATTATTCTGAAAAGCAAAAAAGACGGTAAAATATCAATAGAACATTCCCTGATGAACAAGCTTACGGGGGCGGCAATTTTTATTCTGCCCCTTTCAATTCACGCAGTCAATATAGCCTTCGGTGCGGCTTTTGTCTGTTTGATTGCAACGATTACCGTAATTGTTGAAACAACCGGTATATCCGGAAGCAGCGCACAATAAATATTCCGGCATAAAAACCCCGACCTGTCGGGAGGCACTTCGATGAAGTACCCCCATTACAGATCGGGGATTTTGTAATTATCCGGAGCAATTCAGTTGATCATAACCCGAGTTCATCCGTAAAATAGGCGTTTGTATATGCCTTGAAGCCTTCCGTATCGGTAACAACAAGGCGGAACCATTTTGCCTCTTTAACATCGAATTCGGCTTCATTCACCGTTTTTCCTCTCTCCGCATTGACTATGTCACATGAACGGATGTTATGCAGAATCTGTATTGATCTGACATCGGAGGTCTTTATTTTTACTTTTCCGTCTTCGAAAACAAGCGACTTTATTTCCGGGCCCGTGTGCTTATAGTTGCCCGTTGAAGAATAAAACTGACCGTTTTCAAGAGCCTTGGTGATTTGGGAATACTCAAGCTCCGGTGCGCCGATAACGGTATATCCTCCGTATGAATCGCAGGTCGGGTCGCTGTCCGGATGGCGGTTATGGTTGTCATCCGTTGCAATGCAGAAAATTCTGTTTCCGCAGTTGAGCATATCCTCATAGCAATGGCCGTTATCATCATCATATCCGACTATCACGCAGCCGAAATTGTTTATTTCCATAGCATTCATTCCGTGATAACCCGAATACTGCGGATAAGATTCAAGCGACCAGGTGGGATGATTATATGTTACGAAAAATCCGTTTTCTCTGCCGAGCCTGATCATTTCGTTAACGCCATCAGCCGAATAAGTTCTGATATAATCCGGAGTTCCGATATAATGCTGACGCTCTGCATATTTTTCCGCATTGCGGCAAAAATGGCTGTCCTTACTGAAGCAGACGGAAATATCATTTTCTCTGTCAAGCGCTATATAGCAGAGGTGACAGGTCTTTGAACTTTCTCTGCATCTGCTTTCCTGCTCACCGACTCCCAGTTCATAGCCGTTGAGGGCAAGAAAATTTTCATCTGTCAGATCATCGTGATTCACATAAATTTCGTGATCCGTGAATGCAATTATCGAATATCCGTGAGCAAGATAATCACGCTTCAGTTCTTCAACGGTTTTGCTTCCGTCTGAAATCGTTGAATGGCAGTGAAGATTTGCTTTGTAAAAATTAAGGCTTTCATCAATAAGTATTTTTTTCATAATTAATGCACCGTTTCTCTTTCAGAAGAATAAACAACATCAACATTTTTCTTGAACAGACCCGCATCGATCTTCGGCAGCCAGGAATCCCCCGCTTTTGTTCCGGAAGAGAAGGATGCTTCATCCGGCTGAACATTCATCTTTGCAAGTTCCTCTATCTCATCACCGGATTTATATGCCATATTGAAAAATGCGTGATGGCCGATTTCCTTAACGGAAGAAGGAATAAACATATATGTTATTCCTCTGTCATAAGTAAAGGCATCGGAGCCGATGAATTCAACGGTGTCCGGAAGAGAACGGTAAACTGATGAGAGCACCGAAACGGCATTCCAATCCGTACTCGCAACGGCATTGGCGCAGGTGTATGAATAAATTTCCCTGAGCTTCTCCGCCTTGAAAAATCCGAGAGTACCTATGCTCTTGAGTCCGACCGGAAGATAAATTTCGGTTATGTCGGAATAAGCAAAAGCAACATTCACTTCGGTCACCTGACCCGGATTTGAATATTTGATGAATCCCCATCCGTCGCTTATCTGCTTGCAGTCAAACTCTTCATTAATCAGAGCATAGATGCTGAAGAACACGGAAAGTATAATGGAAACAACAAGAACGGAAATGATGGCGGCCTTCGTGCGGGTTTTTCCAATGAGATTTGAAATAGCTTATACCGTTTTTGATTTTTTCGGTATTTATTTTCGCTATATAATCTCTCCTCTTATGTTTCCGGCCTGAAGCCGTTCAATTAAGTTGATTATACTATAATGCGGCAGGCATTTCAATATTTTTCACAAAACTTTCACCTCGCCGGAGTAAGATTTTAATCAAAAAGTTTAAATCAGTTTAAAAAACTATTCCATTTTGCCGAAACTTATGCTATATTAAAAACAACATTGACCGAAGGAGGATTCTGCTTGGAAATAATAAGAAAAGTTAAAGACGGTTATGACGAGCTGCGGCTCTATTGGAATCAGCCGAGACCCGGCGAATATGTTCCCTATAAAGAAATAGTTTCTCTTTCAGTCGCCTGGATGGCTCTTCTTATGTCGATTCAATGGGGAATCGGATTCGGAGTAGGCAACTGGTTCACGGGCATGACCCTCAAAATGAACAACAGCGAGCTGCTTGTTATGAGCTATATCTGCACGGCGATCGGATATATCACAACTCCCCTTAACGCCTGGATAATAGATAACCTTCGCTCAACAAGCGGCAAATACAGAGTATATATCAAGCTTGCCATACCTTCAATGATAATGACCCTCGTTTCGCTCTGGCTTCCCTATGAGCAGATTCGTGACGGCGGCAAATTCGGACGATACATTATGATAATCGTGCTTTTTCTTATCGGTCAGGTTCAGGGGTATATTCAGGGATGGGTCAACACCGGCGTTACCAACCTCGTTCATGTTATAACTCCAAACACGCAGGAACGAACAAAGATAATGGCAATAACAAGCATAATCTATTCAATAGGCTATTCCATCAACAATGTCTATTATCCTCTGATGGTTGATATTCTCTGCGAAAACGGCGATAAATATAACATGAGATATATCAGAGGCACATATACTCCCGTTGCATTCCTGATGCCGATAGTTCTTCTTGCCTATTTCGGCACAAAGGAAAGGCTCGTTCTCCCCAAGAGCAGAATTACAAAAATGAGCTTTGCAAACTCGCTCAGAGCGGTTGCCGGAAACAAAATTTTCTGGATAAAATGCGCCGACGGCTGGAACAACTTCCTTGAAGATGCAAAGGGCAATATATGGGACTGGATGGTTTACCGCGCGCACATCATGAAGAGCACGACCTACGGCCTTCTCAACACGATTTCATATAACGCAAACTTCTGGGGAATGCTTTTCTCTCCCTGGTTTATCAAGAAATTCGGAAAGAAGAAAATCAAGATATTCAAGAACATAGTTCAGATATTCCTGATCGCTTCATATTTCCTCTTTTATAAGAACCCCAATCCCGTTATTGCAGGTGTCGGATTCTTTATTGTCTATACCCTTGACCGCTTCGTTGATACTTATAACGTTATTGACAGCGCCATTGAATCGGATATGCGTGACAATCAGCAATATCTTATCGGCGAACGCATTGACGGCGCTTTCGGCTTCGTTTCATCCTATGCCGGCGGAGTTATCGGAGCCGTTACGGGTCTGTTCATTCCCTGGGTCTATAAGAAAAAGGGATTTGACGGAAACGATTATTCCGTGCTTGATGTCTATAACAATTATGATGAATCGAAGCCTCTTTCCGAGCAGGAAAAGAACCCGAACTGCGTTTTATTCAGCCTGATGAATACGCTCCTGAAAATTTCCATCGTAGGAGCGGCGATAGATGTTCTGCCCTGGTTCGCTTATGACATTTCCGAAACCGGTCAGAAATCAATGATAAGAGTTATCAGAATCCGTACTCTCGTTGAGGATAAGAATTCCGGTGAAATCGACGATTCTTCATATATCGAGGGCTGTGAAGCCATCATCAAAGCCGAGAAATATCACGGACTTGAAAAAGTTGAAATTCCCGGCAAGGAAAATATAAAAGCCGCAAGAATGCTTCCCGCTTCAACTCCCGAAGAGAAAGACAGCAAATATGAAGCAATTAAAGCGGCAAAGCAGGAAAGAGAAGACGCCGCAACTCACAATGAAGAAATTGAAATTGCGGATTTCGTTATGCACGAAATCAACAGATTCGAAACGGAATTCGGCAAAAAACAGCTTGAGCTTTGCAGGCTCATCGCTTCCGGCGGACCACAGCATTTCTTTGAATGCAGCAGCGAAGCCGTTAAGCTTGCAAGCGAGCTTCCGGTTTCTTCCATAAAAGAGGAACGCACCTGGAGAAAGCAGGAAATCAAAAACGCCGCTTCTCTTGAAAGGTCGAAGAAGCTTGCCGAAAAATATTATCCCGACGGAATCGTTGAATTCGATCAGAATATATTTGAGGAAGCTTTCAATCTTCCCGATGACACAAAAGAAAAGGCAAAAATCAGACGCAAGGCAATGAAGGATGCAAACGCAATGCGCAATCTTTATGCAACCGTTGCCGCTCCTTATCTTGCGGCAGTCAGAACGCTCAATCTTTATGAAGGCTATAATCATCTTGATGAAATAACCTCGGATTATGACAAAATCATTTCCGAAAGAAATGAACGCCTTGAAAAGGAGCTTGCCGAAAGCGAACGCATTGCGGCCGAAAGACAGCTTGATAAGGAAAGCAGAATCAGAGAGAAAAAGTTGAGAAAATGATTTTCAGTCAGCAGAGCCGGAATATCCGGCTCTGCTTTTTGACATTAATTTTTTATTTGTATAATTTTATTTCAGGCAATTGACTTTAGTTTGCGTATACATTAATATTAAAGAAAAGGCGGTGAAGGCTTGGAATTAAAGCATAAAGTTATCAAAGAACTGGAAGGCACATATTATTATATTCCTTTTGATGTTCCGGAAAATGTTATCAAACTGACCGTTTCTTATGATTATTTCCGCCCCACAAAGGGTATGTTTTCGGACCTTAAACCGACTAACTGCATTGATATAGGCCTTTCCGATTCAGACGGCCGTTTTCTCGGCTGGTCTGGCAGCGCCCATTCCTCGGTTTCCGTAGGAGAATATTCATCAAGCAGCGGTTATCTCTGCGAAAAAATCAAGGCAGGCAAATGGCAGATAATCGTCGGAGCATATCATGTTCTGCCCGAGGGAGTTGAGGTCACCTATAAGATTGATTTTGAGTATGCAGGCGAAAAACTGCTTTACGGCGACCTCCACATCCATTCCGATGCCTCCGACGGCAAATATGATGCCTTTGAAATCGGGAAAAAAGCAAAGAATAAAGGTCTGGATTTTGTTGCTCTTGCAAACCATAACAACTACGCCCTGAATTTTCATCTGCCGCACATAAACGGGCTGACCTTTATCCCCACAGTTGAATGGACGCATTACAAGGGCCACATGAATTTCTTCGGAGTAAATGCTCCGTTTGATAATTCATTCATCGCAAACGATGCCGGCGAAATGAAAAAGCTGATTGCGGATGCACGGAATCAGGGAGCCGTCATTTCGGTCAACCATCCGAAATGCCGCTTTTGTCCCTATCTTTGGGAAGATGAATCCGCTTTTGATATGATGGAAATATGGAACGGTCCCATGCGCCCGACAAATGTTGACGGCATCGCATACTGGACGGAACTGCTGAAAAAGGGCAGAAAAATTCCTATTGTCGGCGGCAGCGATTATCATTCCCCGAAAGGATTTGCGAGAATCGGCAATCCCGTTACCGCCGTTTACAGCGCTTCCCCCTCGTCTGCCGACATTCTTGATGCAATAACTCACGGTCACGGCTTTGTTGCATTCGGCAAAGAAGCTCCCGTTATTGACCTGCATTACGGCGAATTCCGAATGGGTGACACGGCGCAGGCAGACGGCTCTTTTCTTGAAATTACGGTTGAAAATGCAAAAGATCCGGATGTTATCCTCGTAACCGACCGGGAAGAAAAGAAAATCGGGCAAAACCGCATAAAAATAAGCGACGAAAAATTCGCCTATATAAAAATCGTTAAGCATAACGGCAGAAAAATCCTCGCCGTTTCAAATCCGATATATTTTACAAAAGGATGAGTGAAATGTCAGATAACAAAATCGCAAAAGTCAAACCCGCAAGATACGGCTTCGCAATGTTCGGCACTTCCATCCCCATCAATATGTTCAAGTCCTTTGCAGCTATCTTTTATGTTGATATGCTCGGACTTGACATGAAAAAGTATTCTCTCGTTCTGTTTATCTACACCTTTGTTGATGCAATCGACAATCCCGTTTACGGTCTTCTTTCAGACAGAACAAGAACAAAATGGGGCAGACGCAGACCCTGGCTTCTTATCGGCACTCCCCTTCTCGTTCTCTTCTTCATTCTGTTTTACTGCACTCCCGCATTCATTCAGAGCGACAAGGGAATGCTCTTTATCTATATGCTTCTAATGTATATTCTCACGGGTACGCTTGATTCGCTCGTCAACGCCAACTACGGCGCTCTCTTTCCCGAACTTTTCAGAAAAGATGAAGAACGAGCAAAAACAAACAGCTTCCGCCAGATATGCCAGCTTTTCGCAATGGCGATCAGCATAGCTCTCACTCCGATGATCACCGACGCCATCGGTTACCGCTTAACGGCAATCATTTACGGCGTTGTTGCCCTTGCGGTCATGCTCTATTGCTTCTGGGGATGCCGTGAACCCGAAATCGTTGAAGAAGAAACGGAAAAACCGAAGCTTTTCAGCAGCATTTTTGCTCTCATAACCAACCCGAAATTCTGGATTTACGGCTTCTGCGGAGCGTTCTATTCGGCAGCATTTTCGCTTATTTCCCAGGCAATTCCGTTCTATGTTAAATATACGCTTAACAAATCCGGCTCAACAACCACAATTATGCTCGGCACGGTGCTTGTTGTTGCGGTCATCGGAATTGTTATCTGGTCAAACATCGTTAAAAAATGGGATATAATGAAGGTCTGGCGTTCGGGATTTATCATTATGGCTGTTTCTTTCATTCCCCTTTATTTTGTCAATTCCTTTGCAGGTGCAGTCGCAATCGCCTGCATAGTCGGCTTCGGCGTTGCCGCCTGCCTTGCAACGATGGACTGCATCGGCGCAAAAATCGTTGACGATGATTTCCGCCGCCACGGAATCAAGCGTGAAGGAATAATCTCAAGCCTTACCGGCGTTATGAACCGCCTCAACGGACTTTACACATCTCTTGCATTCTTCTTTGTTTCAACAAAATTCGGCTTTGTCAACGGCGATGATCCCGGCACGAATCCCGCTCTTGCTTCAAGAGTTCTGCTCTGCATCTTCCCCGCAGCCGCAATGGTAATTGCATCCGTTATAGCATTCTTCCTTCATTTTGACGAAAAAGATGAAAAAGTATCTGATAATTAATGCCGATGATTTCGGATATAACGATCAGCAGAACGCTGCGATCTCGGAGCTGCTTTCAAAAGGTCTGATAACTTCAACCTCGGTTATGGCAGTTGCTCCCGAGGCGGAGCAATGCGTTTCGCTTGACGGAAATAAATACTCCGTCGGAGTTCATCTTACGATCAATTCGGACGATGCCCTTTTCCCGTGGAAAAGCCTGACGGAATGTCCATCCCTCGGCGGAAAAAACGGTCTGCCCGCAAACGGAAAGGAGCTCACCTTCGGCGCAAAAAGAAAAGATGTCCGCAGAGAGCTTGAAGCGCAGTACAGGTTTCTTACGGACAAAGGCGCAGCCGTTGACCATGCGGACAACCATTGCGGAACGCTTTACGGGATCAACGGCAGAAGGTTCTATCTTGATGCCTTCGATTTCTGCGCAGAGCATGATCTTCCGTTTCGTTTTCCGAAAACCTCCGGCTTTGCCGAAAGGCAGCTCGGCATGAAGCTTCCGTCTGCGGCGCTGAAAATCATTGATGCAATAGTTCATCAGGGCAAAAAAAGAAATGTCGATATGCTTGATGACCTTGTTTCAAACCCATGGAGCATAGACCGAATCGGCAGTTATGATGCTCTTCGTTCATATTATCTTGAAGCTGTTGACAGCTGCATTGACGGCATTACCGAAATGTTTCTGCATCCCGCTTTGCCGATTGATGAAAAAATAAGTCCCTGGACAAAACGGGTTTATGAATATGAGCTGCTAAAAAGCGGAGATCTGCTTCAGCGTGCGCACGAAAAAAACATCGAGGTCGTGTCGTGGAAAATCTTCCGCAATATCACATAAGGAGATATAAAAATGAAAAAAATTGTTTCGCTCCTGCTCGCTTTAATTTTGGCGCTTTCGATTCCGTTCGGCTCGTTTGCCGCCGAAAAACCTCCCGCTCCCGAATATGACGGCTATCCGCTCATCCTCATCAGAGGAATGGATTTCAACGGACTGTATTATAAACTCGGCACATCTGAAGAGCAGCGCTGCTTCAAGGGCATTGAGGCAGGTCCTCTGCTGAAGGCTCTCGGCCTTTCGATATTCAAAGGATTCACAAAATTCAGCATTGAAGCCTTTTTTGAAGAGGTCTGCGTTTATCTGACCGATATTATGGGACTTATTGCTTGCAGCGAGGACGGCAGTTCAAAATATGATGTTTCCGTTAACGAATATCCCCTTTCACTTGCCAACTATCTCGAATATAAAGAATGGGGAACCTTCAACGAAATGGGGATTCTTGCATCCGCCTGCGAAAAATACGGAGCGGAAAATGTTTATTATTTCAACTATGACTGGAGAATTGACCCGTTTATCAACGCCGAAAGACTTAATGAAATGGTCATTCAGGCAAAGAAGGACAGCGGCAAAGACAAAGTCAATCTTGTCTGCTGCAGCATGGGCGGCATTGAATCGGTCAGCTATATGTATAAATACGGCACGCAGGATCTTAACAGAGTGATTTTCCTTTCATCAACCGTTACCGGCACTCATGTAACTTCAGATGTGCTTCGAGGACTTGTTGAAATAACTCCGAATAATCTTTACCGTTTTGTTTCTCAATCGCTCGCTCCCGACAACGAATTCGTTCAGCTTTTGATAAAAGGTTTTTATAAAGCAAAGGTATTTGATGTTCTTTGCAATGCAGTCAATAAGATTATCGACAAGGGGCTGGATACCGTTTATGATAACTTCCTGCTTAACACTTTCGGCACAATGCCCGCTATCTGGGCGCTCGTGCTTCCGGAATATTATGACGAAGCAATAAAATATGTTTTTGCCGGAAAAGAGGATAAATATTCAGATTTCATTGCGCTGACAAAGGAATATCAGAAGATGGCATCAGAGCGTGACGGAATGCTGAAGGATGCGGCGGAAAACGGAGTTTCAATATGCTTCGTTGCCGGCTATGACAGATGCTGCGTTCCCGTTTATACGGGCGGCGAATGCAACGGAGACGGAACTCTCGAAGCAGACAGAATGCTCGGCGGAGCTGTTGTTTCCGCTTTGAATTCAACACTCGGTGATGATTATGTTCCCGCCGAACCTTCAAGACTTTCGCCGGACAGAAAGGTTGACCTTTCGGGCGTTCTGTTCCCTGAATCAACTTGGGCAGTAAGGAATCTCAATCATGTCGGCTGTTCAACAAACACCGACAGCTCGGATTTCCTTTTCTGGCTTTTGGGCTATGACGGAAATGTTACCGTTTCAAGCAATCCCGAATATCCTCAATTTATGGTTTCGTCAGACGGATATAAACTCGCTCCGCAAAAATAACAAAAACAGAAAGCGCTTGGGCGGCACTTCGCAAATCGGTTTGCGGAGTGCCGCCCTTTGAGATTGATTCCCAAAGCGCTTTTTTGTTAAAACCTGCGATATTGAAAAATTCATAATTATATAGTAATATATCCCCGGATGTTAGTCTGCGTTGCTTTTATTTGATTAATCATAAGGCTACAATATTCTCACAGAACAAAGGAGGTATCTGTATGTTGAATGAAAATATCAGAAATTTCAGAAAGAAAAACGGCTTATCGCAGGAAGAACTTGCATCAAGGCTCCATGTTGTACGGCAGACAATTTCAAAATGGGAAAAAGGCTATTCGGTTCCCGATTCGGATTTGCTCATAAGGCTTGCAAATGAACTCGGAGCAAGCGTTTCGGAGCTTCTCGGCGAAAGTGAGGATTCCGGCTCGGAGAGCATTCCCGAACAGCTTGAAATAATCAACGGCAAACTCGCAAAAATTGTTAAAGCAAGAAAAAGGAATTCAAAAATAATCATTGCCGTTATGCTTCTCGCAGTTGCGGCGGCGCTATTCTTAAGGTTTACTTATTTCAATCCTTATGTCGTTTATTTGATTGCAAAACCTTATGACAGCGAAACAGACCGCTATTTTGAGCACATTACTCTCGGATATCAGACAAGGCTCGGCTTCCCTCTGAACAAAGGAACGAAAGAAATTCTCTCGGAATTCAACGAAAAAAGCCGGGCGATCCACAGAGATATTGACAATAATTATGATGCGCCGATGCACATAGAGGTTTCGGTTGTAACCGATATAGATTATACGGTAGTCACCTATTCCGGAACGGCGACAAAAGACGGAAAACAAGTTGAATATATGAATCATTTCTATGTTATGAAAAGGCTTAAATCCTCCGAAGGAGATTGATTATGAAAAAAATCATCAGAATAATATGCTTCGTTCTTTCGGCGGTCTGCATCGTGCTGAATATCGGGCCCGTGATAACGAATGCACAGATGAACATCGGAATAATCGTCGGTTTGCTCGCCGCCGTAATTTTCCTTTTTTACGGCTTAAAAGCAGAAAAAATCAATTCCGCCGTTTCAAATATCCGGAAAGAGAAAGCCGGAAAAGCGATGATAACCGCAGTTTCCCTCTGCATCGCCGCAGGCATCGGAATCGGCGGATTTGCTCTCGGAAAAGTTGTTACTTACAGTATGCCGTCAAAAAATCAAACGGAATATATTATCGTTCTCGGATGCAGAGTCAACGGCACGCAGCCCGGAGTTTATCTCCGTTCACGCCTTAAAAAAGCTCTCGAATACCTTGAAAAAAATCCCGAAAGCAAAGCAATACTTTCGGGAGGTCAGGGCGATAATGAAGATATTTCGGAAGCGGAATGTATGTTTAACTATCTGACGGAAGCCGGCATATCCAAATACAGACTCATAATTGAAGATAAATCAACCTCAACCCTTGAAAATTTCCGCAATTCGCTTGATATACTTGAAACAAGCGGAATTTCGATAAAGGAAATAACAGTTGTCACAAACGATTTTCACGAATACAGAGCTTCGGAATTTGCAAAAAGATGCGGCGTGACCGCCTATTCTTATCCATGCAGAACGCCGTGGATCGGCTATGTTCCGTTTGCGGTCAGGGAGGTTTTTGCAGTTGTTTATCAGATATATCTCAGGTGATATTCAGCATTTCGAGGGCATAGCCCGCTATAATTCCGCAAACAGCGGAAACGCAGATGATTTTGATCGGATGGACCTTTTTGAAGGCAAGCACCGACATTACGAGAAACAGAACGGCTGAAATCCATAATCTTACATCGCCGAACGCCCGAAGCGAAACTCCGCTTTCAAAGAAAACGGTTTTGCCGACGGAAATCACAGCCGCACCTATCATTCCGATAACCGCAGGCTTAAGCCCGGACATACATCCGGCAACGATTTTATTTGTTCTGAATTTCTGAATGAATTTTGCAATTATCAGAATAACGATAAATGACGGCAGCGCAGCGCCGAGGGTTGCGCAAAGCGCCCCGGGAAATCCGCCGACAGTCATTCCGATATAGGTTGAAATATTAATCGCAAACGGACCCGGCGTGCTTTCGCTGACGGCGATAAAATTAATAAGCTCTTCCTGCGAAACCCAGCCGTGAGCCAGCGTCTGCTCCTGAATGAACGGAAGCATCGCATAGCCGCCGCCGAAGGTGAAAGCTCCGATTTTGAGAAAGGTCAGAAACAGTTCAAGATAAATCATTTCATTTTCCTCCCCGCAACCAAAGATGAAACAAGTCCGAAAGCTGCGCATCCGATGATGACCGCAAGAATATTGACATTCAGAAATGCCGCAAGCACAAACGAAGCCGCCATAATGATATATGCGCTTATGTTTTTCGGACACTGCTTATACATTGACCACAGCGCCTTGAGTATCAGCGCAAGAACTCCGGCTCTTATACCGAAAAACGCAAAATTTACGGCTTTCAGCTCTGAAAACCGCTCCAGCACAAAAGAAACTGCGATGATTATCACAAACGAAGGCAGAATAACTCCGAGAGTTGAAAAGAATGCTCCGAAAAAGCCTGCCGTCCGGTAACCGACAAATGTTGCCGCATTGACGGCGATCGGGCCGGGTGTTGATTCCGCAACGGCAACGATTTCAAGAATATCATCGGAGGTTATCCATTTTTTCTTTTCGGCGATTTCCTTCTGAATCAGCGGAATCATTGCATATCCTCCGCCGAAAGTGAATGCACCTATTTTCAGAAATGTGAGAAACAGTTGAAAAATCAGATGACTTTTTTTCATTTTTTGTTCTCCTTTCGCACTTACGCTTTTCATTATATCATTTAATTGAGAATATTGAAACGATTTTGCAATAAAAATGTGATTCTCTTGATATTGAGCAGATCTTGTTTTATAATTAAGAAAAACCGACCGGAGATGATATTATGGCATTATGCGATATTAAATTTTTCAGCGAAGCTCTCGGAATGCAGACCGAGGTTTATGTTGTGCTTCCGCAGAAAAATCTTAACGGCGAAATCGGCGTTAAAACCGCTGCGGAAAAAGAAAAATTCAAAAATCTTTATCTGCTTCACGGTCTGAGTGATGATCACTCAATATGGCTTCGCAGAACCTCAATTGAAAGATACGCCGCCGAATACGGAATCGCCGTCATTATGCCCTGCGCTCACAAGAGCTTTTACTGCGATATGAAATACGGAATGAAGTTCTATCAGTTCATCGCAAAGGAACTTCCGAAGAGGATGAATGAATTTTTCGGCCTTTCAACAGAGAGAGAAGATAATTTCATTGCAGGTCTTTCTATGGGCGGCTACGGTGCGCTCAAAATCGGCTTGAGAGAATGCGATAATTTCTGCGCCTGCGCAGGCCTTTCATCCGCAATCGACCTTAACAGACGCTTCGGCGATGAGCTTTATTCATCAATTTTCGGCGAAAACGGACCCGTTCCCGATGAAGATAACCTTTATTATCTTGCCGAAACCCGCAGGGATAACCCGAACAAGCCGGAAATCTTTATGGGCTGCGGAACGGAGGACTTTCTTTATAAAGAAAATACGGCATTCAGAGATAAGCTGAATTCGCTCGGCTATGACCTTTGCTATAAGGAATCCCCCGGAGTTCATTGCTGGGAATTCTGGGATGAATATATTCAGTATGTTCTGAAATGGATGTTCGGCCAGGCATAAAATACTATATAAAAAGCGTTGAAAATGTATTGATATATTGAGAAAAATATGATATTATACTTTTGAAAAAGCTAAACGCTGAATCTGAAAGGAGAAACAATATGGGACTTATTAAAGCAGGAATAGGCGCTCTCGGCAGCACCCTCGCCGATCAGTGGAAAGAATTTTTCTACTGTGATTCTCTCGATAAAGAAACAATTATGGTCAAGGGTCAGAAGCGCATTTCTTCCCGTTCATCAAACACCAAGGGCAGCGATAACATTATTTCAAACGGCTCCGGCATTGCAGTTGCAGACGGCCAGTGCATGATCATCGTTGAGCAGGGCAAAATCGTTGAAGTCTGCGCAGAGCCCGGCGAATTCACCTATGATTCGTCATCAGAACCCAGCATCTTCTCCGGCAAGCTCGGCGATTCAATCAAGGCATCCTTTGCAACTCTCGGCAGAAGATTCACCTACGGCGGCGACACTGGCAAGGATCAGAGAGTTTATTATTTCAACACAAAAGAGCTTCTTGATAATAAATTCGGCACCCAGAACCCCGTTCCTTTCCGTGTTGTTGATAACAACATCGGTCTTGATATGGATCTCGGCGTTCGCTGCAACGGAACATATTCATATAAGCTTGCCGATCCCATTCTCTTCTATACCAATGTCTGCGCAAATGTCAGCGACAGATATATGAGAAACGAAATCGACGGTCAGCTCAAATCGGAATTCCTTTCTGCTCTTCAGCCTGCATTCTCAAAAATCAGCGAGCTCGGAATCCGTTACAGCGCTCTCCCCGGCCATACCGAGGATATGTGCCGTGTTATGAACGATGTTCTCACCTCCAAATGGAAAGAAATCAGAGGTATTGAAATCGTTTCGGTTGCAATCAATTCCGCAACATTAAGCAAAGAAAACGAAGATATGATAGCAGACCTTCAGCGCAAGGCTGCTTACAGCTCACAGAAGCTTTCAAGCGGCGCTTATGTTGAAAGCATCACTCAGGCAACAAAGGATGCTGCAAACAATGCAGGCGGCTCAATGCTCGGCTTTATGGGTATGAATATGGCTCAGACAGTCGGCGGAAACAGCGCTCAGGGCATTATGAATGTTGCTCAGAATTATCAGCAGAATTCTCAGCACGCTCCGGAAGCAGCTCCCGCTGACAGTTGGAAATGCGCCTGCGGCAATGTTGCGTCCGGCAAATTCTGCCCCGAATGCGGAGCCAAAAAGCCCGAGGCAACAGGCTGGACCTGCTCCTGCGGTGCAGTCAATAAAGGCAAATTCTGCTCCGAATGCGGCGCAAAGAAGCCCGACGACGCTCCCCTTTATCGCTGCGACAAATGCGGCTGGGAGCCCGAAGATCCCCATCATCCTCCGAAATTCTGCCCCGAATGCGGAGACATTTTTGACGATAACGATAAGAAATAATTCCCTGAAAATGATTTTTTTCACCCGTGATTTGCCTTCACGGGTGATTTTTTCTTTAAATATTAATAATTTATTTATAAAAAGGGATTCCATTTTGTTTTTTTCTATGTTATAATACTCACATCATCCCATATTATATGGGAAGTAAAACGGAGGAAAAAATAATGACAAAGTTCACAACAGCTTCAAAAAAAGCAATGTCGCTTCTCCTTGCCATGATTCTTACATTCTCATGTATGGCAGTTGCAGCGAGCGCAACAGCACCCACATTCACAAAGTATGTTCTCAATGATCAGAACTGCATTCTTAATGTTGAAGCAAAATCGCTCACCGTTAATAAGGCAGCCATCAACATCAACAGCGTTGATTATCCCATAACATTTACAGTTGCAGACCCTTCCGTCACCCGTGTTGTTGATGCTGAAAGCGGAAACACCCTTTTCTTCAATCTCAAAACCGGCAGCTCCTATGTTGTTAAGGCTTCCATTACTTATGATGAAGAAACCTACACGGCTGCTGATGATTTCACGGTCAAGCTCAAGAATTCGCAGGAAGCTCCTCTTGCTCCCATCCCCGAAAAGATCAAGGCTACAAGCGTTGAAATCAAAAAGGTTTCAAATGCAGAATATGCCATTCTTGCAAAATCAAGCACAGACGCTCCCGTTTACGGCGAATCAAACATCTTCAAAAACCTCACTCCCGAAACCCAGTATAAAGTTTATATCAGATATAAAGAAACTTCAACATTGTATGCAAGCAATCCCGCTTCCGTCCTTGTAACAACTCTTGCTTCAAGCGATCAGACCGTTCCTGCAAAGCCCGTTCTTGCAGACAAAACCGATAAATCCATTACTGTTGTTAAGGTTGAAGGTCAGCTTTATTCAATTGACGGCGGCGAAACATGGCAGTCAAAAGCTGTGTTCACAAATCTCACTCCCAAAACATCCTACATCATTATAACAAGAAAAGCCTATGATGAAGCTACCCAGGAAGAAACTCCCGTCAGCGAAGGCCTTTCAATAATCACTAACAAGAGAGCCTGCTATTCCGCTTCAATCGACAAGTGCAAACTCACTCCCAAAAAGAGCGATCCTCCCATTGTCGGCTCTGCATTCGGATTTGATTATGTCTGCGACGCACCCGGCACAAGCGATCTTGTTTACGGCGACACAAGATATGTTGCTCTGACCTTCAAAACAAATCAGAGCTCTGATGAATATAACTGCAAAACTGATTCATCATTTACTCCCACCGAAAAAGGCAAGCTTGTTATCTCCGTTAAATTCATTCAGCAGAAGTATAACGGAAGCACCTGGGAATATCTCAGCGAATCAACAAAGGATTTCACTTTTGAAGCAAAGTCAGGTATTTACAGAATCGTTCTTGTTTTCCAGAAAATCATCAACCTTGCTCTCAATGATATCCCCGCTGCAATCACAAAATTCCTCGACAGCGGCGCAATCAGCAAGGTTATTGGTGCCGTTGTAAATCTCGGCAAGAAGAAATAAGATATAAATCAAAAAAGCTCCCATCCGATGGATGGGAGCTTTTTATGTCTGAATGTGAAATTAAAATTCAATAACAACCTTATGGCTACCTGCCGGAGCTGAAATTTTCAGGATTGCGCTGCCGTCTTCGCCGAGCGGAGAAAGCTCATATTCGCCGCCGCAGGTAAGATTTTTAAATGCCTTCGGGATATAGATTTCGGTTTTCTCCGTGTATTCTCTATCCTGCTCATATTCAAGAGTGAATATATCTTTTTCGCAGTCATAGCGATATTCCTTTATCGTTCCGCAGACCGCAACGGGAGCCGCTCTTCGAAGGCATCTCATTATCGGATTTTCAAGAAGGCCGTTATAATAGCACCAATAAGTCTGGCCCCATTGATTTTTATCGAACTTATCAAGCAGATATTCAATATGATAAAGCCAATCCGTTCCCTCACTCTGGCCTCCCCATTCGCCTACAATAACCGGCACATCGAGCCTTTCCTGCGATCTTCTGTGTTCATCAAATATTGAACCGACTCTTGAATTGCTCGCATATTTATATGCGGGCGTGTCAACCATAAGATCATAGGCATGAGGAGCAAAGCAGAGATTCTTTTCTCTTTTGCCGTCATAATTGACCGCCGGCGTTGAATAAGGAATTCCGAGGTTTGAATAATAGCTGTTTTCCATCATGATTATTCCGTTGTCCGTAACGCTTCTGACAGCCTTTGCAACGCTGTTAATGAATTTCGAATAATCGCCCTCATCAAACCTCTTTATAATTGAATCTGCGGCACTTGTGACCTTTCTGAAAAGGTCCGAATCATTGAACGGTTCAAGCACTCTGACCGCATTTTCGCTGAAAAGGAGCTTTGCCATTCTGATTATTCCGCATCTCTTATCGAATATAACATTCTTTGCAACGCTTCCGATAAGCTTTCTGAAAACCTTTCCTCCGGGAGTTCCGGGATAAGGCTCATTAAGAAAATCATAGCCGAAAAGCGCAGGATGATTTTTGAATCTCTCTGCAACATGCATCCACATTTCTCTGTAATATGTCTGAATCGTTTTGCCCTCAACCGGGGAATCCGCCCAGAAATGGTCAAACGATTTCTGCGTTGCCTTGCCCCAGAAATAGCCCTCTGCCCAGACAAGCTTTACGGGCTTGAATTTTGCTCCTTCGGTTATGCACGCCCACGCAGGAGCGCCGTCGCCGGCAGTTCCGGGTCTGCCCGAAAACAGATCCTGATGCATATCAAGATAAAAATATATGCCGTATTTTTCGCAGAGATCGCATACTTTTTCAACTCTGTCAAGATAATCTTCGTCGTATTTGCCCGGTTCCGGCTCAACGGCATCCCAGGTCATTCCGAGCCTGACAAGGTTAACTCCGCTTTCGGCAAGCTTTGAAATGGTTTCTTCGTTGAAATCAACATTATATTTTCTTCTTTTTTCGCCCCATTCTCCAACGCCCTTGTCGCAAAGGTTAACTCCGTTGAATATGCGCTGTCTGCCTTCCGAATCAACGAATCTTTTTCCCTCGGTAAAAATGCGGAACATAGTCATCCCCCTTTTATATCATATTTTGATTATATCATCAAAAACCGCTGAATGCAACCTCACAAAAACAAATTAACTATTGATTATTGTATATTATTATGATACAATTATAGGGCAAAATAAACTATTCAGAAATGAGGTATTCAAAATGGCTGCATCAACTTTGTATAAAATGTATTGCAGAGCTTATCAGGGAGCATTCCGCATTGCGGTCAATTTCCTTGACTGGACAGAGCCTCAGCTCATTAAAGGCGAGGGCAGCGTTAAAAAGCTCCCCGAAATCGTTAAGGCAAACGGCCATAACAGCGTGCTTGTAGTAACGGATAAGGGTCTTATGGGCCTCCATCTTCTTGACGGACTCTTTGAAGGACTTGACAAGACCGGAATCAACTATGTTGTTTATGACGGCACACAGCCCAATCCCACAATAGATAATATTGAAGAAGCAAGAGCGCTTTACATCAACAATTGCTGCTCGGCAGTTATCGCTTTCGGCGGCGGTTCCCCCATGGACTGCGCAAAGGCAGCTGCAGCAAGAATTGCAAGGCCTGACAAAACAGTTCAGAAAATGAGAGGCTCGCTTAAAATCATAAAGAAGCTTCCCACTCTTTATGCTGTTCCCACAACCGCAGGCACAGGCTCGGAAACCACAATTGCCGCAGTTGTTTCAGATCCGAAAACTCACGAAAAATATGCTCTTCAGGATCCCGTTCTTCGCCCCAAATACGCAGTTCTCGATCCGGAGCTTACAGTCGGCCTTCCCCCTCATATAACCTCAACAACCGGTATGGATGCTCTTACTCATGCAGTTGAAGCTTATATCGGCCACAGCAACACAAAGGGCACGATCGAAGCAGCAGAGAAAGCCACAAAGCTTATCTTTGATAATATTTATACTGCTTATGAAGACGGCAAAAATATTACCGCAAGAGAAAATATGCTTGAAGCATCATATCTTGCAGGTATCGCATTCACAAGAGCATACGTAGGCTATGTTCATGCTATCGCACATAACCTCGGCGGTATGTACGGTACTCCTCACGGCCTCGCAAATGCAGTTATTCTTCCTTATGTTCTTGAATATTACGGCGAAACAGCAGCTGAAGCTCTCGCAAAGCTTGCTGACATCGCCGGCCTTGAAACTTCCGGAATGACCGCTTCGCAGAAAGCAGAGCTTTTCATTTCGAATATCAAGGAATTCAACAAGATGATGAATATTCCCGAGCATCTCAAGATTCTCGAAAAAGATATTCCCACCATCGCAAGCAGAGCATTGAGAGAAGGCAATCCTCTTTATCCCGTTCCCAAGATTATGGATTACAACGATTGCGTTGCCATCATCAAGAGGATCGCAGAATAAAAAAAAACAAAAACCCGCCGAGGGCGGGTTTTTTTATGCAAAGGAGTCTCTTTATGAAATATAATACCGTTATCATCGGTGCCGGACCCGCCGGAATATTCACGGCTCTCGAAATGATAAAAAAAGGCAGCAAGCAGAAAATCCTTATCGTTGAAAAAGGCAAGGCAATCGAAAACAGAAGCTGCCCAAAAGCGAAAACCGGAAAATGTATGAACTGCAAGCCTTATTGCCACATTACAACCGGTTTTTCGGGCGCAGGAGCATTTTCGGACGGTAAGCTTTCTTTAAGTTATGAGGTCGGCGGTGATCTCCCCTCGCTTATCGGAGAGGATGTTGCCCAGCAGACTATCGACTACACCGACAAAATCTATCTTGAATTCGGCGCAGACGAAAAAATTGAGGGCATAAGCAACTATGAATCTGTTAAGGAAATCCGCAAGAGAGCGATTCAGACCGGTCTTAAACTCGTTGACTGCCCCATCAGGCATCTCGGCACGGAAAAAGCCCGAGATCTTTATTACGCAATCGAGCAGAATCTTCTCGCTAACGGCGTTGATATGATGTTCGGCTATGAATGCCTTGATATAATTATGGAGGGCGATACCTGCAAGGGCGTCTGCATTTCTAACGGAAAAGAGGATATCGAAATTCTCGCAGAGCATACGGTCATTGCGGCCGGCAGAAGAGGCGCAGACTGGCTCGAAGCAAAGTGCGCTCAACATAATATTGCTCATCAACCGGGAACGGTTGACATCGGCGTCAGGGTTGAGGTCAGAAACGAAATAATGGAAACGGTCAACGAAGTGCTTTATGAATCAAAGCTCATCGGATATCCCCTGCCCTTTAAGAATAAGGTACGCACATTCTGCCAGAATCCCGGCGGCTTCGTCAGCCAGGAAAATTACGATAACGATCTTGCCGTTGTCAACGGCCATTCGTATAAAGACCTCAAATCTGACAACACAAACCTCGCCATTCTCTGTTCGCATAATTTCAATCAGCCGTTCAATCAGCCGATTTCCTATGCACAGAAGGTCGGCGAGCTGACGAATATGCTCGGCGCAGGTCACATTATGGTTCAGCGCTTTGGAGATATTCTTGACGGCAAACGCACATGGCAGAAGGAACTGATGCAGTCCAATGTCAGACCGACGCTTGTTGATGCCGTTGCAGGCGATATAACGGCAGCTATGCCCTATCGTTCAATGGTCAATATAATCAATTTCATTCAGGCTGTTGACCATGTTGTACCCGGCTTTGCGTCCAGAGAAACCCTTCTTTATTCACCGGAGCTGAAATTTTACAGCAACAGAATAAAGATGGATGAGAATTTCAACACAAATGTAAACGGTCTTCATTGCCTCGGAGATTCGAGCGGCTGGACAAGAGGTCTTATGATGGCTTCTGTTATGGGTGTTCTTATGGGCAGAAGGCTTGCAGAAATTCAGTAAAAAAATCCTGCTGATTGATTTCAGCAGGATTTTATTTTTATAATGACTTTTCTTCTTTTCCAATAAACATTGCGTTCTTCGGCGAATAAACATTGACCGCTCCGGGAAGAACCGAGAAACTGACCGAATCGGGTTCGCCGCCGAATTCTCCGTCAAGAGTCCAGGCGTGAGGCTCATCAAATGTGAATTTTGCCTGTGATGTGTTCAAGAACATAAGCGATTTGCCGTCATAATCCTTGCGGAGCATCTTGCCGAGCATTCTGAAAGCATCAAGAGGAGTTTTGATGTGTCTGACAAGAAGCATTTCAAATTTTCCGTCATTGAGCTTGACCGTATTTTTATCAAACTTGAAAAGTCCCGCAACAGATGTGGAATTTGAAACCGATGCAAAATAGAATATGTCATCAAGCGTTCCGCCGTCATATTCGATTTTAATATGAATCGGCTTAATTTCTTTAAGTGTGGGAATGATTTTAAGAACAAAGCCGTTTATCATATATGCAGCATGGCCGAGCTTGTTTTTCATTTTTTGCGAAGTGCTGTATGAGAGCTTTGTGCCCGGGCCGAACGAGGCAACGTATGTAAAGAATCTGCCGTTATGGCAGCCGATGTCATAGCTGTTCATCTGACCGGATACAATGATTTTAACTGCTTCTTCAACATTTGTCGGAATACCGATGGTTGAAGCAAGGTCGTTCGTTGAGCCGGTCGGAATATATCCTATAGGCTTGTTGCTCTGAAGATGAAGCACTCCGTTAACGGTTTCGTTGAATGTTCCGTCGCCGCCGCAGCAGACCACAAAATCGTGACCGTCAAGGCATCTTCTGACAATATTAGTTGCATCTCCCCTGCAGGTCGTTTCCTCAACCGTGAATTCAAATTCTTCCGCAGGGAAAAGAGAAATTATCTCTTCTGCTGATTTTCTTGTTTTATCTCTGCCGGCGCAGGGATTGATGATAAACAAAACTTTCTTTTTTTCTGACATGATCAGGGCCTCGGTTTCATTTCTGCTGATATTGAAATCAGCATATTTTATATTATTTTATGCGGAATCAGATTCAAATCATTCTGCGGTCTTGATTTTTTCAAGGCACGATTTGCATATATACTTGCCTTCAAATAAGGTAAGCTCCTCCTCCGACGAGCAGAAAATGCAGTTCGGAGCAGCTTTTTTTATGATGATCTGCTTGCCGTCGCAAAACATTTCAACTGTGCTTCCCTTGGAAACGATTCCAAGCTCTTTTCTGTATTGCATCGGAACAACAACTCTGCCGACCGAATCAATTTCACGGATATATCCGGCGAACATTATAAACACCAACCTTGTGATTTTAGTGTAAATAAAATATCACAATTGTCAGAATTTGTCAAGATATGTTTTAAATAAATTGAAAATAAAAAAATCGGCGTGACCCGAAAGCCACACCGATTTGAAAAATCAAACTTATTTAAGTTCAACCTTTGCGCCGACTTCTTCAAGCTTTGCCTTTGCAGCTTCAGCATCTTCCTTGGAAACAGCTTCTTTAACTGCCTTGGGAGCGCCGTCAACAACTGCCTTAGCTTCTGCAAGGCCGAGACCTGTGAGCTCACGAACAACCTTGATAACCTTGATCTTTTCTGCGCCAACTTCAGCGAGAATAACATCAAATTCGGTCTTTTCTTCAGCGGCAGCAGCGCCTGCTTCTGCGGGAGCAGCAACTGCAACAGCAGCAGCGGCGGAAACGCCGAACTCTTCTTCTACTGCATGAACGAGCTCTGAAAGCTCAAGAACTGTAAGAACTTTGATTTCTTCGATTATAGCATTAATCTTTTCTGATGCCATTTTAATTTCCTCCAATTATAATAGTTTTTAATTTTAAAATTTTATGCTTCTGCAGGAGCTTCTGCTTCAGCTGCGGGAGCTGCTTCGCCGCCCTTATCAACAATAGCCTGAATAGCACGGGCGAAGGATGCGATGGGTGCATTGAATGCGTTGCAAACAGTTGCAAGAAGAACTTCTCTTGTGGGGAGCTTTGCAAGAGAGTCGATAGTAGCTGTGTCAACTACCTTACCCTCAAGGTAACCGCTCTTAACTGAAAAATTCTTGTGAGTATCAGCAAACTTGGAGAGGATTCTTGCAGCAGCAGTATGATCCTCAGGGCTGATAGCGATAGCTGTTGTTCCTTCAAGAACATTTGCAAGATCATCAAGACCTGCGTTCTTTGCTGCGAGACCAAGGAGAGTATTCTTAACTACCGAATACTTAACGCCTGCCTCACGGAGATCCTTACGAAGCTTGGTATCATCAGCAACTGTGATGCCTTTATAATCAACAACAACACCTGCAACTGAACCTTTGAGCTGCTCTGTAAGGTCAGCAACGACTGCCTTCTTCTGCTCTAAAACTTTTTCACTGGGCATTTATTTTTTCACCTCCATGCGGAATACTAAACGAAATAATTAAAGCCCTTTCCGCAAACCGCAGAAAGGGCATAACATAGCAAAATTACTTTTTCTATGCATCCTCTCTCGGCAGGCGGTTTAATAACCATTATGCGAAAAGCACCTGCTGTCTTAAAAAGAACAGCATAGGTATATTACCACAGCAATATACCTTTGTCAAGAACTTTTTTAAAAAAGTTCAATAATCAGCCTTCAACAGCAGTTCCGACCTTGTTGGGATTAACCTTAACGCCGGGGCCCATTGTTGTTGCAAGAACGCAGGAGCGGATATACTGACCCTTTGCTGCAGCGGGCTTTGCCTTGATAACTGCATCAAGAAGAGTGTTGAAGTTTTCGCTGAGCTTCTCTGCGCCGAATGATGCCTTGCCGATGGGGCAATGGATAATGTTTGTTTTGTCAAGACGGTATTCGATTTTACCGGCTTTAGCTTCTGTTACTGCCTTTGCAACATCAGGGGTAACTGTGCCTGCTTTGGGGCTGGGCATAAGTCCACGGGGACCGAGGACCTTACCGAGACGGCCAACAAGACCCATCATGTTAGGTGCTGCAATAGCAACATCGAAATCCATAAAGCCTTCGCCCTGGATCTTTGCAACGAGGTCTTCTGCGCCGACGATTTCTGCGCCTGCAGCTGTTGCTGCATCAGCATCTGAACCCTTAGCAAAAACTGCAACTTTGACAGTTTTGCCTGTTCCGTTAGGAAGAACAACAGCGCCGCGAACCTGCTGGTCAGCGTGACGTGAGTCAACACCAAGACGGATGTGGACTTCAACTGTCTCGTCAAATTTAGCGCTTGCGGTCTTAACTGCAAGCTCAAGTGCATCAGCGGGATCGTAGAGAGTTGACTTTTCTACGAGCTTTGCACTTTCATTATATTTCTTTCCGTGTTTCATAATAAATTTTTCCTCCCAATCATGTGGTTAAATCGGATTTTTCCTCCCACAGTTTGCAAAATCAGTCAACAACAGTAACGCCCATGCTGCGTGCAGTACCTGCTACCATGCTCATAGCTGCTTCAACTGAAGCTGCGTTGAGGTCAGGCATCTTCTGCTCGGCAATCTTGCGAACCTGTTCTTTTGTGATGGATGCAACCTTGGTCTTGTTGGGAACGCCCGAACCGCTTTCAATTCCGCAAGCCTTCTTGATAAGAACTGCTGCGGGCGGTGTCTTTGTGATGAACGAGAATGTGCGGTCTGCATAAACGGTGATAACAACGGGAATGATGAGGCCCATATCATTCTTTGTGCGCTCATTGAATTCCTTTGTGAAAGCCATGATGTTAACGCCGTGCTGACCGAGAGCAGGACCTACAGGGGGAGCCGGAGTGGCCTTGCCTGCGGGAATCTGTAATTTAATTAAGCCAACAACTTTCTGTGCCATAACTAATTAACCTCCATAAAATGTGGTGAATGGCGGAGCAATTATGATTTTTGCTCCTCCCACGAAGCCGATGCGAAACCTCGCACGACTGCGCCGAAGCGCTAAATTTGAAAGGGCATAGCCCTCAAATTACCGTGATTATTCGGCAAGCTCAACATCGTCAAGCTCAAGCTCAACAATTGTATTCTTACCAAAGAGAGCGGACACCGAAACCTTAACCTTGTTTTCATCAAGGTCGATTTCTTCAACAATTCCCGAAAATCCTTCAAACAAATCTGCAATGATGTTAACCATATCGCCGACTGCATAGGATACTTCAACAACCTTCTTTTCGACTCCGAGCCTGATAACTTCTTCGTCGGTAAGGGGAATTGCCTTGTTTTCAGGACCTACGAAACCGGTAACACCTCTTGTGTTTCGGATAAGAAGCCATGCTTCATCGCTCATTGCGGGGCGATTATCCTGATCATAAGTAACTGCTACCTTAACGAGAACATAACCCGGCCACAGCTTGCGTTCAACCTCTTTTTTCTTTTCGGCATCAACAACTTTTTCCGTGGGGATTTTGACCTCGAGAATCTGATCCTGCATTTTGCGGTTTTCAGCCATCTTTTCGATGCTGGAAGCCACTTTGTTTTCGTAGCCGGAATAAGTATGAACTACAAACCACTTTGCGTCAGCAGACATAACTCAATCCTCCCGGTCAGCTTATTACCCAATTGCCAACAGAATTTATTACTCCTGCAACTGTTGCTTCAACTGCAGCGGCAGTTGTTTCGGCGCTACCGTCAGCAGCATTCTTTGCTGCATCCTTGAGAAGCTGAAGACCGTTTGTGAGAAGCCAGTCAACGGCAAAGATTGCAAGGCCTATAACCGCAACCGTAAAGATAACTACGAGAGTTGACTTAAGAACGGTTTTTCCGTCCGGCCAAACGATCTTTTTGATCTCGCCTTTGAGGTCTTTAAAGAACTTCTTGATAGCTTTGCCGGCTCTTACGAACCAGTTTCCATTGGGATTTGCAGGCTTCTTCTGCTTGCTTTTTTCAGCGGCAGCAACTTTCTGGGCAGCTTCGGAAATTTCCTTTTTTGCCATAAGTCGATCCTCCCGCTTTACTTAGATTCTCTGTGAAGAGTGTGTTTTTTGCAGAAACGGCAATACTTGTTCATTTCAAGTCTGTCCGGAGTGTTCTGCTTGTTTTTCATTGTGTTGTAATTGCGCTGTTTGCATTCGGTGCAAGCAAGTGTAATCTTGACTCTTTTACCGTTAGCAGCCATGAGCGGCACCTCCATTATTCGGAATTATTAGTCCGTTCCTCGAATCTATCAGGCAATTCTTGACGGACCGGCCTCCCTCTGCTCTTTTTTTAAAAAAGTGGGCGCAAAAAAAGAACCCTTTTGCAGAGGTAGAGATATGATAACACATTCTCCCTCTGCCGTCAAGTCCTTTTTCGAAGTTTTATCCAACATATATTCTGTTGTTCCGCATTCCGTTATTCGTCATACTGAACAAAAATATATAATTTTAATTATTTACATTATTATTATAAAACGCCCTTGATATAAAGTCCTCTTGTAAATTCGCCGTCTGCCGGGGAATGCAGAGAATATGCCTTTATTACCTCTGCAATTTCCTCTTTTGATTCAATCGTAAAATACATCAAACCGAAATCAATTCCCGAAACCGCCTTGTCTGCCATCCAGAGCGGCCTTGAATTCAGAATATAACTGCATCCGTTTTTGCAGACTACGGGGAATTCAACATTCATCCGGTCAAGAAGGTGGCTTTTTGATTTGCATTCCGTGCAGGAAATTTTATTCTTTACCGGGCAATTTCTCGTGACCATCAGCGGGATTCTGCCGTAGATCATAAGTCCTCTGTGAATCTCGCCGCCGAGCCCCGAAACCTGCTTCAGAGTGCATTCGCATGAAAGCAGGGCATCCTCTGCGCCGAGCGATTTCATTTCTTCAAGAGCGGATGAATTGAAGATATTCATTCCGAATCCGCAGGCAAAAGGCTTTCCCGCCTTTTCTGCGATTCCCGCTCCGTCAAGAGTGCATATCCATGCAAGATCAAAATTCTTTGCGGAAAGCTGCGAAATATATTTTTCATAATTTGAGAAAACTGCCTGCGGGATTTCCGCCGCAACCTCTATCCCCGCCGACTTGAGCTTATTTATCGTTTCGCAGGAGGTTTCAAGAGGAACAACGGCTCTTGAAATTCCGTCAAGTTTTTCGGGTATCTGTTCCTCGCCGAAAAACCTTGCGTGGATCCGCGGAACGGCGGCAATATGCTTTCCGGGATTGAATTCATAGCTTTTGACCGTTTTTTCTTTTCTCTCCGTAAGAAGCTGTTCAAGCGCTTCAAAAGCTTCACGGCGCAGCGCATTGATTGCAGAAACGGAAGCATTCAGCCCTTCTTCAAAATCGACATATATATTATGTATATAAAACTGCGTACCGCCGCACTTTGAAAGCCTTTCTTCAAGTTCCTCCTTCAAAATAGCTCGGTTGAGTGCCTTTTCGGGAGCAAAGCCGGATTGAATCCTGACCGAAAGTCCGCCGGATGAAACTTCAAGAAGCATTTTTTCTCCGCATCTGAATTTCATTGAAAGCGAAACGGGAATAAGCGGCTTTTCTTTTTCATAGAGTTTTTCAAGGGAAGAAAGAACGCCGGATGCACCCTCAACATCCTCTTTTCTGCGAATGCCGAACATATCCTTTCCGAGCCTGCCTTCAAAATATCCCTTTGTAAAGCCGGAACGGGAAAAAACCGCCTTGAGGGCTTCATTGATTGAATTATCCGGAGTTCCGTTAAGGCTGTTGCGGCAGGCGGTCACTGCGGCGGCAACATATTCCGGGCGCTTCATTCTGCCCTCAATTTTAAACGAACAAACCCCTGCATCCTCAAGCCTCGAAAGCTCGTCAACAAGCGATAAATCCTTAAGGCTCAAAGCATTTCCGCCGCTTTCGTTCACTCCGAACGGCAACCTGCACGGTTGAGCGCAGAGGCCTCTGTTTCCGCTTCTGCCGCCGAGCACGGAGCTCATCAGGCATTGCCCCGAAACGCACATACACAGCGCACCGTGAACAAAATATTCAAGCTCGATCTCTGTCCGGGATGATATTTCTTTTATTTCCTTTTCGGAAAGCTCTCTCGGAAGCACGGCTCTGGAGAAGCCCATTTTTTCAAGCATACGGATTCCCTCTATGCTCTGCACGGACATCTGCGTTGAAGCATGCATCGGCATAGACGAAGAGACCCGGCGCACGAGGGCGGCGAGTCCTGTATCCTGCAGAATAAGCGCATCAACATTACATTCACAGGCGCACTTGACTGCATCATAAGCTTCTTCAAATTCATCATCGCTCACAAGGGTGTTGAGCGTCTGATACACCTTTACTCCCCTTGCGTGGCAATAATCAACCGCTTTTTTCAGCTCTTCATCGGAAAAATTCGACGCATTTCTTCGTGCGTTGAAGCTTTTTCCTCCGAGATAAACGGCATTGGCTCCGCATCTGACGGCGGCAATAACCGAATCAAAGCTCCCTGCCGGAGCAAGAATTTCAGCCATTATCTGTTCTTAAGTTCTTTTGCAAGCCTTTCGCATTCACGCTTTGAAATTTCAGCGTCTGTTCTTGCTCTTGCAGCATCCTCAAGATATCCCTGGATCTGATTTCTGAGGTTTTCGGAAGTGATTTCGGATTTTTTATAAAGGTCGGCATATTCAAGCGCCGTCACAATGGCTGCCTGAGTGACTGAAATTCTCGAATTATTCTGCATAAGCTCGGTGATTTTTTTATCAAGCTCTTCTCCGATGCCTGCAACATAATCAAGGTCATCATCTGTGCCGATATTATATTCTTCGCCTGCAATGAAAAGTCTGATTTTTTCCATCTGAATCTCTCCTGAAAAGATTTTTTTATATTATACATCAAAATTTTTCAGGAATAAAGATATTTTTTGAATTTTGTGTGTTTATTTTGTCCGGTCAAAATAATAATCAGCCGATAATCACATTTTTCTTGACTTTTGGTATCTCCTATTCTATAATTTTATTATTATTTTAAAGGTGGCAATTGGGTTGAAAAAGAAAACAGTTGAAACAAAAGGCTTTGCCTTCGGATGCCTCCTATTCGGCATCATCGGTCTGCTCATTATGGCTCATCACATCTTCAGCTATGAGGCAGTTCTCCGTCCGTTTATGGACTATCTCGTTGAAAATAAGATCCTCACAAACAACATAAGCGGCGCAGCCTTCTTAAGAATGTTTACCAACGAATCGAATATTTTCGTTGATGTTTATCTCATTCTCTATGCTTTCGGAATTTTCGGAAGCAAAAAACTTTACAAATTCACTCATAACGAAGTCCTCCGAGGCACGATCACTCTCAACATTGCGATCACGGGAATTATCTATTTCACAGTTCTTCTTCCCTTCGGCGGCGGAACATTCCCCAAAGAAGCAATCGACAATCTCGGCGTTATGAGAAGCACCGGTCCCATGTGGTTCACTTCAATAGTCAACACCTGGAATCATCTTATCACTCCCGTTCTTTTCACGGCATTCTGGTTCCTGCCCGTTTCGGACAAGAAGCTCCCCGTTGCAAAAACAACTCTCAAATATCTCATTTATCCCATGTGCTATTTCGTAATGTGCGAAATCCTCGGCGCAAAAGACGGCTTCTATCCCTATCCGTTCCTCAACGGAAAGCAGATGTTTGATATGCTTTTCAAGGGTCAGGAATATTCTTCAACAACAGGATTTATTCTTCTTGCGGCAGCCTTTGTGCTTCTTCTCGGAATATTTTACGGAGCCGGCTGCGGACTGAATGCCATACATAACAAAAGAATAAACAAAAAGAAAAAATAAGGAGCATTCCGCTATGTATAACCTCTATATTCCCGAGGGCTATCATTCTCTTCTGACCCAGCGTCAGACACAGCTTGCAATAAAAAAAGTTAAGGATTTCTTTGAGCGTGACCTTGCCATTCAGCTCAATCTTACCAGAGTTTCGGCTCCCCTTTTCGTCGGAGCTGATTCCGGCCTCAATGATACTCTCAACGGAGTTGAGCGCCCCGTCAGATTCGACATCAAAGGCATTGACACGGGCGATGTCGAAATAGTTCAGTCGCTCGCAAAATGGAAAAGGCTCGCTCTCGGTCAATACGGCTTTGAAGCCGGCGAAGGTCTTTATACCGATATGAACGCAATCAGGCGTGACGAAGATACAGACAATATCCATTCCGTTTTCGTTGACCAGTGGGACTGGGAAAAGCACATAAACAAAGCGGACAGAACGGAAGAAACTCTTAAAATTGCCGTTCGTGCAATATACAGAGCGCTTCGCCACACCGAAAAATATATTTCCGACGATTATGATTTCGTTGAGAAGCATTTTCTTCCCGATGCAATTACTTTTATCACTACCCAGGAACTTGAGGATATGTATCCCGACCTCACGCCCAAAGAAAGAGAAAAAGCGATCGCAAAAGAGAAGAAAGCCGTTTTCATTATGAAAATCGGCGGCGTTCTCAACAGCGGAAAGCCTCATGACGGCAGAGCTCCGGACTATGATGACTGGGAGCTTAACGGCGACATTATCGTTTATTATCCCGTTCTCGATATTGCACTTGAGCTTTCGTCAATGGGAATCAGAGTTGACGAGGAAACACTTATGAAGCAGCTTGAAATCAGAGGCTGCACGGAAAGAAAAGAGCTTCCGTTCCACAAAGCGCTTCTCAACGGCGAGCTTCCTTATTCAATAGGCGGCGGCATCGGTCAGTCAAGAATGTGTATGTTCTTCCTGCGCAAAGCTCATATCGGAGAGGTTCAGGCATCGGTCTGGCCAGAAGAAATGATCAGGGAATGCAAAGCAAAAGGAATAGAACTGCTGTAAAAAAATCAAGCGGCGGCTTCGTTCAGAACGAAGCCGCCGTACTTTTTTGTGAAACCAAAGTCATTATTTAACTTTCTTTATAATCCGATTAACTATCGGACTTTTTTCTTCAACTGTCAGAGAAGCAATGAAATTATCAAGATATTCACCGTAATCCGCCTCATAAAGAGCGTTGATGCAGGCGGAACGGTAAGTTGAATATACGCCTTCGCCCTTTGATCTCAGGTCATCTTTGTATACTGCAAACACGCAGTCATCATATTCAATGATCTTGACCGTATTTGCCCCCTGCGAAAAGGCGCTGTCAAAAAATCCGTCGGGATAGCCCTCTGTATTGCGGCTGATAACAACAGAATCCGAAACCGCATAGCCGTAATCCTGAGATGCCTGCGTAAAAGCCTCTGCTCCGCTGATAGACTGTGACTTGATTTTTCGAAAATTTTCAAGCAGTTCATTTTTCTCCTGCTGACTTATTGCCGTTTTTCCGTCACCCGATGCGAAATATGCGCACACGGTACGGATGCTCACATAATTATCAAGAAAATAGTCGGTCAGCTCCCGCTCGAATTCGCTGTCACCGGTACCCCGGTCATACAGAACGGCGAAAACCTTGTTTTCATAGGCCTCGGAGGTCTTGATTTTTGTCAGAGTCTGCCTTGAAACGCCTATTTTGTTATAATGATTTTCCGCCCTTATCCATATATCATTAACATTTTGTGCCACCTGCGTTTTTTCTGCCGATGTAAGATAAAGCTCCATTTGCGCAAACCATGTGTTCATTGCGATATATTTTTTACAGAGTTCTATTGCAAGCGGCTTTATTTCTTCAACCGAAGGTCCGTCTTCAAGTCCGTAATCAGACGGTCTTGAGGCAACCTTATCGGCATAATAAGTCAGAATTTCCGAATTGATTTTCGTGCCGGAAATTTCAAGAGCCGTTACAGGTTTGATTTCGCAGCCGCACATTGCAAAAAGAACAAAAACAGCAAGCAGAGCAGCGATAAATTTTTTCATCAATGCATCAACCTTCCGATCAGAAATCGAAATATTTTTCACGAAGCTTCTTCATTCTTCCGCTGATATGTTTGATCGTTTCGGCGGCGTCCGCTCTTTCTTCGTCCGTTCCGGTAACATACTGCTTCATAAGTCTGCCTTCCTCATAGCAATATTCATCGTGAATCGGGAAATAGTTCTTAAGAAGGAAGCAGCCGTAACGGATAAATCTGCTTTCGCCTACAAGCCTGAATTCCGTGCTGATGGTATCAACCGCAACGGAATAGAAATCCTTGATCGAAGAAATCAGAGCCTTTCTCTCGTTTTCGGGAGAGAAAACTATCGTTTCGCAGATGAATGCTCCTGCGTTTGATTCATAAGAAGAATGGCTGTCTGTGCTGCCGACAATGGGGAATCTGCGTCCCTTTGCTCTTTCTTCATAGTATCTGATGGTCTGGAATCCGTTATGTTCATAATATCTTTCGCCGCCGAGGACTTCAAAAGCATCAAACGGCTGAGTTTCCATCATATAATCCGTGAAGGCTTCGGGAACCTGATAAGCTTCAACTCTCCAGTTGGGATGAGCGAAAATGCCGAGACCGTTTGCCTTTCTGATTTCGTCAAAAATCCAGCAGCAAACTGCATAGGGAACCGCATCAACGGTTTCGGGAACCTTTGCTTCGTCAATGAGCTTCTGCATCTTTTCCTGCCACTTATCGTAGGGAATGAAATCGGGGCATTCGCCGTAAAGAGAACGGAATTTCTTATCCGTGCCGACTTCCTCTGTCTGCGGTCCGTCTGTGAGAGCATTGATGCTGTATTCGCCTCCGAAATTGACGATATGAACATCGTTTTTCCTGCCGAAAACAGCCGGCATGTGAACTTCTTCGCCGGGTACGATGTTCATTTCAATCGGAACATCTTTATAGCTGTCAATTGCCCTGAGCGAAGAATAATATCTGTTATGGTCGCTGATGACCGTAAAATCATAGCCGTATTTGCGATAGTTTGCGGCAACAACCTCGGGAAGCTGCCTTCCGTCGGAAAAATTGGTGTGCATGTGAAGGTCGCCGACGAAAGGATATCTGCCGGAAAGATCCTTTTCTACGCAGTAAACCGAAAACTGTTCGATTTTTTTGCCGTCCTCGCCCTTGAAGCGAAGGAAATATTCCTGCTCGCTGTCAAAAGTATGTTCAAACGAAAAGCCTCCCTTTTCATTGCAGACTATCTTTCTTTCTCTGAAATCCGCAAGAGCGGGGAAATTTCTGGGCACTCCGAGATCAAGAGCGGCAATTTCAAGGGTATATTCTTTGCCCGGCTCAAATTCTCTTCTGCCGCCGAGCGGAATAATATTTATGGTTGTCTTTTTTCCCGCTGTCAGAACTTTCGGGAAAACATCAAAATTATTGAGTATATCATCTTTCTTATATGCCATTTCAAAGCACCTCCGAAACATATTGTAATTATAATATCACAACTGTTTCTTTTTTTCTATACCAAAACAAAAATTTTATCTGAATATTACACTCAGAATCAATGTTGAAATGATTCCCGGCAGACCTGCAAAAAAGCCTATTCCGAGAGTATACCAATTGACGGGGATCATAACTCCCGTAACCGTGCCCGCAAGGTTAACGGCAAACATTCCGGCAATTCCCTGCAAAGCCGAAAGCATAAACGCTCTCGCACCGTAACGGGTTTTGATCATCCACCACATCATAATTATTATGCCTGCTGCCGCAAAAGCGATAAAACCGATATTCATCTTTCATTCCTCTCAATTATTCCGATTATGTTAAACTTAAAATATTATATAGCAATTATCGGACAAATATGATATAATGCAGAATATACCATCTGAAAATAAGGAGACCAGCTATGAAACTCTATCCTATAAAACTCAAACCCTTTGTTTCCGAAACGATATGGGGCGGCAGAAAGCTCATTGAAGAATACGGCGTTGAAACCGAAAAGGCAAATGCCGCCGAAGGCTGGATGCTTTCATGCCACGAAGCAGGCTCAAGCTCCGCAGTCAACGGAGAATTCGCAGGAAAATCCTTTGCGGATGTTATCGGCAGCAATCCCGGTCTCTGCGGAACCAATGCAAAAAAATTTGATGATTTCCCCATCCTCATAAAGTTTATTGATGCCCGTGACGACCTCTCCGTTCAGGTTCATCCGACTAAAGAATACTGCGAAAAAACAGGCAGAGGTCAGAGCAAAACGGAATGCTGGTATATCATCGACTGCGATGAGGATGCGCAGCTTCTTCTCGGCTTTGCTGATGAAATCAGCCCCGAGGAATTCAGGTCCGCAATCGAAAACAACACTCTTGTTGACTGGGTCGGAAAAGTAAAGGTGAACAAGGGGGATTTCTTCTTTATTGAATCGGGCACTCTTCACGCCATCTGTAAAGGCATTTTACTTGCCGAAGTGCAGGAAAGCTCCAACACGACTTACAGAATATATGACTATGACCGCCGTGGAAAAGACGGAAAACCAAGGGAATTGCACGTTTCCGATGCAGTCGGCGTAACTATGCTCAAAAAATATGCTCAACCGTCATTTTGTAAAGCCGACAAGCTTTACAGCGAGGGCAAAAATCTTCTTTGCGATTCTCCTCTTTTCAAGGTCTGGAAGGACGAAATCAGCAATAATTTAACCGATTATGCGGATGAAAAATCATTTGTTTCCCTTCTTGTTCTCTCCGGCGAAGGTTCTCTTGAATGCTGCGGAGAAACCGTTTCTCTTGCCAAGGGAGACAGCTGGTTTGTTCCGGCAGGAAGCGGAAGCTACACTATCAGCGGAAATCTTGAAATTCTCGAAACAAGGATATAAAAATGTCAGTTGTCAGCATTCAGAATCTGAAAATTGAATTTGACGGCAGAACGCTCCTCGAAAATGTTTCGTTCGATGTGAACGAAGGCGATTTCGTGGGGCTTATCGGCGCTAACGGAACCGGCAAAACAACCCTCTTCAAAGTGATAAGAGGTGAAATCGAGCCGACTGACGGAGGCGCATTCGTTTCGAAATTCACCAAAGTCGGCTATCTTGAGCAGCACGCCTGCTCCGGCTCGATGCGCACGGTTTATGATGAAGCTTTGAGCATATTTGAGCCGCTTATGGTAATGGAAATTGATATGGAACGCATCGCCCGTGATATTGATTCCCATATCGGCAGCCCTGATGCGCTGATTGAAAAGCAATCTGCGATGCAGGAGGCTTTCCAGGATGCCGGCGGACTTACATACAAAAGCCGCACGAGAGCGGCGCTTCTCGGCCTCGGCTTTTCGGAAAACGATTTCGGGCTGACCTGCGACAAGCTCAGCGGAGGCCAGCGTTCAAAGCTCAGTATGTGTAAGCTTTTGCTCAGCAATTCCGACCTCCTTCTGCTTGATGAGCCTACCAATCACCTTGATATTTCCGGCACGGAATGGCTTGAAGGCTTTCTTTCGGCTTTTAAGGGAACGGTTATCGTTATTTCGCATGACCGATATTTTCTCGACAAGGTCACTAATAAAACCGTTGAGCTCGCGAACAGAAAGAGCTACTGCGTTAAAGGAAATTATTCAGCCTATCTGAAATCCAAAGAGGAACGCCTTGAAATCGAAAGAAAACATTATGAAATTCAGCTTGAAGAAATCAAAGATCTTGAAGAGCTTGTTATGAGAGCAAAGCAGGCGAGCGCAACAAACCACGTTCTGAAGCGTATGGGGCAGGAAAGAGAAGAACGTCTCAAAAAGAAAAAAGAGGAGCTTATCGTTCCCGAAGCTCTGCTTTCAAAAATGAGAATACGCTTTTCGCCCGAATGCGAAACGGGAAACGATGTGCTTAATGTCAACGGCCTTTCAAAGGCATTCGGTGAAAAAGTCCTTTTTTCAAACGGCAATATGCAGGTTTTCAAAAATGACCGTATTTTCATTCTCGGCTCAAACGGATGCGGAAAAACCACCCTTCTGCGCATACTGACCCGTCAGATGAGCGCAGATGACGGAAAATTCACATTCGGCTCAAATGTTAAAATCGGATATTTCGATCAGAATCTTGAAAGACTTCACGGCGGCAAAACCGTTATTGATGAAATATGGGATGAACACAGACTTTTTACCGAAACCGAAGTCAGAAAATATCTTGCCCTGTTCTTGTTCAGAGGCGACGATGTCTATAAAAATGTTGATTCGCTCAGCGGCGGAGAAAAAGCGAAGCTCTGCCTGCTGAAGCTTATGCTTTCAGGCGCAAATGTGCTGCTGCTCGACGAGCCGACCAACCATCTTGATATTCCGTCAAGAGAAGTTCTCGAAACGGCACTTGCGGATTTTGAAGGCACGATCATTTCCGTTTCTCACGACAGATATTTCATCAACAAGCTTTCAACCAAAATATACAGAATGAAGCCCGACGGATTTGAGAAATTCGACGGCGACTATAACGATTATGCAAACATAGCGCTTGCGCAGGCAAAGGAAAAGCCGCAAAAGCAGACAGTCAAAGTCAATTCATATAAGCTGCGCAAAGAGCGTGAAAGTGAAATAAACAGGCTCAACGGAAAGATAAAGCGCGGCGAAGCCGAAATCGACAGACTCGACAAAGAAATTGCCGAAGCAACCGAAATGCTTTCAACCCCGGAGGTTTCTGCCGACTACGAGCAGATTATGGAATATACTCAAAAAATAGACGAGCTTACCGAAGCCCAGCTCGCCCTTATGGAAGAATGGGAGCAGTGGAATTCAAGGCTTGCCGAATTGCAGGAGGAAGAGGAATGACAAACAGAGAAATGTTCTGCGGTGCAGAATGGATCGAAAACCCCTTGAGCGATGCACCGGTGTTTTTCAGACGTTTCAACGCAATTCAGAATGAGAAAGCTGAAATAATCATCTGCGGTCTCGGATTTTTCAAGCTTTATATCAACGGCAGAAAGGTCAGCGATGATCTGCTCGTGCCGAATGCTTCAAATTATCATTTCCGTGACCTGACAAAATTTGAATATCCCCTTAAAGATAAGCTCGGCTTCCGCATTTACTGCATGAAGTACGATATTTCGAATTATATCAAAGACGGAAGCAACACTCTTGCCGTTATTGTCGGAAACGGTTATTATAATCAGCATGCAAGAGACTGTGAGGGGCTTATCGTTTATGGCACTCCAAAGCTCTGCTATGTAATAAAAAAGGAAAGCGGAAACATCCTCTGCGGCAAGGACACTCTTACGGCAAAAGGTTTTGTCACATTTAACAATCTCTATTTCGGAGAAAAGCACGATTACAGCCTTATTCCCGAAGAAAAGGATTTCGTTCAGAGCAGCGTCACCCCCGCCCCCGAATCGGAATTTTATCTTCAATTTTCCCCTGCCGATAAGGTCATAAGAACAATAAAACCCATTCTTCTTTCCGAAGAAAACGGCGTCAGGCTCTATGACGCAGGCGAAAACACGGTTGGATATGCCGTTTTCAGATGCGCCGAAAAAGGAAAGAAAATAAAGGTCAACTATGCCGAAGTGCTTTCGGGTCCCTATCGCAACTGGGGTATGCAGTTTGAAGAGGGATATCAGCAGGATGAATTCATAACCGACGGAACAGACAGAGAATATATTCCCCATTTCACCTGGCACGGCTTCAGATATTTCAAGGTCGAGGGTGCAGAACCGGAAAGAATTGATGTTATCCATTCTGACTGCGCCGTCACCTCTTCATTTGAATGCAGCAACAGAGTCCTCAACTGGCTGTATGAAGCATATATCCGAACTCAGCTTGCAAATATGCACTGCTGCGTTCCGTCTGACTGCCCTCACCGTGAAAGACTCGGCTACACGGGCGACGGTCAGCTCTGCGCAGAAGCAGGAATGATGCTTCTTGACAGCAGGGAATTTTATCGAAAATGGCTCTATGACATTGCCGACTGCCAATGCAGAGCGAGCGGTCATGTTCAGCATACCGCTCCGCTTATGGGCGGCGGAGGCGGACCCTGCGGCTGGGGCGGCGCAATGGTCGAGGTGCCTTACAGATTCTATAAAATGTACGGCGACAAAGAACTTCTTGCCGAATTTCTGCCGATGATGCTCAGATATTTTGAATATCTTGAAAATCACAGCGAAAACGGCCTTGTCTGCCGTGAGGAAGAGGGCGGCTGGTGCCTCGGCGACTGGCTTCCTCCCGATGACATTAAAATCCCCGAAACCTATGTCAACTCATGCCTTTATGTCAGATTTATGCGTCAGGTTATGGAAATCGGTAAAATTCTCGGCAGAGAAGACGAGGTTTCGTTCCTCGGCGATAGAATCGAAAAAGTCACAAAAGCAATCAACGCCGCATATTACAGCTTCCAGCAGAGAGCATATATCGGCGATATTCAGGGCTCCTCATGCCTTGCGATGCAGGCAGGGCTCGGCAATGAAAATGTCAAAAACAAAATCATTGAAAAATACAGAAATCTCGGTCAGTTTGACACCGGCATAATTGCCACCGATGCTCTTATCGGCTGGCTCTTTGAAGTAAATGAAAACCAGCTTGCATTTGATCTTCTTTCAAACGAAAAGGAAGTTTCGTTTGCTCACATGGCCGATACTGGTGCAACCACACTTTGGGAAAACTGGAACGGCGCTGATTCGCATAATCATCCGATGTTTGGCGCAGTTACGAAATATCTTTTCAAATATCTGCTCGGAATCCGTCAGCCGGATGATTCGGCGGCTTTTGAAAGGGTTATAATCTCTCCCCGCTTTGTTAAGGGAATTGACCTCATAAAAGGTCATATCACAACCGAAAACGGAAAAATTTCGGTTGAATATAAAATCAAAAACGGAAAAGCGGATATTGATGTTTTTGCAGACGAAAGAATCGAAGCCGTGTTTGACTGCGGCAAAATCAGAAAACAGTTCAAAGGAGCTGCAAGTTTTTCGGTTGAGGTGTAAAAAATGGTCACAGTTAAGCCATATAACGAAAAATACAGAGAAGATGTTAAACTCATCTGCATGAACACCGGCCCCGGAAGTGTTTTTACAGATGAAAAAATGAGAGAATATATTCTCTCAACTTATTGTTATTATTACATTGAAAAAGAACCCGAAAATGTTTTTCTGATCGTTGATGAAAACGACATTGCGCAAGGATATATTTTCGGAGCAGCCGATTTTGACGGATATATCAGAGCATTCAGGCCTTATCTTAAAAGAGTAAAAAAAACGGGCATCGGCAACCTGCTCACCGCCATTGCGGAAATTTCGGGTCATCTGATTTTCAGAAAAAAATATCCCGCCCATCTCCATATAAATCTCAACGAAGGCTTCCGCAGAAACGGAAACGGCTCTCTGCTTATGAAAGCCCAGCTTGAAAATATGAAATCAAAGGGAGTCAGGGGCATTATGCTCATAACCGGAAGCGGAAATATTCCTGCCGTTAATTTTTATAAGAAAAACGGGTTCAGACCGCTCACATCAATTAAAATCGGCGGAGCGGAAATTATGGCAAAGGAGCTTTGATATGCGATACGGAATTATCGGAACGGGCTGGATAGCTGAATCCTTTATTGAAGGAGCAAGAAAAATTGCCGGTGCAGACATTGCTGCGGTCTATTCAAGAACGGCAGAAAAAGGCTCTGAATTCGCAGAAAAGAACAAAATCGAAAAGGTTTATACCTCGCTTGAAGAATTTTCAAAGGGTGATTTTGAAGCAGTTTATATTGCAAGCCCAAACCGTTTGCATTATTCGCAGTCAAAGGCTATGCTTGAAGCAGGCAAGCACGTTATCTGCGAAAAACCGATAACGGTTGAGCCCGAAGAGCTTGAAGAGCTTCAGCAGCTTGCCGCCGAAAGGCATCTGATTTATATGGAAGCAATTATGTATATGTACAACTCCGGCAGAGAAATTTTCAGAGATGCAATAAACAAAATCGGTAAGATTTCAAGCGCTCATTTTGATTTTTCACAGCTTTCATCAAAATATCCCGCATATAAAAGCGGCAGCCTGCCGAACATATTCAATCCGAAGCTTGCAACCGGATGCCTTATGGATCTGGGCGTTTACTGCGTCTATCCGGCAGTTGATATATGGGGAATGCCCGATAAACTGACCGCCGCTGCATCGTTTATGGAAAGCGGAGCAGACGGAAGCGGAGCCGCTTCGCTGGTGTATGATGACAAGGTTATCACCTTTACATATTCAAAGCTCGGTCAGGATTATTCCGGCTCTGCCGTTTTCGGCGATGAAGGCACGGTTACCGTTGAATCAATTTCCAAAATGACATTCATTAATCAATACGACAAAAGCGGTGATAAACAAGAGCTGCTTGGCGATGTTGAAAAATATGTTCTGATGGGAAACGAAGCAAAGGAATTTGAAATGTTCATAGCTGATCCGGGCAGCGAAAAATATGCCTTGTCAAGTAAAACAACTTTACACGTCAGCCGCCTGATGAAACAAATCAGAACGATTGCCGGAATTGAATTTGAATAAAAAATAAAGAACCGATAAGGGCGGCACTTCATAAACTGCAAAACGGTTTACGAAGTGCCGCCCAACTGATCGGGTCTTTTTTATATAAACAATGATTTGAATTTATCAACCGAGGCAAGTGAAAGCGATTCATTCCCCGCAACTATGATATGATCCGCAAGCCTTATGCCGATTCCCGAAAAAATATTTGCAAATTCCTCGGTGAGAAAAATATCCTCTTTTGAGGGGGCTGCAATTCCGTTGGGATGATTATGAGCAAAAATGACTACATCGGCTTTGTTGATAAGCGCATTTTCAACTGCTGCTCGCTTGTCGATCTCAATGCTTTTTGATGTGCCTTCGCCGAGATTCACGCAGTTGATAAGAGTACCCATTGAATCAAGGCACAGCATATATAAAATTTCTTTTGAGCAGCCGTAAAATTTCTTTACAATATATTCTTCTGCCTCTGCGCAATCTGTCAGAACAATTTTTGAAGGAGCGCCGCATTCAATATATTTTCTTGTAAGGGCAGGTATGGAGGAAATCAGCAGAGCCGAACTTTCGCCCATTCCTTCAATTTCAAGAAGCTGCTCGTAGCTTGCGTCAAAAACTCTGCGCAGAGAGCCGAAGCGGTCAATGAGTCTGTGAGCAAGCTCGTTTGTGTCAATTCTCGGAATTGAATAAAAAAGAAGAAACTCAAGAATATTATGGTCCGGCATATTCTCGATCCCGGTTTTGCGGAAAGTCAGACGAAGCCTCGCCCTGTGATTCTTATGAGGTAAGTTCTTTTTTTCTGCCATAAGCACATTGTCCCCTTAATCCAATTCAACATGGCTGACCCTGCCGCCGAGATTATCACCCATAAAAACAAGAGCCGTTTTTTCAAAATATTCGGCATTGTCGCTCACATAATATTTTCTTTCTCCGCAGGCGCCGTCTCCGAATATACCAAGCTCTTCAAGGCCGTTTTTCAGCGCATTTGCGGCTGCAACGGAGGAGCTGATTATATTGACTCCCGGCATCATTGATGAAATAACATCAAAAAGAAGCGGATAATGTGTGCAGCCTAGCACAAGCGTGTCAACCTGCGCTTCCTTAAGCGGAGCAAGATATTCGTGAAGAACGGTATTTATAACAATGTCATCTTTTTTGAATCTGCCGTTTTCAACAAGAGGAACAAGCAGCGGGCAGGCAACACTCATTACCTCTGCATCGGCATTATACTTTGAAATCGCTTTATTATATGCCTTGCTGTTGACTGTTGCATTGGTTGCGATAACGCCGATCCTGCCGTTTTTGGTTGAATAAGCCGCTTCCTTTGAGGCAGGATCAACAACTCCGAAAACGGGCATCTTATAAAGCTCCGTCACCTTATCTCTTGCAATTGCATCGGCAGTATTGCAGGCGATAACGATTGCTTTCAGGTCAAACCGACTTAAGAATTCCACATCGTTCAGCACATATTCGGTTATCTGCTCCTTTGACCTTGTGCCGTAAGGAACATGAGCTGTGTCGCCGAAATATAAAATGTTTTCATCGGGCATGGTTTCAACAATGCTCTTGACTACCGTCAATCCGCCTATTCCCGAATCAAAAACGCCGATGTATCTCTTACTGTTTTCCATTGGAATCTCCCTTTTAAAGAGAATTTACAAGCTTTTTGAAATGTTCTCCTCTTTCTTCAAAGCCCGAATACTGATCGAATGAACTCGTTGTGGGAGAAAGAAGAACCGTGTCTCCCGATCCCGCAATTTTATTTGCTTCATCAAGAGCCTGAACAAGATTTTCAACAACGATTCCGTCTTCGCCGACAAGCTCGTCAACAAGTCTTTTTCCGCAGGCTCCGAAGCCGATAACTTTTTTGACACATCCGAGATGCTTTTTAACATCATCCATCGGAAGACCTTTTTCAAAACCGCCGAGAAGCAGGATAACTCCCTTGTCAAAAGACTTCAGAGCGGTCACGGTCGCATCCGTGTTCGTTCCCTTTGAATCATTATAATATCTGATGCCGTTCAGCTCACGAACAAACTCAATGCGATGTTCAACGCCTTTGAATCCGGAAACGGCTTCGGCAATGATTTCGTTTGAAATTCCGAGAGCCTTTGCGGCGGAAACGGCAATAATAACATTCTGGAGGTTATGCCTGCCGACTATCTTCACGCAGTCAAGCGAAAGCACCTTTTCACCGTTGATATAAAAATATCCGTCTTTGATGAAGCTGTCTGCGCCGGTATTTTCTATGCTGAATTTTTCAATTTTGCAATTTAGCGGATATTTATCCGTATATTCCTTGAGCACGGGATCATCGCCGTTGAGAATGAAAATATCATTTTCTTTCATATTGCGATAAACCTCGGTTTTGGACTTATAATAAGCATCGAGGCTTCCCATAAAATCAATGTGGTCCGGGGTAAGATTGATTATCGTTGCAACCTCTGGGCGGAATTTATCAATATTGACAAGCTGGAAATTTGAAATTTCAAGCGCAATATAGTGTCCGCTCTCGTTCATAAGGTTATTGTTCATAACGATTTCGCAAAGCGGAATTCCAATGTTGCCGCAGAGATGAGTCTTGCCCGGAAACGCCCTGTTAATAATTTCATAAGTGAGAGTTGTGGTTGTTGTTTTGCCGTTGGTGCCGGTTATGGCAATATAGTGCTGCGGTTTTGAAACAATGAAGGCAAGCTCGATTTCGGTTATTATCTGAATGCCTCTTTCTTCAAGCCTTTTCATATTTGCGCTTCTGAACGGAACGCCCGGATTTTTAACGCACAGGTCGTAATCGCCCTCAAAAACCTCTGCCGTCTGGCCGACTGTTTCAACTCCGAGTTCATTAAGAACATCAATTTCTTTTATATCTTCTCTTTTTCTGCTTTCGGAGAGTGTAACCTCTGCGCCGAGTGATTTAAGCACTTTTATTGCAGCCATGCCACTTCTCGCAAGCCCGACAACAAGAATTTTTTTACCTTTGAAATCCATAGAAACGGCCTCCGCCCGATTTTTCTGAAATGTTTTTACAATTGGTTATTATATTATAATATTTATCAAAAGTCAAACAAATAATACCTCAAATCCGCAAAAAGGCTGCCGCCTTTTCAGACGGCAGTCACGGTTGATTATAAGTTCTTTTTGATAGTCAGAATATTCTTTTCATCTTCATATTTATACCTGATGTCATCCATTGTCTTCTTGACCATGAATATTCCGAGACCTCCGATGTTTCTTTCGTCTGCCGAAAGAGTAATATCGGGGTCTTCTTTCGTCAGCGGATTATACGGAATGCCCTTATCCTCGAAGCGGATATAAACGGAATTTGACTGCTCTCCGCCGATGAATCTGACAGTTACAGGACCCGGCTCATCGGGATAGCCGTATTTAACGATATTGCTGAACATTTCATCAATTGCAATGTTGATCTGAATCATCGTTTTCATCGGGCAGCCAATCTTCTCAAGCTCGCCCTCAACAAATTCGGTAACCCTTGTAACATCATCTATCGTTGCATTCTCTATCTGAATTGTTGCAATTCCGTTATAGCGAAGCGCAACCATTGTTATATCGTCAAACTGCGGAGCCTCGCCGACGAAGGAATCAACATCGGATTTAACAAATTTGCAAAGCTCTTCGATAGTGTCAAAATCTCTCGAGTTGAGCGCTTTGAGAAGCCTTTCTTCTCCGTAAAGCTCATTTTCGGAATTCGTTGCTTCCGTAACGCCGTCGGTATAAAGATAAACTTCGTCGCCCGGCTCAAGCGAGAATTCCTGCGGCTTATATTTAACGCCGTCCATACCGGCGAGGACAAAGCCCGCACGGCTCTTAAGGAATTCAAATCTGCCGTTTTTCTTGATAAGCGGAGGATTATGGCCGGCATTTGCAAAACGAACATGACCCGTTGCAAGATCAATGCTGCCCTGCCATGCGGTAACAAACATTCCGGCTTCGTTTCCCTCGCAGAGATCTTCGTTGCCCTGCGTGAAAACCTCTTCGATCGGAAGCCGCGCCTCGGTGAGGCTCTTAAGCTCGGTTTTGGCTCTCATCATAAACATTGCGGCGGGGATTCCCTTGCCCGAAACATCGGCAATAAGGAAATGGAAATTGTTTTTATCGGTAAAATAGAAATCATAGAAGTCGCCGCCGACTTCTTTTGCAGGATCCATTGAAGCAAACACTTCTATTTCGTTATGAGCATTGACCGCCGTAAAGTTGCTCGGCAGAGCAGAGCGCTGGATGTTCTTTGCAAATTCAAGCTCCTTATCAATTCTCGCAGATGCCTCGGAAATATATTTCTTCAAAGTGTCAACGGTTGAATTGATGTCATCCGAAAGCGATTCAAATTCTTCGCTTGAGCGGACATTAACAACCTCGTCAAGATCTCCTCCCGTTATCTTTGCAAGCGATTTATTTATCTGCTTGATTCTGTTAACAACAACATTTTTGATCATCGAATAAATGAGAGCAAACAGAGCCGCATAAACGATAATCTGCATAAAAATGTTGGTATAAAGAGAAATGTTTCTCATCTGCGTTGCTTCGGAAAAAGGAAGAATCGAGAAAATATAATAGCTTTCCGAAAACTGATAGCGGCAGAAACAGTCTGTTCCGTCAACATTCATTCTGAAGGTTATGTTTTCACCGGGCAGCTCGATTATCGAATTCGATCTTGAAAGATTCTTGATTTTAAAGGATTCAGGAGCGCTGATAACATTGAGTGCGCTGTCAAGAATGATTACATATCCCGTTTCGCCGACATGGCGGTTTTTGGTGATTCCGACAACCTGCTTGTCAATATCCCTGCGCAGAGCGGATTCATTATAGCCTATCTGAATATAGCCGTCTTCCGTTCTGATTCCGGCATATTTTCTGAACTGAGATTTATCCGAAGAAATCTGGCCGTAATCCTGAACGCATTCATCGGCATTTTCAAGCAGCTTGAGAAATGCGGAGGACTGCTCGCCGGTTTTAAGGTCAAATCCGATATTTTCCTGCACGGAGCTGTCAATAACAACGCCGCTGCTGTCAATGATATTTGCATCAGTCAGCCCATATTCCTCAACTATTTCAGTCAGGCTCATTTTGCCGATTGATTTTTTGACTGACTTTGCAACACGGAGAAGATTCACATCCGAAGCATCGGTAATGTCTGAAGATATTTCGTTCAGCGCAAGCGAAAGCAGGGAATCCGCTTCGTTTTTTGAAATGGTGTCCTGAAAAATAAAGATAAAAGATGTTGTTGCCGCAAAGGCAAAAGCAACGGCAATAAGAAGTCCTTTCTGAATCGTCTGCGAAACACGGGCTTTGTGTTTTCTCTGAAACGGAGTTTTGCCAAGGGCAAGCAGGATTGAAATCGCCGAAAACATAACGGCTATTCCGTTTGCCGAAATCATCGGAATCGAGCAGCTCTTAACAACCGCCATCGCTTCGGTTGGGGTATCCATATTGGTCAGGAACACAGAGGTCATGTGGATAACCTCCATAACAACACCGATTGCGAGAGAAAGCAATGTTCCCGGATTTTTGTTATCAAACATGAATTTTCTCAAAAACGCCGAATACAAGCCCGCAAAAATGGTTGAAAATGTGCAGGCGACCCTCGTGAATGTGCCTACTCCCCATGCAACCGCTATCCAGCGCTCAATGCCTCCGATAAGGCCGGCGATTATTCCGGCGGGTGCGCCGAAAAACAAACCGGCGGTAAGCACGGCGGCATCACGGCAGTTGATCTGTGCGCCGTTCATCGGTATTCCGAATTCCGTTCCGATTATGGCGAGAATTCCAAAAATTATGCCTGCTATTACCTGCTTCGGAATATATTTCATTTCCCCGATTTTGGTTTTTCTTGCGAGAAACTGAATCAATCCCGCAACGATTGACGGCAGAAGCGCTATCAATCCAAGCTCAATATATGAATTTGTCATTGAAGCTACCTCCGAATTAATAAACTTTGTTTCCGTTATCGATATATTTTGAAACATTTTCGGCCGATACGATGCCGGTCGGAATTATAACCATTTTCGCAGCGCTGTTGCCTCTTGCGATTTCGGATGCGACCTCAATTGCATTTTCAATCATTGAGGGGCTGTAAAGAACGGATGCGAGGCCGAGATATGAATATTTCTTATCTGCTATCATTCCGAAATATTCCTGCATTCCGCCTCCGCCGGTGATGGCTTTGATGTCGGTTCTGCCTGCATCTTCAATGGCTTTGATAACTCCGATAGAGGTTTCGTCATCAAGCGAAAACACAGCATCTATCTTCTTGTGCTCGGCAAGGAGCTTTTTCATATCTTCATATCCGCAGTCACGGGAGAAGGCTCTTTCGGCAAACTCGAAAATATTTGATTTGTCATATCCGATTTCATTAAGGTAATCATAAAATCCCTGCTTTCGCAGCTGCGAAACAGAGCCGACCGAAGGCACATCCAACACCGCTATGCTTGCGGCTTCTCCGACTTTTCCGACTATGTATTCTGCGCTCTGATAGCCCATCTCGTAATTATTGCCCGTAACCTTGCATATTCCGTCGCTCTGAATGTCAACATCGAAGGCAACAACGGGAATTTCCTTTTCGATAACCGAATCTATTTTTTCTTCCATTCCCGACCACTGCGGCCAGACAACGAGCGCCTGAGCGCCCCATTCAACAAGAGAATCAATGCTTTTTTCCATCTCCGTTTTATTTGCCGAAACGGTCAGCATATATTCGATGCCGTTTGCCTTGCAGTATTTTTCGGCATAATAGGCAACGCCCGCAACCCAGCCGTGGGTTGCCTTCGGAGCGGCAAGTCCTATTTTTATCCTATTTGAATCGTCCTTTCCGCAGGCTGCAAAAAGGCTCAGCACCATAACAGCGCTTATCAGAACAGAAATGATTTTTTTCATTTTCAACCTCCGTACCGTGTTTTGTTTCAGTAACATTTTGTGCATTACGTGCATTTAAGGAAAATGCCGCCGGAACCGTATTTGCTTCAACTTCTTCCGAAAAATACCATTATGCGGTCTTTATAATCCGGCGCTTCATCATAAACTGCGTGACCGAAGCCCTCATAAAGATAATATCCGCAGCCGAGAAGCTCCGCCGTTTCCGCCGTTGCTTCTCCGGTCAGCATTTTATCCTTTTTTGAGCCGACTGCAAACGCCGGGCATTTTATTGATGAAATTCTGTCCGAAATATCGAAATTGCGGCAGGAATCAATAAGCAAAAGGAATTTTTCAACCTCTTCTTCTGTTCCCATCTTTGCAAGAAAATCAAAAACATCCTTATATTTTTCAATGTATTCTTCAGAATAAACATGTTCAAAGAAAAAGTGATTCATTTCTTCAAGCGTGCCGGCTTTTATAAGTCTGTCCATTTCTTCAAGATTGCCGGTAAAAACTTCATTGGGTCTGGAAAGCGACGAAGCGATGAATAGCTTTTCAACGATTTCGGGATGCAGAACGGCAATGCTCTGGGCAACCATGCCGCCGTGAGAAGCGCCGAAAATGCAGGCTTTTTCAATGCCCGCATCTTTCATTGCGGCTGCGGCATCCTCTGCCATATCTTCAACCGTATAACCTTTTCTTATGTTTTTTCTGTTTTCAAAAAGATAAACGGTAAATTCATCCGCAAACCCCGAATAAGCCTCTGCGATTGCCGGAGCAGTCTGAAGCACGGACGAAAGCGCAATTCCGGGCAGAATGACCATCGTTCTTTTTCCGCTTCCGAATTTCAGATAATCCATTTCAAAGCCGGCGGTCTTTGCAGTTTTCAGTTCATAATTCATAGTTCATTCCCCAAAACGGTCCTTATGTTTTATTATAGAATATCACATCATTTTGTTAAAATCAACATTGCACAAATAATAAATTATAAAAATGCTATTGCATTTGTTTCGAAAAATAGGTATCATAAAATCATAATCCGAAAGGGAGTGTTTTTATGATCGCCATAAGAAAATTTTTCGCATCGCTTCTCGCTTTTATTCAGGCGCTTCTCGTCAGCCTCGGCATCATCACGCCGACCATGAAAAGCGTTCCGGTCGATACCGTTTCAAAGGAATTTTCCGATTTCACGGTTTCGGACAAAAGCGAAACAAAGCTTTATAAAACAGTTGAATTTGCATCAAAGATAAAGAATGTTGTTCAATGCAGCTACAACGATGCCGAAAGAAATGCCTACACAATGTCAAACGGAACAATGATTTTGAGGCATCAGCTTACGGGCGTTGAAAAATATGCTTCAATGAGCGACAAAAACGGAAATGTTATTTTTGCCGACACTTTCAAATCATTTTATAAAGATAAAATCGGAACAAATCATTATTTTGAGCAATCTTCAAAATCCGGAAGGCTCAACACGATAAGGCTCGGCGAATATTATTATGACTGCCATCTTCGTGATTTCACTTCGGGAAATTTCAAGGTTGACAAGATTTTTCATGTTTACGGCGACAGACTCTATATGCAGTATGACCTGCTTTCAAACAAGGCTTGCGAAGTGCCTGCCGAATTCGGAAGCGAAATCGCAATTGAAAAATCAAAGGTCGCCGCTCTTCAGATAAAGGATAAAAACGGCGTTCACTCTTCTGCCGAAAACATTGATGCCGAAAGCGTTGAATATGCCGCATTCGACATTGCCGGAACCGGCATTGCGGGCTTCATCGTTCCTTCAGACGGCTCAACCGCAAAGCTCACGGTCAGCGAGAAGAAAGGCAGCTATATTATCACCCAGCTTGCAGACCTTTCTTCATACAAGGGCATAAATAAATATGACGAAACCGGCGGATATGATGTTTATAAAATAGGCTTCGGATGCAGAATTTATAACGATTCCACGCATTCGTTTGACGGCATTGCAGAAGAAGCTTTCAAAGAAAGAAATCCGCTCTCGATAAGCATTGTTGACAACAACGCAAATTCTTCGTTCCTCGGCTACGAGGCTCTTCGGGGCACTTACACCGTAAAGATGGACGGCACAGGCTTCAACATTTCTTACACCGCACCGGATCTCAAATTCTTCTCAAAGCTTAAAATTCAGGGCGATGACCTTGACAGAAGCATCTTCATCCGCACAACAACCGAGAACTCCGGCTGCCTTGAATGCGCCGCTTTGCTTGATGACAACAGCCTGCTTATGCCTGTTGATATTGAAGTATGCAAAAACTTTATCGGCGACTACGGCGACAGAGAATATTCCTACACGGACTATCAATACGGCGATACATTTACTCCGATAGTTGTTGAAAAAAATTCCGAAACTCAATTCACGGTTCTCAATCTTTATCAGAACTGGGGCAACTTCCCCCTCAAGCAGATTTCCTCGATTGAATTCCATGTTTCATATTTTCACCTTTCAACCGGCACAACCGAAAGCAACTGCATCGCTCCCTACTTTGTAATCGGCAGAGACGGATGGACCCTCCCCGATTTCAGATGCGCAAGCGGAACGATTTGGCCGACCCAGCCTCAGTTCAACTCCGTCGGCATTCTCAAATTTGCGGCTTACCGTGATAAAAAGGTCAAACAGGAGGTCTATGCGGAATTCAACGGCAGCGAAATAAGATCCTACGGCCCGACCTATGCCGACATCGAAAACAGCTTCGTTTCGGATGACGGAAAATACACCTACACTCTCAACCATATCGAATTCCCGCAGAAAGACGAAAACCGCACCTATTACACAATGAATATCGAATTCAACGATACGGTTACATTCGATAATTTCAGAAAGGATTTCGACCTCTTCCATTTTGACGGAAGATTCAACGATTTCAACTATATCGGCTATCTTGACGAAAACAACAACAGCGTTCATGCAGATATTTCCTCTGCCCCCTCATATCACAGACTCGGCAATGAGGGCGCTTACCTGGGAGTTTATAATGTTACCGAAGAAACAAGGAACGCAATGGACGGCGTTGCAGGCTGTAACTTTGCTCTTCTCATCAAGAAAAACGATGTTACGATGAACGGTCAGAGCGCAGAGCTTCCCCTCGTTTTCAGAGAATACGGCAAAGATGAATATGCCGAAGCCTCCCTTTCTTATGATGTTGAAAAAATCACTTTCAACAAAGGCGACAAAATCAGCATTGATATGATTCTTCTCCCCTGGGGAACGGGAAGAGAAACCGATGATTCCAATGTTCTCGCAGTCAGAGAAGACAGCCTTCTCAAGCCTGTTACCGTAACAAGCTCCAACGCAGGCGAAAGCGGTTACATCCCCGTTGTCAATGCAGTCAACAATCAGGCGGAATTCACCGTCAAGGGCGGCAGAAACAACAACGCAGTCAGAATTGACGGCTTCACTTCAATGAAAAAGCCCTGTGTGGAAATCCTCAACGGCGGCGTCTGGGAAAAATACGAGCTTTCGTCATCGGACGGCTATGACGGCTATATGATAAGAACAAACGAAGACAACACCTATTCGATTTCTTTCGTTTATAATGCTGAAAATCCCGACACGGAATATACATTCAGAATAACAAATCAGCCCGGCTGATAGATAACTATGGAACAGAAAATAATAACCGTTATCGACGGAGAAAACAGAATAATCAGAGCAAAACCCGGCGATTTGCTTTCCGAAGTGCTTTCGGATAACGGAATCACCGTTCCCGCCGTCTGCGCAGGTTACGGCTCCTGCCGGAAATGCTCGGTAAAGCTCATTTCGGGAAAATTCAGCGGCGAAACGCCCGATTCAGACGGAATGATACGCTCCTGCAAGGCAAGAGTTTTAACCGATGCAATTATCGGAATTGATTTTCACAGCGGAAGCGGCCTGACGGAAACAAAAATTGACGCAAAGCTCCGAATCGGAGCAGACGGAATTGCCGTTGACATAGGCACAACCACCGTTGCGGCGGCTCTTCTTTCAAAAGACGGCTCAACGAAATCCGCTTCGGCTCTGAATCCCCAGGCTTCATTCGGAGCTGATGTCATAAGCAGGATAGACGCCTGCTCAAAGGGCAGTCTCAATAAGCTCACCTCGCTTATCAGAGGCTGTATAATAAAACTGATTTCGGAGCTGACGGCAGAAAAAGTCAGAGAAATCATCATTTCGGGCAACACGACAATGCTTCACATCTTCTGCGGAATTTCTCCTGCCGGAATGGGAACGTTTCCGTTCACTCCCGAATTCACCGCTCCGAAGCATTTCAGCGGCGAAGAGCTCGGCTTGAATGCGGAATCGGTTACGGTTCTTCCGTGCGCATCGGCATTCATCGGCAGCGATATAATCGCCGGAATCTATGCTTTGAAGCTTCATAAAACGGATAAAAGAATTCTTTTCACCGATCTCGGCACCAACGGCGAAACCGTTATTTCAGACAGAGGCAGGCTTCTCTGCGCTTCAACAGCCGCAGGCCCTGCGCTTGAAGGAGCGGGAATCGAATGCGGAACGGGCGGCGTCAGCGGAGCGATAAACAGGCTCTCGATAAATAACGGAAAGGTTTCATTTTCAACAATCGGCGGAGCGCTTCCTTCGGGTATATGTTCGTCGGGGCTGATTGATGCCGCTGCGGAGCTTCTTAAAAGCGGAAAGCTCGATGAAACCGGCTATCTTGACGGCGGAATATTACGGATATGCAGAAATATTTTCATAAGCCAGCAGGATATAAGGCAGTTTCAGCTTGCAAAAAGCGCCGTTTATTCGGGAATTCAGATGCTATGCAAAGCAGCCGGCATTCCGCTCGAATCGCTTGACACGGTTTATGTTGCGGGCGGTCTCGGATATTATGCAAACACGGATAATGCCGTTAAAACAGGTCTTCTTCCCGAAAACTTAAACATCTCGGCAGTCGGCAACACAAGTCTGCTCGGCGCATTGATGTGCATCGGCAGTCCCGAAACTGTCAATGAAATGAACGGCATTGCAGAAAGCTGCGAAACCGTTTCTCTCGCAGGCACGGCGGAATTCAGCGAATTATTCACCGAAAATATGTTATTTTAAAAGCAAAATCCGGGACTCAAAAGGTCCCGGATAATTTTTATCAAATTATTCTTCTATCGGCGGCTTCGGCTCGATCCATCCGAATTTGCTTGACGGCAGAAGCAGTTCATCGGGATCACCGCCGTGAGCAATAAAAATTTCATAAAGCTCGTTTTTCCGCTCATCCGAATATACATATCTCCAGATTCTCTTGATTTTTTCAAAATCCTCAAAGGTTTCATCGGGCAGAGTGAAGATATTTCCTCTCTTATACGGAAGCTCAACGCAGACCGTTCCGTCACCCGTTATATAATAAGAATCCGCAATTTCAACCGCTCTTCTGTTTGCCTCGTGGCGGGGAAGATTCTGATCAAACATTATTCTCGTAACGGGGAAAATCGCCGCATCGGCAGAGAGCAGAGAATAGCATTCGGCGCTCAATCCCGTGTGGCCGTGATGAGCTATCTGAACAACATCGCACTTAAGCCAATCGCCGTATCTTTCTTTAAGCACCCTGTCGGAAGCCATCGCCGCATCGCCGGGGATAAATACTCTTGTGCCCTCCGCCTCCATCATCAGAACGGTTGAAGAATCATTATAATCCGTTATGTGTTCGGGGAAAATATCCTCGTGATTGCAAAGCACATCAAAGGCAAGATTTCTGATATAGAATCTCATTCCCGAATGCAGCTTATAAACGGGAGCCGGATATTCCTCAAGCGCCTTGAAAAGCTTTTCGGCAAATTCAAGCTCTTCGTGATTATCGCTTCCATAATCATATTCGCCGGGCAGAATGTTCTGATAGAAGCCCTCAATAATAACATCATCGGTGTTATATTTCAGAAAATCCATCAGCTTTGAAATGTGGTCGGTATGCGCATGGGTGATAAACCAGCCGTTTATAACGATTTTCTGACCCTCGGGAGTGCGTTCACGCATAAATTTATGGATTCTGTCATTATCGTTCATCTGAAAATAGTGGCCGCTGTCAACAACAAAAAAGCTGTGATCCGGGCATTGAACCATAAGGCACATTCCGCAATCGATCAGGGTCTGGTCGCTTTCAAAAGCATAGAAAGTTGTTTTGCATTCGCCGCTGCATTCCGTTTTCTCAAAATTCGGGGTAAGGTCATTTTCGCAGGCGGTGATTCTGATTTTTCCGTCGCATGGGGTGAAAAGAACATTCACCTGAATGTCATTTTTCAATGCAGCAAAAAGGTTGCCGTTTATCTCGTTTTTCTGCAAAACGGAAAAACCGTTTTCTTTAAGAAGATTTATATATTCCAAAAAAGAATTTTCATCGGCGTTTCCGAAAAGACGAAGAAAACAGTTCTCTCTGCAATAATATTCGCCTTCATATTTTCCGCCGAATCCGGGTATTGAATCAAAAATATTTTTCATATCGTCTCTCCGCTCATTCGTTTTAATTAATGATATAATAACGCCGGAAGAAAATCAATAACAATATTGACTTTCATCATAATAATGTTTAAAATCAAATTATACAGAATGTAAAAAAGGAATGATATTATGAAGTATTTTCTCATAGTTGCCGCATTGATTCTTCTTTTGCCGGCAATCGCTCTTATCCGAACTTTTTTCATCAAAAAGAAAACCTCGGATTATAAACCGTCTCCCGATTCGGAAAGAGCAATGTCCTATGCAAAAAAGCTTTCGGAAATGGTTAAATTTGAAACCGTTTCATATCCCGATGTTGACCGCACGGAAAGATTTGAGGAATTCCATAAGCTCCTTGCAAAGCTTTTTCCGGCTGTTTTTTCAACCCTTGAGGTCAACAGCATCGACGGCAACCTGCTCATATACTGGAAAGGCAGCAAATCCGAAAGGCCGGTTATTCTTATGGGCCATCAGGATGTTGTTCCCGCAGGCGGCGAATGGACAAAGGATTATTTTTCGGGCGACATTGAAGACGGCAAGGTCTGGGGCAGAGGCGCCTGCGACACGAAATGCTCGGTTATGTGCATCCTTCAGACCTTTGAAGAGCTTCTCTCCGCCGGATATGAACCGGTAAACGATATTTATCTTGCATCCTCCTGCACCGAAGAGGTCGGCGGAAACGGCGCTCCGAAAATCATAGAAGAGCTTAAACGCAGAGGCGTTAAGCCTTATCTTGTATGTGATGAAGGCGGCGCAATTTCAGAAGACCCGATTGCAGGCATCAAAGGCAGATTCGCAATGCTCGGCGTGCTCGAAAAAGGCCAGGGCAATATCCGCTTCACCGCTCATTCAAGCGGCGGCCACGCAAGCGCCCCCGGAAAAAACACTCCGATAGTCCGCCTTGCCGCATTTGAGCAGGAAATAGAAAAGCATGATCCGTTCACAAAAAAGTTCTGCAAAGAATCCGAAGCGATGTTCTCTTCTCTCGCTCCCTATGCGCCGTTCGGTATGCGATATATTTTAGGCAATTTGTGGCTTTTCAAAGGACTTCTCTGCAAGGTCCTTCCGCTCATTTCTTCGGAAGGATGTGCAATGCTTCGCACCTCAATGGCGTTCACCGTCCAGTCCGGCTCGGAAGCATATAACGTTATTCCGCAGAATGCAAGCGTATGCGCAAATATGCGCTTCATTCCTCATCAGGATATGGACGAAAGCGTTGAGCTTGTCAGAAAAATCGCCGCAAAATATGACCTTGAAACCGAAGTTATTGAGGGTTATCATTCCTGCCCCGTTGTTGATATAAACGGCGATGCTTTCAGAATGGTCACAAAGGCAATTGAAGAGGTTTTCCCCGGCCTTGCATACAGTCCATACGTTATGACGGGCGGCACAGACGCAAGATTTTTCGGGGAAATCTGCCCCAACTGCATCCGCTTTTCTCCCCTCATCTACGGTCCGGAGCAGATGAAAGGGATGCACGGTCTCAACGAAAATATGGGAATAGATTCTCTCCCCGGAGCTGTTGATTTTTATAAAACGGTCATCCGTCTGAATGATAAAAAATAATTACAGGAGGAAACTGAAATGTGCAAAAAAGCTTTGATTTTCCGGGGCGGCTGGGACGGTCATGAGCCGAAGCTCGTTTCCGAAAGATTCGCAGGAATGCTTGAGAAAAACGGATATGAGGTCAACATAGTTGATTCTCAGGATATTCTTGCAGATCTTGATTATCTTATGTCGCTCGATCTTATCATCCCCTGCTGGACTATGGGCGAAATCAAAAGAGAATATCGGGAAAATATTCAGAAAGCCGTTGCCGCAGGCACAGGTCTTGCAGGCTGCCACGGCGGAATGTGCGACGCTTTCCGCAACGACACCGAATGGCAGTTTATGACCGGCGGCCAGTGGGTCAGCCATCCCGGCGGAGACGGAACGGATTACACCGTCAACATCTGCAAAGGCGCAAATCCGATAGTTGCAGGTCTTGACGATTTTAAAGTTTGCAGCGAGCAGTATTACCTTCACATTGACCCTGCAATTGAAGTTCTCGCAACAACAAGATTCCCCGTTGTAAAAGGTATGCACTGCGCAAACAAACCCATTGATATGCCCGTTGCCTGGACAAAATTCTGGGGACTCGGAAGAATATTCTATAATTCTCTCGGCCACCATGACGATGTTTTTGATAAATCCCCGTCGGCGGCAGTCATTATGGAAAGAGGTATGCTCTGGGCAGGTGAAGGAAAGGCATACGCAAAAGAAAACGGCCTCACCGAAAAGATTTATGAATAAGGAGTAAGCATTATGTTGAATATAGGAATGGTCGGCGTCGGTGACATCAGCGGAATCTATCTTAAGAACATAACCGAAACTTTCAAGGAAATCAAGCTTGTTGCAGTCTGCGACCTTATAAAGGAAAGAGCTCTGAATGCGCAGAAAAAATACGGCGTTGAAAAGGTTTATGACACGATGTATGAGCTTTTTGCCGATGAATCGATCGACATAGTTCTTAATCTCACAAGACCTGCTGAGCATTATGATGTTACGAAAAACGCACTTCTTGCCGGAAAGCACGTTTACAGCGAAAAGCCTCTCGGAGCATCTCTTGAGCAGGGCATTGAGCTTGTTGCGCTTGCAAAGGAAAAGGGACTTATGCTCGGCGGCGCACCCGATACCTTTATGGGAGCCGGAATCCAGACCTGCCGCAAGCTGATTGACAGCGGCGTTATCGGAGATATTGTCGGCGCATCGGCTGCAATGATCTGCCGGGGACACGAAACCTGGCATCCCGACCCCGAATTTTATTATAAATTCGGCGGCGGACCTATGCTCGATATGGGCCCCTATTATGTAACTGCTCTCGTCAATCTTATCGGCAGAGTCAAAAGCGTTACCGGCGTAACAAGAATCTCGTTCCCGAAAAGAACGATAACCTCAAAACCTTTTGCCGGAACGGTTATTGATGTTGAAGCTCCGACCTATGTGACCGGAATCATGCAGTTTGAATCCGGTGCAATCGCAAACATCACAACAACATTCGATGTTTATAAATCAAACAGCAAAAATATAGAAATCTACGGCTCCAAAGGCACTCTTTTCGTTCCGGACCCCAACTGCTTCGGCGGACCGATCACTTTCTACAACGGCAAAACCGGAGAAACAACGGAATTTCCGCTTGAATTCGATTATGAAGAAAACAGCAGGGCACTCGGACTTGCCGACATGGCCAAATCCATTGAAACCGGAAGAATTCCGAGAGCATCTTACAGACAGACTCTTCATGTGCTTGAAATAATGCAGGCTTTCTATAAGAGCAGCTGCGAGGGCAAAACCGTTGAAATCGAATCGGAATTTGAGCGTCAGAATCCGATGAATCCGGAATGCACACACGGAATTCTTGACTGATGGAGTAAAAATATGAACTGTAAAAAAGCGAGAGAAACTGCCCGCAGAATCGTCAGCCAAATGACAGTCGAAGAAAAAATAACTCAGCTCGTCAACAACTCCCCTGCCATTGAACGCCTCGGAATAAATGAATATAACTGGTGGAACGAAGCTCTTCACGGCGTTGCGAGAACGGGCACGGCAACACTTTTTCCGCAGGCAATCGGTCTGGCTGCAACATTCGATCCCGAACTTGTAAATTCGGTTGCCGGGGCAATTTCGGACGAAGGCAGAGCGAAATACAACAAATATGTTGAATTCGGAGCAAGAACGATATACAAAGGCCTGACCTATTGGTCGCCTAACATCAATATTTTCAGAGATCCGAGATGGGGCAGAGGCCACGAAACCTACGGCGAAGACCCTTATCTGACAGCAGAGATGGGCGTTAATTTCATAAAAGGGATTCAGGGAGACGGCGAATATCTCAAGGCCGCCGCCTGCGCAAAGCATTTTGCAGTCCATTCGGGTCCCGAAATGCTTCGCCATACATTCGATGTGAAAATCTCCGACAAGGATCTATACGAAACATATCTGCCTGCGTTTGAAAGAACCGTCAAGGCAGGCGTTGCGGGAGTTATGGGAGCATATAACCGCTATGACGGCGAACCCTGCTGCGCAAACCGGAAGCTTATGAATAAAATTCTCCGAGGCGATTGGAAATTCGACGGATATTTCGTTTCGGATTGCGGAGCAATAAACGATATATGGAAAAATCACAAGTTTGTTGAAACTCCAGAAGAAGCGGCAGCAGCTGCTCTCTCCGCAGGCTGCGACCTCAACTGCGGAAACTGCTATAAGCATCTCGTTGAAGCCTACGAAAAAGATCTTGTTTCGGAAGAAGATATAACCCGTGCGGCGGAAAATCTTTACACAATAAGAGCCCTGCTCGGAGAATTTGAAGAAAAAAGACCTTATTCCGATATTCCTTACAGCGTTGTTGACTGCAGGGAGCATAACGAACTGAATCTTGAAGCGGCAAGGCAATCGGTTGTTTTGCTCAAAAATGAAAATAATTTCCTTCCTCTCGATAAAAACACAAACTGCAATATCGGAGTTATCGGCCCGAACGCTCTTTCGATCATCGGTCTTGAGGGAAATTATCAGGCGAGAGCTTCAAAATATATAACGGTTGCCGACGGCATACGCTCCGAATTTGCCAATGCTCAAATAAGAGTCAGCGCAGGCTCGGGATATCTTTCGGCAAACGCAGATGATTATTCGGAGCAATCCAACCTCATTGCAGACGGACTTGCAGTTGCCTCTGTCAGCGACACTGTTTTCCTTTGCCTCGGTCTGAACGGAAACTGCGAGGGCGAGGAAGACGATGCGGGAAAGGGCGACAAGCCCGATATCAAGCTCCCGGAACCGCAGAGAAAAATGGCTGAAGCGGTCTGCGATATTTGCGAAAATGTTGTTGTTATTCTGCTCTGCGGAAGCTCGGTTGACATCGGCGAAAAGATCAGGAATCACGCCAAGGCAATCGTGTGCGGTTGGTATCCCGGCTCTCTCGGAGGTCTTGCCGTTGCGCAGATTATTGCGGGCGAATACGCCCCCTGCGGCAGACTGCCGATAACATTCTATAAGGGCGATGAAAAGCTCCCCGAAATGGCGGATTATTCAATGAAGGGAAGAACATACCGCTTCTTTGAGGGCGAGCCGCTTTATCCCTTTGGTTTCGGCCTAGGATATTCAGATGTTGAATATACCGGCGCAAGCAGGATTTCCGAAAACGAAAACTCCGTTAAGGTTCACGTCAGCCTCAAAAATAACGGTATGGCCTGCAAAGAAAAAATTCAGATTTATGCAATATGCACGGATTCACGCACCGAAACGCCGCTGAAACAGCTCTGCTGCGTAAAGGCTGCCTCTCTTGACAAAAACGGAACGGCGGAAATTGATTGCGAGATCGACAGATACTGGCTTTCTGCCGTGCTTCCGGACGGTTCAAGAGTCGCTCCCGACGAAGGATATAAGCTTTTCTATGCCAAACCCTGTGCAGATGCCGTTAAGCTGATCGAAATCAAATAATTCGGACTTTCCGTAAATACAGCACTCACGACTAAAAGCAAAATGGACCGCCCTTTGGGCGGTCCATTATTTATTTTCAGCAGAGTCCGTGAACATTCCGTTCAACTATCGCCTGCTTCAGCGCATCCGAAAGACGGTTGAAATATTCGGAATAACCGCCAACACGAACAAGCAGATCCTCGTGCTTTTCGGGGTTAACAAGCGCATCCTTAAGCTCCTCCGGCGAGGTTGCGGTGATCTGAAGCTGTATGCCGCCCTTCCGGAAATATCCGAGAACAAGTCCCTTGATCGCATCCGGATTTCCGCAGATGCTTTTCTGCAATGTCAGATTCACAACGCTTATCCCGTCAACAAGATTCTGCGGAAGCTTTGCTGCGGAATTGAGCATCGCAGTCGGGCCTTTCAGCGCTTTTCCTCTGAGAGCCGAAAGAGAATCGGCGGTCGGCTCTCCGCTGCGCCTGCCGTCCGGAGTTGCTCCGACCTCTCTGCCGCAGGATTCATATCTTGTGAACTGATGCTCCGTCAAAGTAAAAGCATCCATAAAATCAAGCGTAGGCTTTTTATTGCGGTAAACGGAGAATAACCGCCCGGCAAGAATAACGCCGATGCAGTCAGCCGCATCGTTATCCGTGCCGAATGCGGGACATTTTTTCAGCAAAGCAAAAAAGTCCTCATCCTCATTTTTAAGCAATCCGAGAAACTCTTCGGCGCTGAATCTTTTTTCATCATAATAAAGAGTTTTGACTGCGGAAAGGCAGTCAATTACATTTATCAGACCGCTTTCGGAATTCATCGAATATGTATAACGTGTTCCGCCGTTGAAATAATCCTTTCCCTTATCAATGCAATCATCAAAAAGCATTGTGCGCATCGGATGAGGCAGATATTTCGCTCTGTAACGATAAATTTCTTCCGTTTTGTTCAGTTCATCGTCAATTGCTTTTTCCTCTGCTCTGATAAGTCCTTCAAAGAATTCTTCGAAATCCGGCTTTTCGGAAAGATTTTCAAAAAGATATTTTTCAAAAACTCTGAGCAGGTTGATAACATTATCCGTTCCCCCTGCGTGCGTTAAGCCCTCAAGATTGGTTTCGGTGCATCCGCCGCCGCAAAACCGAAGCAGATCTTCATCCGGAATATAAGGAAAACGGGTTTTCAGCATATCGTGAATCCCTTTTTCGTTATAGAACGACGGATTTGTGCTGTTAATGCTTAAATTTTCCACAGCAAGCTTCCAGATGTCATCTGGAGTTTTTTCCGTAACCCGAAGTTCAAGAAGTGGTCTGCGTTTTCCTCTGACGGCTTTTATTGCCTGCTTTGTGATTTCGTTGCAATCCGGGCCGATTGCGCATGACCACATATCAACGGCATCAATATTAGAAAACAGTTCTGCGATCACATCGGTCAGGTCTTCGCCTTTATAAAGGTGGATCAAGCCGGAATCAAGGCATCCGAGATTGTCGCATCCATCAAAATAAAAGACGGAATTCCATGCCACAAGTCCCTCATAATAGGTTTCGGCAGGAGAAAAGGGCACCTTTTTCATTGCATCAATCAATTCACCGGATGCGTTGACCGATATCAGATAATCAACGCATCTGTTCCAATAATTTTTCATACTTTCAAAAAGGCGAAGCATTCCCTCTTTGAAATCAATTTCCTCCTGCGAATTTTCAGGGCGGTTTCCGATTCTCCGTCCGTATGAATCGAGCCCCTCTTTTATTATCCGCCGATAATTCGGGGAGCCGTGAGTCCAGCCGTCTTTTGAATCCGAAATCCTGCGAAAAACAGACATGGCTTCATAGGCATCCATACCGTTTGCTCTTTCGCATTTTTCTTTCAGCATATTAAAATTGCATTCGTATGTTATGGAATACTGCGGCTTAACGGCACGGCGACGATAGTTTTCGTCAAATAATCTTGTTGAATCCGGATATAGCCTTTCGCCGTGTTTATATTCGGGCGGTTTTGCCGATTCAAACCATCTTGCATAGGCATTGCAATGGCGAAAAAAGAAGCTTCGCTCCGGAAATTCAAAAAGCCCTGCCGCATAAGGCTCATCAACGGAACTGAAAAACTCAAAAAAATCCATAGTCGGTTCACCCCGCTGTTATCTTCGGTTTATTCAAAAATTCCCGCACAGATTTTAAGCTGATTTACAATATCTATCTTCTGCGGGCAGACCCTTTCGCATTGTCCGCAGCCGATGCATCCGGAAGCCTCTAAACCGAGAGAAGCGTATTCGGCTTTTGCCTCGTCAAGTTTACCGCTGAATATCTGCTTGTTTCTTATTGCAAAAATATCGGGTATCCGGATACCTTTCGGGCATCCCTCCATGCAGTATCGGCACGCCGTGCAGGGAATATCTCCCGCCTTATTGAATATCTCCTGAGCCTTTTTGATGACCTCAAACTCTTTCTCATCAAGAGGTCTGAAATCTTTCATAAAAGAAACATTGTCATTGACCTGATCAAGATTTGACATTCCCGAAAGAACTGTCACAATTCCGTCAAGCGAAGCGGCAAAACGGATTGCCCACGAAGCAAAGGAAACATCCGGATCTGCTTCAAGGAACAGCTTTTTGACCTCCTCCGGCGGATCGGCGAGCTTTCCGCCCTTTACCGGCTCCATAACAACTATGGATTTGCCGTGCTTTCTTGCGACCTCATAAACCTCACGGGATCTTACCTTCGGATTTTCCCAATCCGCATAGTTTATCTGAAGCTGAACGAATTCGGCATCCGGATGTTCCGTCAGAAGCCTGTCAAGAAGCTCCGGACCGCCGTGGAACGAAAAGCCGTAATGCTTTATCGTGCCTTTTTCCTTTTCCTCTTTAACAAAATCCCACAAACCGAATTTATCATATTTTGTGTAATTGCTTTCCATAATCGAATGGAGAAGATAATAATCCAGATATTTTGCTCCCGTTCTCTTAAGGCTTGTTTCAAGCTCCGCTTTTGCCATTTTCGCAGTCGGAATCTTCGTTGCAAAAAGCTTGCTGGCAAGGGTATAGGATTCTCTCGGGTATCTGTCAACAAGAGCCTTTTTTGCTGCCGCCTCCGAACCGATATAAATAAACGCCGTGTCAAAATAGGTAAATCCGTTTTCCATAAATACATCTACCATTTTTGAGGTTTCTTTGACATCAATTGAAGGGCCTTTTCTCGGGAGGCGCATAAGCCCGAAGCCGAGTTTTTTAACTTCTTTTCCGAAATATTCTTTTTCCATATTTATTTCTCCTTAAAGGGATTTCAAAAAATCAATTAAATATTTAAATTCGATTTTAATCCATTCTCCGAAATCATGTTCATCAAACGCCTTATATTTCTGCGGATATTTTTCCAGAGAGTCCGTAAAATAATCGCTGTAATAAACCGAAAATGTTGAAATCGCTTCAAGGTTATCTCCGTCGCCATCGGTCAGCGCTTTTTCATCAATATCAATGATTCTGACGCCTCTTGCCTCAACCGGATTCCCTTCGGAATCTTCAAACCTTGAAGAAATGTTGAAGCCGCCTGCCGAAAGGGTTGAGCCGAGAATGATGTTATCCTGCGTTATGCCGCAGAAATCATTCACATGGGCATGGCCGGTAAACAAACCGATAACATCGCCCTGCTCAATGAATGCGGAATATTCTCCGCTGTTTTCAGAAGGAATTTCGCAGCTTTTGTTGAGATGAGTTGTTATTCCGGAGGTTTCGGCGCCTGCCTCACCGTTTATTATTTCATCGGTGATTCCGGGCTTGAGCGAAAAAGTTTTTTCGCCGCAGGCAAAACCGTTTTCGTCTTCAACAAAAAGCTTTGTCGTTTCTTCAACGGGGAAATGCTGGAACGCTATTGCCGGAATAACATTGCCTCCGTTTGCTTCCTTAAGCTCGGCGCATTTCTTTTCATACCATTTTATTTCAGCGGAATTAACGCCCTGAACGGTCGAGTTTCCGTTCATCTTGATTTTTGTGCCGGAATCGAAAAGCCAGATATTGAAAATATCCTTTTCGCCGTTTGAATCCTTTATAAGTATATTTCCGTTTGCCGATCTTGAAATCGAACTGAATCCATCGGGAACAATGCAGTTATCATAGGCTCCGTAGAATTTGTTCTGAAGCTGTTTCGGGCAAAGATACGCTTCCCAATCGTGGTTGCCGTAAATAAACGAAAACGGAATATTTCTTTCGGCAACCGGGGCAACGAGCTTATCTATTGCCGCCTTTACTCCGAGCTGCATTGAGGTGCCAAACCAGCCCTTGATATTATCTCCGCCGAAAATCACGAGATCGGGCTGATAATCGTCAAGTGCCTTCCCGATAAATGCAATTGATTCTTCAAACGGAAAATCCGTATAATGAGTATCGGTGATATGCATGATCCTGAAGCTACCGCCGTTGAATTTCAGCGACTGGCCGCCTTCATTTGCGAATGCACCGATGCAAAGAAAATTGAAAATCATTATGAATGCGAGAACAAAGGATAAAATTCTGTTTCTGTTTTTCATATTTTCACTCTCCTTTTCTTTTTATAGTATCATACAGAAAAATGAAAAACAACAAAATTTTATTTGTTGTTGTAATTTTTCGTCAAAGTAATGTATAATGAAAAATATAAAATGAATTCCGGAGGTGATTCCGTGATCAAAACAGCTTTTGCCGGATTTGAACATCCGCATATAACGGGGTTGTATAACGACATAAAAAAAAATCCTCTTTTTGAAATCTCGGGCGCCTTTGAGCCTGATGAAAGATTCAGAAAAGCCGCCGGGGAAAAAGGCGTTGAATTCAGCAATGCAGTCAGCTTTGATGAATTTCTGAACAATACCGATTCCGATGTTATCGCAGTCGGCTCTCATTTCGCCGCAAGAGGAAAAATCATTGCGGCGGCTCTTAAGGCGGGAAAGCATATTATCGCCGACAAGCCTCTGTGCACAAAGCAGGATGAGCTTGATGAAATCAGAAAAATCGCAGATGAAAAGAATCTCGCCGTCTGCATTCTGCTGACTCTGCGCAAAAGCAGAAGCATAGGCGGCGCTGTTGAAGCCGTCAGAAACGGCATTGCCGGAAAAATAAACAACATAATTTTTGAAGGCGAACACCCTCTCAATTACGGCAAAAGAGCCGGCTGGTATTTTGAAAACGGAAAACACGGCGGTACCATAAACGATATTGCCGTTCACGGCATTGACATTGCGAGAATGCTGACTTTTTCCGATGTCGAAAAGGTCATTGCGGCAAGAGAATGGAATTTCTTCGCCAAAGAAGTCCCCGGTTTTCACGACAGCGCCCAGTTTATGCTGAAAATGAAAAACGGAGCAGGCGTTATTGCCGATGTTTCTTACAGCGCACCAAATAAGCACGGATATTCCCATCCGTCTTACTGGCATTTCCGCATTTTCGGTGAAAAAGGAATGATGGATTTCAAAGAGGGTTCTGACGATATAACATTTTATTCTGCGGACGGGGAAATCCGCAAAATTCCGGCATCGAAGCCCGGAAAAAACCTGCTTGATGACTTTGCGGATATAATTACCGATAAATCGAAAATAAAAGAATATAACAGAGAAATGTTTGCTTCAACAGAGCAGACGCTGATGATACAAAAAGCTGCCGATTGCTCGGAGCATTGACGGAGGAAATTATGAGCACCATCAAAACATTGAAAAAAGATAAGCTTAAAGTGATCATCTGTGAAACAAGGGATGAAATAGGGACCGCTGCCGCAGATGACATTGCCGCCTGCATTGAAAAACTGCTGAAAGAAAAAGAAACTGTCAATATGATTTTTGCCGCCGCCCCCTCACAGAACGAGATGCTTATGAACCTTGCAAAGAAAAAGCTTCCGTGGGGAAGAATAAATGCATTCCACATGGATGAATATGTAGGGCTTGACAAAAATCATCCGCAGAGCTTCGGAAAATATCTTTATGACCATATTTTCGGGCTTGTTGATTTTGCAAGCGTGAAATATATATCCGATTACGGCGAAAAATACGGTGAATTTCTCGAAAAGAATCATATTGACATAATATGCCTCGGCATAGGCGAAAACGGCCACATCGCATTCAATGACCCGGGCGTTGCCGATTTCAATGATCCGAAGCTCATCAAAGAGGTCAAGCTTGATGATGTCTGCCGTATGCAGCAGGTCCATGACGGCTGTTTCAAGACCTTTGATGATGTGCCGGAATCTGCTTTTACGATAACCGTTCCGGCAATGTTCGCCGCAAGCCATCTTTTCTGCGTTGTGCCTGCCTCAACAAAAGCGGAAGCGGTTTTCCGCACGGTAAATGACGGGATAAACGAAAACTGCCCTGCAACGATTATGAGAAATCACGGCAGTGCAGTTATGTATTGCGACAAAGACAGCGGAATAAAAATAATATGAAAACGATTTATACTAACTGCCGGATAATTACCGGCGGAAAAATCATATCGGAAAAAGATATTGTTGCCGAAAACGGATATATAACCGGAATCGTTCCTCACGGAAGCGTTTCAGACGGCAGAACGGTTTCCCTCGGCGGCAGTTACATTGCTCCGGGATTTATTGATATTCATTGCCACGGCGGAAACGGATATGAATTTGTTGACGGAACGCAGGAAGCGGTAATAAAAGCCTGCGAGATTCATTTTATGCACGGCACAAGGATAATGTACCCCACCGTGTCCGCATCAGACAGAGAAATAACGGTCCGTTCTCTTGAAGCCGTTGAAAAGGCTGCTGACAAATGCCGTGTTATCATTCCGGGAGTTCATCTTGAGGGGCCTTATCTCTCCCCTGCAATGTGCGGAGGCCAGGACTTATCAACCCTGAGAAAACCCGAAAAAGAGGAATATAGCGCTCTTTTCAGCCGCTTCGGAAAACTGATCGCAAGGTGGACCTATGCGCCGGAGGAAGATGAAAACTTATGTTTCACCGGATTCCTGCTCGAAAAGGGAATAACCGCTTCCGCAGGACATACCGCAGCGATATATGAAGATATAAAAAAAGCTTTTGACTGCGGATGCCGGCTGATAACTCACCTTTATTCATGCACCTCGTCCGTCACCCGTTCGGGAGGATTCAGAAGGCTCGGGGTCGTTGAATCTGCATTTCTGATAAAGGATATTTTCGTTGAAGCCATTGCAGACGGAAAACATCTTCCGCCGGAGCTGCTGAAAATGATCGTTGACATCAAAGGCACGGACAGAGTTTGCCTGGTTACCGATTCGCTCCGCCCCGGAGGATACGGAAAAGAATATGAAGGAAAAATATTCGCTGACTGCGCCGTTCCGTTTATTATTGAAGACGGCGTTGCAAAGCTGACCGACAGAAGCGCCTTCGCAGGAAGCATCGCAACCGCAGATGTTCTTCTGAAAACAGCAGTCAACGCAGGAATTCCTCTTGCCGAAAGCGTAAGAATGCTCACCGAAACGCCCGCAGAGATTATGGGACTTAAGGAATTCGGAAAAATCGAAGCAGGATACAAAGAGCTTTTCACCGCATTTGACGATGAGTTCAATATCGTTGAAATTTAAAATCGGCTTATAAAGCATCAGGTGCTTTCATATTCTGAATCTGTATTCTTCCGACAACGGAATGAGATGAGAAACATCATTGTGAAAAACTACTCTTCTCACCCCGTCGGAAAAAAACGCAAGCTTTGTAACAGCAGTATTTTCGGTTGTGAACCTGAAATCATATTCGTTTGAAATCCCCATAGCCGCCTGGTGAAAGTTGATTGCGAAAGCGCCGTGGCTGACTATGATTATTCTTTGGCCGAATTCAAATCTGTTTTTCAGATATTCGATAACGGCTTTTGCTCTTTCAAGGCATTGCTCCTTGGATTCCGTTTCACCGCCTGCCGCAGGGAGGCGGTGAATTCTGTCTTTGCAGAGGTTAAGCCTACCGTAATATTTCTTAAGCTCATTCACCGGAAGTCCCTCATAGCCGGGCGTTGCACCCTTTTCTATAAGCTCGGGAACGATTTCTATCGGCATATCTCCGCCGATACCTTCTGCCGCAGCTGCCGCCGTTCTGACCGTCCTCACAAGCGGACTTGAAAGAATCGCATCAACTTTCGCCCCTTTGAAGCGCTCGCTGAGAAGGGTAAGCTGTTTTTCGCCGAGAGGAGTAATATCCCTGTCGCATTTATCTCTGCCGGCGGTTGAGCCGTTTTCAGCATCGGCGTGCCTGATATAATAAATTTCAAGTGCTTTGTTTTCCATAAAAATCCTTTCAGATAATCGTGATTATCCTTGCCGTGTCAACATCCGTAATGATCATCGGAATTCCCGATTGAATAACGGTTTCGCAGTTTTTGTGGATATGGCCGCAAATAAGGAGCTTTATCGCCTTCTCGTTCAGAATGTATTCATACATTTCCCTCGTGATTTTGTCCTCTTTCTGCTGAAGATACCTTTCGGGAGGATATTCCGCCATCTTCTCTTCGGGAACGCATATCTGGCTCGCATATTTGCGCTTTCCCCTTACGACGAGATCATAGGTTTCCTGCGTATAAAAAGGAACGTGCATTGCGAGAATTATCGGCAGACCCTTTTTTGCCTCTTCCTTGAGGCGTTCAAACTGATATTCTTCAAATCTGTAATAGCAGTTGTCAATGCCGACTATATTTACTCCGTTGATGACCTTTGAAAAAAATCTTATATCATTGCGAAACATTGCCTGCACGGCGGGAAGATTTCTTTTTCTCATTTCCGGCACATCGTATTCCATGCCGCCGAAGAGCCTGAAATCATGATTGCCTGCCACAAACAGGCAGTTATTTTTTTCTGTAAAACGGCGGATTTTTTCAAAATTACCCAAAGAATTGAAATCCATCATATCTCCCGTAATAAGAAGCAGACCGTCGGTTTCGTTATTGACCTTTTCAATTTCTTCGAGAACAGTTTCCGAAAATGTATATTTCAGCCTGCGCTTTGCGGCAAGCTCCTTTAATTTTTCATCATCCCCGGGTAAGGTTTCGGTCAGATGAATATCGGAAAAATGAATCAGAGTAAAAGGTTTTTCCGCTCCGATACTGAATTTGTTATAAAGCCTGTTCATCACCGTTCACCTCATATCAGAATAACCGTGATGATCAGAAACAGCGTCTGAATCACAAAATAAGTAAGCACGGAAATTCCGCTTTTCTTCGGCTTTTTGAGCGGAACATTATCGGCAGCAAGATAAAACACAGTATACATAAGAATATATGCAATGAACGGAATTTCGGCAAAAATGCAAAGCAGAACCGATGCAAAAGTGCATATTCCGAAAATAATTCCGAGAATGATTTTTCTTGAAGATACCGCTTTTTTGTTGCGCTCAAAAACGACCTTTTCGGATGCAAAGAAAACGATGAGCGCAAAGGCATTGAGCTTTGCCGAAAGCTCACATCCCGAAAGAGCAAGCATCATCGGGAAAACATAAAGGACCGGCCTTTCAATATGGTCAACGGTGTAATCTCCGAGTTTATCCTCAAAGATGGTGAAAATTTTAATAACCGGAACAAGGGCGAGAGAAACAAACGAGAGAAGCTGTGAATAAGGGGTAAGCGGGCTTGATATTACCGGCTCACCCTCTCTTACATTGCAGATTCTTTCGGCAAGCATCGTATCCTTTGTTGCAATAAAATATATTGCAAAAGCAAGACCGGCAACTGCACCGAAGGTGAATTCCATTGCTTTCCAGCCGCTGAAATAATCATTATATTTTCCGGCGAAAAATCTGCCGTTTTTTCGTGGATTGCTTATGAGATCAAAAAGAAGCATTCCGAGCGAAAATCCCGCTCCTCCGCCGATAATTCCGACGATTCCGAAAAAGAAAGCATAAAAATCTTTTCTGACGAAAGTGAAAACGAGAAACATCAGAAGAACAAGCAGATTACCTCCCCATTCCTCTCTTCTGTCGAGAGAAAAATAGATCCGAGGAAACCTTTTTTCTTCTTTATTATAAGGCTTGTTAAAAATCTGTTCACCGATAAAAGAAACAAACGGAATGAGCGCAGTAACGGCAATAATATCAAAACCGTTATAGTATTTTCCTCCGACTGCGGAAAAGGCGATTCCGAGAATCACTCCCGCAATCCCCTGCCAGAGAGCGCCCTTGAGAAACACCGCAATATATCCTTTTTTCGGATCATAATCATCGCCGTTCCGGTGAACTATGAATCCCAGAGTCTGTCCGTAGGTTTCCGAGCCTCCGAACGCCATTGCGGAAGCTCCCGCCGCCGCAAAAATGAAAAAATTCTCCGCAATTATTTTATTCCCCGAAAAAACCGCAAGAAACATTCCGAGCAGCGCTCCCGGAAGCACGGCTCCCCTTAATCCTCCGAGAAGAGTGCCGCGCATTCCCCAGCCATAGCTAACGGCAATACTGACGGTCAGAACAATAAATATATCAGTCATAATAACACCCGCTTATTTTTTTCGATTGCTTCAAAGGCATAAAGATTACCGTAGCTCCAGTTAAAATCGCTTCCGAGAACTCTGTCAAAGGTGATCTGAATAACTCTCTGACGGTTTCCCGATTTAACGGGAAAGACCGTTCCCCAACCTCTGAAGCCGCCGTCCGGATAATCATATTCAGCCTCGGTAATCATCTGCAATGTGTCCGCATCGTAGATTCTGTATTTTGAGGTTTCGGACATTTCCGCCCCGCAGACAAAATATCTTTTTCCGTCAATTTCCGTTGTCATGCCGCCTGTTTCGCCGGTTTTGCCGGTTGCCGCATAAAACTCATATCCCGAAAACGGATCATCGGATTCAAATTTCACATAGGAATATGTTTTTTTATCGTTAAACCACCTTAAACGGCAGACGGAAAGATACCATTTTTTCTTTTTTTCGTCATAATAGAAATCAGGGTCTTCATCGCCATCAAGGCCGTAGAATTCAGTTTCTGAAGCGCCGTCTTTTTGATTCATCAGAGTAATGTCGATAATCGAAACGGAATGAAGAATATCGCTGTCCGTTCTTCCGAAGCCGAGTATATGGCCGCTGCTGAATGCGCACATCCATATAAGATACTCCTCTTTTTCTCTGTCATAAAGAATGCAGGAAGCAACATCTCCGCTGATTTTTCCCTTTTTGCTTACATCAAAGAAAACCGCTCCCTCAAGCCGGAACTCGCTTGTTCCGGGAATCCACGATATAACGGATTGATAGCCGCCGGCTCCGAGGCGGGATGACATTGTGAAATAAATTTTTCCGGCTTTCATAAGCAGACTGCCGTCGGTATATCTTATCGGCTTTATATCGGCAAGCGCAAGCCCGTTGTCAAGATATGCTTCAATTTTATCCGTTTCAAAGCATTCCGCTTCGCAGAAAAACAGAGCCTTGAACGGAAACGGATAATCGCAGGCAGATTCAAGCTCCGGAATATCAACGCTTCCGGACAGGCTATAATGACCGTTTACGGAATAATAAATATCAACCGTTTTGCCTCTTGCGCCGAATGAAACGCTCTGCGCATCCGACGGAACAAAAATGTCGGCATGGGTGACTTTTCCGTTGACCGAATACGCCGCTTTATAACCGCCCTGAACGCTTTCGATATATAAATCAATAACGGTATCATTTTTATAAAACGAAAAACCGGCTTTTCCCGAAAGCATAAGGATATTCATGCTGTATTCGGCAAAAGGAAAATGCTCGCATATCAGCCTTTTAAAGCTTCCCCCTCTGACGGAATAAACGCCGTTTTCGATTTTTTCATAAGTGTTTCCGGAAATTGAAATCAAAGGATAAAGATTGCCTCTTTCCGTAACCGTAAAATCATTTTCAAAGCTCATTTCCGCAAGTCTTATGCGAAGCTTTTTTCTCATATTGAGTGAAAAAAGGCGTCTGAAAACAACATTTTCAAAATTCATTTTTCCGTCCTCCGAAGAAATTTTTATAAAAAAATAATATAATAACGCAAGGATAAATGTCAATAAAAAAGCAAAATATCAGATGGAAATTTCATTCAATATATGGTAAAATCATTCCGGAAGTGATTTTATGAACGGAAACAGTATAAAATATTCCGTTTGTTTGACGGAAAGAAAAAAGAACAGCAGACTGAAAGGCAAAAAGATTATTTTTCTCGGCAGCTCCGTAACATACGGCTCACAGAGCAAAGGAGAATCATTTGTTGATTTTCTCAAAAAAGCAGACGGCATTGAAGCGCTCAAGGAAGCTGTTTCGGGCACTACCCTTGCGGACAACGGCTTTGACCAGTTCACCCTGCCTCTGACCATGCTTCCCCAGGCAGGAAAGCTCGGAATGGTTGACAGAAAGATCCTCACGGACAAGGCAAAATCCAAGCAATAAAGCGATCAAAACAAACCGGAATATATAAAAACGGGTCTGCCCATCGGCGCAGACCCGTTTGCTTTTTAAAATCAGCGATTATTCAAAATTTAAACAGGATGGATTTGCTCATGGCATAACCGTTAGCAAGCAGATGCCCTACGCTTATCTGAACAAGGTTTTCAAAAATGATTTCTGCCATTCTGCAGCCGGCCGCATCATCTTTAAACAAAGACATCACAGCATCGAATGCGGGGCTGCCGTAAGCCTGGATCTGGGCAAATCCGAAAAGAAGCGCCGTTCCGCAATAGCTTATATCTATCTCATATTTACCGCTGCTTTCCGAAATATCGGATACCTTGCAGAAATCCGAAACCGCAAGTCCCGAAATAAAGGCTTTAAGTTCTTCCAGCCTTGCCGATGCTTCTTCGTATGAATTATAAGTTTCGGCAGCGGATTTCATTTCATAAAGCGAGGCTCTGCCGGAAAAGCGTTCGGCGAAAATGCTGTCATATTCTTTTTTTACCGACGGTGAAAGGCAGGCGTAATCATCTCTGCCTTTAACTGATGAGATTTTTTTCCGAATCGTTCCGCACTTTGAAATGTTGATGCTTATATCTCTTCCATAACGCATAAAATGCTCATCGGCAAACGGAAACGGATTTATGTAGTAATCGTTTTCATCAAACAGATTAAAAACTGTTTTGTATTTTTTCGCATCGCTGTCAGTCGTAACCGGCGTTGAATTGAAAGTATATGTATATGATTTTATTGTTTCATCATTTTCAAAATCGGCGCCGATAATACCGGCAAGCGATGCGCCTCGTGAATGGCCCGTCAGAAGCACCGCATCTTCACGGTTTTCGCTTCCGTGTTCTTCCATATAAGCGCCGATGAATTCTTTCGCTCTCTCTGCGGCAATGTCATAGCTCTTGAAACGGTTTCGGTTTATCCACTCTCCGTGCTCACCCGTAAGAGCTGTATAGCTCTCCGAATCGCAGCCCAAATCAAATGCGCTCAGTCTTTCACCTATTGAGAAACAGCCTCTCATAACGATTATGTATGAATCAAATTCTTCATCAACATTCTTATATCCGATCAAAAAAGTTGCGCTGTCATTGGTGTCGGCTGCATACTGCTTCTGTTTATATGTTTCAATGAATCTGACATCCGTATATCCAAGCTTTTCAAGCAGCGCCGCCGAGGAATAACTCTCTTCTTCTCCGGCAAGGACTCTGTTGACCGTACCTTTGCTGATGTCTTTCGCACGGAAATAGCTGTCTGCGCAGAGAATTGCCGAAAACGCCGCAAGGTTTCCGTTATATGTGCAGTTGTCCGCTTTCGTGATCCATCCCGTATCAAACTTCAGATTCAGCGGAATTTCATCATCGGCGCTGCCGCCGAATATGGCTCCCTGAACAGTTACCGGGAAATTATATTCCGTTTTTCCCGCTGCACAGTTTATGAACATAATAAGTGAAAAAATCAATGCCATTAATCTTTTGAAAATCATTATTAAAGCTCCCGAAATTAAATTTGATATTATTTTATACTTGTTAAAAATAGAAATCAAGTCTTAAATCACAATGTTCAGCCATGAGATATTATTATCGCAGCCGCAAAAATCAACTTTGAATATTTGAATATTTTCGGAATAAACCGCAATTTATGACAAACAATAACAAAGCAAATCCAAAACGCAGAATTCACAAGGAGAGAGATTTTTATGAAAGCAACAGGAATCGTCAGAAGAATAGATGACCTCGGCAGAATCGTTATCCCAAAGGAAATCCGCCGCACAATGCGTATCCGTGAGGGAGACCCGTTATTGATAATGTTGACACCAATGCAGCGTTTTGCCACCGTAATAGACGATTTATCCAAGATTTTTGAGTAGTTTTATATGTTATGATAAAGAAGCGATATTTTACGATGAAAACTATCGAATATATAAAATGCGGAGATTACTATATTCCCGATCTGAAGCTGCCGGAGCAGGATGTTTTGCCGCTCGGAAAATATGGCAGAATGAGGATGAAATATCTCCGTGAGAACAGCCCGTATCTGTGGAGCAATAACAAACTCAACGGCACATTGAATAAGCATTGTGCCGAAACCGAAGCCAAAGCGGAAGCCCAAAGCAGAATTCTGAAACCGAAAAAATAAAGCAATGAGGCTGTGACGAAACGGAAAAATCGTCACAGCCTCTGTTCGGTTTAATATGTCACTTATCCTTGTGTTTTTGCGTATTCACAGGCCGCCTTATAGTACTCATAAAATGCCGCCATGGCGTTGACTGCATAGGCGTCCTTTTCGGTTGCGCCATCGAAGGTGTGCGCCTGAACAACGGAATTACAATATGCGAATACGGAGCCGCTGAAGGTGATTTCGCCGTTTACCGTTACCTCGATGTTATCTGCAAGCTCGGTTGAAAAAAACTTCCTCTTGTATTGTTTTTCTTCTTAATTACCGACTACCCATTTCAAATTTAATTTTTTCAATGTTATATCTGCGGCTGAACAAACCAATACTGTGATAATATAAACAACTATTACCAAAACCGCTTTATTTTCAATAGAAAGAATATTTATCTTCCATAAAAATGACTTTACAGGGTAGTTAAAAATCAAAAACGCAATGGACTTGCCGTCCGAAAATATTATAGCAAACATATGTTCGGTAGTCAACAATATTTTCATCGAATTTCGTTTGGTGTCAGCATAAACGGACACCAAATCCCGAAACAAAAGTATATCAAAGAAAAGAGGTTGAAGAAATGAGCGTAATTTTGCCGGGATTCCGATAGAATGTGGCAAAAATTAAGCCGCCGGAGTACCTGAACACCATTATGTGTTTCAGTATTCCGACGGCTTTTTGTATTATTGAAACGAAAGGAATGAAACTTATCGAGAAAGGAATTTTAGATTATGGAAATCTACGGATACATCCGTGTATCATCAACAGACCAAAACGAGGACAGGCAGGTGCTTGCGATGAAAAATATGCAAGTACCATCGAAAAACATATTTATCGACAAGCAAAGCGGTAAGGATTTTGACCGTCCGCAGTACAAAAAACTTGTGAAGAAGCTGAAGCCCGGCGACCTGCTTTATATATTGAGCTTAGACCGGTTGGGCAGAAATTATGAAGAAATACAGAGCCAATGGCGGCATCTGACAAAGGAAATCGGAATTGACATCTGCGTTATTGATATGCCGATTCTTGACACAAGACCGTATAAAGACTTGCTCGGCACATTCGTAACGGATTTGTTTTTGCAGGTGCTTTATTTTGACAAATTATTAAAATATTTTCGTGTTAATATTGAAACGAGATGTAAATTTTGTTATAAAAATTCTTAAATTATTTCAGTCCATTTGCGATGTATATCCGAACCGGTATGCATATGTACTGAAATGAAAAATAATTGATCAAAGGAGCAATGCGAAAATGAACAAAATCAAAAAGCCCCTTGCGCTGTTGTTGGCGTTAATGATGCTGATGACGGCTCTGCCCCTTGCGGCGATTCCTGCGTTTGCCGTTAATCTCGATGCCGCCAATGAAGAAAACGGATATTCGGTATTCATCCACTATGACGGCCTGGAGAATGATACTGCAGCTTATGCATCCGTTACTCATGAGGTCATCGCAAAGCCCGCATATGTAATCCCCGAAAATCCCGATACGGTAAAAGAAGGCTATAAATTCAACGGATTTTACTGCAAAAATACAGGCGAAATGGTTCAGATAGGCGACTTGGTTCCGATTACCGATTTCACCGAGAATGAGGGCAGTTATCATCTCTATCTCAGCGCAAGATTTTCTGAGAAAGAAAAGCCCGGTGTTACCTATACGGATGTTGACAGCTATTATGTATCAGTTACCGTGCAGTATCCGGATGACCCTTATGCTTATCTTGAAGCTCCCGATGCCGGAATGGTCACCTATGACGATGAGTTTGAGAAACTTGAAGGGCAGAATGTCGGTACGGTAACTCAGCCCAGACAGCTGTTATCATATATCCGTATGGGATTGAGCTTCAGGGGCTTCCGCTCTCTGCTTACCGGTAATGTTTTTGAGACAGACGATACTCTGGATGTGGATAAGCTTCCCAAGGCCGTATATGTAGGTCAGGAGCTGCAGGAAATCAACGATAAGGAAGGCTACAGGTTTTCCCGTTATGAGGTCAACGACTATGTTGAGCCCATATTTGAATACCTCGGTGCCGAAGGTGGCTTCCTGGACCCCATATACGAATGCACCATAAATTATTACATTCCCGTTGATGCCGCCGGCGATGAAGAAGTCACAGGTGACCCGCTGCAGTTCTATTCCTATGAAGGCGCGGATGTTTATACTTTGGCTATGGCCGACATCAACGAACCCATGGCGCTTACCTGCCAGCCGGACTATATGGAAGACCTTGGATATGTGTTTGACGGATATGGTGCGCTGGATGATGAGGAGATCACTTATCCCGACGGTATAATCTTCATGGATCAGTACAGCACAAACGATAATGCAGGTCATCTTTATTACGCTGTTAAGTTGTTCTACAGCGAGTCAGACGAAGAGACAACCGAAGAAGAGCTTCTTGATGCCGCAAAGGAAAAAATTTCCGCAAAGTATCAGGATATCCTTGATGACGATTCCGCTTCCGAAGGCAAAAAGGCAGTGGCAGCGGATATCCTTGACAAAATCGCAGATGCGTCCGACAAAGACGAAATGAAGGAAATCTGCCGCAATGGTGAAGAAAGTATCAGATTGCAGAATGCAAAGGACGAAGCCATTGCCGAGGTAATGGCACTTATTCCAGAAGGAGACGTTTCTGATGAAGTACAGGCTGTTCTCGATAAGGCCGCAGAAGATATTCAGGCTTGCGAAGACCCCGATGATTTTGAAGATATTATCAGTGATGCACGCTATGAAATCAACCGCCTGATTGAAGAGGCAGCCAATTTTGAAGATGCAAAGATAGAAACTGTTGCGACAATCGAAGCACTTGCCGACGAAAGTTCTTCTGATACAGTTAAAGAAATAGTGGCAGATGCCGTTGAAGCTGCCGGAAATGCAAAGAATAATGACGAGCTTTCCGATATTCTTCTGAATGCTCAGGCAGATGTTGCCGCTCAGAAGTTATCGGAAGCAAAGGAAGAGGCCGAAGAAGCCATTCTTGATGCCGTTCCCGCCGATGCCCCCGCAGGCGTTGAAGAAACCGCAAACGGAGCAATCGCAGGTCTTGCAGAGCTTGACAGCATCACCGCCGTTAACGAGGCAGTTGATGCCGCAAAGGCTCAGATAGCAGCCAAGTATGCTCAGGCTGTTTCCGATGCGAAGGATAACGCCGGGGTCGAGCTTGAAAAGGCAAAGAATGAGGCCGTTTCCGATGAGGCAAAGGCAGCCATTGATGATGCTGTTGCAGCTCTCGAAGATGCCGAAAGCATTACTGCTGTTAACGATATAGTTGACAATGCGAAAACAGCCGGCGAAGAAGCCGACGAAGCTCTTGCCGATACAATCGAGGATGCTCAGGAAGCCCTTGAAGAAGCAAAGGCAGAAGCAACATCAGACGAGGCAAAGAACATTCTTGATGAGGCTATCGAAGCCCTTAACGATGCAACAAGCCTTAATGAGGTTGCCGATGAAAAAGCAGCCGCCGAGGAAGCGGCAGCCGCTGCA